>JAPLXU010000010.1 GCA_026395915.1 Candidatus Nomurabacteria bacterium | reverse complement strand
TTGGCGGTACCATCTCCGCCCGTTGAAGTACGCGACTTCATGAGTCAATCACATAGTGCCCCGGAGACCGCAGGTCTCCGGGGCATCTCTATTTATATTCCGGAGCTTCTTCTTTTATTGAGACTTGATGATTGAACATGCGAGCGAAAGCGTAGAGAACGCTCGAGAGGCGGTTCAAGTATGCTAAAGTTTCTTTTCCAACTTTTATTTTGCCTTCGTCTATAACTTCGACTACTCGTCTTTCGGCTCGACGAGCTATCGTGCGAGCTATGTCGGATAGGGTAGCGAGTTCTACTCCGCCAGAAACAAAAAATGTTTTAATCGGTGGCAGAGTTTTTTCGATGCCGTCAATAATTTCTTCTAGATATTTAACTTTTTCCTGAGTGATAGTTTTTTTCGCGCCGGCAAGTTCGGCTTGGATTATAAAAAGATCTTGCTGAATGCGGTCGATAGTTTCGGAAGCCATGATTTTGCTAGCGGGGAGGGCGAATACAATATTGCTTGCTTTGACTTTTATTAAACCAAGAAAAGAATTTATCTCATCGAGCGAGCCCAGAGCCTCAGCGATAGAAGAGCTTTTTGATATTCTCTGGTCGCAACCGAAAGTTTTTGTTGTCCCAGTGTCGCCTTTTCTTGTGTATAACATAGCTAGAATTATATCACAACAACAGAACTCATAAAATATAACTTTTTGAAGGGGTTTTGCGAGCGACGGCGAGCAAACTTCAGGATTTTTTAAGCTTCAAAAAATCTGTACCGAAAAAAAGTTGATATTTTATGAGTTCTGTATAAAGAGTTTTGTAAATTATACTTCACAGACCCCGGATACGCAGGCGAATTCTTTTGCGCCGGTGGTGTTGTCTGCGGCTTCGTATTGAGAGAGTTTTGAGAAATCAATTTTGCCGATAGACTTCGAACGCTTCTCGTATTCTTCTTTGGTGATGGCTTCGTAAGGTGCGAGTTGGTAGACGTGTTCCGAGCGAGGAAGGAAAGACATGCCTCCGATGTAATCCCAATTTTCATAAACAAAGTTTCCGACAGCGAGCCATTCATCAGGACCGACATAAATCGTCGCCGAAGGATTGTGTTCTACGAAGTGCTCTTTCAGTCTCTTCCATTCTTTCATCAAATCCAGAGCAGAAACTTCATCTTTGAAGATAGCTCCTTCTGGCGCTTTGACTGGGAACTCTAGAACAAAAGTAGTAGCTGTCGATTCAGATTGGCCGACTTCCGGCAGACAAGGCACTCCTTGATCGCGAGCCATTCGGAGCAATGTGTCTGTGTGGGAAATGCGGACTCGGCGAATAAAATATGGAGCATACCAAGGATGCATACCGGAACCGACGCCAAGGAGCTGACCGGAATTGCCGTGAGGCTTCACGCAAGTTATGGCAGTGGAAGGATTGATGCCAAAACGCTTAGCATATTTCTTGTTTGTTTCGATTGAGTCTTTCCTCAAGGTTTCCAGAACTTTATCGTTTCGGATAACTGGATTGTCATAATAACCGGTGAGAGAAACGCCGAGCAATCTTTCCGCTTCACAATTCTCTTTCCATTTCTTTGATAGATAGCCGAAGTTGGTCAAAGTTGATTGATAGGTTCCGAGCAAAGTCGCCAATTCCATTTTTCTTTTCAAAGTTTCCACTGTGTCTTTCGGACGAATCACGATGCTGGTCAAGTTGCAGAATTGTTTTGAACGTAGGTAAATTTCTCCACAAGGATTAAGCCCAATTTGTCTTTCATTTTTGATTGCTTCCCATCTGCGAGCCGGTAATTGTTTTTCTAGCCCTCCTCTGTTGAAAATTCCGCGCTCGCCAGACTTGGATTTAACGAGAGCTGTCCATTCATCCAGAAATTCTTCGGCTGACGGCTTGCCGTTGTAGACTGCAGAATTATTTGCCATAGAACGTTGGCCTTCGGTCAGATAGAATTGTCCTTTTTTCGCGTCACGCATTTCCGCATCTTCCAACTCAGAGAGGGAAATGAGCGCGCTTCTTCTCACTCCGCCGGCTACCACGATCATTCCTATCTGGCAGATGACATCGTGCATATCCAAGTTTGAAAGACGTCTGCCTTGCTTGCTTAGAATTTTTCTTCTGGCGAATTCCATCAGATCCATAAGCGGTTGTGGCCCCGAAGCTCTGCCACCTGCTACTTCCAAACGCGCTCCGGCTGGTCTTACGAGCGAGTAGTCAAATTTTACATCTTTGCCGTCAAACCAAGTTGAAAGACCGAGGACAAAAGCATCTGCCCAGCCTTCTTTGCTGTCAGCGACAACATGAACAGTTGGTTTCTCCCCAGTTTGTTTTTTTATTTGTGGAAATTTTTGAACGTTCTCCCATTCAACTGCAAAACCAAGTCCTGCGCCACACATTGAGATGTACATTATTTCTCCAAGATCTTGAAAACAAGTCGGAGCGACATAGGAACAATTGTATGCCCAGACATTAGAATTTCGGCAAGCCTTTCCAGCAGACCAGAGGAGACGCATCGAAGGACATATATCTTGATTAAGTATTGCCTGTCGGACTTCCTCATATTCCTTCGCAGATAGCTTGTCTCCCAAATTCTCTTTCATGTAGGCCATATAACGGTCAATTGTCTCTATCCAAGTCTCTCGACGACCCAATTCTGGGACCCACCTAGAGTAAAACTGATAGAAGATGTATTCCGAATAAGGACTGTAGAAATATTTACTCGATTCTTCGACAGCTGTGCGGACTGCTTCAGACACTGGCCCAAAAGCGGCTCGAAGTTCTGAACGTCGGCTACGATAGAGAATATATTTTTTAGCGGTGTCAGTGAAACCTTGGTTCATTAATTCTTTTTCAACAAAATCTTGGATTATCTCGACTGTCGGCAGGAATTTTGCAGTTTTGTTTTTGCTTACCAATTCTGATCTCAAACCAAGAAGAGTTTTAAAAACGCGGTTGGCTACCATTTCAGACTCCGTCTCTCCACCCTCACCCGAAACTTCAAAAGCTTTTGAAATAGCTCGAACGACTCTCTCCAAATCGAACGAAACGACTTCACCGGTTCTTCTGCGGATGGATTTTATTTTTGCCAATTCACTTTTTAAAATTTTTTCGGTTTTTTTGGTCATGTTGTTTAAATTATTTTAGGATTAAGAATGTTGATAAGCGGCGCAATTTTTTCTTTCTTCTTCTCCGGTTTTTTAATTAAGAAATCGTAGATAGCGGGGGAGAGGACGAGAGCGAAAGCGATGTTGCTTATGAGATGGAGGAGGGTAAAGGGAATCTGTCCGGCCAATGACGTGAGGAATGATTGGTGGAAAAAAATCGGACCAACCGTGAGCCCCGTCAAAGCATCATAAAACAAAGTTCCTATGATTGCAAAACGGACATAACTCCATTTGTTTGCTTGATTTTTATCTCCACCCGAGGCGGATCCGCCTTTGGCGGAAAAATACTTCACTGCCCATAAACCGAGTATGCCATAAGCTCCGGCTGTGAAAAATGTTTGCATTCCGAGTGTGTGAGTTAGCATATCATAAAGCAAAATACTCAAGACTGCAAATGAGAAACCAGCCATGGCTCCATATGCGCGACTCATCGGCATCATTGTCGCAAAAATCGGTTCGACATTCGGCGCTCGAAACGGAATAAATCGCGCGAGAAGGCATAGGATTATAGCCAAGAAAAATTTTAAATAATTTTTCTTGTAATTTTTTTTCTCAGCGTTCATGAGAGCCATTATACACGAAAATAGACCCTTAATGTAAAGTGGATAAACTGTTTTTTAGCATTAAAACACAGAAAAAAATTTAATAAAATACCAACATTTTTTTTCTGTTTAAAAATGAGCTAAATTAGACTTTTTTTGTTCACATTTGTGCCCTCAGTAGGAATCGAACCTACATCGCAAACTCCGCAAGCTCGCGTTCTATCCATTGAACTATGAGGGCAACTTATTCAGACTAACAGTTTTTCAAAAAAAGTCTATCCTAGAATCCGAGCGACTCCATTATTTTAGAAGACGGGTGTTCTTTCATTTCTTCTTCCGCGACGTCTCTTGAAATCATAATGGAGTGAATTTCATGAGCGAGAATATTTTCAATAGGTATTGAAATGATGGGTATGAACGCTCTTTCTGACTTTATAAAGAGGGTAGGCTTTGTTTCTATGTTGCCCGTAGTGGACGAGCCTATTTGCACCCAGAAAGACTTTATATTTTCATAAGGAAAGAGGTGATTTCTGATTTTCAACCCCTGGCTGTTCAACTCATAAGAAATAATTTCAGGTTTTTTGATCGCAAAAAAACCTAGCAAGAGCCCGCTCAAGAAAAGAAGCGCCGCGAAAAAATAATTGTCGTAAATTATTGAAGCGATGGAGCTGGTGACGACGATAATGCCAAGTGCCCAAAACCAATCCGAGCTTCGCTCTTTCTCTTCGTACTCCAAAGCTGTCCACTCCAATTTTTCCATACACTAATTATAGCACTTACTAATAATTTTTGGAAAGCAAATTCTAGAGCAACGAGTTTAGTCCATCAATTGATAATTCATATACATAACCACTAACAATATCACTGGCACAATAATTCCGAAAAATGTAAAACCTCCGCCCATGAGAGAGACAATCAATGAGATGGCAAACAAAACTGTGTAAAGAATAACGCTCCATTTTTTCATATTCCACAAACCATATAGACAAAATACGCTAAGCGCTATATCCACGATATTATATAATCCAAAAAGTATACCCATACCCTTCGCTTGGAATACATAAAATGCACTTGGCAAGGAAATTAATGTAAATACAGCTAATATGGCGCAAACTACTACTATTGGCACTGGTCTTTGATTTTGCATGATAATTTTATTATTTAATAAAGTTAATTAAGAAGTTATTTACAATCGACAGGACTTTTTTTGACAGAGTCGAAGTCGGTTAAATTGAGACTACCTGACGCTCGGTCAAGTTCAATTTTTGGTTTTGAAATAGATACACCCATAGAACTGTATGTATTGAGACGCTCAGCGATTCCACCATTATCAGTAAGTTTATTTTTTGCGTTACCGCTGACAAAAAATTCCCATCCGCGATTAAATCCTTTGCTACTTTTTGTCCAAATTCCATTCCCCAGATTACCCGACGTCCCAATAAGCACATCTTCGCCAAGTACTGCCTTGATGATAATCGTATTCTTATTGATAGGAAAAGGGGTAAAAAAATATATAAGACCACCACCGCCAGGGAAATTAGTCTCCCCAACACTAAAACAGCCAGAAAACTCATTTTCAGCCACACTCTTATGAACAAATTTAATATAAGTCAACACCGCAATACCAATAATGATTACGATACCTGCTACCACGATTATTATTTTTTTACATTTTTCCATAATTTAGTTAATTAAACCGGAAATATTACAACTAATAAACTTATTGCCAAAACAACGAGAGAGATGACCAAAAACATAATCGAACTAATTACTGCTGCAGAAAAACTTGCTTTAGATTTTGTCTTATCTTCTAACATTATTATATGGTATTTCCCTTGTTCATCAACACCCCAAAGAGGTTTCCTGCTTAGATTATAAATTTTTCCCTTCCTAAATCCATTAATCAAATTCCAAATCTGCCAGATTACAAATCCTGCTATTGCTAGAATGAATAGGTAGAAGATTAAATTATGTAAAGTGAATTTCATATATTTTTTATAGGTGGATTCTGTGAGGGTAGATTATCATTATTGACATTATTACTAATAACGCTATTCGATGTCTTTTTATTTTTTAAAAAGATGAACAAGACAATTCCAACGACAATGAGAAGTATAACAATAATCCCTATTAAAATATAAATGAGTGAATTGCTATTTAACGGGCTTGACTGCTTTTCAGTATCAGTAGAAGGAGATGTAGCTTCCACTATAGGACTCCCAATGTCTATTGTGAAAAGGTCATATTTTGATATTGGAAAGTCATTGGACCCTATTTTAAGATAATAATCGTTACAAGAACCACCAGTCGGAATTTCTGTAATAAAATCTCGTTTTAGTAAATTAACGTCCCTTATTTCTATTGGAGTGCCGACTGGAAAAGAATTTTTGTCAAAAAGTTCAATCCTATAGCTGTGAAGATTTGATTCCTCAAAGACATTGTTTTGAGAGTTATAATTCACGCCAAGTCTGTCACCTAAAATTTTTAAAGAGATCTTAACTTTTTGATTACTAGGGTAATAAATACATGGTTCAACCTTAAAATAAGCGAACTGACCTGGGGCTAAACTATTTTGCAATCTATAATCATCGCCTGTAAAAATCAATTTTGCGTCAGTGAAACCATTACCACCATTAGTTGGCACACCACCTACAGCGCCCACTATTTCTGTTCTATTTATTGGTCTTTCCACATTTTGAATCGCTTGAAAACTTGAAGCTAGAGAAGAGCTATCTTTCGCATCGTAATATTGTCCCCCTCCCCTTGTAGCAATTGATTCAAGTTGAGTTTTTGTTTCGTTATCAACACCAAGTCCAATAACATAAACCTTAACTTTCAAAGTTGAATTGAATAAATCACCAGCGGCTTTTATTGGATCACCCCCACAAGTTTCTTTTCCATCTGTTAATAAGATAAGAACATTATCATTTCCTACAGAAAAATCAGATTTTGATTGAGTAAGCGTATAAGCCAGCGGAGTATAGGTGCCAACGGCTTGGAGTAAAGCTGTTTGTGATACTATTATTGAACGATTGGTGGTAAAAGATTGTGTTAAAGCAGTTACTTTGCACGCTTCAGATTCTGTTGCCTTTTTTATATAAGCAAAAGGACGAAGTCCAACAAAAATCGAATTATCTAAACCGCCCAAGAAGCTATTCACCGCTGTCTTAGCAGCATCAATTCTAGATACTCCATCGAATTTATCAGCCATGGAACCGGAAGCATCAAAAGTAATAAGTATGTTTTTTGTCTGTTCTGCTTTGGTTATATTAGGAAGAACTAAGAGACAAAAAATTAAAACTAGAGAAACGATTGAGACTTTTTTCATAAAATTATATTTGCATCTAATAAATAAACAAAAATTGACCAAGTTAATTATAACTCTTTTTGAAACTAGATGAAAGACTTGTTATCATGATTATGTAATTTCCGATCCATGTTTTTTTCTGTGAAGAAATAAATCAATAACTGTCTTAATAATAATGAAAATTGCCGATAGATAAATTGGAGTTTTTGTTAGAACTAAAATGATTCCTCCGAAGATTACAGTAAATTGAGTAAGGACAATTCTTATCAAAAAATCTCCCATAATTATTTTCCCAATCTTTGGGCTATTTCCGCCAAGTGGTTCTGTCTTTATTAATTCTATGATTGAAGCTTTTTCATTTCTGCCAATAAAATTATAGAAGAAAGAATATCCATGACTTATAGATAGTGTTACTAACATAGTTAATAACTGCACTGAAGATTGATTGAATAAATTTAATCCCGTCCAACCGTTCCCTCCAGGAACTACTGAAAATAGAGCCATTATTCCTATGAAATGACCAAACATAAATCCTCCACACATGTTTAAAACGACAAATCCATTAATAAGAAAAATGGATTTTGATGTTGCTTTATATAAATATATTGATTTTATAAAAACAAAAATTCCGATAACACCTGTTTCCAACCAGTAACTTATTAAAAGGGAAAACAGACTCCAGTTAAAAAATAATACACCTGCTAAGGGCACACAGTTAGCAAGAATCAAAGCAATATCTGACGAATTAATTTTTTTACACATGAAATAAATTTCAGAATAGTTTTTAGATTATCTGGGAGTAATAATAGGTTTGCCTGCGTAATTATTATTTATTATCTGACTAGGCTTTACACTTGTCCTAGGTAAAGGTAAGTATGTTTCGTAGTACATAGGATCAAGATAATGATTTACACTACCGTCGGTATTCAAGACAGCCACGAAAATATGGCTATCAGAAATAACCCGAGCTGCAGATATGCCTGCTACTTCCAAACCATATTCCAAAGCAGTCGCCTTGTCTCTACAGATTCCTTGTCCTAAAGCCACAGCTTGATCTAAATTATGACTAACTGAAATAGATGAAGCCGTTGGATCTTGTGTCTTGAGTTCATTATTTACATAATCGTAAATACTTCTCTCTATCTGTTCCTGTGAAAGATTATCTGATGACAAATCACTAGCGAAATATCCAAATTTTGCAAGTGTGACATCAAAATCAATAGCATTTTCTTTCATAGTGGTAGAGATATGTCCCATAATAGCATCATTGCCAGTCACTGTTGTCGCAAGAGCATCAAATAATTCCATAATTATATTTTTAGATATGTTAGAAGGAGAATTATTGAAATCAAAATTAAATATACCATCTGCACTATATTGTGCATCTTTTGCTAAAGCTTCGCCTGCTATCATTAATTTATAAGTAGAAACATTGTTTTCATCAAGGATCGGAATACCAATTCCAGTTAGCTCTCCTTTCTGTTCTCCACCGATATTGATTTCTCCGCCAATAATCGCTTGGAGAGTGTAATTATCAGGCAAAGCGTATTTGTTCACGACATAGTAAGTGTCTATGGTTTTTGTGGAATCTACGCCATTAGAGGTTGTGGTAACTTTTGTCGGAGCGCCGGTTACAATGACATCTCCATCACCTAAAGGTGGAAGAGTACCGACCTCATATATTTTTATATCGCCAACAGAACCGCTGGAATCAACTGCGAGCGGTTGAAATCCTAGACTTTGAGCTATATTGTCGCTTTCGGTTAGAGTATCTTGTTTGATGGTGACAGAGTCGGGTTGTTGAGGTTGATTGTTGGGTTGATCGGAGGGTTGGGTGGGTTGGATTTGACCTCCGTTTGAAGTTGGCACTGGATTTGATTTGCCACTCTGATAACGTTCTATAGCAGCTCTATTTGCATAAAAAAAATCCGTCTCATCCTGATCGGCTATACCCATTTGATTCTGAAGAGGTAGTTCAATCACAGGACCTTCACCTGTTGCATCAAGCCATTTCTGCTCTGCATCAAAGTATGTCTTCAATTTATCCTGATATTCAGCATAAATAGTGGCATCGCTTGCATATGTGTCAGAATTATTTGGTGTGCCAGTTTCTGGCGTTCCATACTCCGTCGTATAGTAAGAAGCCGGAGGAAGTGGCATACCACCATCCCAATATTTCTGATTCAAAGCTTTTATCGCGCTATCATATTGAGCACCTTCACCGCCGTATTTTTGATAAGCACTTTGAGCTTCACTTGCCCAATTATTATAATTTACATCGGGATGATAAACCTGATGTGGCTCGCCGATTTGTATTGGAGTTAGAGCTGGAGTATTGCCATAATTGATTGGACTAGTCGGACTTGTTGGTGGCAGGGCACTTTCGCCACCGCTTGAACCTCCTGTTGAATTTGAACCAGAATTACTACCAGAGCCAGTCGTCTGCCCTGATCCTGAACCAGAATTTGAGCCGGAATTATCACCAGAGCCTGAAAGGCTCCTGTAGTTTGGATCTCTCTTATACCCTTGCGTCTGAGCAAAAACCGAGGAAGTTAAAAACATAACACTAGCCAAGAAAAGAATTAAGGTACACAATATCTTTACTTGATTTTTTCTTTCAGTTTTCATTTCGTTGTTTTTAATTTAATAAAACTGATAATTTCTTTTGTCTTTTCCATGCTGATGTCTTTTTCTGAAGCCAACAATATAATCAGAGAATCTTTGTCATTATTTATGCCTGTGATGACACGAGTCAAACCGTTTTTTGTATCTTTATATGCTTGTTTATTTTGTCCAAGAAGAGAAACTGTTGTAAATCCAGCGTCGGTATCTTTGAATTCCATACCTTGAGAAGACATGAGAAAAATCATTACGTCTTCGCTTTCATTGCTCAAATCAAAATCGTGTAAAGTGTCAGATACTACTTTCCATTTGTTTGTTTTATTTTCAACACAAACTTTGAAATAGGTTGAACAGAGATCAGGTGACTTGCTCAAAGAAGGAATTATTTTGAAACCAGCCCAGACTAAAATACCGATTAAGATAATTGAAGAAATAGAAATTATTATTGATTTTTTATGATTTTTGAGATCAAATGGTTGATGAGGTGAAGAGGGCAGAACAGGAGGCAAGTTTGTTTTTTCTTGATTTTGTTCATTGGGCACTGTTTGGTTTGGATTTAATGGAGGCATGTTAGTTAGATGCCAATTTATTATACCACGAAAGATTTTAAGCTAAAGTCCCAACTGCCTCTTTTATGTTATGATAACTGTTCTTTTTTAGTAACACTGTGAGCTCTTTATTAATGAGCCCTATTTGTTCTGGCCCCATGAATATCATGCCTGTTATGAGTTGCACCAAAGAGGCGCCCAGAAGGATTTTTTTATAAGCGTCTTCTGCGGTGAAAACTCCGCCGGTTCCTACAAGCACAAATCTTTCGTGATATGTTTTGTATGCGTAATGAAGCATCGCGTTTGATTTTTCTTCGACAGGTTTGCCGCTGAAGTTTCCCGCGCCTGCTTTTTTGATTTCTTCAACGTCAAAAGTTTTGTTTGTTCTGTCTTTCGCGAGATTTGAAAAAATCAATCCTTTAATAAAGGAAAAATTATCTGCGACGTCCATAAGCATTTTAATTTCCTCCGAACTTTTTTCCAATGGCATTTTTATAAAAACCGGACGTTTCAAATTAAGCCCTTCCAAAAGTCCAAGAGTCTGTCCGAGCCCAAGAGGGGAGTCTATACGTTCTTTGAGATTATTTATATTCAGCAAATTCGGACAGCTTATATTCAATTCATAAAAATCGAAGTTATCAAAATTTTCCGCGTCGCGAAAACCGTCAACGAGATCTCTAAGCATAGAATCAAAGTCAGGATATGGCTTGTTTGTCGCTCCTATGCTGACTCCTCTCGGCGCCTCGCGCGGACCCTGATCCAAGTTTTCCAAAACTTTTTTCACCCCTTTGTTTTTGAAACCTTTATTGACAAGAAGAGAATGCGATTTCGGCAATCTCGCGAGCATCGGTGCCGGATTACCCGCGTATGGTTCGTGCGTGAGAGTCCCCACTGAATTAAAACCAAATCCGAGGCTCGGCAAAAGTTCGACGAGGTCGCCATCATAATCAAAGCCGGCCGAAAGACCAATAGGATTTTTGAAATCCATGCCGCAAATGTTTTGTTCCAAGATTTTATTTTCATAAGACCAGATCTTTTTGAAAAATTTTCTCGCGAGTGAGCGTTTTCCCAATTTGTTTCCAAAACGGAGAAAAAATTCATGCACGCCATCTGCTGGAAACATAAAAAGTATCGGTTTTGCGATATTCACATATATAAACTGGCTAATCTTTCGCATACTGGTAATTATAGCAGATTTCTAATTTCGTAAGATGGGTTATAATATGGAAATGAATAAGTTAACACCAGAAGAAAAAAGAGTGATTATCGACAAGGGAACGGAAGCGCCTTTTGCGGGCGAGTATGTGAACAATAAAGAAACAGGTGTGTATGTTTGTCGGCAATGCGGGGCCCCACTCTACAATTCCAAAGATAAATTTGAATCAACCTGCGGTTGGCCGAGTTTTGATGATGAAATACCCGGCGCAATAAAAAAGAGCCTCGATGCCGATGGCGTGCGTACGGAGATAACTTGCGCAAAATGCGGAGGACATTTAGGTCATTTATTTACAGGAGAAAAATTAACAGAAAAAGATATCCGCCATTGTGTCAATTCAATTTCAATGAAATTTATTCCCGGAAAATAATATCATCAGGATTATTTGCAAAAAAATCCTAGTGGATATACATGCCACGCTATATATTTTGATAGTTATTTGTAAAGAGAATTATATAATTTCTCCTGTGTCGGTTTTTACTTGTATCACAGAATCGTCATACAACAATTTCATTTTAAAATCTTTTGTACTAACAATGTCCATCTTTTTGCCTATATTCTTTTTGCACCACTTTTGAATAAAGTATCGAGTAATTATCGCATTATAAACAGAAAGAATGGTTCCGTTTGTCGAAACGCGTCCAGTAAATATTTTCACTTCCTTGCCTTCATTGATGTATTTTTGCAGAAGTTCAATCATGGGAGAGATAGGATTGCCTATTATCTTCGGGTTGAATTTACCATGCGGAGGATTGATAGCAAGTGTTCCATCTAGATCAAATCCTATCCAGCGATCTTTTTGTTTCTTAAAAAAACTATGAAATCCAAAAAGATACCTGAAAAATTCTACGAGTAAGAAGGTGACAATGACGATTAAGATTATGATAAGTATATTCATTTACGGGTACTATATTTTAATATGAGCCACAATATCAGAGTAATACTAATAGGAATTAGTAATATTCTATATAATAAATCTCCAATATTTTTCCAGTCATATATGGTTACCTCTTTATATCTTATATCGTTTAATAGCCCCTGAGTTTTCCATTTATTAAACATTTCTATCTGGGTTTTTTCATCCGGCACTCCTTTTTTCATTATTAACTCTCCGACGATAATCCTATTAGAGTATCGATTTACAAATTCTTCAAGCCCCATAAGTGTCTTACATTTTTCAGAAGAAATGAACATATTACTTTCTGTGGGTTGTCTCGTCGTCCATTCTAAAGTATCTGAATATAGATTTCCGCACTTCGTTTCAGGGAATTTGCCTTTTAAAATACCGTGCAAAGAATCGTAACCAGTTTCCCAATTATAAGCTTTGCCGTAATTATATGAATAATTCACTTGACCTCCAATCCAGCCACTTCCTCTTTCGAGAGAATGTTTAAAAGAGCCCCATGATGCAGTTATTAAAAAGACAATTATTAAAATAATTACCTTTGTCTTATTCATAGCGATATTCTATCATGAAAGACAAACGAGACGTAGCTATTTCTTTTGCGGGTTGTTCGGTACGATAAGGGAACTAAAAGGACTGTCCTTGCAAGTTAAACTAATTGTAAAACATCTTTTTATTTTTCCTGAATTCTTTCAAAAGTTCTTGCCAGTATTTATATACATCCGAAGATACAGCAATCTTTCTATCCTTGTTTTCGAACGAATCTAAAAAAGAAACCTTCTTTTCACGCCATAATTTTCCTTCCTCTATGTATATTTGAAGTGGTGAAATTATTTTATCTATCGCATAGACGAATTTACTTTCCCCATCTTCTTTTTTTTCATATTTTTCTATTGTTTTGATCAGATTATTAAAATAAGGAAATCTTTTTTTGATTTTTATTAATGCGCCTTTCTCTCTTTCATGTTGTGAGAGTAACCTTCTTTTATCAAAAGCAAAAGTGTCTCCAGCATAAACTTCCACTAGATCATGGGTTAGTGAATACATTAAACAAAGTTCCTTGTTCAATTTTAAATTATTCTCATCAATCAAAAACCAAGCAACCATTGCAACTTGATAACTATGTTCGGAATCGGTTTCAACTTTTTTGCCGAGTTTTGAACCCTCATATCTAACGATTTCTCTAAACTCGTGCATGAATCTCACAAAATCTAGAAGTTTTTCAAATTTTTTCTGCATAATACTATTATAGCCTATTTTGTTTGCGGAGGCGGTGAGATTCGAACTCACGGTGCCTTGCGGCACTCCGGTTTTCAGGACCGGTGCACTAAACCGCTATGCGACGCCTCCGTCTCTAGCTACTAGTTCAGTATATCTATTTTGAGTTTTTTCTCAAGACTGAGTTTATTTCTTGGATGATATGCTCATTGTCATAACTTCTTTCACATCAGCCCAGCTTTTCTTTGCAAATTTGAAAATGTAGATAATTTCTAAAATTCCGACAGTGTTGAATATGAGGATGGCGATGAACCACTTTTTGTGATCATTTTTTGAAGCTGTCCACAACGCGTAGCCTTTCCAAAACAAAGTCCAAATAGCGACGAGAATAATAAGTGGCAAACTCGTATTTGTAATAAATTGATTATATTGTTCCATGTGTAGCATTATAACAAAAAAGAAATATTTTCACCAGCAAAAACATTTTTTAAGGTCCTCGGTTCTCTGGGGCCCCTCGCCCCAGTCAGACAATTCAAAAATGTTTTTGCTGGCTTCAGTATTTACAAAGTGCTAATATCTCAATATGAAATTTCTTGGCATTGATTATGGGACAAAAAGAATCGGTGTGGCGATTTCGGACGAAAATGGCGTTTTGGCTTTTCCGAAAGAAATCATTTTAAATGATAAGGATGCTTTAAAAAATCTCGGTGAGATTATTGAAAAAGAGAACATCAATGAACTAGTGATAGGGGAGTCGGTGGATTTTTCCGGAAAGCTAAACGCACTTTCGGCTCGCATCGAAGTTTTTATTTTAGAACTCGAAGAGAAATTCAGATTGCCCATTCACAAGCAAAAAGAATTTTTGACGTCGGTGGAAGCTCGAAAATCTCCAAACGGTAAAAAAGGATTGAATCAGTCACAAGCGCACAGTAAAATAAAACAGATAAAATCCGGACGGATAGACGCTAGCGCTGCCGCCCTCATACTCCAGCGGTATTTGGACAAAAGGAACCAAAAAATTAATTAAATAAAAAAATTTTCCCCGCCAAATTAATGGCAGGGAGGTGAAGATGCGCAAGATTCAGGTGGTATTTGAAGTCCGAAGCGCGCGGACAACAGCCAGAATGTGGGCGCCTTCGCGCCAAAGTGCGTTGAGATCTGTTTGGTAGATCTGAAGGGTGTATTTCCCCTCTGCGTTCAGGTTTAGACCCTACAGATTTCCAAATTTGTCCCAAAAATACGTGATAAGATGGTGGTGTCCCATCCTGAACCTGCTTGATGTCAAGCGAGCAAAATGCAAGACGATGAGCGGATTTGCAAGTTCGGGACATCCGGGAAAACCGGATTCACTGTGCTGTTTTTTGAGTTCCTCATTGAACTCATGGAGATGTATCAGTCTCCCAGGGCTGATTTCGAAAGGCTCGTACTCCACTCTACCAGAGCCGAGCAAGGGGATCTCTTCATAATCGAGACCGTTTTCTTCCTTTTCGAACCCAGCGTTTTTGACGGCGTGAGCCATTGCATTCGGCTCGCTATAGTCAATGATGACATGCGAATATCTGACGCAAGTTTGATGTTGGCTAGTCTGTGGCGGGCTTTTCATAATTTTTTAGGTGCAGTGCAATGTTAATCTTTCTCAAGACTAGGGAATTTACTTCTATATGTCAAGCATTTATGCATATTAATTCGGACAGCAAAAACAAAATAACATTACCCTCTATCATATACAAAGAATTATTGGTATAATATTCACATGTTTCTTCATTCGTTCAATAAATTTTTCAGCAGATTTTTTCCGGCTCCCTCTTTCTTTGTTGCTCCTTCTTTCGGCTTGGATGTCGGAGATGATTCGTTGAAATTCATGGAACTAAAAAATACAAAAACAGGCATTAGAATCGGCCGACATGGAGAAATCAACATACCTGCCGGAATCATAGAATCTGGCAAGATTAAAAACTCTGTTCGCATAGAAGAAATTTTGCTGAAGCTTCGATCTCAATCTGGAATCAAATCTGTGCGTGTTTCCTTACCAGAAGAACAAATCTACCTTTTCAAGCTTCGTTTAGAAAAATTAGGATTGGTGAACATTCGAGAAAGCATCGAACTTGTTCTCGAAGAGCACGTGCCAGTGGCGGCGGAAGACGCCATTTTTGACTATGAATTGCTTGGAGAAGACGCGCAAAGCTTGGAGCTTCAAGTCGCGGTCATTCCGAAAAATGTGATTGAAGATTATCTCGCTGTGTTCAAGAATGCGAATATTAGAATCCAATCGTTCGAGCTTGAAGCGCAAGCGATTTCGAGGGCGGTTATCAAAAAAGGGAATATGGGGACTTACATGATTGTGGATTTTGGAGAAAGACGCACTGGTATTTTCATAGTCTCTCGAGGAGTAGTGATGTTTACTTCTACGCTCGATGTGGGCGGAATGATGTTGAATGAAATGATTATGAAAAATTTCAAAGTGAGTTTTGAAGAAGCGGAAAAAATGAAACGGAAGTACGGTCTCCAACGCAATACTACTGCCAACAGAGAAATATTTTCCGTGCTTTTGAACAGCGTTTCCATCTTGCGCGATGAAGTTGCAAAGCATTTTCTGTATTGGCATACGCACAAAGACGAGGAAGGCAGAAGCAACCCGCCAATTGAAAAGATAATTCTTTGCGGGGGAGATTCCAATTTGATAGGGTTGGTCGATTATTTTTCTGTTAGTATGAAGACTCCGGTGGAAATGGCGAACGTTTGGGTCAACATAATAGATACTGAAAATTATGTTCCTGAAATAAATTTCAAGCAGGCACTTTCTTTTGCAGCTTCGCTCGGGCTCGCCTTGGGAGATATAAGTGATAGATGATTTGATTATTTATTTATGATTAATTTGATTCCAAACAAAAACAAAAAAGAAATGAGGAGAGGTTTTTACTATAGGCTCACGGTTTTATTTTTGGTGACCATAGGAGTTTCTTTCCTATTTGCTTTTGTTGCGATTTTGCCGTCATATTTTCTTTCTTCTATGAAAGACAACATTGTAAATGCAAAATTGGAAACGCAAAAGAATGAACCAGTGCCCCTGCTCGATCAGCAGACTCTTTCTGTAGTAAAAGATCTCAATGATAAATTAAGTTTGGTTGAAAATGCGGAGAAAAGTAAATTTGCCGTTTCAGAAAAAGTAATAAACGCGATTATTTTGAAAAAAGTGTTAGGCATCAAAATCACCGGCATTTCTTACAAAAAAGGAGATAATAAAATAAACATTCAAGGAACTGCGCCTTCTCGTGAAACCTTGCTTTTGTTTCGCGAATCACTTGAAAGTAGCATTAATTTCAAACAGGTCGATCTGCCGATTTCAAATTTTGTAAAAGGATCCGATATACAATTTAGTTTAAGTCTAAGTCCGGCGTAAAATAATATGAAAATACCAAGCAACTTTCCAAAAATACCGTTTCTGCTATCCATAATATTTTTAATATTTTCTTGTTTTCTTTTTTCTTTTTTTTATCGAGCTATAGATAACAACAACAAAGAATCGCAAATAGGGGAAGAAAAATGGCAGAACGAAGCATCTAGACGTGATGAGATAAGAACGTTTGACAGTTCTGTCAAAATAATAGAAGAAGAAAGGGCAGAATTGGAAACGCATTTTGCTAAAAGTTCTGATGTCGTGCCGTTTTTGGACACGATTGAAGGCTTGGCGTCGAAGGTCAGCGCCAAAGCGGAGATAACTTCTGTCGATATCTTGGCGGATAATACTGGGCTCTTGGTTGGCATGAAAGCGTCTGGAACTTTTAGCAGTCTTTATAAATTTTTGACGCTTTTGGAAAATTCTCCATACGAGCTTGAGTTTGACGGAATGAGCATGCTAAAAGAAACTGCGTCAGGAGTTTCCAAATGGAATGTGACTTTTCAGGTAAAGCTTTTGAGTTTTATAAAATAAATAAACTGTCCAATGCAAATAAAATTTTTTAAAAAAGAAAAGAAATTCAAAAAACAAAAAGAAAGTTTGTGGCTAAACATAAACGTTTATTGGAAATTGGCTGTTGGTTTTATGTTCTTGATTATTATTTTGTCAGGTTTTTTTGGATACTACTCTTTTCAAAAAATCAATAAAGAGTCAGAGACTGTTTCGTCGGGGACTGATGCCAACTCTCAGATTGAAACGGTGAAGAAAGAAAAAATCGACAAGGTTTTGGAATATTTTTCTCAGCGAAAAGACAAATCAAGCCAGATATTGAATTCTCCAGCGCCGGTCATTGACCCGTCGCTGTGATTTTTTGTGGCTACAAATGATTTCTCGTCGTAATTTTTGTGGCTACAAATAATTCCTCGCCGTCGCTCGGAATTTTCGCAGCCCGCCCCTCGTGGTCTTGTGTGTTCACAAAACATCACTGCGGTCGGCACAAAATAAAAAAACAAAAAGCAGTTTTTCTTTTTTATTTTTGTGCCCTCGGTAGGAATCGGACCTACATCAAAAGGTTAGAAACCTTCCGTTCTATCCATTGAACTACGGGGGCAAGCTTATTTAAATAACTTCCTTCAATATACTACAAAGACTCAGTTTTTCCAAAAAAAAATAAACTGCAAATAAATCTTTTATTTTTCAATACATATTATTCTCTCTTCTAAAATCTAACGCATTTTCCTTAAATTTTTTTTCAATGATATCTAACCACTCAGAGAATGATACAAACCCATCTCTTTTAAACCCCTCAGCTCCGTTTGGAGTGACAAAGAAAAATACATTTCCACTATAAACACTTCCCAAACCATTAATAACAGATGGACGTTGAAACCGAAACTTTGTGTGTTCCCAGTTTGGAGAACCGTATCTGAGTGCTTCACCGCTAGAAGACAAATTAAAAGTCATTTCTATATCATTCATAACCTGCATCTCAATATCACCTGTAATTTCTGGTGTTCTACCATGACCAGAATCATGGATTTCTTTAAGAGTTGAAAGATAAACAATTCCAGCTTTTTTGCGAAGAAAAAACTCCTTTTCATACATTTCTATTTGCCATAGCTTAAAAGCTTCTGAATTTTCTGGTTTCAATAACTCTTCACGTCGCCTTTGTTCATCAACAAGTTTTTGCTTTTTTTCTTCATTGCCACTTCTTTCTTTCATTTTAACTATCATTCTTTCTAATTCAGCTTGTTGTTCCAATTCTTTGTTATATAGAATCGATAATTGTTTGCTAACTTCCTCTCTGATTTTTTCTAGACACTGTTGCTGATATGTCTCACGTTGTAATGCAAGTCTGCTTTCAACTTTTTGTTTTTGAGTTATATGCGCATATTCAAGATCTTTCATTTATAAAGTATATCACCCTTCCCCAAACAAAAAAGGGTTCTAATTTCTGCTTTAGGCATCGAAAATATATTTTATCAAATTATTGAGAAAATCTCGGTGCGCGGTGAGGGATTCGGACCCCCGGCCTACTGTGTGTAAAACAGTCGCTCTAACCAACTGAGCTAACCGCGCATATTGTATTTATACAGTAAAAGGGAATATATTTCAATATGTGGATAAATAGACTGGTAAATTGTATATCAAGAATGATATACTCTACTTATGAAACTAATTGAAAGAGAAAAAGCGCGAGCTTTACGCAAAAAAGGCTATTCGATAAATCAAATTGTCAAAGAGGCAAGACTTACAAAATCAAGTGTGAGTGTGTGGGTTAGAGATATTGTATTAACGAAAGGACAAAAGAAAGGTTTATCTGAAAGAGGAAGGAGTGTGGAATCTATTGAAAGGAGAAGAACGAATCGTCTCTTTAATGAAAATAAAAAAAGACGAGTGGTAATCGACGAAGCAAAAAAAGATTTCACTAACATTTCCCTAGAACAATTAAAGCTGATAGGAATTATTTTATATTTAGGCGAGGGTAGAAAAGCAGGAAGAGGGGTGGCTTGTTTATCAAATAGCGACCCAATGGTGATAAAAATCATGATGAGATTTTTTAGAGAAATTTGCAAAGTCCCTGAAGAGAAATTTCGTGGACATATCCATACGTTTACGCATGCTGATGTTGAAAAGACAGAAAAATATTGGTCACAAATAGCGGGAATATCACGAAAACAATTTTATAAGACGTACATAAAGCCAAGTTCAGCCAGTTTACAAAAAAGAAGCACTTTGCCATTTGGGACTTTTGATATTTATGTCTGTGATACCAAACTTTTTCTAACAATCATGGGATGGATAGAAAAAATTAAAGAATTAACGATTGGTGACAAGATGTGATATCTTTATAGAGAAATGAAAATTAAAGTTTTATATGAAGATAAAAACATTCTAGTCATAGACAAACCGTCGGGGATTTTGGTGCACCCCGCACCAGAGCAAGCTCGGTACAGGGCAGGCCCTGATCAAGAAACTATTCTTGATGTTTTCAAAAAGAAATATCCAAAACTGCAAATAGTGCACAGGTTGGACAAGGAAACTTCCGGAGTTTTGATTTTAGCGAAAAATAAAAAGGCTCATGAATTTTTGAAACAGCAATTTCAAAATAGAACGATAAAAAAAACTTATCACGCTATCGTTTCCGGATCTGTGAAAAATGATCGCGGAGTAATAAACAAACCGATCGGCAGAAGTCCGAAAGATTTTCGTCGACATCTTGCTGGTCGCGGCGCGCGAGGCGAAATGCGCGAGGCTATCACTGAGTATAAAGTTTTGAAAAGAATTCTCCTCCCCCTTGCTAAGGGGGAGGCTGGGAGGGGGTCTGAAATTCAATCCATCTCACCCAACCCTCTCCTGAAAGGAGAGGGGGAAAAATTTACTTATTTGGAGATTCATCCAAAGACTGGTAGGACGCATCAGATCCGCGTTCATATGAAATATTTGAATCATCCTATTGCTTGTGATTCACTTTATAACCCAGACAATCCTTACCCGAAAGGCATTTCTCGCTTGGCGCTTCACGCGAAGTCTATAGAATTCAAGAATTTGAAAGGTGAAATCATAAAAGTGGAATCACCTTTACCGAAAGAATTCAAAATAGTGGTAAAATAAAAGAGGTCCATAGACCTCACCCCAACCCCTCTCCTTATAAAGGAGAGGGGAAAGCAAGGGGTGAGGTGAATTGAATTATGAAACCAGAAAATAAACAATGTCAAAATTGCAAGAAAGACTTCACAATAGAGTCGGAGGATTTGGCATAAGGTACATAAACCGTGGCTTTTTAAATTTGTTTTCGATTTTTCGGAGCGATAGTTGAAACCAAGAAAATGGAACTCAATACTTTCCTTAAAAGAGAAGTGGAGATGCCTCTGTGTATCCTCACAATGTCTTT
>JAPLXU010000016.1 GCA_026395915.1 Candidatus Nomurabacteria bacterium | reverse complement strand
GATAATCATTTTTTAACAGTTAAAATCTCTTTTCCACCATGAGCTTTATGCCAAGCCTCAGGGTCTTTGCCCCAAGACAGAGAATTTCGTTTTTCTTCCTCGGTCAAATAATTTTCACTCACAGCAACTTTAACCAATGTAGAAAAATCACAAAGCGCTATCAAGGGAATTTTGGCATTTAAGAAAGATCGTTTTGCTCTTTCCATTTGATAATCAAAAATTGCAAGCACTCCCATTATCTGCGCATTACATTCTTTTTGACAAGCAATCACAGAAGTCAAAGAACTTCTGCCGGTAGAGATTAAATCTTCCACAATCAAAACACGAGAGCCAACATGCATGAAACCTTCAACTTGTTTAGCGGCACCATAATCTTTAGGATGCGACCTGACATAAACCATTGGTTTGTCTAAGGCAACAGCCAAAAATGACGCCCAAGGAATACCGGCAGTTGCAGTGCCAGCTATCACATCAAATTGTAAATTATTTTTTGTAATTAAATCTTTTAAGCCTTTTACAATCAAGTCTCGTTCTTTTGGAAAGGAAATCAAAAGACGATTATCACAATAAATAGGCGCGAGAAAACCCGTATTCCAAGTAAAAGGCGGATTAACTTTTACTTGCACAGCTTTAATGTTTAATAAAATTTTTGCAATTGTCTCTTTTTCATTCTTCATAAATTTATCTTAACCTTTCTTTTATCTCTCTCGCAAGGTACGGATTCCACATAACTCCGGTAGCGGACATCACGACATCTGCGCCAGCTTTTCTGTATTCAAAAAAATCATCAGCATTCATCACCCCGCCGACGCCGACGATGGTGTAAGAATATCCTAGTTTTTCTCGCAGTTTTTTTAATTTTTTCACCATTTCGAGTCCTGCCCATTTTATTGAAGCTCCACAAGTTCCACTTGTTAGCCTTCCACCACTCAAGGTCGGTTTTCCATTTTCATCAACAATTTTTGAGACGATAGTATTGATAGCGGAAATCGCTTGCACAAACGGCGCCACCGCGCGGACAAACTTTTCTAAATGTTTTTCGTCGGAGAAATAAGAAATTTTGACAATCAAGGGAATATCGCCAATTTCCTTTTTCACAGCTTCAACAACTTTTCTTGAATGCTCGACATCAAAACACAGCAGATTATCAATCCCCTCGTTTGGACAACTCAAATTAAGTTCAATGATTTTTACTCCAGTTTCTTTGACCATTTTTGCTATCAAAATAAAATCTTTCAAATAATTTTCAAAACCGCCATCTTTTGGAAGAGTCCCTTGCAATCCCCCGACGACTACTTGGCCTTTCTTCGCGCGCAAAACGGCTTCACGCAAATCAGTCTGCCAAAATTCCGGATCCATTGAAGGAACGCCAAAAGAATTTGTAATGGAAAGCGGTTCTTTGTAAGATTTCGCCGGCTTTATGCCTTTTTGAGCCATTTCTAAAGTTAAGTCACCTTTGATATCCAGAGGAACAATGTTGGGCAAAGGATTGCAAAGACGTTTGTGAGTTCTGGTATCTTTATATTCGACAATGTCAAAGCCTTTATCAAGCGCCGCTTTCACAAAATTGCCATTAATCAACGGTCCCGATGGTATTCCGAAATGACTGAAAACTTTTTGCCCAAGGAAATCGTATTGGGGTTCGCCTGCGTCTTTATAAATTTTTCCATCAGCAAAAACTCCGAACGGACCATGTTCAAAATTCTCTTCGTAAGTTTTTTCCGGATCGTAAAATGGCAAGTGAGGTAAGTGGAGCATATTATTTATACTGAAGTATTTTAGCGCCGTTTAAGGAAGCAATTTTCACCAATTCGTCAAAATTATAATATCGGCAAGCCTCTTGAAGCATTCGCATTTCGGTCCACATGTCACCGTCAACAAAAGGCTCGTAAAAATCCGCAATATTGTCTATTCCAAGACCAACAAGCACTCCCGCTTCGAGCAACTCTCCCACATTCGCTATGGAATTATGAACCGGAGCTTGATACTGATCAAGTTGTCGCATAGAAAGCGCGGCGGAAGGACAGACTATGACAGCAATACCGAGCTCTGCTAATTCTTTATAAATTTTCGCGCGATATTCTTTCGGCTGAGCAGAAACTGATATAGCGTGAACAATAACCGTTCGATTTTGGTATCCATGACGCTTTACTGCCGCGATTAATTTTTCACTATCTCTTTCATTCGGATTATTTTCTTGATCGATGTGCACATGAACAGGCTTATTTAATTTTTTAGCAATTTGAAAAAGATAATCAAGATGCTTTTCATCATTTGGACGATCTTTTGAAGGTAGTCCTCCGGCGATATCGGCTTTGGCAGTTATTTCTTCATAAAGAATTCTCGCTTTTTCGTCAATTAGTCCACCCAATGGCTGAGTAATGGTAAGCAAAGTTATCTTATCTTTGTATTCTTCTTTCACGGCAATAGCCGCATCAATAGCCTTGTGTCCGACAGCATCATAAGCATCTACAAATGTGCAGGCGGATTTACATCCTTGGAGAACCAACATATCTAGCCCTCTTCGAATACGTTCTTTTATTTGATCAACTGTCGAAGATCTTTTTATGTCGTCACTCAAATTCCATTTTGCTTCCATCGCAAGATTGCTTTTGTCTAACCCTTCGCGATTGATATAGTAAGCCTTGTCTAAATGCGCGTGACAATTCACAAATCCACCATTTTTGGCTATAGCATCGAGCATTTGCGTTTTTAAATCCCACGGGTCCGTTTTTGATTTAAACATATTTTTCTTTTACTTCTTGATAAGCTTCTCGAAAACTTTTTCCAGCTTTAACTAATTTCAACGCTTCGTCGGTAGCATAAAGTTCTGATGTGCAGGCATTTTCTAAATTTTCTTTTTTCACTTCTAAATTTTTTACAACAAGAATCATCACAAGGGCAGTATCGAGGGCGAGTTTCATTCCCTTGATATATGGTTCTTTTGTGAGCTGAAAATCTCTGTTATATCCGGCAGGCAAATTTTTCACAACATTTTCTATTTGGTTTTGATAACCATTAAATATGCCGACATTTCCCCGCATAAGTTCGAGAACGTCATAATTTTTCTTTTGTGGCATGATGCTTGAACCTGTTTTAAATGA
Source organism: Candidatus Nomurabacteria bacterium (assembly GCA_026395915.1). GTDB lineage: Bacteria > Patescibacteriota > Minisyncoccia > Phycocordibacterales > UBA9973 > UBA9973. The sequence continues at coordinate 1,472 of JAPLXU010000016.1, read as the reverse complement.
ATCCGGCAATGTGAAAAAATTAAATTCTTTGGTGGTAAACAGCAGCAGATCGTTTGAAATTTTGCCTAGATCAAACATCACGCTGGAAATAGCTTGCAAAACAATGTTTTCAAACTTGCCACGTGACATCGCGCAATACATCGGATTTTCTTGCACTCTTTTGAAACCTAATTCTTTCGTGGTAAATTTTCTATCTAGCCCCAAAGTATTCTCGCCATACCCAGCCGCAGATCCCAAAGGATTCTGATCAATAACTTTTATCGCAGCTTCTATCAAAACCAAATCGTCTTCCAAACTGTCTCGATAAGAGCCGAGCCACATGGAGACAGAGCTCGGCATCGCCCTCTGCATGTGCGTATAGCCGGGCATTTTTATTTTGCCATTTTTCTTAATTTGAATTGAAAACTCTTTGATAAGATTTTTTACTTCACGTTCGATTTCTAAAAGTTTTTCTTTGCTGAAAAGTCTCGTCATCGTGAGCGATTGATCATTTCTCGAACGGCCTGTGTGAACTTTTTTACCGACTTCGCCATAATGCTCTGTCAGAAAAGCTTCAATTGCGGTGTGTCCGTCTTCTTGGGATTTTTCAATTTTAAATTTTCCCTCTTTCAAAAGCGATAAGATTTCATCAAGTCCGCCCAATAAAATATTGAGCTCCTTTGAAGTCAGTATTTTTATTTTGTGAAGCATCTTGGCGTGAGCCATCGTACCTTTTATGTCATAAGGTAGAAGCTCAAAGTCGAGCAGATAATCTATCCCGACGGTGTAGTCTTCGACTGTTTGATTTGTCTTCATTCCTCCCTTTTTGTCCCAGATTTTTTTCATAATTTTAACAAAAAAATAACCCCGTTACAGGGTTTTCGACAAAGAATTTATAAAAGAAATACAAAAAAGTTTCGAGGTCTTGCAAATATAAAACTTTTCTTTCGCGTCAAGCATTTGCAAAATAATAGCACCTTCAAAAGCTGTCTGCAAGTTTCAAATCATGATTCACGTAGAAATGACAGAGCCCGCTTCCGAATTGAAGACGGGCTCGACGATACTCACTTCTCTCAAAGATTTCGATGGCTCAAGTATTGCCGTTCGTTCTTATGCTTGGTTCAAAGCACCGTTCAATCGCCCAACCTATGGCACGAAAGAACCAAAAGGTACCGAAGCCGAGAACCGAAGAAGGAAAAGCTGCGCAAAAAAAGAACGCTGTTCCAACCCCAAAGATGGTAGCATGTTCGCCAAAGTTGAAGCTTTGGCCCAGCCACGGACATCTCTGGAACATGGCCATGTAACCAATGAACCAAATGAACGAACCGATCGCAAAGGTTAAACCTAGAAACTTGGGCATAAGGTACATAAACCGTGGCTTTTTAAATTTGTTTTCGATTTTTCGGAGCGATAGTTGAAACCAAGAAAATGGAACTCAATACTTTCCTTAAAAGAGAAGTGGAGATGCCTCTGTGTATCCTCACAATGTCTTT
>JAPLXU010000006.1 GCA_026395915.1 Candidatus Nomurabacteria bacterium | reverse complement strand
GCTCTTACTTTGACCGGATACGCTGGTTCTTGATTTTTGTTTGCCATATGTTTTTCTCTTGCCAATTAAGGTGATTAAAGATGGTTAACCTTTGTCACCCCAATTTAGCATTTTTGTCACCCCATATGGTTAACTCAACAATTTGTTGATTATATACCAAAGGTGGTATAATAGTCTCGTCGATTCTTATTAATTATTTTTCGACTTAATTTTATGATGAGAGGAGAACACTAAAAGGTGACTTACTTATTCTGAAAAAGAGACAGTCCAGATTCTTTTTGGCTGTCTCTTTTGTGTTATTATGGATAATATTATGCCAGAGAACGAACCACATATCAAAAAAAGCTCTTGTTCTTATTGCGGGAACGCTCCCGTCAATCACACGCTTTTTTTTCTCGAGAGCGTTGTTTCGGTTACCCTCGATAATTACGGAAAGAGATTCTTGAAGTATGTTCCTTTTTTTGTAAAAGACTTCGCTGATGCGGTTCCAGAATTTTTATTCAGGACTCTCGTTTTTTTTAGACTCGCAAAATTTTCAGGAGATATCGCTCGAGCAAACACTTTTCGTTCAAAGATTATTTGGGAAGAAGCGACAAAAAGGGGAATATTGATGGAACAAGTGATTTTTTTAAACAAGCCCTTGGATTTTTATCGGGCAAAATTGAAAGTTAAAAACAAAGAAAGGTTTTTCTATTTTGAAAGTATTCCAATCACGCCAGAATTTTTGGACATGGAAAAAAATTGGGACGACAAGGTGATCTTGAAACAAGAACTAAGAAAACACGGTGTTCCTGTTCCAGCCTTTTTCGAGTTTTCCTTTTTCTCCTTCAAAAATACAGACAAGAACTTGGAAAAAATTTTTTCAAAATTAGCAAAGCCCATAATCGTCAAACCGCGGGTAGGATCTCGCGGACGACACACCATCACAAGCATAAATACTTTTGAACAATTTCAAAAGGGAATAAATGTGGCAGGACAAATATGTTCTTATCTTGTTATCGAAGAACACTTGAAGGGCAGTGTCTGTCGGGCGACTTTTGTAGATGGAGAGCTGGCAGGATTTTATAGCGCGAAGTCTCCGATCCTATTGGGCGATGGTAAAAAGACGGTCAGAGAACTTATAAAAGAGAAGGACGAAAAGCGCGAAGGTCGAGTCGAACCTATTCGTATGGGGAGAGAATTAGATGAACATATTTTGCGATCGGGATTTATTATCGATGATGTCTTGCCTGCCGGTTTTTCTTTACCTCTAACGCATAGGATGGGCAGGCTGTTCGGAGGGGAGACGAGAGAAATGGTTGACGAACTGCATCCGAGTTTTATTCCTATTTTGAAAAAGGCTACGCGAGTGGTTGATATGTCGGTGGTGGGTTTCGACTGCATAATACCTGATCCAACAAAAGACGAAGTCTCGCAGAAATGGGGGATTATCGAGTGCAATTCGCTTCCTTTTATAGATTTGCATTATTACGCACTAGAAGGCAAGCCGAAAAACATTGCTGGCATGATTTGGGATTTGTGGGGGAAAAAATAGAGATGAGGCTTTTGAAGGGGTTTTGCGAGCGACGGCGAGCAAACTTCAGGATTTTTTAAGCTTCAAAAAATCTGTACCGAAAAAAGCCGGCATAAGGTACATTTTCCGTGGCTTAAATTGACCATTCCAACATTGTGGTATATGGCTAAAAGTGCTAACTTTTAACTATGAATTTAAAAAAACAACAAAATATGCAGTAAATGCGG
>JAPLXU010000005.1 GCA_026395915.1 Candidatus Nomurabacteria bacterium | reverse complement strand
TCTTACTTTGACCGGATACGCTGGTTCTTGATTTTTGTTTGCCATATGTTTTTCTCTTGCCAATTAAGGTGATTAAAGATGGTTAACCTTTGTCACCCCAATTTAGCATTTTTGTCACCCCATATGGTTAACTCAACAATAACTTGCTTATTGATACCACCCTATGCTATACTGCCAGTAGTATCGAAAAAGGGGCGTCGACCGTTAGGACGATGGCCCTTTTTCATTTTCCTTCGTTGTTTCCTCTGTATTTTCCAGTATTTCTCCATTATCTTTTTCAACAAAGATGTTAAAATTGTAATTCTTAAAACCATTTATAAAACTATTTGTTCCGAGTTTTTCTTTTAAATAATTAACTAATTTGATTTTATATTTATCTCCAGATACCAATTTTGCTTGTAATTTTAAATCATATGTAATAAGTCCAATTAATAAATCAGTAACCTGCAACAAGTCGTTTGATTTAGAATCGAATCTGCAAACGCCAGCAATAGACAATCTTTTTTTCTCATCATTAAACATTTTTTTAACATTAACTTCATATTTAACATCTCTCGGAGTTACGACATGATCGGCCACTAAAATTAAAACTTCGTGTTTGGATAAAACTGCGTTCATAAGTTTTAAAGTTATATACTCATAAGCTTTCCATTCATCGCATGAAAAATTATTTAAGAAATAGTTGCTATTTTTATGTGTTGTGTATGAATAAAAATTCAAACTTTTTGTGTTAAAAATAGAATCTATTATAAGTTTTGCAAAATCTATATTGCTTTTCGATAATTTATTAAATTTTATTTCGTCATGAAAATTATTTTTTGTTCTTTCATATAAAATTTTATTTTGTAAGTAGTAGGGTTGACTCATTTTTAAGATGCCCAAAGTAAAATAAGGCTCAGTTTTATTATTTAAGCTCCCGGATTCATCTAAGAAGCAAAACTTGGTCCAGATTTGATTATAGTCTGAAAGTTTAAGATCCTCTGTTTTTATTTCTTTGTTATTTTTGAAAAACATAAAATTATAATTTAACTTCAAAATCATCAAGCACTGCGTGTTTCGTAACTTTTATTTTTCTTCCGTAAATCTTTGAGCGATAGTATATTGACATCGCTATTGAACCTAACCCGAGAACAGAAAAAGTTATTGCACTTGCTAATAAGGGATTTGATTTAACTTCAACTGTAAAATAACCTGTCCAAAAGCCAACAGCAATTGAAATAAGTAAGGAGGTTGTCCATGAAAATATTTCATAATGCCTCAGATCATTCCCTTGAACTAATTCAATTTCAACAGTGGAAGGCATAGTTACTTCAACTATAGTTTTTGGCTTTTGTTCGACAATGACCTTAGACATAAATTTATAATTTAATTAATAATTTTCACTAATAGGTATTATTTCAGAAACATCCATACTGCTTCCTGGTATAGTGCAAATAACCTTTCCTGCAATTTTGAAATCTTCTTGTAGAATAATCGGTCTGTATTTTGAATTTTTTGATTCAGGCCATAAAACAGTTACCCCTCCCTTTTTCTCTAATTTTTTAACAGTTACCATGTCTCCAACAATTGCCACAACCTTACTCCCATTTTCCGCAACCTCTGTTGGCTCTACTAAAATATAATCGCCATTTTCAATACCCGCATCATTCATGCTATCACCCATTGCGCGAACTGCAATAACATCTTTTTTGTCACCCAATAACTTTGAATCAACTTCTAAAAATTCATCGTAGTTTTCTCTAGCCATAACACTTAAATCATCACACCCAACGGATGAAACTACGGGAATAGTAATTGTTGATATTAAACCAAGAATATTTTGATTCACAATTTCAATATTTCTTTTTGCATGCTTCCTGCGAATAATATATCTTTTCTTTTCCAGCGCAATTAGATGTTGCACTACTGTATTGATAGAGGCAACGTTTATAAATGAACGAATATCTTCGAGACTTGGCGAAAGCCCGTTGTCTCTTATATAATCGCGAATATAAGCATATATGGCTTGTTGTTTTGAAGTTAATGCTCTGTTTATATCCATACTTACATAATATCATAAATGAAAATAATTTGCAAATGAACAGGTATATATAGTATATAGGTCTTGACTTTCCCTTTTTAAAAGATAAAATGTTTTTGTCCGGCTTAGTCGAACCGACATAAAACCTATTTTTATTAAAATGATTACACCAAAATCTTACACGCGACAAGAGCTAGTCATGGTCTGGAACAAGGGAACTATTGTTCCGGGGATAAATCCGGCTATTCGTCGCAAAGATATATGCGGAGCTTGGATTGACTGGTTAGCTTACGGCGACAGAGAAAGCAATGTTGGCTGGGAAGTTGATCACGCCTTCCCTCTTTCAAAAGGAGGAGTTCACCATATAAACAATGTCCGTCCTTTGCATTGGCAAAATAATGCTAGAAAATCTGATGGTGCATTGATTTGTGCTGTTTACGCAAGAGGCTAACTTGAGCAAAAGGTACTGGCTTATCGAGAGCTTGATGGGAAGAGATAATCAGAACACCAACTTTCGGAACTGCGATCTTATGACAACGCGAGAAAGGTACACCTCGCTTAAAACAAATCACCTTTTTGGGTGATTTGTTTTTTTATTCTACTTTAACAGTTCGTATTCGAACAATTTTGGCTGAATAATATTTTCATAGTATTTAGCTAATTTCGTTTTTAGGCTATTGATTGCTGTGTTTAATTCTGGGTGATCATAAATCCACTCATCATTTTCATTTTTTTTACGAGTATTTAGCTCTTCGTCAATCTGATAAATTCCATAAGTATATTTATGGTTATATTCTTTAGATAGTTCTTTTGCCTTTGAGAGGATATCAAAAAAAGTATCCAAAAGATCTTGCTCTTCCTTGGTAAGTTTATAAGTTTTTAATTTACCGCTTGCCACTGTGCCTTTATCAAAACAAAGTTCGTTTTTGTAAAACCTGCCATCGCTCCCATCAAAACTTCGACAATGATTTCGCTGACTTAGACAGGCGAAAATAAAACATGATTTCAAAAAGTTCTTATCTGCAAGGTAGTGACCGCCACCATCAGCAGTAGTGAAGTAAATATCTCGCTCATACCAGTTCTTTTGCGGGTAGAGTTTAGCCGCAAATAGCGGGAGCTTGTCTATAAAATTATCGGAACGAAGATAAAAACCGCGAATATTATATCTAGTGCCTCGTAATAAATAGACATCGAGCTGAGTTACTGCAAATCCTTTTACTACTAAATAACCTACAATATTGTCATTAGTATATGATTTACCATCTGTTTTTCGACCAGTAATTTCCTTGCCATCATTTTCAAAATAGACATTTGTCTCAGTATCACTTGGGAATGACCTCTTGTCAAAAAATGGTTCCAATGTTTTTCTTGTTTTTTTAATTTCGACATCCTGCAATTTAACTATCTCATCGTCTTCTTGCTCCGATGTTTTTTTTGTATCTATATCAAAAGCTTTAAGTGTTATTTTATCACGACTATCTTTAGTGTTTTGCCATAGAATACAACTAATGGCACTAGGACCAGCATGAAAATGTTCACGGTTAAACAAAAAGCCATCAATGAATTTCCTTTCACCAAGACCTAAGGATTTCCAGTATTTAATTGGACTAAACAACACAAAATAATCATCTGGTTTTGTAAGATAATACTTCCAGCCTGACCAAATAAATTGATTTGAAATGTCGCGAGCAGTACTAACATTCGAATTCGAAAGATTTTTTAGATCTTTTTTCATCTCTTCAAACACAAGTGAGCCTTTACTAGATCTATTTGTGGTGTTGTCTGTGTTGGCAGCGCTACTATCTCGATATGGCGGATTTTCTAATAGAATAATGTTTGTTTTTTTATTTGCGATGTAACCATTTAACTCATCGATAATGGCAAGATATTCTTTACTAATGAACATTCGGCCCACTTTGCTACCTAATACGAAATGATCACTTAGGGCGTCGCCCCCATTTACTAATGCGTTAGTTGGTTCTGCTTTGGGCGGAATAATTAACTTTACTTTGTCACCCAAACGCTCATTTAGCACAATCCATTCTTTTAGCTCATAGGTGTTTACTATAACGTGGCCAATTTCATTGTCAGATAGGTAATCATGTAAACTTATTTTTGTCTTGTGTTTTTCTAATTCCCCAACTGTAAGATCACCAAAAAGACGACTAGAATAGAACGTATTTATGATGTCTTTCTTGCTCTGCAAATATTTAGTTTTCAATTCTTTGTTTGTGTATCTATCAAGTTCGTTAATCGTAATATCATTTACTTTTTTGTCGGTCAAAAATTCCTCTAGATTCCCGGTGCCGGCAGTGCGGTCAAGAATTATATAATCGTGGTCTTTGGGTAACTGTTTTATGGCGCGACGCATAAGTTCCGTAGCTTTACGACAATATGGTGCTGGAGTATAGAAAGCGCCTAGCTCTTTTTTATGCTACGTATCGTTAAGCAGATCCATTATGTATTTAAAGTCTATATCCTTGCCCTTCCATGGATAAATATAATCTTTAAACTTTTTAGGTGAGCGTAGTTCTTCAAATAATTTACTTTTGCTAGCTTTTGGATCTACAGTGTAATAATGGGTTGCCCAGCCCACTACATTAAATACATCAATGTGAATTTTGGTATATTTTTGTATTTCTAAAATTTCTGTGAGGCGTTGCAAGCCCTTTATATTACTAAAATCAATCTTTTCAGGTTTAATTTTAGTACTGAAATCAACATTGTTTTTACTGGCTGCGCCAGCGTAAATTTTTTCTACATCAGCAATAAAATCACCAGAATTAAAGAGATAAGCGTTTTCCTCATTCAATGCTACTAATAATATTTGCGCAGGTATGGGCTTACCTTTAATTCTCCTATGGCTGAGATATTTTATGGCTTGGAATAATACCTTGTTAATATCTGAAATCGTAAGTTTAAATTCAAACAGTGTACCTTTATATACGCCATCAGTGTTGTAAGTAAGTTCAACATCGGTGGTGATTTTTAGGTCGTCAAAAAACTTTATTTGACCTTCGCGTTCAGAATGGAAGCTTTTGTTTGAAGATTTATTTTTCATATATTTAATAATATCACAATTCCGGCTCCTCAAGGTCTCTCCTTTCCCGTCGCTTCGCTCCTCCTCAAGGAAAAACCTTTTCCAACCCTAAAAAACTGCAAGGTCTTGCCTTGCAATTTGGAATCTTTTAGTTCTCCAAATGCTTCTTGCAGGTCTTAGCGGCTGGGTTTGCTTCCAACCTTGTCATTTCTATGTCTTTCTTGCACACTTCGCATTTGCCGAAGGATTCTTTATTCAAGTTTTTCAACGATTTCAAGATATTATTTAATCTTGGCCCAAGCGTTTTGATCATGGAACTTCTCGCCTCGAAATCTTCGAACCTGTCCGCCATATCATTCTGATCTGATTCAGGAAAATCCGATCCTTCCGGAGTCGCGTCCCATTCACCCGTTTCAGTGTTCAGCTTTCCTATATCATGTAGCTCTTCCAAGAGGATTTTTTGCTCTTTTTCTAACATCTCTTTAATTTTTTTCTTGTCTAACATAAACTAGTATGATAGCACTTTTATTTTTCATAGCAAGTTTTTTATGCTAGAATCACTCTTACATATATGTTTTACAAACACTGCAATAATTACACGGTGGAAAGCGTAACCTCGGGACATCCGGACAAGATTTGCGACCAGATATCAGACTCTATTCTAGACGCCTATTTAGCAAAAGATCCGATGAGCCGTGTGGCTGTGGAAACCTTTGGCGGACATGGCAGGCTCACGATCGGCGGTGAAGTGACCTCGAAGGGAAAAGTTGATTGTGAAAAAATTGCCAGAAAAATCTATAAAGAAATCGGTTATGGCGATAAACTTGAAATCTCCGCGCATGTTGTCACGCAGTCTCCGGACATAGCGATCGGGGTGGACAAGGGTGGAGCGGGCGACCAAGGGATCATGTATGGCTTTGCAACAGACGAAACGTCGGAATTTTTGCCGAAAGGCGTGGTCTTGGCGCATAAGCTCGCAGAGAGATTGGAAGAAGCGAGAAGAAATGGAGAGATTAAATGGCTCCGGCCTGACGGCAAAACTCAAGTGACTTATCAAAATGGTAAATTGTATACCGTGCTAGTTTCCACCCAACATGCGCCAAAAATTTCACAGGAAGAAATTAAAAAAGAAATTACAGAAAAAATTATCAATCCTCTGCTTTCGGAAGAAGAAAAGAGGACAACAAAAATTCTCATTAATCCTACGGGACAGTTTGTCACCGGCGGTTTCGAATCGGATACCGGATTGACTGGGAGAAAAATAATGGTGGACACTTATGGCGGACTCATTCCTCATGGAGGAGGCTGTTTCTCTGGGAAAGACAGCACAAAGGTGGATCGTTCGGGAGCCTACATGGCGCGATATGTGGCAAAAAATCTAGTCGCAAACGGTTACGGCAAAGAAGCTCTCGTGTCTGTCGCCTACGCTATAGGCATGGCAGAGCCTCTCATGATAGAAGCGATAAATGAAAAAGGAGAAGATTTGTCTAAAATAGTCAGAAAGAATTTTGATTTCCGTCCGCTAGCTATCATCGAACACCTAGGACTCCGCAATCCGATCTTTCGTCAAACCGCCACCTATGGCCACTTCGGCAAAGAAAATCTGCCTTGGGAGAAGATTGAGAAGATGAAGTAAATCTATTTTTTCACCCGGCTAGCCGCGAGACGAAGCATGATTTCTTGCGCTGAATTTTCGGTATTAGTTATAACTACGGAATTGTCATCTGCGTAAATATACATCATCACTATATTTTTATTTTTATCATACAAAATACGTGCGTTTTTGTTTCCGATAATGCCATTTTCAAAATCTTTCGTGAGAAGATAATTCGTCTCGGAAGAAATATCTACTCCAAAAAATCCGTGCAGATCGAAAAACATTTTCTTTTCCCATGCGCGCAAGTTGTCGAAGATGTCGACAGCTGATCTGATTTTAATGAGAATAAAAGTGTCCTTTGTCTCATTATTCACCGCGCCCATCAAGAAACCGTCGCTGACAAAAAGCGTATTGTCTCCCGGAACAAAACTGCTTTTGATTAGAGAAATAAATCTGCGCAGTCCTATGACTTTTTTGTTTTCTGTGAGATAAATGCCCTCGACGCCTCCAGCTTTTACATTGGTGGTGTTAACTTGATTGAAAACTGTCTGTGCTATTTCATCCTTGTTCAGGGTTGAAACTTCAAGAAAAGCATTCTGATCGTTGAAAATAAGAGGAGTAAATTGCGCTTCAACGGGAACAGTCGGCGCTTTCCGGTTAAGAAAGAAATAAGACAAGATTAAAGCACCAAGCGCAAAAAAAAGCAGACCGATCAGCATGAAAATTTTATTTTTCATAGAATTTGGAGATAGATTCTTTTTCTCTTTTTCGTGCTCTTCCTCTCCGTGAATTATTTTTTTTATTACTCCACTTTTATCGTCTTCAAGAACCTTCGCCATATCTTCGGCATAAGTCTCTACAACCTTATTCTGTGTTTGTCTATTTTTGTCCATATTCTCTTTTTAAATTCTTTATAATATAACTTTTTGCAGGGGTTTCGAGGCTGACGAGCCGAGAACTTCAGGATTTTTTAAGCTTCAAAAAATCTGTACCGAAAAAAAGTTTATATTTTAAAGAATTTTACACTTTCTTAAAAAAATTCTTGTCTGCCTCTTTGATAGACAAACCAATTCTGCCTTTCTCTCTATCCACAGATATGACAACTACCGGCACAATCATACCTTCCTTTATTATATCGCTAACTCGCTCTACACGAAATGGCGCTATCTCAGAGATATGCACCATGCCATCGGTAAAGGTATTTAGCCTTACAAAAGCTCCGAAATCAGCTATTTTCACAACTTCGCCTTTCAGCACTTCTCCCACTTTATATTCGTGTGTCATTTCGAGAACAATGGACTTGGCCTTTTCTGCGGATTCGCCTTTGCCAGTAAAATACACAGTGCCGTCATCTTCGATGGTGATTTCCGCGCCACTTTTTTCTTTGATTTCTTTAATAGTCTTTCCACCTCCGCCTATCACCATGCCGATCATTTCCGGATTGATTTTAATGATAAGTATTTTCGGAGCGTTTGGAGAAATGTCTTTGCGTGGAGATGCTATTTCTTTTTCCATTCTGTCTAAAATAACTGCTCTGGCATTTTTCGCTTGCAACATAGCTTCGCCTAATATTTTTATCGGCACACCTTCCACTTTCACATCGAGCTGGATAGCAGTGACTCCGGTCCTTGTGCCAGCAACTTTGAAATCCATATCTCCGTAATGATCTTCCGGCCCTTGAATATCAGTCAAGATTTTGTATTTTGGAATTTCCCCCTCTCCTTTATAAGGAGAGGGCTGGGGTGAGGTCGTTCCCAGCATGAGTCCCATAGCGATACCAGCGACAGGCGCTTTGATCGGCACTCCGCCATCCATGAGAGCGAGGGAGGAAGCGCAAATGGAAGCTTGAGAAGTGGAACCGTTCGAAGCCATTGATTCGGAAACTACTCGTATCGTGTACGGAAATTCGGCAAGAGGAGGCAAGACCATAGCAAGCGCTTTTTCGGCGAGCGCGCCATGACCAACTTCTCGGCGATTGGTGAATCCAGCGCGTCCGACTTCACCTCCGGAATATGGCGGGAAATTGTAGTGATGCATAAATCTTTTTTCAGCTTTGGCTTGCATGCCGTCGATCATGTGCCTGTCTTCCGGACCGCCCAAAGTTAATACTGAAAGCACGTGCGTTCCTCCGCGATAAAAAATCCCCGAGCCGTGCAACACGGTGGAAATTCCTCCAGCTTGCGCATAGAGGTCTCGAACCTCATCCATTTTTCTGCCGTCGGCTCTCTTGTTTTCTGCGATAGCTTTTTTATGCAAGATGTCGTTTTCAGTGCTATCAAACAGATCGTCTTCCAAACTGAAATCTTCCCTCTCCGGATATTTATCGGCAATCATTTTGTTCCAAATGTTATGCAGATCGTCAATATTTTTTTTGCCAACTTCGCCGAAAATCGCCGTTTCCATCTTCGGCAAAATGTTTTCATTAAAAATTTTCACCGACTCTGGATTGATGGTTTCTTTTTCTATCACCCTCTTTTCCTTGCCGATTTCGGAAACAATTTTCTTCTGAAAATCTTCGAGTTTAGAAATTTCCCCGCTCGCTTTCTTCAAGGCTTCCTCGAGCTCCCCTTCCGATGTCTCGTGAGCAGACGCTTCGATCATATTTATGTTTCCATTTTTGCCACAAACTGTTAGATCAAACTTATATTGAAAATCGTCTTCGCGCAATTTTGTCGAAGCATTTATTTTAAAATCATCGCTGTCGTACTTGCCGATGCGCACGCAACCGATAGGTCCGTTCCAAGGAATGTTCGATACGGCGAGCGCGAGCGAAGCCGCATTGACCGCGAGAATAACAGAATCGTTTTCATCAACAGAAATAACTGTGACGATCATCTGCACCGCATGGCGGATTGTCTGTTCAAAGAGTGGACGGAGAGTTCTGTCAATGACACGGCTCGCGAGTATTGCTTCTTCCGATGGCTTGCCCTCTCTTTTCACAAAACGAGAACCAGAAATTTTTCCAGAAGCGTAAAACCTCTCGACATAATCAACCGTCAAATTAAAATAACCCAGACCTTTTTGGCTGTCATGAGACATGCAAGCGGTCGCGAGGACTATCGTCTCACCATATTTCAACATCACCGACCCGTGAGCTTGCTCCGCCAAATCGGTAAAAATAGCTGTTAAATTCTTTCCACCGATCTCTACACTATATTCTTTTTTTTGCATTATTTTAGGCTCCTCTTCAGACTAAAGTATTGTTCTTGATTCACATCAATTAGAACAAAACTGCATGTCTGAAGATGAACGGATTAACTAATAAAATCTAGCAAACTACTGATTATAGTAGCATTTTTAGGCAGAAAAGCAACAGAAGGGGGACGTTAATCACTCCTATTTTACTCCCATCAGATATTTTTTAGGATTTTCGGAGAGATCCACAAAGTCATCCACCGCCTCGCGAAGCTTGCCGGAAGTTGATTGGCCGAAAGAAACGACTTCCACCTGCACACCCATAGTCTGTAAATATTCCACCAAAGGAATATAGTCGCCGTCGCCAGAAATTATTACCACAGAGTCAAGCCTCGGCGCCATCTTGATAGCGTCCACCGCGAGCCCAACATCCCAATCCGCCTTCTTTGTTCCGCTAGAAAATATTTGCAAATCTTTTGTCTTGGTTTCGATGCCGAGCTTGGTCAGCGCTTCAAAGAAATTCTTCTCGTCGCCGGCTTCCGTGGTGATGACATAAGCGACCGCGCGCACGAGCTTCCTTCCCGCAACCGCGTCTTTCAAAACCGCGCCGAAATTCACTCGCGCTTTATATAAATTGCGAGCCGAATGATATAAATTTTGAGTATCGATAAAAACCCCAACTCTTTGTTCTTTATGTTTTATTACTGTCATAGATTAATTGTAGCACAAGTAAATGCTAATTGCGAAAATACACCAAGAAAGAGTTTCGCTTATACAAGTTCGATCTTCTTCATCAAAGCGTTATAGCGAGACTTGCTTGTTCGTTCCAAATATTTCAAATGAGTGCGTCTGTCTGCCACCATTTTAATGAGTCCTCTGCGAGAATGGTTGTCTTTTTTGTGCTTTTTTAAGTGTTTCGCCAATTCATCAATCGCGGCAGAGATAATAGCCACCTGCACTTCTGGAGAGCCTGTGTCTTTGTCGTGAACCTGATTTTTCTTTATAATTGCTTGCTTTTTCTTTGTTGCTAACATATCCACATATTAGCATAAAGTCGTAAAAATCGCAAGCATTCTCCTTTATCGCGCCAAAATGACAGCTTGCTGTTTAGTTAACCTTCAGAGGTGACACTTTTAATTGATAATCTCGCCACTTTTCAATTGGTATCATTCCATTAAGATATTTTCCTAAATGTATTCTATCATAGTTGTACCAATGCAAATATTCTTCTAAACTTTTCCATG
>JAPLXU010000002.1 GCA_026395915.1 Candidatus Nomurabacteria bacterium | reverse complement strand
TAATTTTAATATCTCCACTACGCTCGGCTAATGTGCTAATTCAAATGGACTCGGAAAATGGAAACAAATATTTTGGGGATTAGGATTTCCATTTTCCTCGGCTGTGTCTTTTGGCGAGATTCCGAATTCTGCCCGCAGGAGGGGTTTGGGGAGGAATGCGGGCTTCTAGTGCATTATATTACACTCTTGTAATAGATTGCAAGTTTTTATAATATGTGTTTATGGCATCTGGAAAAAAACTTGGAGAAAACTTGAAAAAATTGCGCTCAAAAAAAGGGTTATCTCAGGGTGATTTAGCTAAAAAATTGGAGGTTGATAGAGCATATATAAGCAATATAGAAAATGGTCGCATGAATCCTACTCTTTCGACTTTGGAAAAAATTTCCAAGGCTTTGGGAATTTCAAGTAGTGAGCTTTTGAAATAAATTTATGGATTTCCAAGAATATTTTCAAAATAAGAATTTAAAAAAGACTCCTAGTCAAGGACTTCACTATGAACAAAAGACCACACCAGACTTACTTTGGTGTGTTTCTCTTGTTATCCTTGATATTACAAAAATGATAGAAATTTAGTTTTTTCTGATAGCGAAATTAGACTCTCTCCTTTATTCGATAGTTTAATGCAAGATTATTTTTCTAAACCATCACAAAATCTTGCTCCAGGAGAATATAACAAAGTAAGTTCATATCAATTAGGTTTGTTGTCTTATGCTGGTATTCTTGAACAGGTAAACAATCGACCTAAAAAATATAAAATCAAAAAATTAGAAGCATTGGAATACATGTCAGTAAACGACTTAAATGCTTCAAAATTTTTGACAGAATATACAGAAAAGTTTTTATCAGATAATGGACTTATTACTTATTTTCAAAATTATAAAAATAACCCCAACCAAGCTAATCATTTAATTGCTAAAGATAAATATTGGGAATGGGCAAAAATCAACACTGCTGTTAAGGGTACTGATCCTAAACACACATACAGAGTCTTTAATAAAATATTTAATGTTTATTGCTACAAACATAGGATACCCGGTGAAGATGGGTCAAATGTAACAGATGGCCCATGCCCTTATTCTTTTTTAATTTATAACAGAACAAATTTTAGAGATGAAAACATGCCAACAGGTATGACTAGAAGAGAATACACGGAAAAAATGCTCTCAGATATTAACACAAATGGTGTTGTTGAAGTTGTATTAGTACAAAAAGCCAAAGCAGAAATTAAAAGAAAATATAATGGAGAAAGTGAAATACAAGATGTAGCCCTTGGTTTTATCCCGAATGGTGGAGTGCATATACATCATATTTTACCTCAATCAACACATCGTCAATTTGCTCTATATCGAGAGAATCTTATTGCATTAACTCCTGGACAACATTTTTCATCTGCACACGTACAAGGAAATACTCAACGAGTTGATCCTATCTTTCAAAAGACTTGTTTAAAAAGAAAATTTGAACACATAAAAGAATCTATACAAAATGGTGAAGACTTTTATGTACTAAGTAAATTTATTCAAGTAATAAATTCTGCTTTTAATCTTCAATTAAATGAAGCATCTACAATTAATGAAGTAGGTACAGCACTTTCTGCAACCTAACTTTTTACTTTTACACCAAAAAAGAACACAGAATTGTTGTCTATATTAAGCGATCTAGTACCGTGATTTCTTGCAACCTTATAGAATTCAGTAAATTCTTCTGTCCCAAAATAATCTAAATCTTTTTCAGTTATTTTAATTTCACCAAATTTAGGGGTTAGAATAGCAACAGAACCATCAACAATAGTGTTATCAGGTAAGAAAGATGCACGAGGTGCATAAGTTAGATTTGGCACCAAGATGCTATTTTCTTTGTTCCAAAATTTAGAGATCGATAGTCCATCCAATGAATCAACATACGAATCATAATTTGGAATATCAACTATTTGATTTCTTCCTATGTTTCTTGATTTTAATACTCGAATACTACCTTTGCTTTTTGTTATTTTTTTAGTTATTTGCCTATCACGATAAGAGGTAAAGATATTAAATCTAAGTTTCTTTGCTACTGAGTCAAAAAACTCATTTCTGTATACAAGCCAATAAGGAAATTCCTTAGAACATATATATGACTGATCTTTGTATCCAACTTCATTTTTTACATATGATTCAACTAAAGTCCGATGACCTTTTTTTCTAGTATTAATAATCAGACTTATCGTTTCTATCTTTACACCCTTAAAACCTTTTTCTCCATAATCCATTATTTTTTCGATGGCAAAAGATGAAGCCAACTCTCTAGTCTTGTTAAACTCAGGTGCAGATAAAAAACTTTTTGGAATGATCATCCCAACTGTGTCACCTAACTGAATAGCTTTCTCAAGAAAAAAAGAGAATAAATTATTTGTTTCAGTATTGTATTTATCTTTTTTATATAAATTAAGAAGTTCTTTATTTTCAGAAATATCACCGAATGGAGGATTGCCGATCACAATGTCATAGCGTTTAGATTGATTAAAAAGATTCGTTTCTCCATATAAAAGAAAATCAGCATTTATAAGATTAATTTTTACATTTTTTGGTATGTTGATTCTTTTAAGCAGAAGTTTAAGAACATCTATGGCGTTTTTATCTATATCAATAACATCTATCTCTACCTCTTTTACAGTCTTATATTTTTCTACAAGTAGAGGTATGAAGTTTCCAGCACCAACTGATGGTTCGAGAATTGAGAGTTTCTCAAATTTTGAAGCATCTGGTAAATCTTTGATAATTGTAAAACATATATCCTGTCTGGTGTAATAGGCGGCATGCTTAAGACGCTGAGCATTTGAAAGTTCAACTATTTTTGCTAATTCAGCATAACTTAAATCTCCTTTAACATTTTCTTTTATAAAGTCCCTAAGATTCTCTTCAATATCTAACCCCTTATCATTTATTATTTTTCTGATTTGATTTTCATTTCTTTCAATTGATTTAAATTTAGACTTAAGATTTTTTGCAATACTGTTAAATATAATAGTAGGAACAGCCTCTCCAAGAGATTGGCGAATGTTTATTTCCTCTTTTTTCAAAATCTTTCTTTTTTCTTCTTCTGAAAGTTTGTTTAAATCACTAAGCGACATTTCTACCCACTTAAATGATTCTGGTACTGACATAATTCTCATTAATTCTCTCACACTTAGCACTCTGTTATCTTTTGGATGAATTGTTGCCTGACTAGCAAAAATATCGTTACGAGTATGTACGCAAGGAGCTACTTTATCCCAATAGCACCTAGAATATTTATCACCGTTTTTGTTTTCATTATGTACAAGCTTTCCGTTTTTAATTTGATGAGGTCTTCGTTTAGGATCCTCATTGTCAAAAGCTGATTGACCCTCCTTTGTGTGTTCAATCCAAGGAAACATATGTTCTGAATATGGTCGAAAATTATGATAAATATCATTTTCAGATATTTCCCCCATTTTTTTTAGAGATGGTAAATTACCAATAGCGTCTCTCAAAGTTCCACCCTCTTTAAAATCAGGCATTAAGTCCAATGGTGTAATCTCAGGAATATCTTTCCTAACACCAATTACAAGTGTTCGTGTTCTACTTGATGGGTTGCCGTAATCTTTAAAATTTATTACTTGGTAGTGAATATTATATTTTCCACCTAAATTAGTTTCAATCGCTTCCCGAATAGTTTTTGGAGTTTTATTAACATCGGTACAGATACTAGAAAGAAAAGCTCGAACGTTTTCAAATAAGAATATTTTAGGTTGGATTTTATCTACAAGTTTAATTGATTCAACAACAAGAGAATTACGAGCCAACTCGTCACCTTTTTTATGATTAGCAACAGACATACCCTGACAAGGAGGAGTTGATATAAGGATATCTACTTCTTTTATCCCTTGTTTTGATTTCCATAGATCGATTTCAGAAAAGATTTTCTCTTGTGTAGATTTTTTTGTAAGGTCATCAGCAATGTAACCACTTGGATACAAACATTTATTATTATGTCGTTGCACTTCCAAACGCCTATTGATTAATTCAACAGTTGCAATACAATCAAATCCTTCTTGAGAAAAACCGTAACATCCAACGCCAGCACTACTAAACAAACTTATATACGTTAGTCCATTTTTCCCAAAAAGATTCCTCATATAATCTATTATAGAGAATTAAAACTTATTTGGGAAGGGGGTAGACTCAAAATCCTAACTTTTAATGATATAATCAAGGTCAGCCGAAGAAGTTATCCACACACTATGTCTAGAATTAAAATTAAAGCAGGTAAGCTTCTTGAAAAGTCGCGTGACTCCGCGCTTTTAGCTGTTGAGATTTATAACAAACCTCGAACAGCTTTCCGTTCTAATGGATACATTGTTTTAATGTCTATTGCTTGGACATCTCTTCTTCATGCTATTTTTGAAAAGAAAAATATTTCCTATTTTTATAAAAAAAATAAAGTTAGATATCAAATGATTGATGGAGAAAGAAGATCATGGGATTTAGCCGAATCAGCCAAAAAGTATTTTACTGATCCAAATAGTCCAGAACGAAGAAATCTTGAATTTTTTGTTAAGTTGAGGAATAAAATTGAACATCGTTTTGTTCCTGAAATTGATAAGGATATCTTTGGTGAATGTCAGGCAATGTTAATAAATTATGAAGATACGATAACAAAAGAATTTGGAGACAATTTCGCCGTAAGTGAGAATTTAGTTTTTGCACTTCAGTTTTCTAAAATTTTACATACTAAACAAAATGATATTGTAAAATCTAAACACAGCAAGGAATATAGAGAGGTTAAAAAATTCATTAATCAGTACAGAGGAAATTTAAAAAAAGAGGTTATAGAAAGCATGAACTATAATTTTCGCGTGTATTTAATACCAAAAGTTGGAAATCATAAAAACTCATCAGATTTTACTCTTGAGTTTATAAAGTATGATCCATCTAATCCAGCTGAATCTGAAAAATATCAGAAGTTATTAGTTGGTATAAAAGAAAAACAGGTTTCTTACGAAGGATTTAAGGCTGGAGTAGTTGCAAAAGCTGTATATGAAAAATTGAAAGATAAAATGCCTCCCAATTGGAAATTCAGTCCTAGCTCGAGTCATGTTAGGTGTTGGAAATACTACAAAGCAAGACCAGAGACAGGAAGTAAAACTCCAGAAAATACAAAAATAGAATATTGTTTTTGGAATAAAACTTTTAGACAGTATGGATTCACGCAAAAATGGATAGACTTTTTAGTAAAAGAACTACAAGACAAAGAAAAATATAAAAAGATAATGGAAATAAAATAAGCTGTTGATATAATCTATTTATGCCTCCCGACAACCAAAACACAATTCAAAATCAAGATTCTGAGAAAAACTCTATTCCATCAAGCCCCCAAGGGGCCACAGAGCCAGTACCCGAAATTACCCCTGTTTCCGCTAGTGTCGATATGCCCCCTGAAGCCCCAGAATCCCCTAAAAACGCAGATATACCCGTTTCCCTCAATAATGATAATCCTCAAAATGAGCCTATTTCTACCCCTAGCCCTGAAGAAGCAAAACCCAAAGAATTACCCGCCGAAGGCGGAAAAGCTGAAGGAATTTCTGAACCTGTGCAAGCTTCTGAAACCCGAACGGCTCAAATACCAGTAAATGAGCCGTTGACTTCTGAACCGGAAGTTAAGTCTGAGCCGTTGAAAACAGAACCTCAAACTTTCTCTCAGCCAAAAATATCTATCGCTCGTGAACTTCTCGTTAAAGCTAGAAACATGATTCAATTCCGAAAGCGAAAGAAACTAGATCGTGTCATGACTTTGTTTCTGAAAAAATCCAAAATCACGAATGATGAAGTGCGTGAATTTCTTCACGTCTCGGATGCCACAGCTGAAAGATATTTAAATGCTTTAGAAAAAGAAAGTAGAATCAAGCAAGTTGGAAAAACCGGACACGCGGTTTCGTATTCAAGAATTTAATTCTCAGGGAGTGATTCTCGCGTGCACGCACGGGTGGGCAGAGTTTTGCGTAATCGCATATTTCCGCCTCGGGCATATCCGCTAGGGTGTCCATGACTATAGGACGAGTGCCTGACCCGAATTGCAATGCACTATCGAAAGCGACAGCTACACACTAAACACAATATTGAAAAACGAGGAGAAGGGATGGCGAGGGCAGACTCCGCCAGCAGGCGGAGAGCCCGACCCGGGGAGAGGAAACTTCCTCTCCCCAAGAAGCGCGGAAATCCGAACGGCTCATTTACTGGTATTTAAGCCGTTCGGCTTTTCCGCTCATAGGCATCTAGGCACTCGTAGCCCTAGCGGAAATGCCCGAGGCGGATGCCGAGGGTGCACCTCTGCCAACGTTGCATAACCACCACAAAACAAAAATGGTATAATGCCCGAGACAATGATTTTTGAGTTTTGATTTTAGATTTCTCCTGCGGGCAGAATTCGGAATCTCGCCAAAAGACCTCCTGCGGGCAGAATTCGGAATCTCGCCAAAAGACACAGCCGAGGAAAATGGAAATCCTAATCCCCAAAATATTTGTTTCCATTTTCCGAGTCCATTTGAATTAGCACATTAGCCGAGCGTAGTGGAGATATTAAAATTAAGAAAAGCGTCGAGCGTGCACATTAGCTTTAATCATTTGGATTTAGCTCGAAATAGTTTCGAACTTTGTCCAACATACACCGCTTGTAAGTAAATCTGTTATATAATTGAGAGTATGAATTCTGAAACAAAAACCTGCCAGAACTGTAAAAAAGACTTCACTATAAAGCCGGAGGATTTTAATTTTTATGAGGTGATGAAAGTTCCAGCGCCTACTTTTTGCCCTGATTGTCGCGCCGAGAGGAGGTTTGTGTGGCGCAATGAACGTACTCTTTACAAAAGGAAATGCGATTTATGCGAGAAAAATATAATCGGGCTTTATCCGGAGAAAACGCCTTTTCCGGTTTATTGTTACGAGTGCTGGTACGGAGACGGTTGGAATTCGACAGACTATGGAATGGATTATGATCCGAAAATTTCTTTCTTTGCCCAATTCAAAAATCTCATGAATAAGGTGCCGAGGTTGGCCATCTGGGTGGTCGCCTCGACAAACAGCGAATACACGAACCAATCTTATTTTAATAAAAACACCTATCTTTCTTTTGCTTTACGCGATAGCGAAAATGTTTTTTACGCTGGCAGAGCAAAGACGATCAAAAATTCCGCTGATGTGACTTACACCCATTTTTCCGACTTGATGTATGACACTGTTAATGTCGAAAAGAGCTACAGCAGCAGTCATGTATACGATTCGGAGGGGATTGTCGATTCTTCTTTTATTTCTTCCAGCCGAAATAGCCAAAATTGCTTTGGCGGAGTGAATCTGCGTTCCGCGAATTACGTCTTTTTTGGAGAAAAACTTTCGAGGGATTCATACAAAGAAAAAATCAGCTCTCTCGATTTAGGCAGTAGAAAGACAGTAAAAGAAATAGAAAAAAAGTTTTATGATTATTACCTCAAACAAATTCACAGGTCGCTCGAATTGGTCAACTGTGTAAACTGTGTCGGCAATTATTTGATAGACTCCAAAGATTGTTTTTATGTGTTTGACGGTTTCGAATTGGAAAATGCAAAATATTCAGCATGGGTCTTTTCTAATAAAGACATTTATGATTGTTTTGGTATGGGAGGAAGTAATCACATATATGAAGCTGTTGGTTGCGAAGATATTAGTAATTGTTCTTTTGACAGTATTGTCGGTTCTTCAACAGATGTTTATTATTCAGATCTTTGTAGAGGATCTCAAAATCTTTTTAGTTGTATCGGATTGAGAAGCAAAAAATATTGCATTTTTAATAAGCAGTATTCAAAAGAAGAATATCTTAAATTAGTTGAAAGAATAAAAGGGGATATGAATGCGAATCCTTATGTTGACAAGAGGAAAATTGTTTACAAATATGGCGAGTTTTTCCCATCCGAATTGTCTCCATTTGCTTACAATGAAACCATCGCGCAGGAATTTTATCCGAAAACCAAAAAGGAAATTATTTCCCTTGGATATAATTTTCACGAACCGGAGACTCGAAATTATGTGCCGACAGTAAACATCGATCACGTTCCAGACAATATTTCTGACGTGCCACTCGATTTCACAAAGGAAATTATCGAGTGCAAAAATAAAGGAAAAGTTGAAACTCAATGCACTCTGGCTTTTCGCATAACGTTCGAAGAATTGTCTTTTTATAAAAAACAAAAAATACCGATTCCTGAATACTGTCCGAATTGTCGTCATTACGCTCGTCTCGCAAAGCACCTGCCACCTGTGATTTTTGATCGCACATGTGCAAAATGTGGAGATGAAATGAAAACGGCGTATGCTCCCGATCGACCGGAGATAGTCTATTGCGAAAAATGCTATAAGCAGGAGATTTACTAGATTTTTTAAAAATTAGGTTATCCACATCCCGCGTTTTTTTTACATAAAAAAGGGATATAATGGACTCATTATTATCAATTTAATTTACATTTAATTTTATGCCTCCACAAAATAATGTTCCAATACCACCTTCTCCTCAGCCAAGTTTTAATCCAGATTCTTTGACAAAGAATCCAAAGTTTATGGAAACCGTAAAAACTTTCGCTATATATGGTTCCATCGTGTATGTCGTAAACGCTCTAATAGGCATGCTCATTTCTACCATGAGTTGGTCAGCTTGCTACAGGGTATTCGATGTTACTGCATTGGTCATGGCTCTCATCGCAGGAGCGATCGGTTCAGCAATCGGCGGAGCTGTCTTCTTCTTTCTTTATGACCCGATTCATGACTGGGTCAAGCGTAATAGTTTTCTCTCGCGTTACATTCATGACATGTTCACGTTGTTCTGGAAACCGTTTTTGGTTGGTACCGTAATCAGCGCCGTTTTTGGTCTCTTGGCTATCTTGGGTCTCGGAACAACTATGTTGGCAGTGACTGCTGGATACGCAGCTGCAAGCTTTGGCGGATTGTTCATCGGATGGGTTATCGCCTTCGCGGTTCATATCGCTGTCTATTATTGGTATTCAAAAACAATATCTGCAAAGTTGTCTCAATATTATCTTTGGTAATTAAAAATTGTAAAAACTATGCAAAATAAAAAATACAATCAAGGAATTAGTTATGTTAGTTTAATCTCTATTTTAGCGGTTATATCTGTTGTTGTTCTTGGAGGAGGATATTATTTTCTGACTCAAAATAATCAACAGCAATCTAGTCAAAATACGCTTGGAAGCTCGGATGCGCAATCTGCAGAAAACAATACGACTAATAGTCCAGTTAAGAACTCTAATACTTCAGCCGAAAATGTTCCCGTAGCAAATGTTCCAACAACAAATTCTAATACCTCGGTGGTAAACACGAATTCAAACCCAGTTAGTAAAAAATTGTCGGGAAATACCTGTGATTATTTTCCTAAAAATGAAGTTGAGTCAATTCTCGGAACAACTGTTTCTGAAGAAAAAACAGGCGATGACAGTATTTGTAATTATTCAAAATATGTTTCTGGATTAAAAGTTTCTGGAGTTAATTTACCTCCACAGCTTGAGCATGCGGCCTCTCTTCAAATTCAGAATTTTGGAGGAATCGATGTAGACGCTTTTCTATCTTCTTTAAATACTGTTGGTAAGACAACCAGCGTTTCCGGAATAGGAGACAAAGCTCTTTGGTTGCATCTGCCTGTTGTGGTAAACGGTGTTGATCTCTATCCTAACAGTATTCAATTCTATTTTACAAAAAATAATGTCACTAATGTTATTTTTGAAGTAGCAATTCAAGGATCGTCTGGTGGAATGGATAAAGACTCTATCCAATCAAACGAAGCCGTAGCTGAGAAGTTGGCTAAAATGGTCGTCCTTAAACTTCCCCAATAAAAAATTAAGAATTAATTAAAAAAATATGTCATTAGAAGAAAATCCGCAAAAAAAATTAGAAAAAAAAGTTGATGCACCAAGGACCGAAGGACTTGGAGATACTGAAGGCTCTTTTGTAAACGATGACGGGGGATTAGGGTCTCTACCACCGCTAGAAGATGATGGTAATGAACAAGATTCAATAGACCGTGTGAGAGAAAATCCTGGAAACAAGCAGTAAAAAATAAGTTATTGTAAGTTAAAAACCTAAGTTTTTCTCTCCACAACTTTTATCTTTTGAATTTTATATTCATGCCATACGAGCCAGATGACAACGGCGTCGAATATTGTGAAAACAATCAACCAGATTGAATGGGTGAACATGTATCTGATGATTTGATAAATCATGAAAATGCCAAAGACCGCTATCGATGCTGGATACGCCCAGAGTTTCTTTTTCAACAAGTTGTATACCAATATGCCTTTTATTATTCCGTGGCTCAAAAGATAAAAAGCGACGAAGTGTTTTGAACTTATCGAAAAATTTTGAGACGCGTGAACAAGATAGTTCGATATAAGGTCCTTCGGATCTTCGCCTAGCTCGCTGTCTGTTATTTTGAGGACGGTTTGAATAATGAAATTCTGCGTGATAAACAACACCAAAAAACCGGAAACGATTTCTATCACCGCGTGAATACCTTTCAAAATAACACTGCCCTCGAAAATGTAAAATATATCTTTCTCTTTTGTCTCCTTGTCGAGCATTTGTGTTTAGTTAACCTTCAGAGGTGACACTTTTAATTGATAATCTCGCCACTTTTCAATTGGTATCATTCCATTAAGATATTTTCCTAAATGTATTCTATCATAGTTGTACCAATGCAAATATTCTTCTAAACTTTTCCATG
>JAPLXU010000009.1 GCA_026395915.1 Candidatus Nomurabacteria bacterium | reverse complement strand
TCTGAAATACGTGGCATCAACCACAACAAAAAGAGCTCGCGGAGTGTGAGTCTTTTTTGGTAAAACATATTTCTCTAAATACGAGTGAATACTTCTTTTGTCTAAATGATATTTTTCAACTAATTCGCGATGCACCTGCTTTTTAAATACAAAATCAAACCAAATATCTTTTTCTAAAATTACTTTCTCCCTCCTTTCATTTCTAAATCTGACTCCACAGCTCTTACATTTGTATACTTGTACCCCATCTTGAACACCTCTTTTAATTACCTCACTTGAACCGCATTTACTGCATATTTTGTTGTTTTTTTAAATTCATAGTTAAAAGTTAGCACTTTTAGCCATATACCACAATGTTGGAATGGTCAATTTAAGCCACGGAAAATGTACCTTATGCCAGAATTTCCGATTAAAATAATATCGTCTTTCAGATATGGAAAAAATCTTTCAAAATATATTTTCCAATCTCTATATTCGGCGTAATCTTGCAAAGGCATGCATGGCTTGATTGTTTCAAAATTTTTACCAAGAGCTTTGTCGATATATTCTCCGGTCCATTTCACTCTTTTTTCTAGAGAAATTTCATCAGTTTTTAAATAATGCAAATAATCTTTCTCGTTTTTGAAAGTCATTCCGCCGTGAATGATAAATATTTGCGTCTTCTTTTTCATGTATAAATTATAACACAAAAATTGACTAGTTTTTATTTACGCAAGGCATTTACTAGCTAATTTTGAACAACAACATTGCCGGTCATCATCGGATGGATCGTGCAGTGATAATTAAAAGTTCCGACAGTGTTGAAAGTGAAACTGAAAGTCCCGCCGGGTAAAATCCGACCAGAGTCTAAAAGACTGCCGGAATCGGAAGTGACAGTATGAGCCACGCCGTCGTTATTTGTCCATGTGACCTTCGTTCCTTTTTTGATTGTGAGCGTCGATGGACTAAAAGCGAAACCTTGTATTTTTACAGGAACGCTCAAAGAAGTGGACGCAGGAGTAGTCGTTATTGGTGTTATAGCGTTTGGCGTTGATGTGGTTGGTTGTGTAGTGGTTGGAGTTTGATAATTGTTATTATTGAAAACTAAATAATATGTTCCAAGACCGGCAACCGCTAATATGATGAGAGCTATGATTATTTTTTTCATTGTTTATATTTATTTAATATTAAAAACATTGGGATTGATAACAAGTATATTATAACAAAGTGAATCAATAAAAACAAAAAAACGAAACCAAGGGGATATCCTTCTATTAAATATCTAAATTGCAAAGTTATAGCGATGGTGCAGGATACAATCATAGCTTTGAGCCAGATATTCTGAAATTTTCTAGCAAGCAACAGTCCAACTATTCCCCACAAAAATCCAAAAGGTATTTTATCTTTAAAGTAAAAATCTGGCACACTCCAAGAGCTTTCCAATCCATGTATAAAGTGATCCGTAATGGTAAATAGAAGGATAACTATAAGCAAGATGATGGCAATAAAACTTAACCCGACTATTTTTTCTTTCATTGCATTGATTATATCACCTTGCTGGATGTCTACAATAGTACTTGCGTTCACATGTCCGGTGTCTCGGCCCATGTTCTCTTGAAATCTTTTTCCCACTCTATCATCGTCGGATCATCCTTTGACATTTTATTCATGTCTTCCGCCATTTTTGGATGAGCCTTCATTAGATGACTCATTCCTGCATTTATCATCTCTTTGTAACTATTTGCTGATAATGGAGTATCGCACGGCCCGCCCATTTCCCTGCAAGTTATTGTTTTCATAATATTTTTTCTAGATAAAGTTAAAATTAATAAAAAAAATTAATAATAACGACTATGCCGCAATGATAGCTTTTACATTATGAAATCATTGTGAAATCGAGTTCTTTAATTATTTGATACCCTTTAAATCTCCATTCAATACAATGTCAACCATTGTTTTTATCTCGTCGGTGTAAGAAACTTTTTCCGGAATTGGATTCAATAAAAATATTTTTTTATTATTCACATAAGCGAAGCCTATTTCCATGAGAGTGTTTCCGCCCACATAATTTTCAATTCCATTTTTGTCAAAATTACAAACTAAAATCGCATCGCTTTTCAAGATGCAACTATACCACCATTTTATATAATTATATTTTATTTTTATTTCGCTAGTTTCGAGACCATTCGCTTTGTCTTTGAGTTGACCAGCAGTTCCGTCTGCCAGCCCAAACATCTGCTCATGCATCAAAGGCTCGTGACCGAGTTTCTCGAGTTCTCGATAGACTTCAACTAAATTCTTTGCAAATTTTATGCTCCCGCAGACTGTGATTTTCATTGTTGTGTGTATTTATTTTCGTTAAACAGCTTAACTAGAGCAAGGATAATTGCTTGGGATAGCAGATCTTCTCGCTTGATTGAATTACCGGAGAGGTATTTCAAGGGATCCTTGTCTGTATCACCTGAAAGTCTTCGGGTAATCTCGCCAAGTTCTGTATCTTTTTCCTTTATTTCTTTTATCATCCAGCCTGGTACAAAGTAGCCGGAACTAAACGCAATAGACTTTTTATTTTCTTTTGAAATGGCATAAATGCAAGCTATATCAAAATGATCTCCGCTGATTTCAATAAGCCCGCTTTCGATTGCTATAGCAATGTCAGGATTAAAGTTTTGTTTGCATTGTGTGACTCGATTAAGAGCGCCTTGTATTGTTTCTTCATATCCAAAAGGTTGTTTAGATATTTTTGAATCCGTCTTACCTGATATTATTTCAGCGTTTATATTAAGAGTTTCGAGAGCTTTTTTCAATGCTCTGATTTTTAATTCACTTCCTGTTGCGATTGCTATTTTCATGTTTTTATTATATCAGATTTATAAGTAGCAAAGTAGAACTTTAACTACTCAAATACCGCAACAAAACAAGAGCGCTGCGTTCTTCACTGATTTTTCCATTCAAGCACATTTCTTTTGCAACATTGCGATCAA
Organism: Candidatus Nomurabacteria bacterium; assembly: GCA_026395915.1. Classification (GTDB taxonomy): domain Bacteria; phylum Patescibacteriota; class Minisyncoccia; order Phycocordibacterales; family UBA9973; genus UBA9973. Next base: position 36,318 of record JAPLXU010000009.1, on the reverse strand, counting down.
CCGATTCGATTGTAATGTCTTCGCCATGTTCTAATTGCTGAGAAACTTCATCAAAATCATTCACGATAAAATAAAACAAATCCCAAACTACTGTCGCCCCGCAGATTGATTTATGGAAAAAAGAAATATCTTTCACTTCAATCCCTACTTCTTCTTGCGCTTCTTTTATGGCGGCATTTTTTGCCGATTCATTTATATCCAATTTTGATTCTATCGCTTTGTTGTATTCTTCCAAAGAATCATAAACTTTTCCGCCGGGGAGGCGATAGTCGTATCCGTTGATTTCATGCCTGAACTCTTTCGACAAAAGTATTTTGTTTCCCTTTGGAATAATCAAACGTGTGCCAGGGGAGCGGCGGGCAAATTCAAAAGTTTGAGTTTTGCCGTTGTGTTCAACTTCCTTTTGAACGACCTCAATTATTTTTCCCTGATGTGTGATTTTTTCCATTTTTTAATTATATCAAATTATTTTCTATGATATCCAATCAATTTCAATAATTGAAGCGTTAGGATAGGGTGGCAAATCATAAAAAAGTTTCTTGTCTCCATTCATCTTAATAATTTCTAGCATTCTGCCAACTCCGGCATGGCTAACCAATAAAATATTCTCGGATGACTGAGATAATTCTTTCACACAAGAATGAACACGATCATGAAAACCGATGGGGTCTTCTGCGTTTTCAGCCCCAATCAAAATTTTAGATGTGATTATTCCCCAAGGAGTTCCAGAAATACTGCCCATGTCATATTCGGTGATGCGCTTATCTAGTACTATGTCGGAAATGTTAAGTCCCAATTCTTCAGCAATAATTTTCGCCGTCTCGTGAGTTCTTTTGGAAGGAGAAGAAACAATTTTGTGTATTTTAATCCCATCTTCTTTTATTTTCTTTGCTGTCTCTTTTGCTTGTTCTCTTCCCTTATCTATCAAGACAGAATCGTCTCTCTGGCCGGCAAAGATCTTTTTTGCATTTGCTTCGCTTAAGCCGTGTCTTACGAAATAGATCATGGATTGATTATAACAGAAAAACTAGAGCAAGTTTATTCGATATTTCTTTAGATACTCGAACCTAGACCTTGCGTTCAACTATAATTGTGCAACGGGTAAGTAATGCTGCGACTGCTCCTATCGCAGCTAGGGCTGGGGCTACTAATGTGCCCACCACGGCAAAAGTTAGAGGGATTTCTATGATAGTTTCACCCTTATCATTCTTTAATATGATTCGGCGAATGTTTCCCGCTTTTATCAGTTCTTTGATTTTGGCAATGACTTCCTCGCCATGAATTTCGCAAGAATTTCGCAATTTCGCAAGAACCGTTCTTGCGAGTCTTTGCGAGTCTATACAGGGGCAAATTAGCCACTATAAAATCAAAATTTTTATAATCATAATTTTTGCTTCCTAAATTTGTGACGAAGCCGCCAGCTTCTTTCACAAGGAGAGAGCCAGGAGCAAAATCGTAATCTTTTCCCCAAGGATCAAATGTAATTCTGCCGTCTAATTTTCCTTCAGCGACCATGGCATACTCATAACCGGCGCACATTGTCTTAAAGAGAGCTGAGAATTTTCGCAATTCAAGAACGATTTTTAGATTTTCAGGTTTATCTAAATGTGTTTCCCAACCGATGTATGAATCGCTGACTGGCCTATCACTCACGTGTATTCGGACATCATTTTTATAAGCGCCTTTTCCTTTTTCTGCATGGTAAATTATATCTCTGACAAAATCATAAATAACTGCAAAGGTTACCTCGCCATTTTCTATCAGAGCAAGCATTGTCGTGCAAAAAGGCATACCTCTCGAATATAGGCTTGTTCCATCTATCGGATCAACTAGCCAGAATTTTTTTGCTTTTCTATCACCGCCAAACTCTTCACCAATAAATGGAATATTAGGGCAAAGTTTTTTAAGCTCTTTTTCCAAATATTTTTCAGTTTCTTGGTCTATCTTTGTGACTATGTCATGAACATTTTTAGTTTTATGTTCAAGAATTTCTATGTTCCCAAAATGAGGCAAGGTAATTTCACGCGTCTTTTTTATAATAGGTAATACTTTTTCTGCAATATTTTCCATCTTTTAATTATACCAAACAAAACCAAAAGCGCGACAATAGCAAGGACTGTCCTTGCTATTGTATAAAAAACGAAGACCGCCTTTCAACGGTCTAAGTTGTTAAGGCGGTCATTAATTCCGCGATGGTCCCGATCCAGATGGCGAGAACTTCTCATGGAAGTGAGCCGTGATGATCTCGTCGACGGCGTGTCCGATTATTTTCTCCTGCTCGTTGCCATCCGTAGCTACCGTGCGAGCAATAAGTTTCGCCAGTATCAGAAGTTGATCCGGTGACATCGTCTCCCGCATTTTCTTAAGGACTCTTGCCAGTTCAGGTCCCACTGGACCATAGTCAATTTCTTCTTTCATAGGCTTTTTCTCTTTCTACATCTAAATAGTATGCTACTCATTAAGTTTTTAAAGTCAATCTCAAACGGCTCAAATGGTGGATTTGAGCCGTTCATTGTTGTATCATAACGAATTATCGTCTAATGGTAGGAAAATGTGCTATTATATTAATATGCCAAGTAATTGGAACAAAGGCAAAACTAAATACACAAATCTTTCGGTTAAAAAAATTTCTGATACCATGAAAGAAAAAAGAATTGATAATTTTAAAATTTGGAGAGATAAAATGAAAATGGAAGGCAAAATAAAGTCAGAATATCTGCCTTTAGAAAAAGATGGAGACCTAGCTGAACTCATTGGCGTTGTGTTGGGTGATGGTCACATCAGATCATATCCAAGGGCAGAAGAATTATCGATATTTTCTAATTCAAATAATCCAGGTTTTATTAATAGGTATTCTCTGTTGATAGAAAAGATATTTAACAAAAAACCGACTACGAAACAACATTCAGGAAAAAATTGCGTGAGGATACGTATTTATCAAAAATTAATAAGCGAGCGTCTTGGAGTTCCATTTAGTCCAAGAGCAAATCTTAAAATAGTCATACCTAGATGGATTATTTCAGATAAAAAGTATATAGTAAGGTATCTTAGGGGGTTATATGAAGCAGAAGGTTCTTACTCTGTTCACAAAGCCACTTACACATATAAAGTTCAGTTTTCTAACAGAAATGTTTCTATGTTGGAAAATGTGTTTAAGTTGGTTTCTAAACTTGGATTTCATCCCCACAAGAGCAAATACATGATTCAGTTATCAAGGAAAAAAGAAGTATCTGAGTTTATTAAATTGATTGAATTTCGAAAATATTAAATTGCGGGATCGGCTAAGGGTAGGCCGTCGCTCTCTGAAAGCGAAAATTTTGGTTCGAATCCAAGTCCCGCAGCTCGTAAGATTTTATATTAAAAGTTTATTATAGATTCCAATCAAATGTTTATCACGAAAATTATAATAAATGAAAAACATCCGTTAATAGATAAATGTGAAATTGATTTTTCTTTACCTGACAAGGAAAAAGAAGGTAGTGGTATTAATTTTATTGTCGGTAAATCAGGTGCTGGTAAGACAGCTTTTTTACAGGTGATTACTTTTCGAGATAATTCTCCTTTGGCAAAAATAGATAATTCAATTACTGTGTCTGCCAGTCAACTATTTGATGAAAATAATTTAGAAATAAATAAATTAATACGTTTTGGATACTTCACTGATAAAAATATTTCATTATTGCAAAAAGATTATTTGTCTAATTCAGAAGAACAAGAAGAAGTGCTTTCAAATGGAGGATTACAGAAAAAGTTAATCGCGAAAGATAGATTTAATAGATTGTACCCAAAAACAGTTACGAATTGTGGTACTGGTGAAGCTAAGTTTGGTATACTTATGCATGAAATTGGTGAAGCGTATGTAGATAAACCGCGACATTACGATATATACTATATTGAAGAGCCAGAAGCATATCTTGATCCTAACACTCAAATAAGGCTCTTGAAAGAACTAGCTGAATTAGCAAAGACAAAACAAATCTTTATTACTACTCACTCCCCATATTTCATTGATTGGAGTTATCTTGAAAATGGAGCTTCGATAATAAAGTTGAACAAAAATGAACAAGGCAATGAATCTTTTGTCGGAGGGTTTAAAAATCCAGATACTGCAAAGTTGATAAATAAGCCAGGCGGAAGGCGTCCTCATCTAAACGGTGTTGAAACAAAAAATATATTTTTTTCAAATAAAGTTTTTATATTAGAAGGTCAAGAAGATGTAGGGCTCATCTCTCGATATTTAAATAATTCTAAAATAGAATGCGACTTTACTTTTTTTGGTTACGGAGCTGGAGGAGCATCTAAAATCGAAAAAATATTAGATTTATGTCACGATTTAAAAATTCCTAAAATATCAGTTCTTTTCGATAATGATGATGAAGGAAACATACACTATAAAAAATGTAAAGAAAAATATCCCTCTCAATATCAAATAGAAAAACTCTTAGCTGAAGATATAAGAGATAAATATGGGGAGAAACCGAAAATAGGAGCCTTTTCTTTTAATGAAAAGACAGGTGAATGTTCTTTAGAACCAAAAAGTAACAAATACGGTGATGACTTTAGAGAAAAAATCAAATCAGTTATTGATTATTTCAATAAATAAATAATAAACTTATGTCAATTCAAATTACATACTTTGTTCATGGGACAACGACTGATAATGAAAAAGAGATTTCATCAGGGTGGCATGATGTTGAACTTTCGGAATTGGGGATAAGACAATCTATCGAATTAAGAAATCAAGTCGTCGAGAAGTTTGATGTTATTTTTTGTTCAGATTTGAAAAGAGCTGTGGACTCGGCAAACTTAGCTTTCAAGGGAATGGCTCCAATTGTAACGGATAGTAGGTTGCGTGAATGCAATTATGGGGAATTAAATGCTAGTCCTTCAAGCATAGTCGAACCGATGTGCGAAGAGGAATGCATAATGAAAAGATTTCCGGAAGGGGAAAGTTATGAAGATGTGAAAAACAGAGTGGCTGATTTTCTTGAATTTCTAAAAAATAATTATGACGGTAAGAATGTCGCCATCGTCGCTCACAAAGCGCCACAACTCGCGCTAGATGTTTTGCTCAAAGGGAAGACTTGGAAAGAAGCCCTGAAAGATGATTGGAGAAAAACTAAATCATGGAAACCGGGGTGGAAATACAAACTTGAATAAATTTGATACAATAAAAACATGGAAAATTCAGATGTACATATAATCAAAAACAAAGACAAATTGCTTGAAGCTATAAAATATACTCATTTAACGTGTTTTGAATTGTGCAAAAAAAATTTTGGAAAATATCTTCCTGTTGCAGGCAATATTGGAATTTTTTGTCATCAAGATGACGAATACGAATTTCTTACAAAACTGCGAAAGGAATTGACAGAGGAGTCGAATAATTGGAATAAAAAATATTATCGCCTTCTTGAACCTATTATCATCCCTCCTCAAGGAGAAATTCCGGGTGCCACATACACTTATCTCTATGTCCGTAAACCAGATCAGCATAAGGAGGTTGGTGATGTTGATTTTGTTTTAGATAAAGAAGAGTATTTGAAATTAAAAAATTCTTTATTAAGTGGTACGAAAATCAAGGGAGTTGAAATATTTAATCGTCCAGGTCTTGATCTTATTAAACTATTTGATAAGAATATTGACGTAGTTTCTTTAATCGGCACAAAATACATGGTTGAAAATTTAAAAATTAAAGAGTAGTAGCAAAGTAGTAGCAAGGACAGTCCTTGCTACTAATAATGAGAATTATCTGAACTATTGTATCCTGTTGCAACTGCGGAGGGGAGGTGGTAATCTTTATTCTGTATACAAGAGAGGCTTTTGTTCTTTGAAATGCCCCAAGAACACGAGGATTTGACGAGTATCGCCTTTGGTTTAAAAGGGGTAGGAATACTCTTTGCGATACATAATCACACAATTTCCGAGAGTAGCTCGGCAGTAAAAAACCAACCAATGAAAATATGCTAATGATAAGTGCAGTTGCGGAAAGACAGGAAGCGGTGCAGTGTGTCTGCAGTTATTGCAACGATCCAGTGTCATCTAGCTGGGTGCAGACACATTTTCTAGGCGCCGGTCAAGACGAAAACTCTACATGGTGCTCGACTCAATGTAAGCGTGAACTCAATCTTCGGCATGGAGCCCTGATGGGAGTACACTTGAACAAGGTCAAACACCTCCCTGCTCTCGGCGGGCAACAAGGAGGTGGGCTCGCTGTCGCATAATCATTGTCTTGTTATCGTTTAATGGAGGCAGGACACCCCGCTTGGGGCGGGGAGAAACCAGTTCAAATCTGGTTAGCAAGACCAAAAGTGGGCACTCGTGAGAACTTGTGCCCCTTTTCAATTTTACTGTACCGAGATTTCACAAAAGTAGTCCTTGTTATTAACAGACCACCTTGATATTTATTATTTATGCAGAAAGAAATAAAAATTGAAGATTTGGGCTATGATACTTTTTTTGAATCTAATCGTAAGAAACTAAAATTAGATGAATTTTCAATTGCTCGAGTTACTGTCGAACACAGAGGAGCTTATAAGGTGAAAAATACAAACGGAGAATTCTTGGCAAAAATAACTGGGAAGCAAATGTTTGATGCCACTTCAAGAGAAGATTATCCCGCCGTGGGAGACTGGGTGGCCATTACTGAACTTAATCGAGAACAAGCAGTAATTCATAAGGTGCTACCTAGAAAAACGATAATAAAAAGAAGATCAAATAATAAAAACGAAATACAAGTTATCGCAACGAATATTGACGTAGCTTTCATCGTCGAGTCAGTTGATAGAGATTATAACTTGAATCGTTTCGAAAGATATTTTGCTATAGCGAATGATGGGGGTATAAAACCAGCCATTATTTTAAATAAAATGGATTTAATTTCTAAAGAAGATTTAGATCTGAAATTGGCTGAAATTAAAAATAGATTTAATGATGTTGATATTATTTTAGCTAGCACTATAACCGACGAAGGCTTAAATGAATTAAAAAATTATATAATAAAAAGAAAGACTTATTGTTTCCTCGGTTCGTCCGGAGTTGGCAAGTCTTCTCTGATTAACAAATTATTCGGAAAAGATATTATAAAAACAGAAAATATAAGCATCAGTACAAACAGAGGAAAACACACCACTACAAATAGAGAAATATATTTTTTGGAAAATGGAGGCATCGTGATAGATAATCCTGGAATGCGAGGGGTAGGAATGACAGACACGAATATGGGTATAGATAATTTATTTGATGAAATAACAACTTTGGCTAGGGAGTGCAAATTTATAGACTGTACGCATATTCATGAACCCGGCTGTGGAGTGCTATCCGCATTAAAATCTGGTGAATTAAATAAAGATAAATATTCTAATTACATTAATTTAAAAAAGGAAGCAGAATTCTATAATATGTCTGAGATGGAAAGAAATGAAAAAGATTATAAGTTTGGAAAATTTATTAAAAAAGCAAAGAAGCAATTAAAAGAACTCGGATAATTAGTTTTTGTAAAAAATGTGCTATATTTAACTCATGAAAGCCATTAGGATATTTCTTTTGATTTTAATAATTATCGGCATTGGGTTGCTTTGCACTCAAAAGCTCTGGGTACCGGGGTTGGTGGATCAGATTCTTTCATACGAAAACGCCCACAAATAAACGCATGGACACAGAATTTATATTCAAAACAAATCCTCAAAAGTCCGCTAACAAAGTGACTATCAACAGTCTCATGATGGGCTCTTTGTTTTTCGTTCTAACTCTCATCATCACGCTCGGTCCGAACGAATTTTCACACGCGATAATTTCCCAGTTGTTCCTTGCTGTTCCTTTGCTGTATGTTTCCAGTTTGGCGTATTCCAAAATAGGCTATTACGAAGAAACTTATGAATGGGACGTGCTCGGGTGGTTCACAAACACTCTCGGTAACTTGTTTGTCATCAACGCCATAGGCCTTCTCGCGCTAAAGTTCAGTCAAGCTTTATCTATTATTTATTTTGCGTTGTTTTGCCTGCTCATGGTCATCTACACCATCATAAATATCAGGCGTAACAAAAAGATCTTACACGAAAAAATATTCAAACTGGTATTTCTTTTAATCATTGTGCTTTTAGGAGGAATTTTGTTTATTTTATGAAAAAAAATATCGTTTGGATTTTTTTAATCATAGCTGTTTCCCTGCTAGCTATATTTTTTATTTTTCCGAAATTTTTTGGCGATGTCGTATCCTATAAAAAAGACAATGGGGAAGTGAAGCAAGAAAAACCTCCTGCTCCTATAGTTCCTCTTCTTCCACCGCTTGATATTGTTGCCTATGAAAAAAAAACAAATGAACTTGCAAACAATCCGCCCGACCCAATTGTCTATCAAACTGTGAAGACTGTCACAAAAGACAAAAACGGCAAGCCCGTGACAAAAACCACAAAGGTTCCCGTTTCTCCGCAACCTGTACGAACACATCTTTGGCCAGCAACAGCAGTCTATCCGAATGCGGGCGCGCTTCTGCCTTTTAATCGCATCGTCGCCTACTATGGAAACTTATCTTCAAAAAGCATGGGAGTTCTCGGGCAATATCCTGAAGACGAAATGCTGGCAAAACTGAATGTCGAGGTTGAAAAATGGAATGTTGCCGATCCTTCGACTCCAGCTATTCCAGCGCTTCATTACATAGCCGTGGTGGCGCAAGGCTCCGCTGGCAAAGATGGCAAATACAGAACGCGTATGCCTTTTTCCGAGATAGACAAAGTGCTCGCGATAGCGGCGAAAATACCTGCCCGCAATGCTTCAGGCATAGCTGATGCAGGCGGGGATGCCGTTGTTTTTTTGGATGTCCAAGTTGGTTTCAGTAATTTACAAACAGAAGTTCCTTTACTAGAAAAATATTTGAAATTGCCTAATGTGCATTTAGGCGTTGACCCAGAGTTTTCGATGAAAACTGGTATCCGACCGGGGAAAGTTGTGGGCACGCTCGACGCCACGGATATAAATTTCACGGCGGAGTATTTGGCAAAAATTGTAAAAGAAAACAATCTCCCGCCGAAAATTTTAGTTGTGCATCGTTACACGAGAAAAATGGTCACTGGTTACAAAGAGATAAAACCTCTGCCGGAAGTGCAGATTGTGATGGACATGGATGGCTGGGGCGGAATGTCGAGAAAAATCGGCACTTACAAAGCCTTCATTTATCCAGAGCCAGTGCAATTCACCGGCTTTAAATTATTTTACAAAAATGACACCTTGGAGGGAAGTGGCACCTTGATGACACCGGAAGACTTGCTCAAATTAAATCCGCGTCCCATCTATATCCAATATCAATAGTAGATTTTGTTTGATTAAATGCTACAATGGGGGAATGGAGTCGCAACAAGGAGAAAAGGCATGGCGGGAAGTCAAATACAGTGAAAAATTCAGGAACGCTTTTCGAGGCATGTATGTTGTCGCAAAAACAACTAGGCACCTTTTTATACATATCATCTCGGCTTTGGTCGCGATTGCTTTTGGATTTTATTTCAAAGTTTCAAGTTTGGAATGGATAGCGTTAGTTTTTGCCATCGGTTTTGTTTTTGTCGCAGAGACGTTGAACACAGCCATCGAAATAGACATAGACCTGACCTCTCCCGAATATCATCCTTATGCGAGAGACACCAAAGATGTGGCGGCAGCGGCTGTACTCCTGTCCGTTTTCGTCGCCGTGATTGTCGGGCTGATTATCTTTTTGCCAAAGGTTTTTAATGTGATATAGTGTGTGTTCTGATTATCAAATAATTAATTTTACTAAATGGATAAAAACATAAAAATTTTTGTAGCGGTGGTTGGCCTTTTGATAATAGGAATTATTGCCATGGTGATAATACAATCAGGTAATAATGTGCCTGATGGTAAATATGACGCTTTTGCTACTTGCTTGAAAGACAAAGGCGCAGTTTTTTATGGAGCCTTCTGGTGCCCGCATTGTCAGGCACAAAAAAAGCTTTTTGGCTCATCTGCTAAGCTGTTGCCTTACGTCGAATGTTCCACTCCTGACGCTTCTGACCAGACTCAAGTCTGCAAAGACAAAAAAATTGAAAACTATCCGACTTGGGAGCTTGCTGATGGTACACGAATTCCTGACGATTCGCTAACTGGCGCGGGGGTTAAACTTGAAACACTTGCAGCCAAGACTAGTTGTGTTTTACCCAAATAAATTTATGAATACTGAAACTGCGCATTATCTGAATGTTTTTCTGGGATTGGGAGCGATTATTCTTCAAGTTCTTTCTGTCGCGATGCTAGTGATGCTTTTTTTTGGTCCCAAGAAAAATATATTTTTGGATTATGTTGACAAACATTTTTTGGTATTGAGTTTTTTCATTTCTTTGTTTTCTTCGATTTTTCCGCTAGTCTACTCCGAAATCATTCATTTTCTCCCATGCGTTTTGTGCTGGTGGCAGAGGGTCTTCATGTTTCCGACACTCTTTCTTTTTGGCACTGCTCTTTGGGATAAAGACAGAAAAGTTGTCAGATACGCTACGCCTTTGCTCTCTATTGGCTTTTTGATTTCCGCTTACCAGAATTTCTTCTATTATTTCGGAGAGAATTCAAATTTGCCTTGCGATGCTACCGGAGTTTCATGTTATCAACATTTGGTTTCCGAATTCGGCGGATATATTTCAATTCCGATGCTGGCGCTCACGGCTTTCTTCGCTCTTTTGACTCTTCTTGCTGTTGCCCATTTCTACAATAAAAATAAGGTATAATCTCTGCGAGATTTTCTTTCTTTATGCAAAATAAAAAAAAGCAAACAAGAATAATGGTCTTTGGAACTTTCGACGGGTTACACGAAGGGCATCTCCATTTTTTTAAGCAAGCAAAAAGCTTCATGAAAAATTCATTTTTGATTGCTTCAATAGCTAGGGATAAAAATGTTTTTATGATAAAAGGAAAGCGTCCGGTTTTGGACGAGAAAAAAAGGTTAGCTCTGATGAATAAATGCTCGTTAGTTGATAAGGTAGTCCTGTCGGGTATTAAAAATCATATTCCACATATTGTGAAAGAGCGTCCAGATATTATTGCTTTGGGTTATGATCAAAAAGCTTATGTCAAAAATCTCAAAAAAGATTTGAAAAATAAGGGTCTATCAGTCAAAATAGCGCGCCTAAAACCCTATAAGCAAAATATGTATAAAAATAGCTTGCTTCAAATAAAAAAATAAATATAATATAAAATTATTAATAATATTAATGTGAATATTATGCAAGAAATAAACATAATAAAATTTATTAAGAAAAGTTTTACAAATAAAGATTTTGTTTCAGCGCTTTTGACTAGTTTTTTCACAATTTTACTAGTTCTTATCATTGGTGTTAGTGTGGTTTGGCATTACAGAGGAAATATTTTTAGTTACTTCGCAAAAGAGTACCTGAAGGAATCGCAAACTGCAAACAACGATACAAAAAATGCCACTGAAAAAATTATTGAGAAGCAATCGATCTTTTCGCAGGATTCTTTGGTGATTGACGCGGTGAAGAAAACCAATCCAGCTGTCGTATCAATTATTATTTCTCAAGAAGTTCCTAAGTATGAAACTTATGTCGATCCGAATCAGCAGACAAATCCGTTTGGCGACATGTTCCCCGGTTTTGATTTTAATTTCAACGTTCCGCAACTGCGTCAGAATGGCACAGAGAAAAAAGATATTGGTGGCGGTTCCGGATTTTTTGTTTCGAGCAACGGATTGATTGTCACGAACAAGCATGTGGTTGATCAGAAAAACGCGGAGTATACTGTTTTTACAAATGATGGCAAGAAACATCCAGCGACAGTGGTAGCACGAGATCCTATTTTAGACATTGCTCTTATAAAAATTGAAGGAACTGGCTTTCCGTATTTGTCGCTCGGAGATTCGGACACTCTTCAAGTTGGGCAGAGTGTCATAGCGATAGGTAACGCTCTCGGTGAATTTAGAAATACTGTCTCAGTTGGAGTCGTTTCAGGACTTGCTCGTTCTATAACGGCGGGAGATAGTTCCGGGAATTCGGAAGTTCTCGACCATGTTATTCAAACTGATGCGGCGATCAATCCGGGAAATTCCGGCGGTCCTTTGCTAGATCTTTCTGGCAACGTTATCGGCGTCGATGTCGCTATCGCGCAAGGGTCTCAAAATGTGGGTTTCGCTTTGCCGATAAATAGCGTCAAAAGCGCGATCGAATCGGTGAAAGCCACAGGTAAAATTGTTCGCCCATATTTGGGTCTTCGTTATGTGGCTATCAACGCAGAAATGAAAGATAAAAATAATTTGACTGTTGATTATGGAGTACTGGTAAAAGCAGGTACAAACGCGAATGAGCTTGCGGTTATTCCGGGCAGTCCTGCTGATAAAGCTGGCATTGTGGAAAACGACATAATTCTCGAAGTTGACGGAGTCAAACTTGACGACAAGACAAGCTTGGCTTCCATTATCCGCGGGAAAAGCGTCGGTCAGACAATAAGTCTAAAAATTCTCCACAAAGGCGCCGAGAAAACTGTTCCTGTGACTCTTGAAGTTGCAAAAGATAATTAGATTTTCAGTATAAAAATAAACAAACCGCGGAGGAGTACTCGCGCGGTCGTTGTTGTCGTTATGCCCACGACTAGGGAAATTTTGAGGATGAAATTTCAACCGACTTGGGGAATAGGAATCCACTCGAAGTGGGAGACAGTGCCATCAGGCTCTGTCGTTTCGATGAAGTTATCGCAGATGACTTTCGTTCCGGGGTGGGGGAACACGTCGAACTTGTGAATTTCATAAGAGCAAGGAAGCCCTGGAAATGACCTGCTCTCCTGATTTTCGATTGTAACCGAGCCTGGGTGATAATCATAGTCGCCAACTTTCAGCCCAAGTTCTTCTTCTAGTTCCCTGCGTAACGCTTTTTCGGGAGACTCGTTTTCTATGTGACCGGAGGGTTCTTGATTTCGTTCCCTCCTGATTCCACCAGAAGTAATCTGCCATGTCTCCTTCAAAACTCCACGCTCAGGATGATCCCGATCCGTGATAATCATCTTTACGACTCGGGTGACCCTCGTAATCCGGAGATGACTTTCTCCGGCGTTGATCTCAGTGACCAAATCTTTGACCCGTTTTGCCTTGCCGGTTCCCCAACTCTTGGTGGAGATACCACCCGCATTCAATATTCCGGTTAGTTTTCTTGTCGTAATAATGGCCATTTCGGCCTCCTTTCGTTGTTGGTTGTTTACTGGGGGTGACTATTGCAGGAACGCTTTTGCCATCTTTGTAATTTCGAGTCCTGGATAAAGAGGTTCTATGTAGGCCAAAAGCATGCGGACTGCGGCTCTGCACATCTCAGTCCGCTCAGGCTTCTTTGTTTTGGCACAAGAGAGGTTTATCGTGCAGTCGAAGAACTCGGGGAGGAGTATCTTCCTGTCATGTTTCCACATTTCCTCGTACTTATTCTGGCCTTCGTCAAAGGTCATCCCAAGAATGAGAGTTAAAACCTCTGTGTCCTCAGTGGCCCAACTTGGGAGTGTTGCCGTGGTATCTTCGAGTATGTCATGACCAAACAGGGTCAATGCTACCCTGATCCGAAGTTCTTCCGGCAGGCTCTCCTCGTTGAGAGCGAGCATTCCCAAAAGAACCGAGTGGACGCCAGAAGGTGTAACCCCATCGAACGCCCGGAATGCTTTTTTGGGTGTTCTTGCAAATTTTGAGTGAATTCTGAGAACGTCACTCGTTATTGTTGCCAGTTTTTCTGCAGATAGCATGTTGTGTTTCCTTTCAATGGTTTGTTGTTCGTTTTGCTGTTACCCATAAAAGGCCTAAAATTAAGTCCCTTATGGCTACAGCAAAACATTCATCTGAAAGGAATGTCAAAGAACTTGGGCTTTTAATTACCTTACGTCAAAAAGTCATTTATGTCAATTTTTTCAAACTAGCTTTTCGAAAGCGATTTTCACCGCTTCTTTTTCGTCGGGAAACATAGCTATAGTATTTTCGTCTGTCACACCTGTGTTTTTGTCGAATGTTTGCACGTCGACGATTTTTTCTATCTCGTTTTGTTGGATCAATTTGAATCCGCCAAACTCGCGGCTTTTTTCTCGGCTTGTGGATTTGTTCAAGACAGCTTTCTCGACAATTCCTCCATAGGTGATGATATGTTTTTCGGGATCTTCAAGATTGACCAGTTCTATCAGTTTTTTGTTTTCTCTCAGATCTTTGACGACGGGCACGATTTCTTCTCCCAATTCTTCTCCAACTTCTCGCAATAGAGCTTGCAAGAAATCTTCTCCTTCTTCGAGTTTGCCGTGGACCGTGACCTGGCAAGCGCCAGGGTAGGACTCCGGAGTATTTTTCTCTTGATTCCACTTTGGTCGGACTTGAAGAACTGCCACCAGTTTTCCTGATGTATCTTCCGCAAGGAATTGCATTCCGACAGATTGTTTTTTCATCATAGCGCTAAAATTATAGCATTAAAAAACCAGAACTTAAATGTCGCTTTTTTTGATGGTGGAAGAAAGATAAACCCCGAAAAACATTATTGCTCCGAGAACGAGAAAAATATAATTGAAAGATGGCGTGAAGTAGAAGACGGCGAAGGCGAATAATGGAGCGAACACGTATGCCATCGGGGAAGTGTTGCGATAAACAGCTATGAATTCATCATTTTCTTTATTAATATGCTTAAAGAAATAAACATCGCTCATGACTTCAATGATAGCAGCGCCGATTCTTGTGGTAAAAAGAGCTATCGCCCAAGTCCAGATTTCATGTTTTTCTATGAAGAAAAGCGACAAAGTGGCCAAGGAAATTATCGCAAAACCAAACAGGAGCATTTTTTTCTCGCCAATTTTATCTGAATAACCGCCAAGAGGGAACTGAATCAGCACAAACGGGATCAACATGATGCTAAATATGAAGCTTATTTCTTGCCAGCTGAAATGCAAATGCGAGTAGAGATATATCGGGGTATAAATAATCATCCAGACATAGAAAAACTGCAAAAGGAAATTCATAGCGTAGGCTCGAGCGAGATTTTTATTTGCAAAAAATCTTCTCAATGATTGCCGAGCAGGAGTTTTGTCATATCGCGGATCATGTACATTTCTCAAGCTTAAAAATGCGACAAGGAAGAATAATGTCATTATTGCAAAAGCGATAAAAAATGAAAAGGACAGGGGAGACTGTGATAATATCTTTCCGGAAATAAATTGAGAAATTACCCAAGCCATGTTGCCTATCGCAAGATACAATCCACGCACATGTCCCGTGCTTGAATTTTTGGAAAGTATTTGCAATAGTTCATCCAACGCGAAAACAATTAAAGTATTCAGGGTAAAATAAAATATAAATACTGGGATGATCACAGAGGAACTTTTTGAGATGGACAACAGAAAAAGTAAGACGGCGTTTAACCCCGAAGACCAGAGGAGAAATCTATATTCGCCAAATTTCCTGAATATCCTCGGCACAAAAGAGAGCGCGCATATCAAAATGATGGAACTGAGCACATATATCAAGCCCACATTTTTTTCTCCGGAAAAGACAGAGAGGAAACTCGAACTAATGTAAGAAGTGAAAGCCAAATGCAAAGATAATAAGAAACCCAAGAGAAAAATATTTTTTAATTTTGGATTTTCTTTAAACATTTTTTGTTTATTTTTATACGCTCAATATCACCGGTATGACTAATGGTCTCTTTTCTGTTTTTTGATACAAGAATTTTGAAACCGTCTCTCCCAAGCTTGCCTTGATGTAGTCGAAATCTATAGGGTTCTTTTTGGCTGCGCCGTCTTCCACAGATTTTTTGATAATTATTCTGACTTGGCGCAAAAGTTCTTGGTTTTCTTTCAGATATACGAATCCGCGGGAGATTAAGTCTGGAGACTTTTTCAATCTTCCCGTCTTTTGATCAAGAAGAGCAATAATGACAAACATGCCATCTTGCGCAAGCATGACTCGGTCACGGATGACGACGTCTTGCGCATCTCCGACAGAAGAGCCATCCACCATCATGAGTCCGCTAGGCGCTTTTTCTTTGCGCGCGATTATCTTTTGTCCATCTGCAGATATTTCAATGATTGAACCATTGTCTGGCACAACGATGTTTTCTTCACTCATGCCGAGCTCCATCGCGAGGTCTTTGTGGAGCTGAAGACGATAATGATTGCCGTGAATTGGAATAAAGAACTTCGGATGTGTTTTTCTATGTAGCCATTTCACGTCTTCTTGATTGCCGTGTCCGGTCGCGTGGACGAAATCTTCACCGGCTGTGCGATAGCTGATGACGTGCACGCCTTGTCTCGCAAGTCCATCTCTCATTTTTACAACTGCGAGCTCGTTACCGGGAACGATAGATGCGGAGAGTATTATAGTGTCTCCTTTATTCAAAGAGAATTTCATGTTGGATTTGTTGGCGGCGCGATTGAGCGCAGCGAATTCTTCACCTTGCGCGCCAGTCATGAGCACAACGACTTTATTTGGCGGATAATTGTTCACTTCTTCGAGCGGTATTATCGTGTCTTTTTTGGGTGAAAAATATCCTGCTTCGATTGCCACTTCAATGTTTGTTTTCATAGAACGTCCATCCATAGCCACTTTTTTGCCTAGCGCTTCTGCCACTTTGACGATGTGCGCCAGACGAGTGATGTGCGAAGAAAAAGCGGCAATAATTATTCTGCCATTTATTTTTTTTATCAGATTCTCGAGTCCTTGGTGCACTTTTATTTCAGGCAGGGAAAAGCCCTCATTTTCGATGTTGGTGGAATCGGTCAAAAGGAGAAGCACTTTTACTTTGTCGAAAATGGAATATTCTTTTTCTTCTTCTTTCGAGACAATTCCATCCACTTGGTCGAGTTTATAGTCTCCGGGGGTTACGATCCATCCGTTTTCTGTCTCTATGATTATACCCATGGAGTCCGGAATAGTGTGAGTGACTCCAAAAAATCTCACTTTTATTTTTCCGCAAGTTATCGTCGCGTCTTTTTCCACGATATTTTCTTTCATGGCAGGTAAGTGAGGGAATTCTGCCTGACGCTTTCTCATCATCAATACAGAAAGACTACGGGAATATACTGGTGGGTTTCCGATACGCGAAAGAACGAGAGGCACACCTCCGATATGATCCAAGTGTCCGTGAGTTATGATGAGCGCGCGAATTTTCTCTTTGCGTTCCTCGAGATATGTCGTGTTTGGAATTACGTAATCTACCCCAGGCGTGGCTTCATTTGAAAAATGCATACCGGCATCGATAACTATTATATCGTCGCCGATTTCAATAGCAGTCATATTTTTGCCGATTTCCTCAACGCCTCCAAGCGGTATGATGCGAACAACTCCTTTTTCCGGAGGAAGAATTTTCTTGCTTGAGGTCGATTGACTTTTCCCATTGAACAAAGGCGGTCTTCGATTTTGTCCAAATCTTTTTTTAGAATATTGGAAAGTTGAACTTTTTGTTGTTCTTTTTTTATCAGACGCGAGTGGAGGTTTATGGGGAAGAGGGCTTCTATTTGCATCAGTTTGCCTGCCCGAATAGCTATGCGAATCGTTGCGGGTGGGCGCTACGCTCCGAACAGCCGGCTTCTCAATAATATTTGGATCTTTACTTACGGAGCTGAAAGATAATCTAGTTTTTTTTGTCATTGTGTTTTTTATTTTTTTAGTAAAATCTCCTATTTAGTAGCAAATATTTTCCAAACTTTTTCTGTCTGAGTGTACCACAGATACGCATTTAGATAGCGGTCGGAAGGCGAGATGATATTTTTCATTTCGAAGTCCATTAGATTTTTCGGCGCTGTGTATATGAAATCCGGACTGTATAAAAATACTGCAGGCATATCTTTTTTAATTTCTTCGGAAAATTGGATATATTTTTTAACTCTGGCTTGTTCATCGATTGTGGTAGCCGCGTCTTCCAGAATTTTGTCGACTTTGGCGTTCGTGTACATGGCAACATTAAGACCTGGATCTTTTCTCTGTGAGGAGTGCCAGAAGGCAAAGAGATCAGATTCGCGATTGATAATTTCTCCAAACAGAAGGGCGTCGTATTTACGAGGACGAATGACGTTTTGATTCAAGTTCCCAGTTTCGAAAGTTTTCACATCGACTTTCATACCGATAGTTGCAAGATCTTGTTTTATCAGTTCGGCGGTTTTCACAAGTTCCGGAACGTTACCGGTAGAAATAGAAAATTCTAGCCCCGTGGTGACTTTCTTTTTTTTCACTGTAGTTGTTTTTTCTAAAAATCCATCTGTGCCAGTTTTCCAGCCGTCTTTTGATAAACTATCTTGCACCTTCTTTAATAAATCCTGTCTTGAAATATTGGTTTCCGCGCTCAACGTTTGATATTCTAGCTTATTTGCCGGTATTGGACTGTCAATCACAGATCCGTATCCCAAGAGAACCTCTTTTACTATTTTGTCTTTATCGATGGTTTGGTTGATGGCGTTTGTGATGACTTTGTCGATGAAAAGCTGGTTTTGATTCTGATTGAAGAAAAGTCCGAATACTCTCGGGAGAACTGCGGACTCTACTTGATAATTTTTTTCTTTCAAGCTTTCCGCATTGATAGGGGAGATCGAGCTTATCTCATCCACTTTTTTATCAGTTAGAGCTTTGACAAGGTCGTCTTCGTTTTTATAAAAATATAAATTTATGTTATTGATATATGGTTCACCCAGCGTGAACTTCTTAAAAGGTGTCAGTTCGTAGGAATCAATAATTCCGGAAGACTGTTTGCTCACACTCTTTATCATATAAGGTCCGGAACCAATCGGATTTATGTTTGCTTCGTTTAATTCTATAGGCGAGTTGTCCCACAAATGCGCTGGCATAATGCCTAGTGTCGCGTTTTCAAGAAATGACGGATAAGGTTGTTTCAAAGTGAATTGAATTGTGGTGTCATTTATTTTTGCGACAGAGACGCCATCCCAGTCCACTTTTCGTGGACTTTTGATGATTGAATCTTTTGTCTTATTTATAGTAAAAACCACATCATCCACAGTGACAGGTTTTCCATCTTGGAAAAATGTCTTGTCTTTCAAAGTGAAAGTGTAAGTCAAACTGTCTTTAGACATTTCATATTTTTCTGCTAAATCTGGAATTAAGGTGCCGTCAGAATTTTTTCTCATTAGACCAGAATAGATCAGGGAAACCAAACTTTGGTCGGTAAGAGAATTCGCAAGTATTGGGTTCACAAAACGTGGAACTCCGACAATGCCTTCGGAGATAGAACCTCCTCTCGCTGGCACTTGCACCATAAAAGATTCATTGACGCTCTCAAGTATTGCTATCGTACTCAACAACAACACAACAAAAAGCCCAACGAAAACAACCTGTTCCTTTTTTGAGAAGGAGTAAAAGACAGAATTGATTTGTGCTTTTGAAGGTAACTTGAAATTACGCATACAATATTTATTTTCTGTGACAAAGTCGAAAGGAATTAGCTATTCGCTTTTATTATTATACTGAGCAATGCAAATAAAGCAAAGAGGATTCCACAAACGATAGACAAATAAAAAAGAAACTTCTCAAAACCTCGGCGAGTGTGGTGAAAACCTTCGTTGCTGCTTCCACCCAAAGCTCCGCCTACTCCTGCGCTCGATTGCTGGAGCAAGATTGCTGTTACTAATATGACGGAAAGGATTATCTGCGCATATGGCAGAATTTTCGCAACTAAATTCATTTCGCAATTATTGCATATTTAAAACAAGAATGCAAATCGGATTCCGTACGCCCGTATTTATATTTTTTTTAGAATATGTTATAGTGCAGAATTACACGTCCGAAGCAAAAAAATGAAAATCGGAGATTACAATGCAATAATGGACGACCATAATATCTTTAATCAAGTCGTTTACACTCCGCTCTCCGAGGCGCTGAAGCTTTTGGATGAACGCAGAAAAGACAAGATACTCGTTGGAAAAGTTGAAAAGTTGCTAAATGGGGATATACCGGAGATTTTAAGAAAAAAAAAATGCGCTATTCTTTTTAGACAAGTCGCTACTCCAAATCATGAGACAAAAAGGTTTTTAGACATGGCTAAAGAAGATGGCCTCCATCCGGTTATTTTTGAATATCATGAAGACAAATTCACTTCGAATAATGAATTCAAGCATTCTCTCGGACAATTGTACATACAAAGAAAATGCAGTAAAAATGGCGATTATAATGTTGAAAAAATAACAGTTGTTGATTTTGCCAAATTTGATGGAAAGAAATTACGGGAAGTAGAAACTCTTTGGAAAGAACCACTAAATGATTTTCACAAGAAATTATTTAATGCTCATGAATATAATATGGGGGGTGACAATTTTTATGATGCTTCCCTTTGGCTTAAAAAAAATGGGGGTAAGGCTGTTTGTTATTATACAAACTTCTTTCTGCTTTGTTCTTGCTTCGGTGTTTTATTTGAAAATTTCTTGACATCAAAAAATTCTGAGGGCGATTTTACAAAAGGAGTTGTGTTACCGTCTGTGGAAAACGTGATAAATATGGTTGGTGTTAAGCCTCTTATAGTGCCTCTCGAGCCTATGGATATTGAAACTGATGAACTTTGGACTTCTTATCACCCAAAAGTAAAAACTTTAATACCCCAAAAATAATATGCAATGGTTCTTAATAGCTCTCATAACTCCCGTATCTCACAGTATTGCGAATTTCGTTGACAAAATTCTTTTATCGAAGTATTTCAGCAATTTTAGTTTATATGTTTTCATGATATATTCGGCAATCACTTCGATAATTTTGTTGCCGATTTTTTTGATTTTTGGTGGAACGGGCATCTTACAAGTTCCATTTTATGACATTGCGATTTTAACGATTGCGGGCATCTGCGAGGCGGGGGCGATTTACTTTTATCTTGTTGCTTTAAACAAAGAAGACGCCTCGGTGGTTGTTCCTTTTTTTCAACTCATTCCTGTTGCGAGCTTTATTTTAAGTCGAATCATTTTGGGCGAGACTCTTTCGACTTCCCAAATGATCGGTTCGCTCGTGATTATTTCCGGCGCGGCGATTTTAAGTATTGAAATTGAGGAAGGCAAGAAAATAAGATTTCGACGCTATGTGGTTCTATCGATGGTGGCTATGGCTGTGCTGATGGCGTTTGCCGGAGTTCTGTTCAAGTTTGTCGCCTTGAGCAATAATTTTTGGCTTTCAAATTTCTGGGAGACTTTCGGCTTCGCGCTTTTTGGCACGATTGTTTTCTTTATTAAAAAAAGAGACAGAAATGTTTTTTTTGATTCGATTAAAATGCATAAATCGGAAATCATTCTTTCCGTGATGCTAAGCGAGATTTTTACATTGGGTGGCAATGTGGCATTAAATTACGCGTTCTTGCTTGCGCCCATAGCTCTCGCTCGCACTGTCGAAGGGTATCAACCGATTTTCGTCCTGATTTTCGGTATAATTATCACAAAGATGTTCCCAAAAGTTCTTCAAGAAAAAACACATTGGAAACATTTAGTTCCAAAAATATTGGCGATTTTGATTATCTTTATTGGAAGCTATCTTATTTTGAAATAAAAATAATGATTACAAAATCGACAGATTATCTAGGAAAAATTGTTTCTGTGAAAATAGATAGACCATTGCATTCCAAACATCCTAAGTTCGACTGGAAGTATGAACTTAATTATGGTTTTATTCCGGGGACTATGTCGCCAGACGGCAAAGAATTAGATGTTTACGTTGTTGGCATCGATCAACCCGTTGATACATTTAACGGAAAATGTGTTGCTGTCATTCATCGGATGAATGACGATGATGACAAGCTAATAGTTGTGCCTTCTCAATTAGAATTATCAGATGATGAAATCCGTGTTGCTACTCACTTTCAAGAAAAATTTTTCAAATCCGAGATCATTCGAGATATTAGAAATTAAAAATATTGACGATTAAAGTTTTTGATGAGAATATAAGACTAAGACATTGTTAAAACAATTTGCAAAATGCAAGTTGTCCTTGACAATAGAATATAAAAACGAAAGAGACGGAAATATGAAAAGAAACAGAATCATAGTAATGGCGACCATGATTTTTGTCATGGCGATAATCTTAACACAAGCATTCGGTCAATCAGCTCGCTCTTCAAAAGTCAAAGCAAACACTGAGATAATAATACCAACGGCAGAAGATCAGGCAAGCATGGCATATGTTGCTCCGGGCAACTTTGTGATGGGTGATACTTTTGCTGAGTTTTCAGAAGGACTTCCCGTTCATACAGTATACGTAAGCGGTTTTTACATCGGCAAGTATGAAGTGACAAAAGCGTTGTGGAATGACGTTTACAATTGGGCAATCATGCACGGTTACATTTTTGATAATGCTGGTTCAGGCAAGGACACCGATCATCCAGTGCAGATGGTGAGTTGGTATGATTGTGTGAAGTGGTGTAATGCAAGAAGTGAGAAAGAAGGAAAGTCGCCAGCGTATTACACGAGTTCGGCGAAGACAATGGTGTATCGCACTGGACAAGTGAACATAGATAATAGTTCAGTGAACTGGAACACAGGCTATCGTTTACCAACAGAGGCGGAATGGGAGAAAGCAGCACGGGGTGGGTCAGGCGGACATCGTTTTCCATGGTACGACACAGATAACATCACACATGACTATGCGAACTATTATAGTTCCAGTAGTTATGCCTACGATGTCAGTTCTTCTCGTGGGTTTCATCCATTTTTCAATGATGGTATGTTTCCTTATACAAGTCCAGTTGGCTACTTTGCATCGAACGGTTACGGTCTTTACGATATGGCAGGGAATATATGGGAATGGTGTTGGGATTGGTATGATCTATATTCAAGTGATTCACAAATTGATCCCAGAGGACCAGAATCTATCTCGTATCGTATAATTCGGGGCGGAAGTTGGGGAGACTACGCGTTCCGTTGCAGAGCCACAGACCGTTATCACTATTACATTTCAACTGGTAAAGACGATGTCATAGGGTTCCGTCCTGTTTTGTCTTCGATTTCCGAATGGAAGCAAGTAATCGAAGCACAACCAGAACAACCGACCTACGGAAACTGTCCAGCAATGGAACCGGGGAAGGATAGCTTGGTTTTGGTGACACATGGATGGATACGAAAAGAAATCGGTCAGACATTGCCTCCTAATCCAGACTGGGTGGACACCATGGTGGAACTCATCCGCGCCAACATCGCAAGTCAAGGTCTAAACAATTGGCAAGTTGAATCGTACAAGTGGACAGATAAGGCGTGGCAGACTATTCCACAACTTATAAAAGGCGATGTTCTTGACAGCGCTGAGAAAGAAGGCGGCAATCTAGGCAACTATCTTGCAAATCAGGGATGGAGTCATATCCATCTCATTGGTCACAGTGCTGGGGCGGCAGTTATTCAAGCCGCGGCGTTAAATATCAAATGCGCGAACGTAAATACGGTTGTTCATACCACTTTTCTCGACCCATATGTCGGATTCACTTATGGTGGTAGAAGCAAGTATGGACTAGTCGCGAATTGGGCGGACAATTATTTTTCGTTCGATACAGAGACATTCGATGATGTCGTCGGCAAAACTCAAGGCGAACTCGACCATGCTTATGGCGTGGAAGTAACTTGGCTTGATCCGAACAAAGTTTCATTTGATACATACCGTTCATCATGGAAAGAGACTGTCGAAAAGTGTTACAAGACAGTTTCGTCTCACAGTTGGCCGGTCGAGTTCTACATGAATACCATTCCGCCGAATGTGCAACAGAGTTCGCAAGGTTTCGGTTTTCCTCTCTCGAAAGAGGGCGGAAATTGGGACTTCGCGCAGGCAAATTATTCCGCGTATTCAGATCCTATCCGTGTTCTTGGAACTCCGGATACGCCGTGCTATACGATAAACAACGAGGCTCTCTCATCAATGAGTCTGCCAGTAAACTTCAGCCAAACTCCGTCGGTCACAAGCGACACTGGTTCGATTGAGAACTACGGTTCATTTCTCATTCTCTCTAGTACCAGTTCTTCGCAGTTGCGTTCCTCAAAGACGTTGACAACGAATGTTTCTGACACATCACCTACGCCGGCGTGGCTGGCAACGGTATTGAATATTACTGACAAGATTAATTCCGTTTCTTTTGACGCGGAGTTCGAGAGCGCCGAGAGAGCAGAAGGCATTTTGTCAGTTTACTGGGACACAAATGCAATTGGGACGATCGACGAGAGGGTAGTGGTGCCCGGATTTCGGCATTACACTTACTCGATTCCTCTGACTGTTACCAATGGGACGCATACGCTTGGTTTCCGTCTCGACTCGTTTACGGATGTCATCTCAAGCGTTATCGTGACCAACGTTGCGCTCAGTTTTGTCGGCGTACCAGATTCGTTCAGTCTCTCCTTTACAGGAAAAGACGCGGACGGATTCACCCTGCTCAAACTGACAGGACCCTCGGGTTTCAATTATTCGGTTGAAACTTCCACGAACCTCATTGATTGGAATACAATAGCGATTCTCGTCAACACGAACGGCACAGTGCCTTTCGTGGACAAGCAATCATCAAATTCGGCTGCAAGATTCTATCGGGCAGTCGGATATTGAAATAGCTCTTTATCAATTCACAGGGCTTCCGCCTCAAACGGGAGCTCTTTTTATTGAGAATTTTTCTTTTTAGATTTTATATAGCCAACAAAAGCTCCAATTAGCGAACCGAAAATGAACCAAATAGACGAATTGAGTAATGTAAATGAAATAATTGGAAGTGAATAAGATACTGGCAAAACTAATCCCAAAGGCCATGTAGGCCAGTCTAACAAAATACACTCAATACCTGCGAAATCTTGACTGCCACCACTCCCCAGAAAAGTCTTTGAAGCAGATTGCATGCACACTGAATCAAAGTAAGCCAGAATTAATGTTATTATAAGCACAATTATCCCTCCCTTCAACCAATATGGCATTTTTCTCCAAAAGTTCATGAACTTATTATAACACATAATACAATCTAAAATCACCAATTAAGAAGTGGAAAAGTTTTTGAGGTAGCTTTGCAGAGCTTTGAGCTCTGATTGCAATAATAAAAATACTTGATTAACTTGTTGTCTTTTTTTTATGGTATGATTATTTTATGATAAATTATTGGCACTCAATTTTAGATATGCCAAAAAGAGACTTTGAATGGCACAAAGCCGATGTTTCTGATGAACTCATAGAATTTAAGGAAGCCAAAGGATTGATGAATAAATGGAGTGAATTGTCGGATGTTGTCTACACATATACGCGAGCGCGCTGGTCTGGTCATAAAACTATAAAATATCCTCTTGGAAAAATCAGTTTTGTCGTTGGACTTCTGTATATGTTTCCAAAATACACTCTTCGCTGGAGATTTTACAGAGTCTTAGGAAAGAAAATTGGTAAGAATGTAAAAATAACAGAAGTACGCAATCCAAAAAAGATAGAAAAGTTGAAAGTCATCGCTCTCAAATATAATTTAGATCCGGAAGAATTAGCAGAAGAAGCGGAACAGTTAATGAAAAGATGGTTTTTTCTTAAATGAACTTCTATGGAAAAAGATAAAAAATTTGTTGTTCGAGTGAGAGGAATTATTTTATTTGATGATGAGCTTTTAATTGTGAAGCATCCGCACGACACAAGTTTTTGCGCTTTGCCCGGCGGGCACCTCGAATGGGGAGAAGACATCAAAGAATGTTTACGCCGGGAAATTATCGAAGAACTCGGAGTCAATCCTGATATTGGCAGATTGCTCTATATAAATAATTTTATGGATGGAGACACCAAACAATCAATAGAATTTTTCTTTGAAATTACCAATTCGCATGAATATAAAAATATCGATCATCTTAAAAAGACACATGCGTACGAAATTGCGGAAGTTTGTTGGATAAAGCCGAGTGATAATATTCCTTTGAAGCCAAAAAGTTTATGGGAAGATTTCAAAAAGGGGAATATTCTTTCTGATCAAGTTAGATATATTCACGATTGACCAATTTCTCTTACTTATTCTGTGCGATAAAATAAAAAATATGCCAGTGTTTTTTTACTCCCAAAATAGTTTTTCCGTCTTCGTCTTCTTCTATAAATTCCAAAATCTTTAAGCCCGACAATAAATCAAGAGTTTGTTTCTTTGTATGAAAAACATAACTGGCTTTTGGTGTCGCGCTTTTTAGATTGCCATTCCAGCTGTCCTTTACACCCAAAAATTGAGCTACAAAAATACCTTCGGGTTTTAAAGAGTTTTTTATTTTTTTGATAAAAGCGTTAAACCCCTTTTTGCCATAAAGATAAAGTGAAAACTGAGAATTTATTAGATCAAAAGTATTTTTAGGGTAATCATATTCTTGGAAAGAAATGTTCTTGCAGACAAGTTTTTTGTTGTCAAAATTCTTAACAAATTTTTTCACTTCCGGCGCGTTATCAACAGCGACGACATTTTTAAATCCTTTTTTGATAAGGAATTTTGATTCGATAAGAGTGCCCGCGCCTAGATCAAGAGCATTTTCCTTTTTCGAACAAAAAGAAAAGGCTCGGACTAATTGTTCTCTAGGTTTTCTTTTTAAATTTTTTTCAAAATATTTTTTCCACATAAAATTTAGCTATATTTTATGTATCATCCTATTAAATTTTTTAATAGTTTCAAATGGATTTATATTTTTAAATATTGCTGAACCGATAATCAAATTAGTAGCTCCTGCATTAACAGCGGGTGTAATATATTCCTCTTTAATACCACAATCTAGAGTGATTTGAGCGTCAGGAATAATTGAACGTAATGCGGATATTTTTTCGAAAACACTATATTGAAACGCTTTAAGATTAGCTGGCTCGCCGTTACAAATTAGATGAAAATAATCAAATTCTGAGTATGATTTAAATTTTTCTGTTATAGGTGTGCTTAACTTTATAGCCAACCCAGGAGAGATATTATTTTCGCGAGCTAAATTAATGAATTCATTTACATCTGTTTTTGTTTCAAGATGCATGGCAAGGCGGACATCTAAATTCATATCCATTTTTATTATCTTTTTAAGATCTTCTAATGGTCTATCCGTTAATGAATGTATATCAGCTATAGTCTTATATTTTTCCATTAGATTTTTCAATTCAGCAAGTCCATCTAATCCGTCGAAATGGATCGCATTAGCTTCTTGACTGGAGAGTATTTTTTCTATATCTTTACTGATTATTTTTAAATCAAAGCTAAATATAGAAGGTATTATTATTTTTAATTTCATTTTAAATAATTAAACTTGGTTTTGGCACGGCGCCATTTCTTCTTTTTGAACCGGTTATAATAATTACAATATTATCTGAGGAAGAGAATCTTTTTTTGTTGCTAGCATTAACTAATCCTGCCCAAGAGATGAATGGGGATTTTTCATCCTCAAAAGATATATCAATACCAAGAGAATGACATTCTTCTTCGAAAAAAGTTTTATAAGAAATAACATCTTCGGTTGTTACTGAATCTATATTTGAATTTGTTTCTAGGATGATGTTTCTTATTAGATTAAAAGTTGATAGTGGATTTGTTGATTGAAGTGTGGGTTCAAAAGGATTGACTGGTAATCTTAAATCGGTTTCACTGATTTCTTTATTAAGAGTCATTAATTTCGCTATCGTGTCAGCTCCCTCAATTTGGAATAGGTTATATTTAGGTTTTATTTCATTCCTTAAAAGATTTAATTGATGTAACCTTTTAATACCTAATTGCAAACCCAATACGCCATATCCACCAGCAATAGTCTGCACAATTATATTCGTTTCTGGAAGATTTTCAAAAATAGCGTAAGCTAGAATTGCCTTGCCTTCTATCTTCCAAGGAAGCGGGGCAAGATGTAAGGTGTTGTTATTTTTTGCTCGTTCCTTTGCAATATGTGAGATTTTTTGAAATGATCCACTATACGCAATTAAATTGTTATTCTTATCTTCTGTTGCACCTTTAAATTTATTAATACAGCTTAATGGAAAATAAGAATCACTTTTAAAACCGGCCTTAATTGCATATTCTCGATAAGCTCGTGCAGTATTTCCTGTACTATGCCAAGAAAGTCTTTGATTTAAATTCCAATCTAAGCATTTAGCAATTACAACGGCAGCCTCATTATCTTTAAAAGTTCCAGATGGACCACCAATAGAAGTCAAGAGGTGAACCGATTTAACTCCTAAAAAATTCGCCAGTTGCTTTGATTCTATAGGCTTAGTAAACTCTGGTGTACTATTGTCAGTTATTTTCTTTAAATTTTCTATTGAAACGGGTATAATTTGAGCGTATTTTATTACACCATTTAAATTTTTGTCGAAATCATTCCAAGTTATTTTTCCTTCATAAATCAATTCAAGCGAATAAGAACATATCGGACAAATTAAATTAAATTCGCTTTTAAAACCATCCTGATTTTTTTTCCCACATTTATTACAATACCAATGTTTTTCAATCATGATTTTATATCTATCCTACATAAATTAATTTTTTACTTGCAAGACTGTATTTAGCTGTGTCCCTATCCATTTGTCGACTATTTTTATGATTTATTATGTAATTTAATGTTTTTTTATCAGCCATTTTATTTTTTGCTACATATAATCTAATATTTCTCCACGCAAAACCATAATATAGCTTATATACATGATTTTTAATTTTATCCTCAGGCTTTATGAGTTTTAACAAAGTCTCAGGATTGCTATGCGGATTTATTGCAATTCCATGTATAATATACCAATTCTTCATGTTATCCACTCTTAGTTTTTCTAGAGTTCGCGAATTCTTACTTCGATGAGCAAGAAGAATAAGTAAAATCTCTAGTTTGGTATCCATTATTGTTTTTTCTATATCAAGGCTAATTTCTTTTTCAAAATCAATTAAAATGTTTAAGAGATTTGCATGCTTTTGAAATTCAGAACCGTAATTTTTAGATACAAGTTTAGAAATTACTCCACTTATATCTTTCTCAAGAAAAATAATACTTGACTGATTGTCCCTCAACTTTCTTTTAAGAGAGTCAATATCAAATTTATATTTCTTTGTCATCTCTTTTAATAAAATGTCGTCTATATAATAACTTTCTTTTTGCATAAAAAATTGAATTGCATTTCTAAGTTCTAAAATAAAATTTAGTGATGTTAGATAAATTGTATTTATATTATCATCTGTCATTTCTGATTTACAAAAAATAGGTATTGCTTTTTGTGTTGACCATATATTATTCTTTTTATCAAAAAATAATTTTACAATCAAAAAAATAAAAATTATATGTCTTAAGAACCCACGACCAAATTTAAGATTATTAATTTTGTTTGTGTATATATTTTTTGAAACGGAAAAAAGACTAATCCATGTGTGTATAATTTCTCTTGTGTTTTCACGCGTTTGATTACGAAAAGTATTTTGTAAATTTGAAAAGTTCTTTCTCAATTTTGAACTACCACAAACTGGTCTGGCTAACAATATTGCCTGTCTATCTGTTCCATCTATGGAACCGATTTTAGCTAATGTTTTTAAGTCATAAGCTTCTAATAGATCAATGCGGTTTTTAAATTTTTTACTCAAGCAGTCAAAGAAAACCCTTATTTCTTTATTGTTGGTTTTATTAGAAAATAACAAAATTAAGTCTAAATCTGAGAAATGTCCCATTTCTTCACGAGCCATGCTTCCCCAACACAAAAGAAGTGCCTCATTTTCATGAAAACAACTGTTAAAACAAAATTTCAATTTCCTTTTAAATTTTTTGGTTAACAAAGCAGATTCTTTTATTCCTTTAAGGCGATTTTTATTCATAACAATAGTTGTTTTTAATTCAAGTTAAACTGCTTCCGCCATCAATAACTAGAATTTGGCCTGTCATTAGAAGTTTTTGGTCAAGTAAAAATCTACAAATAGAATGAAGATCTTCTGGAAAAGATATTCGTCCTAGCGGACGAGAAAGGTCAATAGGAAAATCAGGATATTTCTTTTTTAAAGATACAATATTTCTATTGACTACAACTGTACCTGGAGCAATGGCATTAATTTTTATATTATATTTTCCCCACATGGCTGCTTGTGATTTGACTAGACTATTAATTGCACTTTTCATTGCAGCATAGACTGGTTGATTTGGTCTCGGTTCTAATCCAGCATTGGAACTCACAACAATTATATTTTTTGGGATATTGACATCTTTTGAGCATTTTTCAAAAAATAATTTAAGAGCAATTGAAACCAACTTAAAATTATTTGAATAAATTTTATCCAACTCATTAGATGAAGTATTGGTTAGATCCGAAGAGAAGACATAGCCTGCAGTTAATAGCATTAAGTCTGGAGACCCAAACATTACAACTGATTCGTCTGCAAATTTTTTGAATTGTTTATCGTCAGCACAATCGATCTTCCAAAAATTGTTGCCTTTATTTATTATTTCAGACGAGTTTTTCATATCACACAATGAAATCTTGTCAGCATATTCACTGAGGATTTTAGAGAAACTTTCTCCTATTTCACCGCTAGATCCAATCAGCCAAGCTGATTTATACTTTAAATGATTGTTTTTCATAACCTTATTTATATTAAATACTTTTTGATACTCAATATACAAAATACCACACTTAACAATAAAAAGCAAGATATATCATATATCTCGCTTTGTTGATATACTTTAAACATGAAATTGATAATCATGTTTGGTCCTCAGGCTGTTGGTAAAATGACAGTAGGACATGAGTTAGAAAAAATCACAAATTTAAAATTATTTCATAATCATATGACAATTGATTTGGTAAACCCGTTTTTTAATTATGATACTGAAATTGGTAAAAAACTTGTAAGACTTTTTCGTGAAGAAATTTTTAAAGAAGTTGCTTCCAGTGATCAAGAAGGACTAGTTTTTACATTTCAGTGGGATTTTGATCGCAAAGAAACTTGGGATTACATAGAAAATGTAGCGAGAATCTTTACAGACAAGGGGGCAGAAATATTCTGGATAGAACTCGAAGCAGACATGGAAGAAAGAATAAAAAGAAACAAAACTGATCATAGATTGAAACATAAGCCAACAAAAAGAAACATAAAATGGTCGGAAAAAGATCTTAAAGATAGTATGTTGAAACACAGATTAAATTCAAAAGAAGGTGAAATAAAAGAAAAGAATTATCTTAGAATAAATAATACGAATATAAATGCTTACGATACTGCTCTTATAATTAAGGACAAATTTAATCTATGATCTATACTCTTTTATTTTGAGGTAAATTTGAATAAACATATTTTAGTAGTATAATAAGAATATGGAAGATAATAAAAACAGAAAACAATCAAAGTATTTTCTTTTAATAATTTGCTTGGCTTTGTTGCTTATCGTGATATCCGCCTATTATAATTTTTTCATTAAAAATGATTACGAAGTGACCAAGCAAGTTTCTTGCGATCCGAAGACTGAAGCTTGTTTTGTTTCCGATTGCGACGCGAATGATTCCTCTTGCGACCAAACTACGACTTATAAAAAAATCACAGCTCCTTCGAAATACGCCGGCTCCGATTTTGACAGTTTTACATGTGTGGTTGGTAATCCGAATTGCAAAATAATCACTTGCAATGCTGACACGATAGAAGCCGGTGAAAAATGTTTTGAATAATGTATGGATATCTATACTCCAATCGAAGAAGCGGGGGAGATAATCAGGAAACGCTGGGCAGATTTGGAGTTACGTAAAAAGGTGGAGGAGAAATTGCAAGGCGATTTTCCAGAGATTCTAAAAGATGAACCCCATGGACTCATCTGGCGATGTATTTGCACCCCAGACGGCGAATTCAAAAGATTTCTTGATTTATGCGAGCAAGCAGATCTTAAGCCGATTGGTTTTGAAAATTCGCAGGATAAGTTTCATGCCGGTAATTTTACAAAATATATGCTTTGCGATTTGAGATTTTCTAACGGCATAAATAAAAATCTTCAGCATTATGTTGTAAAAGAAAGAATAGTTGATTTCAATGGTTCAGGAGGGAAAAGGATGTGTGACCTTGAAACTTTGTGGGGAGAGAATCTGGTTGATTTTCATCATTTTTTTTTACAAGAAATGTTTCCTATAATAAAAGACAGAACCATTGATTTATCAGAATGGATGAAGAGACGTGGTGGAACTCCAGAAAAATACTATTTTTCAATTTTATCTTTTGCTATCTGTCATACTGTCTATTTTGATGATTATGACCTGCTTGAATCTGAAAAGAATTTTATAGATGAAATTATTCTGCCGAAGTTTTATGAAGTGGAAAAATATTTTGGATTTAAGCCAATTATTGTTAAGATATCAAAGGTAGGCGAACATAGTCGGGATCCCGACTGGTGGTGTTATTCAAAAGAGTCAAAGATTATTATGGATAATCACATAAAAACATATAAAAAATAATTAAAATGTTAACTCATTTATTTTCTTTTTTCATAAGAGATACATACTGTTATACACAGCTAATTGTCAATCAAGTTTATACTCCTGTATCGTTGTTGTTATATGCGCACATTCCTACAGCTATTGTTACTTTAATTGTTGGTATTTTTTTACTAACTAAAAACAGAAAACTTGAAACGAAGATTTTCTTCTTCCTTTCAATAGCTTTTTTCTTTTTTGCTCTAGGTGATTTAACTGAATGGTTTATTTTTTTAGGAAGAGGACCAGTTTTGTTTGCCCGTTCTATCATAGAGTTACTGGATCTTACCTTATTTCTTTTATCTTTTTATTTTCTTTTTGTCTTAATTAAGAAAAAAGATGTACGTTTAATTTATAAAATAATTTGGCTTTTGCCCATAACATCCTTTGCTGGAGTTTTGTTGTTTTCCATAAGTCAAAATTTGATTGGCTATAACTGGCAGATTTGCGAAGTTGTTGAAAATAGTCTTGTTGGAACTTATGGATTTTATATGGATGTCATATATTTACTTTCCATATTGATTTTTGCCGTTTGGTCAATTTATAAAGGCAAAGGCAGAAGGAAAGAAATTACCATAGCTTCTGTCGGAGTCTCTATATTCATTGTTCTTTTCTTCGTTATGGAATATGTCTTCACTGGCTATCTTTTGTCTGGCGTTTTTGATTACAATTATTTCTTATACGCTTTCTTCGGTATGCCAATTCTTATCGGGTTTCTAGCTTATTTAGTTATAAAATATCAAGAATTTGATGTCAAACTTTTGGCGACTCAAGTGCTCGTGTGGGCGCTCGTGATATTGATTGGAGCAGAGTTCTTTTTTATTCAAAGTAATGTAAATAAAATTCTCACAGCAATCACTCTTATTATTTCTGCGTGGCTTGGGCTTTCGATTATCAATAGCGTCAAAAAAGAGGTAAAAGCGAAAGAAAATGAAAGGTTGCAACGTCAAAAATTTGAGGAATTAGCCAATCGTTTTGAAAACATCAACCATATTCTCGCTCACGACATCAAAAACACCCTCGGAAAAGACAGGGATCTCTTTGTGGAAATGCAAGCGGGAACATTCGGAGAAATCACAGACCAAGGGAAAAGTTTTATCAAAAGATTGACTGTGGATACTGCCGATTTAATTACTTCAGTCACAAATATTCTGAAGTCTGGTGACAAGATGAAACCCGATATTAAACCTTTTGATTTTAAAACAGCTGTTCTGGACGTAGTAGCATCTGTCAAAGACAAAGCTGATGAACAGAAAATCAAAATTGAAGTTCAAGTTGACGAGAAAGAAGATTACACGGTCAACGCGGATCGCTCGCTCATCGTTCCTCATGTGTTGAAAAATTTGATTGAGAACGCAGTAAATTACAATGTTGTGGATGGTTCTATCTGGATTAATTTGTCAAAGAAAGATCCGAAGACAGTTTTGTTGTCTATTAAGGGCACCGGTTGGGGAATGACGGAAGATGACAAGAAAGTCCTCTTTAAAGCTGGTGGACATGGACCTGACTCAATCAAGAAAAATGTTCACACGAGCGGTTTCGGGCTTTTCATTGCCAAGCAAACCTTGGATGCCCATCATGGAAAAGTGTACGGGATTTCCGAAGGAAGAGGTCAGGGATCTACATTCTTTGTGGAGTTGCCTGTCGGTCAAACTGTTAATGAAAGTCTAAAAGCTTAAAGTTTCTAAAATAAATTTATATAAATAGTCTACTTAAAATTTCCTGATTCAAGGTCGTTCCAAACTAAAAGTTTCCATTCATTTTTTTTGAACCAATGATGAGTGTATGAGCAAATCGCCATGCTGGCGTTGTTTATCGGATTGAAATAAGAAAGGCTGTTGTATTCCGCCGCGGTGAGCTTGTCTCCGTAGAGCATATAAGACACGATCATTTTCAGAAAGATTCCATGCGTGACCATGATGATCCTTTTTGCATTTCTCCTGCTGATGTAGATCAGCAATTTTCTTGCTCTTTCCTTAAGATCAGCAAAATTCTCTTCGTCAGAAACCCGCAGATTATCGTCGTGGAAACTTTTATCTATACGGTCTATAATTTTTCGAACTTCCGGTTCTCCTCCTTCGTGACCGATTATTTCTTTTGGATTTCTTCTCTCCACGAGGAGATTGCAATATTTCACTTTCATATTTAATTCTTTCGCGATGATTTCCGCTGTCTCTCTCGTGCGCTCATAGGGGCTCGCGATAATGACTTGAGGTCGTCCTTTGTATTTAGGAAATCTTTTCGCGGTGGCAAGCGCTTGAGCTCTGCCTTTTTCCGAGAGCGAACCGTCTGGACCTTGCCTGATATTTTTTGCGTTAAGTATCGTCTCTCCATGTCGCACGAAATATATTATTTTTGTTCCCATACTGTTATTTTATCACATAATCTGCGTTTTTTGTTATCCTTGATTATTTTAATGGCATATGTGCTATAATAAAACTGTTACAAGCAATAAATTTTCTTTTATGGATATCACAATTTTGGTTGCAAAAGTGCTTGGAATTTATCTGTTGGTGAGCGGATTGTTTCTCATTATAAGAGGGAAGACGATTCCGAACTTATTGAAAGATTTTTTCGGTCATCCCGCCACAGTTTTTTTGACAGGCATAATTCTGATTTTCTTGTCATCAATATATCTCATTCAATATAGTGTTTGGAATGGGACTGCGCAGGTGTTGGTAACGCTCTTTGTCTGTCTCGTCATGCTGAAAGGTTTGTTCTATGTGTTTTTTCCTCAGATCCTTAATGAAGTGTCTCTTAAAAGATTCCGAGGACCATTCGTTGTTTACGGTTTGATAGCTATAGTCATTGGCTTGTATCTTTTTTTCTTGAAATAAATTGAGTTATATCCACGTAAAAGTCACAGCAGGCGCGGGGAAGGAATCTTTCAAACAAAAATCTGAGGACCATTTTGAAATTTCTGTAAAAGAAAAAGCCGAACGCAATATAGCAAATTCGCGCGTCTTGGAACTCGTAGCAGAACATTTTAAAGTTACCAAAAACAAAGTTCGCATTGTGAACGGCCATCGGCATCCTTCCAAGCTTTTGATTATAGATTAGTTAATGTTATAATCTCCAAATATGTTTCAAAATTTTTTAATTAGAAAAATGCTCCGAACTCAAGGCGTGCCTGAAGCGCAGATTGAAATGTTTGTGCGGATGATAGAGAAAAATCCAGAGCTTTTCAAAACCATAGCCGAGGAAGTTCAAGAAAAAGTGAAAAGCGGAATGAGTCAGACTGATGCTGGGATGCAAGTGATGAAAAAATACGAGGAGGAGTTGAAGAAATTAGTATAAATTCAGTTGCGTAAAAAATAGTGTTTGGTATACTTTAGATATGAATCTTACGAAATGCGACATTTGCAAAAAGAGATTGAAGGATGACCAAGTGAGGGCTGGTGTAGGTTATTTTGTAGGAAATGATTTCTGTTCAAAATGCGGAAAGCCGATACTAGATTTCTTAAAGAAGCATAAATTAATAAAAGAAGAAAAATAGTATGACTAATAAACCCAACCCAAAATCAAATTCCTTTCTCTACAAGCTCACAACAGGAATCTGTAGCATAGTCCTCTCTGTCACTCTAGTCTATGTATTCGTCCACGCAGGCAACATAGATTCCCCAGGCTCTCCATCTACTTCAGGCAGAATGTATACATTAGAACAAATCTATCAAAAACTAGCAAATGGCACCTCTGCCACAAAGAACACTTCATTCAATTCTCCATCACAAGCTCCCGGTTCCACAATGCACACACTAGATGATATATACAATTCTATTCCAAGCGCTGGCTCTAATGTCACAGGAGGCAATGGTCTACTTACCTTTACTATTCCAAATGGGATCTATTCTGGCTCTAAAACTGCTACTGCCGGAGATACAAATCTTCAGGCTGGGAATATCAAAAATAATGTTTCTATTTTTGGAGTGACGGGAAACGCCAGATCTGCCGGATTATTAAAAACTAATCAAACAATTTGTTATGACACGGGAGGC
>JAPLXU010000013.1 GCA_026395915.1 Candidatus Nomurabacteria bacterium | reverse complement strand
TTGAAAACATTTTTATGTTGCATTTTTTCTTATTCCGCTTTTGCTTTCTTGAAAGCAAAAGCATTTAAGAACCTATATATTTTAACAAATATAGGCTGGTGATAACAAGGGAAAATATGGGAGAGGTGGGGATAACTTTTTGAGAACCTCACCCTACCCTCTCCTGAAAGGAGAGGGGGAATACTCCTTTAGAAATTCCTCTTTGAACTCAAAGAAGTTATCATCTAGGATTGACTGCCTGATTTTTTTCACTAGGTTCACGATAAAATACAAATTGTGGATAGAAGCGAGAGTACCTGCAAGCATTTCCTTGCCGTGAAAAAGATGCGCGATGTAAGATTTTGTATAATTCCGACAAGAATAACATCCGCAATCTTTTTCGATCGGGGAATAATCTTTCCTGTACTGTTTGTTCATGATAATAATCTTGCCTTGTTTGGTATAGATAGTCGCATTTCTTCCGAGTCTAGTGGGCGAAACGCAATCGAATAAATCCACGCCATTTTCAACACCCATAAATAAATCTTCCGGCTCGCCAATGCCAAGCAAGTGTCTAGGCTTTTCTTCTGGCAAAATTTCATTCACCCATTTCACCGCAGATGACATATCTTCCTTCGCGAAACTCCCCCCAATACCAAAACCATCAAAGTCCAGACTACCAATAAATTTCGCAGACTTCTTGCGCAAATTTTCGTCTCTGCCACCTTGCACAATGCCAAATAGCGCGGAAGAAAAAGTTTCATTGCGGGGTGTCTCGCAGGCCGACGGGCCGAGAGGCAGCGCTACGCCAGCAGGCGTAGACAGCGACCCCGCAAGGGAAGCTTTTTCTTCCGCGCTTAATTTTTGATGCTCCTTCAAACTCCTTTCCGCCCAACGATGCGTCCGCTCTAAAGCTTCTTCCTGATAACGCAAATCCTCCGTCGGACTGGTGCATTCATCAAAAGCAAAAATTATATCGGCGCCCAAGTTGTGCTGAATCTGGATTGATTTTTCAGGAGTGATGTAATGAATAGAACCATCCAAGTGCGACTTGAAAGAAACCCCATCTTGCCCGATTTTCGCCAATCGCGGCGCGTCGCTGTCATCAAAACGTTCTGGAATGAGTAGCGACGGATCAGAAATTTTCGTTATTTTTGAAATTCCTTTTCCGTAAGCCACGCCTAAAGAAAAAACTTGAAAACCGCCAGAGTCAGTCATTGTCGGACCAGACCAATTCATAAATTTTCCGATACCGCCCGCATCACGAACGATTTCGTCCCCGGGCTGAAGATATAAATGATAAGTATTGCCGAGCACGACTTCCGCGCCAGTTTCCCTCACCTGTTCTGGATTCAAAGATTTTACCGTGGCCTTCGTCCCAACCGTCACAAAAGCTGGAGTATGAATTTCCCCATGAGCGGTCTGTAAAATCCCCACCCGACCCAAATATTTTTTTCCGCCTGAGGCGGATCCGCTTTTGGCAGATAATTTTTTTTCTATTTTGAATCGCATTATATTGATATTTTACAACTGTGGATAACTTTGACTTTTTGAACGCTTGTGTGATATACTATCTGTAGGTGTTTGGAGGGTTCGCCCTCTCACGGCATTAAGCTGTAGCCAAACACCCACAAAGTATCTGCCCAAAAGGCGGATTTTTTGTTTCTAATCCTCTTCTGGATTTCCCTCGTGAAGTATTCTAGTCATAGTTTCTTTATTCATACCCCAAAAAGGAATTATGCTCCAAAAAATTTTCTTTCCGCTATCTATTTGCTTTATAATTATTTTTACTCTGTTTCTTTTTAAAACTGCAATGAATTCGTAATAAGTAACATTCTTTAATGCACTTCCCCATTTTTTATTTATTTTTAAATATTCAAATCTTTTTGTTTCCCAAATTCCTTGAACGCTACTAGATATTTTTAGAACTTCTGGAGCAAGATGTAAAAGCTTAAAACGCATGTATTGATCTTGTTCATATCTAGCTTTTTCTCTTTGTTTAAATTTAAGATGTTCAAGACCTTGAGCATTAAAAGTTATCTTTTCTTTAAAATATGGACAATAAACCTCATCAAGTGATTTATAAAATTCTTCACCTCTTCTTTTAACTTCCTTAAATTGTTCGCTGGTAAATTGAAGCATGAATTATTTTTTTGTTATCTTGTAAATTTCTCCCAATACAAATTTATGCATTTTCAAAATGGTTTCCTCGCAATATTTTCTATGATTCCCAGCTTTAAGTAAAACTTCTTCATCTGTATATTCCCCCTCAAAAGCCATAGAAACGTAACCGAAATTAGAACCTCGATAATCTGATGTATCTAAAAGTTGTTGAACTATGATATCGTCTTTGAATTCAGTATTATTCCTATTTTCAAAAACTATTTCAAAAGTGGTTGGATTAACATTAACTTCTACTATTAAAAATATCCGGCTAATTTGATCATCAAGAATTCTAACTTGTTTAATCAAATTTACCTCGGAATATGGTCCGCTTTCTCCCCAAAGTCCATCTGTTTGTTTTTTAGTTGGTTTCATAAATTATTTTTGTAGTAATTTTTCTATAAATTTTTTATCGTTATATAAACAAAATAAGTTTTCGTTGTTAAATCTTGAAATTTTTGTATTATTAGTTTCAACCCAAAATATAGCACTAAAATCAGAGATTTTTGTTTTGATCTTCTTATATGTTTTATTATAAGGGGCTAAATTTTTTATCATATTTCCATCTTTAGACGAATATATAAGATATCCGTCAATGGTACCCTTCAAATCCAACACATCTAAATCAAGAGAATAGTTTACCAAAATCAATATTTTAGGCTCTGAATACCTTGAAAGCTGTTTGTGAGATTCAGTAATTTTTTTAGAAACCCTATTAGCAGAGTTTTCTTTCTTTATCCAAAATCCAAGATAATCTTTAATATAACCGAACGTATTTTTTTCTGTAGGAAAAACATTTTCAAAATCTTTGACTTCTACAACTCCAATTGTATTATTATCTTTTTTAATAAAAAAATCTGCAGTCTTTGAGATATCTGTTAAAATTTTTTCAAAATCTAAATTATATTTTTCTTTAAAGATGGTCTGTACTAACACTTCACCCTTTGTGGAATTACTTTTTTTCATATATTTTATTTAAATAGCCAATTAAATATTTTTTGATACCATGTTATTTTTTCTACTGGTTTTAAGCTAACTTGAGTTGTTGTATTGGCTTCAAATCTTAACTGCATATTATTAATTCTATCTTGATTGTCAGTTAGCAATCCACTATTAGATGTTATTTCTGTTGTTTGCTTAATAGACGGGAAAGTTAATAATTTTTCAGGAATTATCTTTTGCTTTTTAGATAAAATAATTGTTTGTTTTATTGCTGGGACAGAAGTTATAACTGGTGTTTTTTTAACGGCAGAAACTTTTGAAAGTTTGCATGTTTTTGAAATATCATCGTAAAAATAACCAGTATCACAAGTACACTGATTATTTAATGGGTGAATGTTTTGTCCGTAAGTATCAGTACAATAACTTGTCATTGTTATGCATTGTTTTATTCCACTTATTTTTCCAAATGCATATCCTTCATTGCAAGAACAATATCCTATTTTCCCACTTGGTGAGGTTATTGAATTTTGACCAAATTCCTTTTTGCATTTATTGTCATAATCCTCTTTTAATGTTATACACTGATATTGTTTTCCAATTATTGTCATTGTATACCCGCTGTCGCAAGTACAACTACCATTACTTTGTTTAGTAGAATTTGCTGAACAGGTTATCTGTGTGGTTATAGGAATATTTAAGTTTAAATTATTGGAACGCTCTGAACTTCTTGAAGAAAGACAAGAGTTATAAGTTGACATTTTTGTCTGATAATCATTGATCTGATTTCTACACTCGGCAAGTCCGTTTTGTTGATCTCCCATACCACTTCTATTTATTGAAATTGCCATTGCTCCATAATCATTTTCAGTTGTGCAACCAATTTTTGAAGGAGCGAAACAATATATATGATTGCCAGATGTATCGTATGATGGATTAGAAGTTTGTGAACATACTTCATAAGAAAGCATTTGTGTTTCATAATCAATTTCTTTTTGTGTACCTGCACAGCTTATCTGAACTTGTTTTGTCGGCATTTGAACAGGACTTCCTCCACCAGGCAATATAACTCTTCTGTCGGGAAAAACTATTGCTCCATCAAGTTGTCCTCCAGTACTTTGGTAAATAGGAACAGTATCATAACATACAGGTGAGGTTGGAGCCACACACTGTGATGCATTAGTAATATTAAAAGCAAAAATCGGAATGAAAATGAGCAAAATTAAAATGTATTGTTTCATAGAGCTATAAAATTAAAGGTTAATAAATTAAGTATATAATAATTATTTTTCCACTTCCACAAATTTTAACTCTTGAATATTTACCGGACTGACAAGAAGCGCTTTTTGGAAAGGATCTCTTGGGTCGGAAATTGTCGTTTCTACTATACCTAAGACATAAGGAACGATACCGGGCAAAACTGCTTGGTCCCCTTTTGCCAATGTTAAATCTTTCGGCATTACCATTTCAAAATTTCCTCCGCCACGACCGACAATTTCTGTAAAAATATTCCCGCCTGCATCAGCTATGCCTGAAGCATTGCGGGCAGGTTTGCTTCCGATTACCACTTGCGTTTTTTCACCACTGTTTGAAAACAAAATAACTTTCGAAGAATTTGGATAAACTAGGTCCACTCGCCCAATTGGCACATTCCCCAAAGCAAAAACCGTGTCCCCCTTTTTTATTCCAAGGGAGGCGCCTGCATCAATAACCAAAGTGTCATAAGGGCTTTGATTCGGCTTCGCCAAAATAGCCGAC
Organism: Candidatus Nomurabacteria bacterium; assembly: GCA_026395915.1. Lineage (GTDB taxonomy): Bacteria > Patescibacteriota > Minisyncoccia > Phycocordibacterales > UBA9973 > UBA9973. The sequence goes on along the minus strand of JAPLXU010000013.1, from coordinate 81,644 downwards.
AGTACAAATTTGGGAGCCGAGCTCCCACGTGGGAGCTCGGCTCCCAAATTTGTACGCCCAAAAATTTCTTTCAGAGAAACATTTTCAGCTAGAACAGAATCATAATTTGCCATCGTCGCTTTGTCTTTTTCTAATTCTGATTTCAAATTTTCATTTTCCGAGGAAAGAGAATTTTTGAAAGCGAAATACGAGCCGGCGCTTTTTATTTTTTCACCAACGCTATTCCCTAAAATTAAAACCGGACGAAAAACAACATGTCCAACTATAGAAAAACCATTAAAAATTCCTGACCGAAAATATAATAAAATAAGCAAAACAACAACGCCGAGCGCAATTTTCAAAACCTTTTTCTGTTTTATTTTTTTATCTAGGAGGTAACTCATCTTGATTCCCGATCAAAACTTCTTTATAAAGTGGCATATCATCCAAGATTACTCCTGTTCCCCTCGCCACAGCTGAAAGCGGATCTTCCACCACATAAACCGGAATTTTCAAAACACGCGCCAAAAGCTGATCCAATCCAGAAATCAAAGCTCCGCCTCCAGATAAAGTTATGCCCCGGTGCATGATGTCGGATAAAATTTCCGGCGGGGTTGTTTCAAGCATGTCTTTGACGCCTTCAACTAATTCTTTTATCGAAGCCGAGAGCGCATCGCGAATATCGGAATCAGTCACCACGACAGCGCGTGGTAATCCAGTCAAAATATCTCGTCCATGGACTTCTGTTTCCATATATTCGAGAGGAACGACAGAACCGATCGCAATTTTTACCATTTCCGCAGTTCTCTCGCCGACAAGTATTTTAAACTCGTCGCGCATATAAGTGATGATATCGTTATTTAACCTGTCGCCGGCAATTTTTAAATTTTTTGATTTGACGACTCCACCAAGAGAAATCACCGCAATATCTGTCGTCCCGCCACCGATATCTATTATCATCGTGCCAACAGGATCTTTAATCGGAAGCCTGACACCGATAGCCGCCGCCATCGGTTCTTCCACCAAAAAAACTTCTCGCGCGCCGGCCGAACGAGCTGCATCATAAACGGCGCGCGTCTCGACGTTGGTGGTGCCAGTCGGCACACCGATCAAGACTCTCGGTCGCGCTATTTTTTTTGACATTTTATTCGCTTTGTTTATCAAATAGGAAAGCATTTCTTCGGTAATTTCAAAATCCGAAATAACTCCGTCAACGAGCGGACGAATAGCCTTGATGTGCTGAGGCGTGCGTCCGAGCATTTCTTTGGCTTTCACTCCGACGGCGAGAATTTGATTGGTCTTGATATTGACAGCTACAACTGAAGGCTCATTTATCACGATGCCATGCCCCTTCAAATAGACTAAGGTATTTGAGGTACCCAGATCTATGCCGATATCATTGGAAATTAATTTATAGATTTTTTCAAACATATTTTTTGCAACTCATCAAGCGAAACAACTTTTCCTTTTTCTTCATTTCGTTTTTTGATTTCTATTCCTCCTTCTTTGATGCTTCGTGGAGAAACAACGGCTCTCATCGGGATGCCAAGCAGATCCGAATCGGCGAATTTTTCTCCAGGCGACATACCGAGTCGATCATCGAACAAAACTTCAACGCCAGATTTTTGCAGACTTTCGTAAATCTTGTCAGCTTCCTTCAAAACAGCTTCATCTTCTCCTAGGACAAGCAAATGAACAGCAAACGGCGCTATTGATTCCGGCCAAATTATCCCTTTATCGTCCGACAAAACTTCCACGACTGTTCCCATTAAACGAGAGAGTCCTATGCCATAACAGCCCATCAAAACAACATGTTTTTCCCCTTTGGCGTCCGTGAAAGACAAATCAAACGGCTTTGAATATTTCGTTTTCAAATCAAAAATGTTCCCGACTTCGATAGCTTTTTGTTCAACTAGTTTTTCTTTAGCTAAACCGAGCTGACCTAAAACTTCGTCAGTCAAAACTTCTTTATTGAGGGCGTTGCCACTAGCTTCATCGACATAGATCGTATCTTCGCCGGCAGAGGAAATTGTTTGAAATTCGTGCGAATATTTTGAAAATGTTCCACCCGAAGCGAAAGTTAGATAAGTCAGGTGACCGATACCAACTCTCTTGAAAATAGTTTTGTAAACATCTTTCATCTTTTCATAAAAATTTTCAAAATCTTCTTTGCTGGTATGGAAAGAATACATGTCCTTCATGATAAATTCCCTGCCTCGAAGCATACCCGACTTTGCGCGAAGTTCCATTCTGAATTTATTTTGAATCTGATAAATAGCCAACGGCTTTTCTGCAAGAAAATCTTTATGCGAAGAAATATAATTTTTCAAAATCGGCACGATAATTTCTTCATGAGTGGGACCGAGCGCAACAACTCTCCCGGAACTGTCGCTCACTTTATACAAGTCGTCCATCGATTCCCACCTACCAGTTTTTTCCCAATTTTCTTTCGGCTGAAAAGAGGACAATAGGACTTCCTGCCCGCCGGCTTTATCCATTTCTTCTCTGATTATATTTTCAATTTTTTTCAGCACCCGCAAACCGAGAGGCAAATAGCTGTAAACTCCAGCCATTTCTTTGTGGACGAAGCCTCCGCGAACAAGAAACTCGGCATTTTTTGACACCTCATCCGCCGGCGCTTCTTTCCTCGTTTTAGTAAAAAGTATGCTTTGTCTCATACCGTTAGTTATATTTTTAGTCATAATGCAATCTTAACCGAAAAAAGTCTTTTGGTCAAAGAAATCTGCAAGGTCTTGCCTTGCAGATTTTCAAGTATATAATATATACATGTCTTTAAGAAAAGTAAATTTGATCAGTGACGAGTATTACCATATTTATAATCGCGGAAATAGTAAACAGAAAATTTTTCACGACAATGAAGATTATTTCCATTTCATGGGTCTTTTATTTGCTTGTAACTCTATTAATAATTTTAGAGCAGGTATCCTTTCAAAAGGAGAAAGCCCATATGATTTTGGAAGAGGAAAACAAATTGCGTCCATCGGGTCTTATTGTATTATGTCTAATCATTTTCATATTCTAATAACTCAAAAAGAAGAAAATGGTATCAGTAAATTTATGCAAAAACTTACAACTGCTTACGCAATGTATTACAATAAAAAATATAAAAGAACTGGCGGACTTTTTGAAGGTAAATTTAAATCAGAACACGCAAAAGATGACCGCCACTTAAAATATTTATTTTCCTATATTCATTTGAATCCTATCAAACTAATACAAAAAGATTGGAAAGAAGTTGGAATTAAAAATAAAAAAGAAACTCTGGAATATTTGCAAAATTATAAATACTCAAGCTATCTTGATTATTTGGGAATAAAAAGAATTCAAAATAAAATATTAGACATCAAATCTTTTCCAGAGTATTTTTCAGATAGCAAATCATTCCAAAGAGAAATTTTTGAATGGTTAAGTTTTAATGACTAAACCTGCAAGGTCTTGCCTTGCAGGTTTGTAAAAATTTTTATTGTGAATAACTTTTTTGGCTTTGTGATATAATTTCTATATGAAAAACTTACAAAAAGGTTTCATTGTGCCAGTGCTTTTAGTAATAATAGGATTATTAGTGATAGGTGGCGGTGTCTATATTTATGAAAATAAAAAAGCAGAAACTCCTCCAATCGTTGATACTGGAACGCAACAGACAAATAATCAAAATCAACCAATCCCAACACAACAAGTGACTATTGCTGAACACATTGTAGCATTTGAAGAAGCAATAAATAAGTCAGATTTCAGTAATGCTAGTAAATATTTTGCAGATAAAGTATATGTAGTGCTTGAAGGATCTTCATGTTGTGGTGAAGTTTCTACAAGTCGCGCCATACAAGAATTAAAAAGAATCAAGGGGCTTATATTTACCTTTAATCAAAATAACGCCGTAGTAAAAGAATATATGGCTTACATCGCTTCTCAATATCCAGATCGACGATTGATAAAAAGTTCCCCAAAATTATATTTTGATGAATTATTAATTGGGGTTGAATCTGATATTTCACAACAAAATAAAGCATCAGTTGGGTATAAAATATCTAATGATAAAATCACTGACTTGTTTATAAATGTTGGAAGAGTTAGACAATAATTATACAAAGCTGTCTAAGTTTGCAAAAATCAATTCTTTCTGCTATATTATTCACATGCAAAAAACAAAAGAAATCAAAGAAAATTCCGATACAGTCGTAGAAAAGATGTTCCGAGTCGGAGCGCATTACGGGTACTCAAAAACTCGCAGACATCCTTCTGTGTCAAAATACATATTTGCCACCAAGAACAAAGGAGACATTATAGACCTTGAAAAGACAAGCATTATGCTAGATAAAGCAGTAGAATTTGTGAAAAATTTAAGCGCGAAAAATGGAGTTATTCTTTTTGTCGGCACAAAACCCGAGGCTAAAAATGTGACCAAGAACACGGCAGAATCTTTGAATATGCCGTATGTGAGTGAACGCTGGATCGGAGGCACCTTGAGCAATTTCACAGAAATAAAAAAGAGAATCAACGAGCTTGAAAATTATCGCAAAGATAGCGCCGAAGGCGGACTCGATAAGTACACCAAAAAAGAACGAGTGGTCATGGCGAAAAAAATGGAGAAACTTGAAAGATATTATTCCGGACTCGTAGGTTTGAAGAAAGCTCCTGACGCGCTATTTATCATAGACGCAAGGGCTGAACATATCGCCGCGACTGAAGCAAAAAGCAAAGATGTGCCCGTAATTTCTTTGATGAATTCTGATTCAAATATCAAAGACATCGCCTATCCTATCATCGGCAACGATTCCAGTATTCCTTCTATAAAGTTTTTCGCTGGAGCTATCGCGACCGCTTATAAAACAAACGCTCCTGTCGCGCCAACTATAACAAAATAAATATATGGCACAAGAAATAACAACTGAGTTAATAAAGGAACTTAGAAATGCTACGGGCATTTCTGTGATGCAGTGCAAACGAGCACTCGAAGAGGCTGAAGGCGACATGAAAAAAGCCTTGGCTATTTTAAGAAAGACAAGCTCCGACATCGCGCTCAAGAAAGTCAGTCGTGAAGTCAAAGATGGCGCAGTAATGGTCAAAGCGGAAGGCAAGAAAATTGTTCTCGTATCTCTTCATTGCGAAACAGATTTTGTGTCAAGAAATGAAGATTTTACAAACCTGCTTAAGAAATTGGTAGACATCACTTTCAAAGATGGAATAGAAAAAATGAAGAAAGAGGCAAAGGACTTGGTAGATCCTATAATTCAAAAAACTGGAGAGAATATTCAGCTTGGAGAAGTTTATGAAATGCGTGGAGACGTTCTCGGCTATTATGTGCACAATAACAAAACTGGCGTGATTGTATCTTTAGAAAAAGGTAGCTCAGAACTTGCAAAAGATGTAGCTATGCATATCACTGCAATGAAACCGGAATATATCACAAGCGCTGAAATCAGCGAAGAAGCTAAAAAAACAATGATAGAAATTTTCGAAAAAGAAATTGCAAATGTAAACAAACCAGAAAATATAAAGAAAAAAATGCTTGATGGAAAAATAAGCACTTACTTCAAAGAAAAAACATTGCTCGAGCAAGCATTCATAAAAAACGGAGAAATGACGGTAAGCAAATTGTTAGAAAAAGCAGGCGCAAAAATCAAAGAAGTAAAACGTTGCTCAATATAAAAAACGATATGATGATGTATTTTCTTTTAACTTTATTCTTCGCGTCGCTAGTCTCCATCATCATTATGATAGGCAGAAAATTGGTCTTTTTGGATCACGAACAAATCTCGAATCAAGAAAACGTTTTGCTTGAATTTCCATATTTGAAGGAAATCAGGCATGTAACAGTGGCGAATGTTAAAAAACATGGATACGCTCTTCTGGTGGCGATAGTCAGATATTATGTCCGTGGAACAAGTTTTTTCAAAAATAAATACGAAGAAATAAAAATCAAAATAAAAAACAGAAGTAGGGAAAATCATATAGATGACGAAAAAAGAGAGATTTCAAAGTTTTTAAAAATCATTGGCGATTACAAACACAAGATCAGAGAAATCAAGCACAAAATCAAAAAAGAAGAAGATTTGTAAATAATATGGTAGTGTGTTTTAAAAGCCGCCTTAGCTCAGTTGGTAGAGCAACGCTTTTGTAAAGCGAAGGTCCTCGGTTCAAATCCGAGAGGCGGCTCAAGAACAAGTTATATCTATTTGTGTACCAATTCTTACATAAAATATGATATACTTGAGTTCAAATGATTGTTATCATTTTTTTCCCCCTTCTTGTTTTTGTTTTGTCACTAATCGTAGCATTTCTAATGTTGGTTTTCCTTCGTCGGTATTTATGGAAACTTTGCAAAAATAAAGTCCTCGCGTTTACTGTCGGAGCAGTTGTTTTTTTAATCCTAAGCAAACTATTTTCAATCTTAGCTAGTCTTTTATTATTCTTAGTCGCACGCTTGCTCGCTCCAGAAATAGCGCAACTTTTAGGAATTTTAGCATTCTCTTATGGAGATAAACTTATTTATTTTTACGCAATTGCGCCAACTTTTTTAGCTTGTGTTGCTGGCTTTATTTATATTCGAACCAGAATTATATATGCTATCAAAGCATCTGAAGCGGATGTATCCCCAACTAAATCTCGTTTATTTTTACAGTTTGCAACAGTCACAAGCGTCCTCGTTTTTCTTTTTGCTTTATTTGGACCATGGGGACCGCTCTATGGCACTGTGACTATTCCTACAATAAATAATTTTCCTAAAATTTTAGCCACTTTATTTCGTCAGCCTAGATTCTGTTCATTAATGCCTGGAAAATCTTTTGATCCCGATTTTTTTAATACGCCAGGAGCAGGAATAAGATGCCTACGTGATTCACAGACAGAAAAAGAATATTATGCTCATTGTGAACTTATACCGTTATCTACAAGAGAGGATATTTTGAGTGGTTTCTTTGAAAATGCGCCCGATTATAATGGAAATCCTTATCAGGAATGTGTCACACACCAAGCTCAACTCTTAGCACAAGACACTCAATCTTCGATTTCATTAGATGATAAAGCGGCAACTTGTAATGGAATTAAAAATCTGGCGCGAAGAGCTGTATGTCTTTTACCATACATCAGCACTCAAGCGTGGACTTCTATGTGCAGTGCTTCTTTTAATGCCATCAAGAAAGGGAGTTATTATGGTTCTGATGACAATAATGGAAAAGATGCCGTAATTATTGGACAATGTCTCGATAAAAAAACTATTAATGAGTTAGACGCAGATGGAACACCTCTCTGGTTCAATGCGCATATTATTACTGGCTACGATAAATATGGTGTTCCGATCAAAACCCCCGATATACTTTATTGGCTGTCTTCAATTGGTGTCAATCCGAATAGTGTAGACCTAACGGGAAAAAATTATTTATCGTATATTCTTGACTCAGCCTTAGGAAGTAAAAATGGTCAAGCTGTAGAAAATTCTTACGCGACTGATTTTGTTAAGCTCGGCGTAAATGTCCACAGCAAAGATAGTAGTGGCTTATCAGCAATGGACTATGCGTTTGAGGGTGGTTATTCTAAACTTGTATATGGTCTGTTGCCTCTTTTTAAGGATTACAAACCTTCTGCTGAAGTTATCACTTCATTTCTGACAACATGTCATGATGGTAAAGAGCGAGGCACTGCACAAGATGAGTGCTACGGTTTATTCGACGGAGAACATTATGAACAAGCACGAAAAGATTTCTCAAGACTTGGGCTACTAGGTATATCTGCGATAGAGACTAGTGCGGCAAAAATTTCAGATAGAAAACCTATAGATAGTAGTACAATCAGATTTTGGTTTGAAGAATCTTTTGACACAAAAAATACTCAATTTGTATTATCTCCACTAGTTAAAATTAGTTCGATGCCTAAATTGGTATTCGTCGGCACTAAAAAAGGTTTTGATAAATCTATTGCAAAGGACCATACCGTTTACGTATCTGGGTCTCAAGTTGCCGGATCTATTATTTATACATCTGCTCAAACACCTATTCATTCTGCAAGTGTTGCCCAAGATGACCTTGATCGTTTCATCGAAAATATATCAACTGATCTTTTAAGACGTGAATATATTTGGGGACATGAATATATACAATCAATATATCATCATTTCGATCCTGTGGGTTGGGATGTGTTTGATGAACTGACCAATCGTTGGTATGCACCTGCTATTTTTGAGAAGAATGGACAACAAACAGTGCAATTTTATCTTGTCAATAATAATTTTTATCTCGTGGAAGCTTCTTTGGGTATTGATCGTGTTCCATTAGAAGAGTGTCCGATAGATCAAAAGAATGGATTAGGTGAATGTGATATTTATAAAGGATTTCATTTTAAATTCTTTATTTCAGATCCAATACCTTTAGATAAATTGAAATCGTAAAGATATTTAAGAAATATGAAAAAGAATTTTCTAATAATAATTTTTTTTGTTCTGCTCGCTGGGAGTCTAGTTTATTTTACAGAATCATTAAAATTTCCGACTGAGCAAAATACCACGACACCGTTTACCATCATCCTGTCCCCTCACCTTGACGATGCGGTTTTGTCTCTCGGCGGACTTATAGCAAAAAAAGAAACTAATATTTTGGTGGCGACATTTTTCACAAAAAAGCCAACAGAAATTATGCATACTTATTGGGATAAAATTTCCGGATTTAAAGATAGCGACGAAGCAATGCTTGCCAGAACGAAAGAAAACGAAAATGCTTTATCACCTTTTAAGGTAATCATAAAAAATTACGACCACCTTGATTCTCAATATCGAGAAAAGAATAAAGACAAAGAAATCGAAGAAAAAATTTCAAAAGATATTGAAAACCTAATAAAAACTTATCAGAATCGAGAACTTTTAATATACGGACCAGCTACTTTTGGCGCGGCCATTACACATCCCGACCATCAAATAATTCACGATGCGTTTATGGATGTCTTTAAAAAATACAAAACACAAAATGCGCATTTTTTTATTTATGAAGATTTTCCCTACATTAAGCAGTTTACAACTTCTAGCCTTGGCGACTTAAACACATATTTAGAAAAAAAAGAAAATGTTAAATTTCAAGAAAATCCAATTGAATTAAGCGAGCCGATGCTTTCAGAAAAAATTGTTGCCATTGAAAAATATAAATCGCAAGTAAGAGCTTTTTTGTCTCTTGATAGTAATATTGGAATTATCGACGAAAAATTCTCCAAAGATAGATGTAGAATCTTCATGCCACAAGCTTACGCCTGCGAAGTGATACACAGCCTTCCTTAAAACTTAGTGTTTTTTGTTCTTGTAAATTAAAACCATCTCCGCTTCATAAATATGTTTTCTGAGTGATGAAGACGAATAAGAATGATCCCGACTGTTATAGATAACTCTTATATTAGGCAACAAATCTCTCGAATAATTAGGCCTGCCTTTCCAATCTGCCCCCATAAAACGGACATTGGGTTTTAATCTCTTTAAAATATCGTATAAGTCTCTTTCTGTGTCATAAATTACAATTTTATCTACATATCTGCATCCTTGCAATCGGATCATCCTTTCTTTTAAAGTTTCAATCGGTTTATTTTTCTCAGGTCTATCCGAGCTAGGATCTGTCTGCAATCCGACAATCAAATAGTCGCACTGCGTCTTACATTCTTTTAACATAAGAATGTGCCCCGCATGCAACAGATCAAAACTTCCAGCAGTAAAACCTATTTTATTCTTCTTAACTTTTTTTGAGACCATATTATGAGTTCGTTTTGTTGATAGATTTCTTCTCTTGAAGCTTGAAAGATTTTACAATACGAGCGTCAAGATCTTCCACGCTATGAAAGCCAGTCAACACTTCGTCGTCCAAGACAAGCGCCGGAAGTTCAGTGTCCTTTATTTTATAAATTTGAAGCATGGCCTCCACTGCTCCTAATTTTGTAGTGTAATCAAAGGAATAAACGCGCAATTCTGGATACTTGTCACGCAGATCTGAAAGCACCAAGCTTTCTTTTTCGCACTCGCTACAATTTTCTTGCGCGATGTAAAAATAAAGAATGAAAGATGATTTTACTCCACAACGTTCAGATATTTTTTTTGCCAAAAGATAATCTTTAATTTGCAACAACGAATAATATTTTCTTAGATAAGACACTTCGGGAGTAACCCCCAAATTATTTCTGCTCCATTCTAATTTACTTCCCAATTCTCCAAGTTCGGGAGAATATACAGAATCAGAGATATTTTTACAAGATAATTCTGTAAGCAAAGAAAATTGAGTTTCCGAAGAAAGAATATCAATGGCTATCTTATCTTGAATCGATTTCAATTCGTTGATTTTTCTATTACTAAAATAATTGCTTGCATAGCTGGCAGTTAAAAATATGCCTAAGGTGATTAAAAAAACTATCAAATATTTTCTCCAATCAATTTGTTTTTGTATCATATAAAATTATCTCCACACAGGTTTCTTGGATAAAATGGTATTATAAACAGCTTTCATAAGCCAAAACGGAGCGAAAAAACTGAATATGAGAAAAAAGTAAATGGCATCAAATGAAATTACCCATTTGTCTTCGACCATTTTCCTTCCAAGCGTGCTTACTAATACAATAAAAAAGTACACAAGCAATATAATAATAAAAGAAAATCTAGCCGGCACAAAAAACATATCAAAATGACTAAAGTAATTTGAAAGATGAAACCCGATTATTTCCAACTTCATAATTTTTGAAATAATAAAATCGAGCAGATGATAAACCCCTATGCCAAACATATAGAGCGCGGAAAACATCAAGATAATAACTGAAGGAATAATAATCATTGAAAAATCACCATATTTTTTTTTGAAAATAACATCTCGATAGTCAATAATGTTATTTATAATTCCATAAATCCAGCGCAGTCTTTGGCGGTAAAGCTTCACCAATGTGGACGGCATATTGGTATAAACATAAGCGTCATTGCAATCATCAATCTTGTAATGATTCTTCTGCATACGATAGGCCATCTCTGTATCCTCCACATTATAAGCCTGACGATATGGACCAAGATCGTCAAATACTTTCTTTTTGTATATTGAAAACGGTCCAGGAAGCACAGAAACAGCGCCCAGAAGCCCGTGCATCTTTCTCATGAAAACAGTAATGAAATGTTCAAAAGCCTGAGCTTTCTGAATCATATTTTTTGGATTATACACAACCACTGAAGGAACCACAGCCATAGTATCTCGATCCGCTTCAAAATAACTCATAATCCGAACGAGGCATTCTGGATGAACCAACGAATCGGCGTCCAAGCAACCCACGAATTCGGTATTGGTATGAAGAAGGCCAAAATTGAGCGCAGTGTGCTTTCCTCCATTTTCTTTGTGGAAAATTTTTATATTAGAATGTCCGACAAATTTCTTAATAACTTCCCATGTGTTGTCCGTCGAACCGTCGTCAATTAAAATAATATTTACTTTATCTTTTGGGTAATTCAGAGCAAGCAAAGATTTTATCGTGGCAAATATGGTTGTTTCCTCGTTCCAGCAAGGCACAATAACAGTGACTGCTGGATAACTCGCCAACTTTGTTTGACCCCGTCTTGTGACCAGTTTATTTCTATTGTCCATAAACGTGACAAGGAAAAAAATCTGTATATAAATAGCCAAAAAAGTCACAACAAAAAACATTATGTCTGGAATTGAAGCCATAGATTTATCTTCACACTATAGCATTTTTCTGGCAAAATGCAATCAAAAAAGCCCTTTCAAAAGGGCTTTTTTGATGAAAAACACAAATTTTACATCTGTTTATCCATAACTTCTTCGGCTGGAGCACAAGCACATGTGCCACACTTCTTGCATCTGCAACCAAAAATTTTCACCACGGCTGCAATACCTACGAGTATGTAAACAATCGCCTCAACAGTCGGCCAAGATCCTAGAAGCAGTTTGACGACATTCCAATCGTTACCCATCAACATTCCGACACCAATCAAACCCCAGTTAATGCCTCCGATTATCAGCAAGATTTTGCCAATCAAAGCCGGAACGCAATAACCTTTGCAACAACCATTCATTGATTTACACATATGTTTTTATCCCGTCAGGGACATTAGTTATTAATAAGAGAGACCTTTATTTGTTAATGAAGCAAGTATACCATATTCCAAAAAAATGCTACAATGGCAATATTAGTAATTAACATAAAAACGCATGGAAGAAAACAATATAGAAAATAAAGAAGAAAATACGGCGGAAAGCAAGCCAAATAATAATCAGAACAATAGCCAAAAACAAATAGCTGGAGCAATAATCATTGCCGGAATTATTATTGCCGGAGCGATTTTGTTAAAAGGTGGTGGAATACCCGCAAAAATTGATCCTGTAAAACAAGAAGCCGAATTAACGAAATCTATGCCAACATTCAGCAGTTGTCTTGATTCTGGAAAATATGCGCAAGCAATTGCGGATTCTAAGACAAAAGGAACTAATGCTGGAGTAAGTGGAACACCTAAAGGATTTCTCTTAAGAGATGGTAAGGTTGTCGCTACTGTCGACGGTGCTGAATCTGCAGAACTTGTCATCCAGAAGATAGACAAAGCTTTGGTTGGTAATGAAAAAACGATAAATAATATAAATTTAGATCCGATTTCAATTTCAGACTTTTCAATTGGAAGCACTCAAGCAAAAGTTGTTTTAGTGTTGTATGAGGACTTCCAATGTCCTTTTTGCGGAGCAGTTTCTGGTTTGATGAAATCAGATGCACCCTTAATACAATCCCTGATACAGAGAGATCCGAGCTGGAATCCTTTTATGCTTGGAGTTAACGAATACACAAAAAAGGGAAATGTGAAATTTGTTTATAGAGATTGGGCATTTCTAGGTCCGGAATCTATAAAATCAGCTGAAGCAGCAAGATGCGCTGGAGATCAAGGAAAATTCTGGGAATACCATGACTATCTGTATGGACACCAAGATGGAGAAAATCAGGGAAACTTTTCAAGTCTTAATTTGAAACTATTTGCGAAAGAAATGAAATTAAAATAATTTAATCAAAGTAATTCTTCAATCTTGCGATTTTTTCGTGCTGGCGGAGTTTTTCATGAACTTTCGCTTCTATTTGACGAATGCGTTCGCGAGTCACACCGAATTCTTCCCCCACTCTTTCAAGAGTATGTTGAATGCCGTCCAACAGTCCATAACGCATCTCGAGTATCTTGCGTTCCTTTGGATTAAGTTCGCCTAACACTTCACGGATTTGATCAGAAAGAATTCTGCGAGAAGATTCTTGGTCTGGACGCAAAATTTTATCATCGGGAATAAAATTCTCCAGCGTTGACTTATCATCGTCATCTCCAACCGGCTGTTCAAGAGAGACTGTCTCCTGACTGATGTTTTCAATGACATGGATTTTATCCACCGGAATACCCATTTCTGTGGCAATCTCTTCAGCAAGCGGTTCTCGTCCCAAGTCTTGCGATAACCTTCTGTGCGTCTGTTTATATTTAGAAATCGTCTCCACCATGTGGACAGGTATGCGGATAGTACGAGATTGGTCAGCCAAAGCGCGAGTGATAGACTGGCGGATCCACCAAGTCGCATAAGTGGAGAATTTATATCCTTTCGTCCAATCAAATTTTTCAACTGCTTTAAATAGACCCAAATTGCCTTCCTGAATTAAATCGAGAAGCGTAAGATTGGCAGACCTGCCGACGTATTTTTTAGCAATCGAAACCACAAGACGCAAGTTTGCTCGAGCAAGAAGATTCTTCGCTTCGAGGTCACCCTGTTCGATGCGCTTGGCCAAATCTTTTTCGTCGCCTGCATGAATGAGCGGATATTGTCCTATCTCTTTCAAATACATCTGAATAGAGTCATGCATCGTAGACTTGTTCAAATCTTTATCGGTCAAGTCAACATTGAGATTAAGCAAATTCCCCCCCTCAAGCACGTCGATACCAGCAATCGCAAACTTTTCATAAAGCTCGTCTAAGAACAAAATGTTATTTTCAATATCGGGGAAAGTTTTCAGTATCTCATCATAAGTAATAAATCCTCTCTTGCGTCCTTTTTCTATGAGTTCGTTCGAGATGCGAGCCAAATTATCTGCCTTCTTTTCGAGATAAGAAGATTTCGCGACTTTTTTTCTTAAAATTTTTCTTTTTTTAGTCTTCTTTGTTTTAAGCTTTTTGTTTTTTATTTTTTTTGTGATTTTTTTCTTTTTCATAATTTTTTATTTTCTAACGACTATTTTTAATTTCTTCTTTCCTTTTATTTATTTCATTTATCTTCTTCAGAATTTCCACCTCTTTTGATTTGTCTTTAAGATTTTTAAATTCTACCATCATTTTAACAAGTTCTTCATTAAGATATTCTTCTTCTATGGATAATAACATTTCCTGCACATCTTTTTGTAAATTTTCACTATTTAAATAAAATTCCTCCGCTTCGTAAATCAAATCTTCTCTGATATCTTTGTAAGCGTCTTTTACTTTGCTTAGTTTATTAAAAATCAATTCCGGTTCAATAATTTTATCTTTAACGCCTTCTTGCCAAAAGGCTATACCAAGGAGCCTGCGCTCGATGGGATCTTTTCTAAATTTTTTCTCGACATTGGCTTTCGCAATTTCTGTTTCTTCTTTTTCATATTTTAATTCAGACTCGACCTTTTTCAAATCTTCAATCAAAGCATCTTCAGCAATGCCCGATTTGTCGCTAATAAGCCTTATAAAATGAGATTTTTCTATAGAACTTTCCAAGTCATTCACAAAAGGCAAAAGGCGTTCCCTGATTCCTCTGCCTGCTTTTCTCTCGTCGCCGGAAGCATCTTTCAAAATTCTCTCCAGCATAAATGGAATAAAATGTTTTGAATTTCTTATCACCTCATGCCAAGCGTCTCTCCCCTCTTTTGAAATAACATCCGCGGGATCCACTCCTTCTTTCATGCTAGCAACTTTTACATCCATGCCGAGAGACAGCGCAATTTTTGCAAAACGATTTGAAGCGTTCACTCCGGCCTTGTCGGCATCATACGCTAGAACAATATTTTTTGACAACCTATAAACAAGCCCGAGGTTGTTTATAATATTTTCTTTGGACACTGTCTTGTCTGTCATCGCTGTACCGGAAGACGCAACTGTGTTTTTGAAACCAGCTTGATGGGACAACACCAAGTCCATCTGGCCTTCGACTAAAATGGAAAAATTATTTTTGCGAATAGAATCTTTCGCTTTGTCTATACCAAAGAGCACGGAAGATTTATTGAATATAGGGGTCTCTGGGCTGTTTAGATATTTTGCGGACTTGCCGTCGTCAACTAAAATCCTACCTGAGAAAGCAATAATACGCCCGCTCGAATCGCTTATTGGAAACATCACTCGCCCACGAAAACGATCATACATGGCCTTTTTTACATCTTCTGGTCTCTTTGCTAATCCAGCAAGCTCTATTTCTTTATCAACAAAACCTTTACCTTTCAGGTAATCATAAAGTTTGCGCCAATCCAAAATTGCAAAACCGATTCTGAAATCTTGGATAGTTTTATCCGTCAAACCGCGCGACTTCAAATACGCTCGAGCCTCTTCACTTTCTTTTGTATTTTCTTTCAGATTTTTCTCAAAAAACTTTGTGGCTTCTTCCATTATTTCGTAGAGTTTTTCTTTCTCGCTTTTTGTTTCTTTTTCATCTTTGTCGTTCTTGCTGTAAACCTCGAGGGTGACTCCAGCCCTATCTGCCAAAAGTTTAAGCGCGCCTTTGAAATCAAGCCCTTCGAATTCTTCCACAAAAGTAAAAATGTCCCCAGAGGCTCCACAACCAAAACAATAATAACTTCCTCGATCTGGCGACACAAAAAAAGAAGGTGTCTTTTCGTTATGAAATGGACACTTGCCTTTCCAACTAGCTCCCGCCCTGTCTAGCTTCATGTAAGATGAAACGAGCGAGAGGATATCTATTCGTGATTTAATTTGATCGACTGATGAAGACATATGTTTTATTTGGTGAATTTTACGGTATCAATAAAGTTATCAAACAGAACCTGAATGTTACTATTTTGAGCTTTAGTATATACAATATTTGACCCAAATTCTTTACACCTTGTAAATGTAGAATTACAAGAAATTGCAGGTGCCGTACTTACTAAAGTTCTAGAACCAATAATTATTAGATCATTTTCTTGATCAGTTGGAGGAACAATCGCTACTGATGGAAAAACACCTCCTCCTGGAGTTATATAACTTCTATCTAATATGCTATAAGTACTAAGATATTTAAACTCTATCCCATAGTCTTCATTTTTATATGTTTTCCAATTTGAAGTGTCAATTTGTGTTGCTGGTTCAGTAAATTCTAAAGTTTTCATGATTGACAGAAGATCAGCACCACCAACATTAGCCACCGCCCTGTTATATTCAGAACCAGATAACATATTTCCATGCTTATCTATGTTTGGAACATAAATTTCTACCGATTCACCGCCAGAGACTTTATCTAACAGAAAAAGCTCTACACCAGTTTTATTACCCACAGTAATATCTTTTTCTCCACGATAGACAACTTCCGGATTATTTTTTGCCTTATTTACAACTTCGTCAAATGTTTTATTTCTACCAAAATTTTGATCATAATAAACACCTATATCAAATTCTACACTATTACTAAAACTAAATGACGTCATGGTACTTAACTGCGTGATCTTCGGCTCACCCATAGAGCTAGGGTATTTAAAAGAAATTCCATATCCGCTATATGTTTTCCAATTTGAAACGTCAGTCGTTGGATCAGTAAATTCAAAAGAAGAAAGAATTTCTTCTAAAGAAATATTTTTTTCTAAGTCGACTGAATCTTTTTCTATATTTATAGTATAAAGCAAGTTATTTTTAATAAAATAAACATAAGACTGAAAAATTGATTGCTGACCGTCATATCCAGAAATCTGAATAAGATCATGATCAACTCGAACAGCCTCCTGGCCTCCCACCAATATTTTTTTAGTATTGTGAGTATTGTCTATACCAAGAGGACGATAATTGATAAGCTCTTCTAATTTGACTGGAGTTTTTCCTAAATTCCTTATAGAGATACCGAGTCCAGTACCTGAATATTCTCCATATTCTTCAATGGGATATACACCAACTTCATATTCATCTTTATAATACCGACTACTAAGTTCATATCCTAATACCGTATATTTTGAAGCTGGATATTTAAACTCGAATCCGTACTTTTCATTTGTGTATGTTTTCCAATCATCTGTTGCAGAAGTAATTGGCACCTTTTTCTGTGATACAACAAAATAAAATCCGGCAGCAAAAAGCGCAATTAATATCACCGATGCTATAAATTTTATATTAATCTTCATATGTTTTTTTAATTCACACTAAATTGTCCAATTGTCTTTTGCAATTCCACAAAGCTTATACACACCATTTTCCTTGTCAAAAACTAAATACAAAGTTGTCCAATCCATACCACCATATTTTGCATCAAACCCAGAAAAATAGTAAGCTACGACAGTTCTATTTCCAGAATCCTTAATAATAGAATTAACACTGTTTCCACTACCTAATGTTTTATTTACAGCAACCTTTTCAGCATACAAGTAGTCGTAATTATAAAGATATTCTTTTATATAGTCTTTTTTTGTTAAAACGATAGGATCACCTTTTCCATCTGTGTAACCGAACATATAAGTTTTATTGTCTGTTGATATATCCGATATGCTATCTTTAGAAATATCATTTTTCGTAAAATCAAGTTGCGGATATTCATTCCAAGATAAACCACTTGAGCTCGTAAGTTCCTCTAGTTTTTGATAATTATCATCTCTTAATGCAGTCAAAACATCTGTTCCAGCTTTTAACAAAGAATCATTTGAGGAAATATTTGCGGTTGGAATGAATTTGAAAGTGGAAAGAATCGATTCTAATTTAGAATGTATCAAAGAAGCAAAATCAACGCTAAGTCCCTTTTCTAATTTACCTATATTCGACTCAATGTTTAGATCTATCGTATAACATATTCCCTGGTGATATGTCCTATAAGAATCTGTTGATACATAGTGACCTAAACCAGCGTCGTCGAGATGGGATTGATCAAAGATAATACCATTAAGTGTCGTTTGCTTAATTTGAGCAGATGTATTATTACATTCTTGCGCACTTTTCGATACACTAGGAGTTATGTTCAAAGAAGCCATTGTAAACCCATCTGACGTTTGTTTTCCTACATAACAGAAACCACTTTGATCTGGCCGTATCCGTGAATTATTATTACCAACAAGACATACTGCCATATACGTCAAAAGAGAATTTTGTTGTGTGGCAGTTAAATCATTCACATTTTCAAAGTCGGTTGGATATGATAATGAAAAACCATATTTTTCATTTGTATACGTTTTCCAATTCGAAGTATCAATTTGTGTCGTTGGCTCAATGAATTTGAAAGTAGAGAGAATTTGATCATTCTCCTCAATGTTTCTTGGACTAATATTATATATCCCATACGTATAATTTTTTCCATCCAAATAGATAATACTATGAGTACCCAGCTCAGATTCAGATACAACTTTTTCTGCATTAATTCCATTAAACACAACCTGACTACGAACACCATTAGATCTGTAATTTAATGGATATATCATAAAATCAACGTCAAATGTACTTGCATCAGTGCCAGGAACTTTTTTGATAAAATCATCAGTTTCTGGAGATACTAGAGCTAGAGAGAAAATAGTAGAACCATAACGTGTTTTTGTCTCTTCAGTTCTCCAATCTACTGGATACTTTACTTCAAATCCATATTTAGTATTTGTGTACGTTTTCCAATTCGCAGTTTCGGCTTCAAGCGCAGATTTTTTGATTGCTTCACGATCTTGATCCGTCATTCCAGGACAATAAGGCCAACACACTGGTTTTGGTTTTGATAGATAATTATACGCGAAGCCCCCTGCGATTATGACAATCGCTACGATAACCCTCCAAATAATTTTTTTGTTCATATTATTTTGGTTAAATTTTTAATAATAAGCTTGTAAATTAAGGTTGATTTTTTACTTGACATGTCTTTTGTATTTGATATACTTACGTTGTAAATGTCTCCCTTGTCGGAGACCCCGAGAAACCCCCGAAAGGGGGTTTCGTCTATCGCTTGACTTTGTTTTGATTGCCGTTTATACTTCTTGTATTAGTGGCTTCGGCCTCCGAGAAAGCCCCCGTAAGGGGGTTTTCGATTTTTAGCAACTTTTGCAACCTCAAAATTACTTCCTTGAAATCTGACTCAGAAATAGATCCTACCTTTCGCAAAAATCTTTTTGTGCTTATTGTTTTTATTTGTGACAGAACAACCCACGATTTTACTTCTTCGTGATTCAACTTATAATAATACTTATTTTTTCTTCCTTGCGTAGTAAGTGGAAGCGCCCATACCATATCCGCATTAAACTTTTTTACAATTAGCATCGGCCTTTCAAAGTTTTCGTGTTTTCCATCTGCTTCTACTCCAACATTTAATCCTGCGCTACACCACCAAATTTCCCGAGCATGAAAGAAAAGTTCTGTATTTACAACTTTTGCATCTACAGCTTTTTTCTCTGTGTTCCATTTATCAAAATCTTTTTGCATAAATATCCATTTCCCCTTTTCAACCTTCACCACTACTTTTACTTTATCAAGGACTCACCTTGATAAATTTATTCAGCCTTTATCTTATTTTTAAACCCAGTTCCGGCCGGAATGAGTCGCCCGATTATGACATTTTCTTTCAATCCTCGTAGGTCGTCTACTCCCCCTTTTATTGCGTTTTCAATAAGAACACGATTTGTGTTTTGGAACGAAGCGGCAGAGAGCCAGCTCTTTGTACGAAGCGAGACTTCGGTAATGCCGAGTACAACTGTTTCTGCTTTTGCCTGTCCTCCAATTTCATCTTCAGTTATTTTTTTATCTAACCCAGCAACTCTTTGATTTTCCTCTATAAATGCAGTATTCTCAACAATATCACCAATCGAAAAATTGGTGATACCCGCATCTTTTATTTTTCGACGTGAGAACATCTGGCGGATGATTATTTCCGTGTGCTTTCTGCTAATCGAAGCGCTCTGCAATTCGTAAACTTTATTTATTTCTCGAATGATATATCTTTCAACCAATTCCTTGCCACCGAATTTGAAGATCTCAGCAATATCAGCCGATCCGTCAGTCAAAAGGTCGCCCGCTTTCACGTGGTCGCCAACTTTAACTGTCGGCGTTCGATGAAAAGCCACAATATATTCCATTTCATTTTTCTTATCACCCCCTTTCCCGTCGGCTTTAATATCGGACAATACTTTGATGATTTTCTCTTTCTCATCTTTGACTTTTATCTCAACAACTTCTCCGTCTGTCTCAGAAATAATAGCAGGATTTTTGGGAACTCTTCTTTCAAATATTTCTTCAACGCGAGGCAAACCAGTCGTGATATCAGTTCCCGCCACGCCTCCAGCATGGAACGTGCGAAGAGTAAGCTGAGTACCCGGTTCGCCGATAGCTTGAGCGGCAATGATACCGACTGCTTCACCGAGCTCGACAAGATGATTGCGTCCCAAATCAAGTCCGTAACAATTGACGCAGAGGCCGTGAATAGTCTCACAGGTTAGTGGAGAACGGACAAAAACTTCTGTGAAACCAGCGCCTTCGATATTGTAAGCTTCTTCTTTGGTGACCAAAAATCCTTTTTTGTAAACCACTTTGCCGTCCTTGTCTTTTAGATCGGCTGCCAAAACTCGTCCACGAATATTTTTTGAAAGTGGAATTTTTATTCCGGAAATATCTTCGCTTCTGACCATTCTTCCTTCTTTTGTACCACAATCTATTTCCGTAATGACAACATCCTGCGCAACGTCAACCAGTCTTCGCGTCAAATATCCGGCTTTTGCGGTATTGAGCGCGGTATCAGAAGCACCTTTACGAGCTCCGTGTGTGATGACGAAATACTCGATCGGAGAAAGTCCTTCTTGATAACAAGGAATAATCGGGAACTCCAAAGTCTTGCCTTGGTTGTTCTGGATAAGTCCGATCATGCCTGTCATTTGCATCAAGCTAGACATCGTGCCTCTAGCTTTCGAAGTGAAAAGATCGTAAGTGGAACTTTTTTTATCCAATGTTTTTGGTAGAATTTTTTCCAAATCCTTTTTTGTGTGAGTCCAAATTTCAATAATTTTTTGATACTTCTCTTCTTCAGACAAAAGA
Source organism: Candidatus Nomurabacteria bacterium (assembly GCA_026395915.1). GTDB lineage: Bacteria > Patescibacteriota > Minisyncoccia > Phycocordibacterales > UBA9973 > UBA9973. The sequence continues at coordinate 60,472 of JAPLXU010000013.1, read as the reverse complement.
CCTTCCCTCCATTGAGAGATAATTTCTTCTTCCAATTTTTTACCTTGCGCAATAATTTTTGGCTTGTCGAGAGACACAGAAACATTATCGAGTCCCCAAGTGGTGCCAGAAACTGTCGAATATTTGAAACCAAACGCCTTTATCTTGTCCAAGATTTTAGGAGTAGCGTCCACGCCGTAATGCACTATGAGTTCATCGAGAAGCGCAATCAGTCTGTCCTGAGTCATTTCATCGCCCACGTAAGGAAAATCGTCTGGCAAAATACTATTAAAGAGAAGTTTGCCGGCAGAAGTTTCAAAAATTCCCCCATCAAATTTCTTGTATTTTACTTTAGCTGTATCCGCTAAGACTTTTACTTTCGCGCGCAAAGAAGTGATCCCATATTCATAGGCGCTAATAGCCACATTAGGTCGCGAAAAATATTTTCCCTCCCCTTTTTCTCCTTCCATTGATTTTGTCATCCAATAGCTTCCGAGCACCATGTCCATGCGAGGGTTTACGATCGGCTCTCCGTTTTGAGGTTTGAGCAGATTTTTATTCGCAGCCATTAATTCTTTCGCTTCAGACTGCGCTTCTTCGAGAAGAGGAACATAGACAGCCATTTGGTCTCCATCGAAATCAGCGTTAAAAGCCTGACAAACAAGAGGATGCACTTGAATAGCATTTCCTTCAATCAGAATTGGATTAAAAGCTTGAATACCCAATCTGTGCAAGGTCGGCGCGCGGTTTAAAAGCACATACTTTCCCGCAATAACTTCTTCGAGCATCGCCCAAACTTCGGGGGTGCGTTCTTCGATGAGCTTATTTGCCCCGCGAATGTTAAACGCCAATTCCGCCTGCAAGATTTTTGAAATCACGAATGGTCGGAAAAGTTCGAGCGCCATATGCTTCGGCAAACCGCATTGATTGAGTTTGAGTTCGGGACCAACAACAATAACCGAACGTCCAGAATAGTCTACTCTTTTTCCGAGCAAATTTTGGCGAAAAAGACCTTGTTTAGATTTCAAATTGTCCGAAAGAGATTTTAGTGGGCGTTTCTGAGATTGACTCATCGCCGCAGAATCATTTTGTTTCGCGATTGAGTTATCAATCAAAGCGTCGACAGCTTCTTGGATGATTCTTTTTTCATTTCGCAAGATTACGTCCGGCGCGTTGATCTCTTTTAATTTTTTCAAACGATTATTTCTGTTTATAACTCTGCGGTAAAGATCGTTCAAATCAGAAGTAGCATGTCTGCCTCCATCGAGAGCCACCATCGGACGCAAAACTGGAGGAATGACAGGAATAATCGTAAGGAACATCCATTCCGGTCTGATCCCAGCATAAGTCATAGCGCGAATGAGAGAAAGCCTCTTCTGTAATTTGTCTTTTTCCGCAGCGCTCGCCTTCTCCAACATTTTTTCGGTGTGAGCTTTTAATTTATTCAAGTCAAGATTTTTGAAAATTGAGTAAATAGCTTCGGCGCCGATATTCGCTTCAAAACAAGTTCCGTATTTCAGAGAATAATGATGGAAAGAAATTTCATTCAAAACTTTTCCTTCGTAGATTTCTCCAATTTCTTTTTTGGTGACGGAAAGCAAATTTTTCAGCTTCTCTTTGATGTCATCATCAGCCGCATTTTTTAGCTTGGCTTTATATTCTTTGTCCAAGCCTGTGATTATTGACTGTTTTTCTTCCTCATGAACTTTGGTGATTATATAGCCGGCAAAATAAATAACCTTTTCAAGATCAATCACGGAGATATTGAGCAAGATGCTCATGCGAGAAGGCACTCCACGCAAGAACCAAATATGCGATACCGGTGTAGAAAGCTCGATATGTCCCATGCGTTCACGACGAACAATCGAACGCGTAACTTCCACTCCGCATTTTTCGCAAATAATATCCTTGTAACGAATTCGGCGATACTTTCCACAGTAACATTCGTAGTCTTTTTCCGGCCCGAATATTTTTTCGTCAAAGAGACCTCCACGTTCGCTCCTTCCCGTGCGATAATTTATGGTTTCCGGTTTGGTCACTTCTCCAAAAGACCATTCCTGTATCTGCTCTGGCGAAGCGAGACGCAATCCGATGGAATCAAATTCAGTTGTGTTTAAAGTTTTCATATGTTTACTTTTTAACTTCACTTGCTAATAAAAAATTTTTGCCGGTTACCACTGGCTTTCCAGTTTTTGCCTCCAATGATTTTCGCGCATTTTTGGCAATGCTTCCACCTTTTATTGCTGGAATTTTATTTTCTTCCAATCCTTTTGTTTCCATCGTTTCAGCAATTTGTCTGGTGGATAATTCAGCCAAAGCGGTAAAAACCAATTCCGCGTCGGACATATGATCGCGCAAGTTTTGAGTTTTTAGCCCCTTCATTTTTTTATGACTTTGGACAGAAACACCGCTCCATTCTTCGTGAATAATATTCGTCAAAATGGCATATTCTTTTTTTTCTTTTACTTCATTATTTTTCCAATAATCCGTGAGCTTGTTTCTAATTTCCTGCCCCATCATTCTTTGCTGTATCCATTGATTGCTACGTCCATGTTTTTGCCAATTTTCTCTTGCTCTGTTTATTGATTTTTCCGGATCAGCCATTTCCTGCAATCTTTCATAACCAACTTTCGCCAGCCAGAGCTTAAATGGTTCAGCTCTTTTACTTGGCACTGTTTGAATAATGCGTAAAATAGTTTCTACACTAGCTACATCAGTTTCTCTCATTTTTCCATCAGCTGCCACCATTTTCAACCGGTGACAATTTGTCACCACTTGACTTCCCTCCTCTCTGAGTCGTTGTGCCAGCTTTTTCCAATAACTTCTAGATTTTTGAAAATCATTCTGATCTAAAAGCGCTCCAATAATATCAACCACTGAAAAATACCAGACTTCTTCTTTCTCGTTATAATGCCTTCTTATTTTAAAGTTTTCAAAAATAGCCAATTGATTTTTGTCCATATTTTATTTCTCGTCTACGCCTTTCTTTAAATTCACATCAAGCGCCAACCCTCGCAAGTAATTTAGGAGCACATTGAACGAAGCTGGTGAATTTGGCGGTCGAATCATTTCATTTTTGATAATAGAATCAAAAGTCTGCGAACGACCTAGAATATCGTCAGACTTAATAGTAAGCATTTCACGCAAAGTATAAGCCGCGCCGTAACCTTCGAGCGCCCAGACTTCCATTTCCCCGAATCTCTGTCCACCGCCTTGAGCTTTTCCGCCGAGAGGCTGTTGAGTGATTAAAGAATAAGGTCCAATAGAACGCATGTGAATCTTGTCTTCCACCATGTGATGAAGTTTCAACATGTACATATAACCGACAGCGACATCTTGTTCAAAAGCTTCTCCGGTGCGTCCGTCAAAAAGTTTCACTTTTCCATTTGCTGGCAATCCGGCTTTTTCCAATTCTTGACTGATTTCCTCGTGTTTAGCTCCCAAAAACGGCGGAACGATAGCTTGATAACCGAGACTGTTTGCCGCCATACCAAGATGCATTTCCAATATTTGTCCCAAGTTCATACGAGAAGGAACACCAAGTGGCGACAAAATAATATCAACCGGCGTGCCATCTGCCATGTAAGGCATATCTTCTTCAGGCAAAATTCTTGAGATAACTCCTTTGTTTCCATGTCGTCCGGAAAGTTTGTCTCCAACCGAAATATTTCTAATCTGAGCCACTTCAATCACAATTTTTTTGATGATTCCCGCTTCAAGCGTATGTCCCAAATCGCGAGAAAAAATCTTCACACCAATAATGCGTCCGCGTTTTCCGTGTTCCACTCGGAGTGATGTGTCTTTGACATCTCGCGCCTTCTCGGCAAAAATCGAACGCAAGAGTCGCTCTTCTGGAGTAAGTTCTGTCTCACCTTTTGGAGTGATCTTACCAACCAAAATATCATTTTCTCTAACTTCCGCGCCAATGCGAACAATGCCATCTTCGTCTAGATCTTTCAGTTTGAGTTCCCCGACGTTTGGTATATCTCGAGTAGTGATTTCAGGTCCGAGTTTCGTATCACGAACAACGCAAGTGAATTCTTCGACATAGACCGACGTAAATTTACTCTTTTTCACTAAACGTTCAGAAACAACTATTGCATCTTCATAAGTTGATCCAGACCAAGACAGAAAGGCAACAAAAATATTTTGCCCTAGAGAAATTTGCCCACCTACTGTGCTACTGGTATCCGCCAACACATCGCCCTTCTTCACCTTATCACCGACATTCACCAACGGACGCTGATGAAATACAGCGAAGTTGTTATTCCTCATAAAATTAACAAGAGGATAAGTCTGCTCTTTTTTCCCTTTGATAGTTATTTTTTTCGCATCTAAATAAGAGATTAGACCATCTTCTTCAGCGATAACCAAACGTCCTCCATCGCGAGCCGCTAATTCTTCTATGCCTGTGGCGACAAGAGGAGCTTCGGGCAACACGCAAGGCACTGCCTGCTTCTGCATGTTGCTTCCCATCAATGCTCTGTTTGCATTGTTGTGTTCCAAAAACGGAATCATTGAAGTCGCTATCGAAAAAGCTTGGTTGGGAGAGACGTCAATGAAATCAACTTCATCGCGGGAAACTTGACCCGGCTCTGTCTTGATTCTGGCTTCTACTTTTTCTTCTGTGATTCTTCCACTTTCATCATAAGGAATTCCGGCATGCGCGATATTGTACTTTTCTTCCTCAAGCGCGTTTAAGTAAACTACTTCGCCGGTGATTTTTCCTTTTGAAACTTTTACATATGGAGTTTCAATAATTCCAAAATCATTTATTTTAGCGTAAGTGGAAAGGTGCAAAATGAGCCCAATGTTCGGACCTTCAGGAGTGTGAATAGGACAAACTCTTCCATAGTGAGAAGGATGCACATCGCGGACTTCGAGTCCTGCGCGCTCGCGAGTGAGACCTCCGGGTCCCAAAGCCGAAAGAGTGCGCAAATGTTCTATTTCGTAAAGCACATTTTCTTGCGCCATAAATTGGGAAAGCTGGTTCGTGGTGAAAAATTCTTTTATTCGAGCTTGAAGCGGACGTTGGTTGATAATGGCGATAGGCATCGCAGTATCAACGTCGATAATAGACATTCTGTCTTGAATGTTTCTCTTGATCTGCATCATACCAGTGCGAACTTTCTGTTGAAGTATTTCGCCGACAAATCTTACACGTCTCTGACCCAAGTGATCTATATCATCGCTCTTTGCGTCGGGAGTATTATTCAAAGTGATGATATTCATAATCACCGTCGCTAAATCTTCTTTGGAAATAGTTCGACGAGCGAGCGCCACTTCATCCATAGGCTTCCCGAAACGTTGGTTGAATCTGAAACGGCCGACAGGAGAAAGATCGTAACGCTCAGGTGTAAACAAAGAATTGATAAATTCTTTTGCGTTTTCCGCTGTAGCCATATCTCCATCTCTCAAGCGTTTGTAGATTTCTACATACGAATCATTCAGACTTTTAACTCCGTCTTTCGCCAAACAAGTTTTTATCGTTTCTTCGAAAATAGAATTCGTGGAAAAAGCCTTCAAAATATCCTCATTACTCTCATAACCCATAGCTCGCAGAAGCGCTGTCGCAGGGAATTTTCTTTTCTTGTCTATTCTTATATAAATGGCTCCATCAGCTTCCGACTCTATCTCAATCCAAACACCTCGCGCAGGAATAATCTTGGCGCCAAAATATCTGTTGCCTTTGCTTTCGGATTCTGTAAAGAAAACTCCAAAACTTCGCGCGAGTTGCGGAACGATAACGCGTTCTACACCGTTGATGATAAAAGTTCCGTGATTCGTCATGAGAGGAAGTTCCGACATGAAAATTTCCTGCTCTTTCACAGTGCCCAAAACTTTGTTCGTCAATTTTACTCGAGCTTTCAAGAGACCTTGATACGAAAGTTTATTTACCTTCGCATTATTTTCATCATACTTGCATTCAGAAAGAGAGAAAGAAGTGAATTCTAGCTGAAACTTTTTTGTGGAGTAATCGCTAATGGGAGAAAATTCCTTGAACACTTCTCCGATTCCCTGCTCCACCAACCATTTAAAACTTTTTAATTGTGCCTCGATCAAATTCGGAAATTCGACGAGAGGTTTCTTGTATCTAGAAAAATACTTCTTCGGACGCTTGGCTATTGTATGCATAAATTAAAAAAGGCCTGTTAAAGCTTATAATAATTACGGAGATTGCATCCAATACTCAATCAATGAATCTCAAACAGCCTACTCTATTTTTCTTTTTTTGTCAAATGCGAATTGGGGATTACGAAGGAGGCAAATAAAAAGCGCCAGCAAGAAGGAGTTGTCCCTCAAGCCAGCGCGCTTTTTTCCTCCTCGTTATCTGCCCTAATGTCGAGCACACCACAAGGAGAACTGTTCTGCCGCATAGTCGAAACAGATACAAGCACCAATCACAATACAGATCGCGATGATACCAATACCTACCGACAATACGACCCTCATCCATACAGGTAGCAAATACACGTTGCTACTTCTGTCAATGGTTTGCATATTGTCAGTAACATATCATATTGAAAGAATATGTCAATGGCTTCGTAATAGTTAGAATTTTTCCGCTTCGATTTTCATCCTCTCCTTCGTCTTTGCTCCAATAAGTCCATCAGGAGTTAAACCATGAGCTTTCTGCCATGCTTTGATGACAAGAATAGTCTTTGGACCTAGTTTGCCATCAATGGTTAGATTAAGATTCAGCTTGGCATTCAAGAATCTTTGAAGTTCTTTGACTGCATCACCAGTGCTACCATTCTTTAAAGTTTTTGTACCGAAGTTGTAAACTGTTGTTGTATTTGTGTAAGGAGGCGGAGTGGTTGCTTGTCCTGAGCTTGTCGAAGGAGAAGGGGTTGCAACTACTGGAGTCGGTGGAGTTATTGAAATTATGGGACGACCGGATGGACGACGAGCAAAGGTGACAGAGATAGTGTGATTATCTGTAACGTTTGAGAAAGTGTAGGAAGCAATTGTTCCTTGAGATATACCGTCTATTTGAATGTCAGAGATGCGGTAACCGTTGTTTGGGATGATGGTGAAGGTTTCTGAGTCACCGTCATTTATTGTGGTTGATGTGGAAGGACTGATTGAACCGTTTGAATCTGAGGATGGAGTGAGGGTGTGGGTAGTTATGGCAAAGTTAGCTGAGAAAGAGAGATTGTCAGTTATGTTTGTGTCTGTTCTTGGGTTAGTAATGGAAGAGTCAGACCAGTTTACAAAGTGATAATGAGCATTTGGGACAGCAGTAACTTCTGAACCATTTGAACCGTAATTGATTGTTTGAGGAGAAGTGCCTGTGATTGAACCATGAGAGCCGGCGGTGTAGGTCAAAGTATAACTATTAATAGTCCATTGAGCATATACAGTAACATCTGCAACAACTGCAGTGCTTCCTATGAATGCAGTGCCTGAACCATTGGCTGCTGTGTTCCAGCCAGAGAAAGTATAACCTGTCTTTGTTGGCGCTGTTGGTAGTGTTACTGTTGTATTGTAATTAGTTGTTCTGGTTGTTGGACTTGCTTCTGTGTCACCACCGTTTTTGTTGAAGGTAACTGTTTGGGTGTCTATGGCAAAGGTGGCAGAGATTGCGTGATCTCCTGTGACATTTGAAAAAGTGTATGAAGTTATTGCCCCTTGAGAGACACTGTCGACTAATACATCGGCTACGTGGTAGTGAGCTGATGGGGTGAGGGTGAAGGATTGGCTGCCACCGCTTGTTACATCAGTTGGAACACTTGGAGATATTGCACCGTTACTTCCTGCTGTTGGAGTGATTGTGGGAACGATGATGGTGGTGAGAGCGCCAAGGGAGGTTAACTTGGCTACAAAGGCATCTGTGTTGGCTCCTAAATCATGAGCAATTGTTGGAGATTCCCAGGTAGTGGGACCAGCCCCGCCAATATAAACATTTCCATTAATGTCGATAGCGATACCGTAACCAACATCGGTCTCATTTCCTCCCAAAAAAGTATTCCATACAAGAGTACCAACACCATCAAGTTTAGCGGCGAAGACATCAAGACCGGAAGAGTATGTTCTCACTGGTGAACCCCAAGTGGCTGAAGTGTATCCAACGACATATACGTTTCCATTAATGTCGATAGCGATCCCGTAGCCATAGTCATTACCACTATCGCCTAAAAAAGTATTCCACGTAAGAGCGCCATTAGTATCTAGCTTAGCTGCCCAAATATCGTAACTAGAACCATAATACGCTCGCACTGGTGAACCCCAAGTGGTGTCGCTGAGTCCAGTTACGTAAATATTTCCAATCGTGTCAACTGCAATTGCGTAACTTTCATCACCTCCATTTCCACCCAAAAAAGAGGTCCACGTGAGAGCGCCATTATTTGCGAATTTTACAACAAAGCCATCATTAGATGAGGTATATGCTCTAACAATAGAGGCAAAACCGGAGCCACCACCAACACTTCCAGCAATGTAAACATTACCACTAGTATCAACTGCTATTCCTTGACCAACAGTACTACTCCTACCCACAAAAGTATTCCATGTGAGAGCGCCAGCACTACTGATTTTAGCGGCAAAAGCATCTTGAGTTGACAGGTATGCTTTTACAGGTGAACCCCAAGTGGCGCCACTAGTAGTTCCGGTAACATAAACATTTCCGCTGATGTCTACGGCGATTCCATTTCCTTGATCCTCTCTACTACCTCCCAAGAAAGTATTCCAAGTTAATACGCCCGCACTATCAAGTTTAACGACAAAAGCATCAGTGCTTGAAGTATATGATCGCACTGGTGTTACCCCCCATGTATCATTACTGTATCCAGTAGCATAAACATTTCCGTTTGTATCTACGGCGACACCAAAACCATAATCTTCTCCATTTCCACCCAAAAAGGTGTTCCAGATAAGAATTCCTGTGCTACTGAGTTTTGCTACAAAGGCATCACCACCATCAGTATATGCTCGCACAGGTGAACCCCATGTGGAACTACTATAACCACTGACATAAACGTTTCCATTAACGTCTACCGCAATCCCGTGGCCAGTATCACTCCCGCTTCCTCCCAAAAAAGGATTCCATGTATAAGTGGGATCGATGACTATTGGAATATTTGGAGTGTAAGCTCCAAGAGTAAATCCGATATCATTTTCGTTTATAAGTTTGTAAGAAATTGGTACAAAAACTTTTTTGTTATTTATTATTTGCCAAGCGAGAGGAGCTGATTCGGTGATTGTGCCAATGTCATATTTGATTGTGAGACTTTTATTTTTATCCAAAGAAAGAGGACGGTTGTAGTGAAGCTTGATACTGTCTGGAGAAACTCCTTGCTTTGTGATATCAACATAATAGGTGCTTTTCATCAGAGAATCTTTGTTGGCTTCATAAACAATATCTATGCCATTCCAAACATTGGAGTAAGTAACTTTTGTAAGCGGAGCGGCTTTTTCTGTTGTGGAAGGTAAGGTGGTAGAAGTGGAAGGTGTGGTTGGCGCGCTATCTGATACTGGCGTGATGTTGTTGGAATTTAAAAAATCAATTTTGAGCATGTGTGTGGGAGATGCGAGGATAAAGCCTGTGTTTTGGAAACCGATAACTTGACCATGCGAAGTGAATTGGAGGAGATCGGATTTGGCGAGAACGGTTGCAGAGGTAGATGATACTGTAGCAGATACCGGAGAAAATTTTACAAAGGCAACAGCCACTAAAGCCAAAAGCAAAAATCCAAAGCAAAACAAAACCGCAATGGTCTTAACGAAACCAAAATTAAACTTCCGCGGAGCGAGATTTACTCTCTCTCTCTCTCTCTCTCGTAAAATGCTGACATATTTTTTGAATCATACATATTTTTATTTCACAAATTTTAAAACATACGAAATATATTTATCAAAATCATCGACATTTTTTCTGAAATTGCTAACAAAAAAAGCTCTGTCCACTTTTTCGTAAACATGAACCAGTTTATTTCGCAACCCTACTGTCGGACTAATTTTAACGGCAAAATCCATAGGCAGAATATCTTTCCTAGCCAAAGTTTGAAATGTCCCCTCTATATCTTCCGCCGGTTCGATATCAAGTTCTTTTATTAAATAATTATTAATGTCAATCACCACTTCCACGGCAAGCTGAAACATCCGTTCTAAAACATAGACATTGTCCGATCCAAGAATAATCTTATCATCTGAAACCATCCCAAAAATATCTTTGGATTTTTGAATGTACTCTTTTAACAAACGCGCTTTTTCTGTTATAAAAATTTGACTGATGGTCATATTTTTTTATGTTTTATATTATACCACTTGATATTGCTTGCACAAATAATCAAAACGCGCTTTATATAAAGGTTTATTATCCTCAAATCGTTTCAGCGCGTATGTGTATATGTTTGGAAAAAGTGTTAAATTTCGCTTAAATAAAATCTTGCCTTTTTGCAAAATCATATACATAAACAATGGCGAAGAGCTTGGAATATACACGATATCCGCCCGTTTTATTTTGAAAATAGTTTGAAATAGAGATGCAAGTTCTATCTCGGCATCAAAAGAAAGCCTTTCACTTTTTAGATAACCAATGTCAATATCGCTATTTTTTGTATTCCTGTCTTCGGCGTATGAACCAAATAGCATCAACAAATCCAGACCGTATTTTTCGGCCACTGTTTGGACACTATTTTTTTGCTCATCATTTATTATCATACGCTTTTTATCATACCATAATTCCAAAAAACAAACACTACAAGTTACCTTTAGATTTTTTCCAGTTTTCAATAAGCTTGTGATTGCCTGACAATAAGACCTTTGGAACTTTATAATTTTTACCCTGAGCCTTGCCGAAGGGATATTTCAAAATTTCCGGACGGGTGTAAACTTCACTACTGGAAACTCTTTCTTCTTCTAGAGACTCAAACTTGCCTAAAACTCCCGGAATTTGACGAGAAATAGAATCTATCAAAACCATCGCTGGAAGTTCACCGCCAGTCAGCACATAATCGCCTATTGAAATTTCTTCCGCGCGTAAAATCTTTTGCACTCGGGCATCTATGCCTTCATAACGTCCAGAAATTAGGACAATGTCCGTGTATTTTTGCGCAGATTTTTTTGCGTAAGCCGTATCAAACTTTTTTCCTGAGGGGGAAAAAATAATAATTTTAACTTTGCCTTTTTTAACTTTCTTGTCCGTCATAGCTTTGGCGACGGCAGACAAAATCGGCTCGGCTCTCATCACCATGCCCGGTCCCCCACCATATGGTCTGTCATCCACCGGTTTATAATTATTCTGATTTTTATTCTTCGGCACTTTAACAAAATCTCGCGGATTGTAAAATTTCATTTCTACAAGTTTGTTTTTTATCGCCCGCCCTAAAATAGATTCATGAATGTATGAATCGAAAATCTCCGGAAAAATTGTGATTATATGAAAACGCATAAATTAGGTTATAGCTTCTAGGTTATAGCTTCTAGTATAAAAAAGCAAACGAAAAGCCCAGATTGCTCTGGGCCTTTCACTAGAACCTAGCCAGATAGTACTTAAGCACTATCTGGAAGAAACTAATTATATACCCTTAAGGTCTTCCATCGCTTGGTCAACAGTCTTCAGCGAAGAAGGAGCAACGCTACTTGCGCCCATGGACCTCTCAGGTCTCGTGCTTCCTTCCGGCTCGTTGATTTTCAAATTCACGCGAGCATTGTTCTTCATACCGATGATTCGGAGAAGAGTGCGAATAGCTTTGGCAGTGTTTCCCATTCTTCCGATAATCTTGCCCATGTCGGCAGGATTCACAGTGAGACTGATAAGCACTCCCATTTCGTCAACAGTGCGATCGATTTTTATATCGTTCGGATTGTCAACGAGAGCCTTCACTACATATTCCAAAAATACCTTGTCTGCTTCTTCCATATGTGTTTCAGGATTATTTTAATTTTTAATTTAATATCTTGGCAGTTTTACGACCTGAAATACTGCTCTACCTGTAATTATACTCTACCTCACCACAGCGAGGCAAGTTATTTTTTAGCTTTCAATTCTTTTCTTTTTACCGTTGGTTTTTTCTTTGGGAGAACGTTTATTTTCTTGCCTTCTATGATTTTGCCTTGTACTAAAAAATTGTGCATTGTGTCTGAACATTTCGCTCCTTGCGACATCCAGTATTTTATTCTGTCATCAACAAAACTCGTCCTTGTTTTCTTATCTACGGCCTTTGGGTTATAAGTGCCGAGCAATTCCAAAAACCTTCCGCTCTTGGTGCTGTTTTTAGAATCAGTCAAAACCACCCGAAAAGATGGATCGTTCTTCCTGCCTATTCTCTGTAATCTTATTTTTAACATAGGCATAGCCTAACATAAAAACTAAAAAAAGCAAAGTATTTGCACTTTTATGCTATATTAAAAGGAATGAAACACCAAAGAAGACATGAAGAAGCGAAAATAAATAGATTGCAGGGCATTATTTCCATTTCAGGAAAAGGCACTGGATATGTCGCTATTGGAACTGGAAATAAGAAAGATAAACAAGATCCTGAAGTTGATTTCAAGCATTTGAATACTGCTTTGCATGGAGACATGGTGGAAATTGTTTTGCATTCAAAAGGTAAGTCAAGACAGACTGCTGAAGTAACAAAAATAATCACTCGCGCTAAAATGCGTTTTGTTGGAATATTAGAATCAAAGAACCATATTTTTTCCTTGAATCCTGACGATCCGAAAATGTACATAGATATATTGGTATCAGAAAATATGTTAAACGGCGCAAGGGTTGGTCAGAAAGTTTTCGTGGAAATAATTTCTTGGTCTGACTCCCGAAAAATGCCGGAAGGAAAAGTTATTAAAATTTTGGGAAATCCGGGAGATAATAACGTCGAAATGCATGCTATCGCCATAGAAAAAGGTTTCGATTCGGAACTGCCAAAAAATGTGGAGCACGAAGCTTTGGAGATAAAAAGGCAAGGTATAAAGGAAAGCGATTATGCGGGACGCAGAGATTTTAGAAAAACTTTGACATTCACTATCGACCCATCTGACGCAAAAGATTTCGACGATGCAATTTCGTTTTGTGGTCTGAAACATAAACCTGCTTTTTTTCATGGTCTGGCCGGGGTCGGGGCCCCGGAGAACCGAGGACCTGAAAAAAAGCAGGTTTATGTAGAAGAAGATCTCTATGAAATCGGCATTCATATCGCTGATGTTTCGCACTATGTGAAAATAGGTAGCGCGCTTGATCTCGAAGCTCGCGAACGCGGGACCTCGGTGTATTTGGTGGATAGGACGATACCTATGCTACCGGAAGAACTTTCGAACGATTTGTGTAGTTTGGTGCCGAACAAAGACAGACTCACGATGGGCGCGGTTTTTGTCGTGGATAAAAATGCCAAGATTAAAAGTGAATGGTTCGGACGCACAGTTATTCATTCTCAAAAAAGATTCACCTATGAGGAAGCAGAAGAATCAATCAAAAATAGAGAAGCGCCATTTCACAAAGAATTGTCGATATTAAATGATCTGGCTAAAAAACTTACTAAAGAAAGATTCGCGCAAGGCGCTATATCGCTCGAACAAGAAGAAGTGAAATTCGTATTGGACAAAGATGGAGTCCCGACAAAAGTAATCACCAAAGAACGAGGCGATTCAAACAGATTGGTTGAAGAATTTATGCTTTTAGCAAACAAAAAAGTGGCGCAGGTTTTGTCTCCAAAAAAAATGAAAGATAAAAAAGATGAAAGCATTTCTTTGTACCGCATTCACGATCTTCCAAGCAAAGAAAAGATGCACGACTTGGCATTCTTCCTGCGAAGCTTGGGACACAAGATATCCTTGGTAAACGGAATCATCCCCAGTCATGAGATAAATAATCTCCTCAAAAAATTGGAAGGAAAAACTGAAGAAAATACGGTCAACAGAGCAGTCATAAGGTCTATGGCAAAAGCGATCTACTCCACAGAAAATATCGGGCACTACGGTCTAGCCTTTTCTCATTACACGCACTTCACTTCCCCGATTAGGCGATATCCGGACATAATAGTGCACAGACTACTTACAAATTATTTGTCTGGTAAAAAAGTCGGCAAAGAACGCATGTTTGAATATGAAAAAATCGCACGAATTTCATCCGAACAAGAAAAACGCGCTTCCGATGCCGAACGAGCATCTATAAAATACAAACAAGCAGAATACATGTCTAAACGTTTAGGAGAAAGTTTCGAGGGAATAATAAGCGGAATCACGGAATGGGGTTTCTATGTCGAGGAGGCAGAAACAAAATGTGAAGGCTTGGTGCGTGTGCGAGATCTCAAAGACGATTTTTATATTTTCAATGAAAAGAAATTGGAATTAGTTGGACAAAAAAATAAAAAAAGATATCGCTTGGGTGATCGAGTCAAAATAAAAGTGAAAGGAGTTGATTTGGAACGAAAGACGATAGAATATGTTTTGATATGAAAAAATTTCTTTATATATTTTTTATTGTTATTGTAATACTTTTCCCCGTTTATTTTTTAGTAGAAGAAAAAGTTGTAATACCGGAAGTCAAAGCTCCTGAATTTGTAACGCTCGCCTTCGGGGGCGACATAATGCTTGACCGCGGAGTGAGAAAATCAGTCGTAAAAAATTTCAGCAACGATTACTCGGCGCTTTTTGAAAACGTGGACGAATTCAAAAATTCTGACATCGCTTTTGCAAATTTAGAAGGTACCGCTTCGGACCAAGGCAGTGACATGCACAATCTTTATTCTTTCAGAATGGATCCCGAAACAATTCCTGCTTTGAAAGGCGCGGGCATAAGCGTTTTATCTGTAGCAAACAATCATGTCGGAGATTGGGGTCGTCTTGCTTTTGCAGACACCCTTTCGCGTTTAAAAGAGAATGAAATAGCCTACACTGGTGGAGGACAAAATAATATCGAAGCGGAAACGCCAGTTATTGTTGAAAAATACGGAATGAAAATAGGATTTCTTGGCTTCTCTGACGTCGATCCAAATTGGATGAAAGCAACTGCCGAACAAAATGGAATCCTCTTGGCGAGCGATCCGCGTTTTGACGAAATAATAAAAAATGCGACAAAACAAGTCGATTATCTCGTCGTCGCATTTCATTTTGGCGATGAATATAAACCGAAACACAATGCGAGACAAGAATACCTCGCGCATCGTGCAGTCGATGACGGCGCGAAAATTATTATCGGAACTCATCCACACGTCGTGGAAGACACGGAAGTTTACAGCAGAAAAGATTGCACTCAAAGTTCGTGCGCGAGTTTCATCGCTTATTCTCTCGGTAACTTTATTTTTGATCAATCTTGGAGCGCGCCGACGATGAAAGGAATGCTCCTCGAAGTGAGATTGAACAAAGATGGTTCAATGACAGTAAAAAAAGACACCGTGCAACTAAATTCCGTTTTCCAGCCGGAAAAAATAATTCAAGGTAAAGAAGAAAAAGTGAAATAACATACGGAGAACATACGGAGGCATTGCCTCCGTAGTAGTTATTTGCTATACTTTATACATGACTTTACGAAAACAAGTTTTTGCTCCAGGTGAGTATTATCATTTATATAATCGTGGTACAGAAAAAAGAACAATATTTCTGGATGAACAGGACCATAAGCACTTCCTATTTTTAATGTACATCTGCAACACAGCAAAAAGTATAGAATTAAGAAATATTGGCGAGAATTTTGATCGTGGGGAAACTATTATTGATATTGGAACATATTGTCTAATGCCTAATCATTTTCACATTCTGGTTCATGAGAAAATAGAACACGGAATCTCAAAATATATGCTTAAACTTATGACCAGTTATTCAATGTATTTCAATAAAAAATATGAGAGGACCGGAAAATTGTACGAGAGTGTATTCAAATCAATCCACGCAAACAGTGATAATTATTTAAAATATCTTTATTCATACATACATTTAAATCCGGCAAAACTAATAGATAAAAACTGGAAAGAAAATAAAAATCGAAATGTAGCAAATTTACTAAAATATGTTTTTTCTTACTCATATTCAAGTTTAAAAGAATATAAAGACAAAAAGTTCAAAATTATAAATCCTTCTCAATTCCCTGAATATTTTAAAAATCCTGACGATCACAAAAAAGAGCTATTTGAATGGCTTAACTTTGATAATAATTAGTTGTAGCCGAACTACGGAGGCAACGCCTCCGTAGTTCTTATTTCGCGATAGCAGTTGCTTCGTCGAATTTCACAGAAAGAAGTTTTGAGGCTCCGTTGCTTCCTATCGTCACTCCATAAAGCACACCCGCTCGAGACATCGTCTCACGATTGTGGGTGACGACGATGAGCTGTGAATGTTTGGACAACTTCTCAAGCATGTCTCCATATTTGCGAGAGTTTGCTTCGTCGAGCGCCGCATCGGTCTCGTCCAAAACGAGAAATGGCGGCGGATTGACTTGCGACATGGCAAAAAGAAGCGCGATGGAAGTGAGCGATCTTTCTCCCCCTGAAAAAGCATTGAGCTCTTTGACTTTCTTGTGCGGAAGAGAAACATTTATTTCTATCCCCTTTTCAAACACGATTTCTTCCTTCGACTCGCCAGAGCTTTCGACGTCGACAGATTCATCCTCTTCAAACTCGTTTTTCCTTTTCTTCTTATTTTCAACCACGATAGAAAGAGAACCTGTTCCCCCGCCGAACATTAGAGAGAAAAATTCCTGAAATTCCACATTGATTTTTCTAACGCCTTCTTTGAATTCCAAATCTATTTTTTCTTTGAGATCTGCGATTAATTTTTCCAATGACTCTATGCTTTTCGCTAAATCTTCCATTTCTTTAGCCAGAAATCCATCCCTCTCCGAAACTTCTTTGAATTCTTTCAGGACTTCCGCGCCACTGCCGAGGCCGGCATCTTCCAATTTTATTTTTATCCTTTCAATTTTGCGTTTCAATTCTTCTTGAGTTGTTGCGGAAGCCTTGCTTCCGCCAGCTGGCGGAAGCAAGGCTTCCGCAACTTCATCTTTGTAAGCCAAAATCTCTTGCCCGATCAGCGCCACACCTTCTTTTATCTCATTAAGAAAAGCTTCGGTTCGGCTTTTTAGATTCCCTTCTTTGATCGCTGTAAGTTCTAAAGCAGAAGACAACTCTTGTTGCCTGACCTTCCAAGTGAATTTCTCTCGTTCGAGATCCCGCAAGGCTTCCATCTCTTTGTTTATTTCTTGTTTGAGCAGTTCTGCTGATTTTGCAATATCTTTTTCCTTGCTCTCTATCCCCTTCATCTCTTCGAGAATCTCCTGCTGGCTTTGTTTAAGATTTTTTATTTCGATATTTTCGCCGGACTTTTCTGTATTTTGCGAAGAGAATTTCTTCAAGATACTTTTGATACGCTCCAAAATTGGTTTAACTTCGCTCACGTCATTCTTGGAAATAGCTTCATCGATAGAATTGTTGATGTCGGCGATAACGGCTTTAATTTCTTCTTGTGAAATTTCAACAACGGCGATATTTTGTTCCGCCCTGCGAGTTTCCATTTCGATCATTCCTTCTATTCTGCCGAGCTTGCGCTCCATTTCAGATTTCATTCCGCGAATAGAATTCAAATTGCCTTCAACGACACGCAAGGCGTTTATTTTTTTATTACCCTCGGCAGAATTGTTATCTTCAGTAGCTGAAAT
Organism: Candidatus Nomurabacteria bacterium; assembly: GCA_026395915.1. Lineage (GTDB taxonomy): Bacteria > Patescibacteriota > Minisyncoccia > Phycocordibacterales > UBA9973 > UBA9973. Next base: position 42,903 of record JAPLXU010000013.1, on the reverse strand, counting down.
TTTGCTTGCAACGTTTTCAAGTTCACTTTTTAGTTTATCTTTTTGAAGAGATAGCGTGTTTTTTTCATTTTCAAGATAAACACTTTCCTTGCTTAAATATTCTTTATATAAAATAGCCAAGTCGGCCTGCATTTCTTTTGCTTTCTCAAACTTCTCTACTTGTTTTTTTAAAAAATTCAAATGCGGAGCGTTTTCTCTTCGTTGAAGAGTCACCTCTTTCATGTTTTCTTCCGTTCGCTCGAGTTTCCTCTCGCTTTCTTTTATTTTGTATTGATAAATTTTGAGACCGAGCGCGTCTTCCACCATCTCACGTCTGTCCACCATGTTTGCGTTTAAAATTCTATCCGCCTCACCTTGAGAAATGATGTGATGTCCTGAGGAACCGATATTGACCGACGCCAAGAGATTGTGAATATCTTTCAACCTAACTTCCGAGCCATTCAAAATGTACTTGTTCAATCCATCAGAATAAACTTCGCGAGAAATGCTGACAGTTTCATAATTCAAATTTATCTCCCCTCCTTCGCTATTTGAAAGTTTGAAAACCTTGTCGGAATTGTCAAAATAGATTGTGACACCGGCGCGTGAACCTTTGGACAAGCTTTTTGAGCCTTTAAAAATAAGGTCTAAACCCGACTTTCCGCGCATTGACTTCATAGATTGCTCGCCCAAAACATAACGGAGAGCTTCTACAACATTTGATTTTCCAGAACCATTCGGGCCAACCACGCAGACGATGCTGTTATTGAATTCCAAAACGGTTTTCTGGGCAAAAGATTTAAAGCCATTTATTTCAAGTGTCTTGAGTCGCATATTTTTATTCTAGCATATTTTCAATACACTTCTTGTTGATAACATTTTTCGCAATAAACAATCTCCGGCCTGTCTGGAGCGTATGAAGTTTCAAATTCTGTTTCGCAAACATTCGCGCCGTGAATGTGATTTTCTTTGTCACACATGCATTGCCTGTGCCAGAGTTTTATCGGCTGGCGTTTCAGTAATCTTTCGTAGTGACGGCAATTCGGGCAAAGTTTCGGAAGCGGTATATTGTTTGCGCGGTAAAATTGCAATTCATTGAAAACAATTTTGAAAGCGGTTGTGCACTGCTCGTTGCACTTCCCTTCGTGCGCGCAAGCTATTATTTCACTTGTGATATTGTCGTTGACCAGTTTAATATTTTTCGGCAATTCATCGGCCGACATTGTCGGAACATAATTTTTCGTATCCGGTTTTCTCCAGCGATATCCTTCGGCAAGCGCTTCCTTTTCGGTTTTTGGAAAATATTCTTGCGCTATAGATTCATTATAGGCAAAAGGAAGCATGTCAGATGGGAAAAATTCGCCATAACTGATAGTTCTATCGACGTTGTCCACAAAAGGCATATTTTTCATTTGCTCTTTGATTTTAGGAACCAATTCTTCGTACTCTTCTTTCGTATATTGTTTATTCAAAATGCAATACTGCTTTTTGCGAAGCCCCACACAACCAAACAAGTCCGAGGAAGCAAAACAATTGATGCAATACTCAGCTCGTACCAATTGATCCCAAGATTCATTCGAGAAAAATACCGACGAACATTGCCTGCCGATACTGGACGATTCATAAATTAGCTCGCTTCCTGCTCCCCAATATGTGTTATCCATAGCGTCCTTGGCGTCAGAAACACCAAACAAATATTTTCCATCTTCCACCCTGTCGCAATTATAAGAATTCTGCACATTTTTTGAATTCTCAATCCAATTGCCGGAAACATTCACCGAATGTTTTTCCACGATGCAAGGTACAACGTAATTTAGAGATTCCTTTTTCACTTCTTTTTCGATTTTCTCTATTTCCGCCCCGTTCGAAAGCTTGAGTTCGGAAATTGTCGCCAAATAATCTTCCCTCGTGTATTGCTTGTTAAAAATGCAGTAACTTTTATTTCTTAAATTCGTGCAACCGAAACAATTTTGGCAGTTTCGACAATTGTTCAAGAAATAGGAATCGATGCATTCGTTGCATTCTTTCGAATACTTCACGCCGTTACATTTATAACAATCTATGCACTCATAACACCTCTCACATTTTCGTGCGTTATAGCAATCCATGCAATTTTTTGATTCCCAATATGCCACGCCATAATAACAATCTTCGTTGACGTTGCTTGCAAAAATAAGATAACAATTTTTCACGTCGCTCGCGCGATTTACATATTCGCTGTTCACTTGAAAGCCTTGTTTAGCAATTCCCAATCTGGGAACACTGTCATATAGCTCTTTGTATTGCTCAAAAAAAGTTTTAGAAAAATCGTAATCTTTTTCATAAGTTTGCCCGTCCCAATCATCGCTGTAAAAACAAGTGTGGCAATAGACTTTATATTCGCTTTCTTTCGGGAAAACTAGTATTTTTTCTTCACCGCAAGAATCGCATTTTCGCTTATAAAGAGTGCGCTCGTTGCGCATAAGCAGACGCTTGATCAATCTGCATTCAGGACAAAAAGTCGGCGCGGGCACTCTTATTTTTTCGTAAAAATTAAAATCTTCCGACTCTATCGTGAATTCTTTTTTGCAATTCTGACATTTTTTTGTTTCTTGTTTCATGTTTTTACTTCAAATACATATTTACGCCATGGCTTAAATATGTATTTCCCTAATACACTTCTTGTTGGTAACACTTTTCACAGTATACTACTTCCGGACGGTCAGGTGCATAGGAAGTCTTAATTTCTTTGCCACATTTTGCGCATTCACGATTATAAATCTGCATCGGGTTCAGTTGTTTAATACGAGCTCGATCTCGACAAAGTGGACAATTGTCTGAAATCGGAAGATTGAAACGGCGCAAAAATTGCAATTCTTTTGGAATAATTTGATAATTTTTTCCACAAGAGACACATTTCAAGATTGCTTGCAAAACATCGTCCTCCACGTCTTTTATATGACTCGGGATTTCCACAGTCGCATCTTTGTATTCGCGCAAATCCGGATCGCGCCAGTTAAAACCTTTCGCAACCGCCTCTTCCTTTTTAAGAGGAAACCATTCGAAGACTGTCGCTTCGTTATAAGACCACGGTGAAAGTTCCGCAGGCAACATTTCGCCATAACGATATTCTCTGCCAAGTCTATCTTCGTATGGAATTTCTGCCATTTGCTTTTTTATTTTAAGAACTAATTTTTCATATTCTTCTTTCGAATACTGTTTGTTTAAGATGCAATATTCCCCTTTTATCAAACTCACACAGCCAAACAGGTTGCTGGAATGATGGCAACCGAAACAATACTCGACATCATGATTGTAATAATTCCATGAACTGAATTTCACATTATGAGAATCCAGTCCGCACCAACAACATTCATACATCAATTCTGCGTTGTCGCCAAAAAACGACCAGTCATAGGATGAGGATGCCGGTCCGTTTTTTAAAAATTGGCAGTATCGCAAATCGAGCCCGTTTGCAAACAGGTACGAATCGTGCACATTTTTTGAATTGGAAATATATTCTCCGGAGACATTGGTGTTTTTTACTCCATGAAATTGTCTTCTCGGTTCTTTTTTCGTGAATTCTTCCGTCTCTTTTTGGAAATTTTGTATTTTTGCCAGTGTTCCGAAATCGAATTCCATAAATTTTTTCTTGTACTCTTCCCTGCTGTATTGCTTGTTGAAAATGCAATATTGCTTCATACGCAAATTGATACAGCCTATGCAATCAGAACATCCGACTAAATCGCGCGAGAACCAGATAGAATGGCACTCCGCGCAATCTTGTGAAAAGAAAGTCTGATAGCATTTATTTATATTTGTAGATCCATAACAAAGTTCGGAATGATTCAAAAAAGAACAATCAAAAGACTGCTTGCCATCGACAATGGTATTCAAATACGCGCTGTCCTCTCCGCCAGTGATGCGAAAACATAAATAACAATCTTTACACTCTGAGGCCGCATTACAATAATCGCTACGAATCATCGTCGAATGTCCAGTGGCTAAAGAAGCGTGTGGAACTTCTAACATCAACTCTTTGAATTGTTCAAGAAACGGTCTATTCCAATCGATATCTTTTCCGTAACTTTTCGGATCCCATTTGTCTGACCACCAAATATCTTGGCGATAGACTTTATATGGAGAATCTTGATGATACGTGCTGAACATCATCTCTCCCGTGAAATCACATTTCCTTTTGTACAAAATCCGATATCCCTGCCAATTCAATCTTCGCATCATTCGACACTCAGGGCACCAAGAGGGCGCAGGCACTTTGATTTTTTCATAGAAATTAAAATCTTCCGACTCTATCGTGAAGTCCTTTTTGCAATTCTGACATTTTTTATTTTGCGCTTGCATATTAAAAATTTAGCACCGTTTTTAATCTAGCCAATTTTTTGTTTTGAGCGCCGCTTCGGCGGCTTTTTGCTCCGCTTCTTGCTTTGATTTACCCTTGCCTTCCGCAATCAAATTGCCTCCGAAATAAATGCCAACTGTAAAATGCTTGTCATGGTCGGGGCCAGACTCGTGCAAAACTTTGTAAGCGGGCGTGACGTTCACGAATTCTTGCGCCTTTTCCTGAACTAGAGACTTCGCGTCACGCCAAAGTTTTTTTGAAACTATTTCCTCGGTCTTCGGCAAGAGCGATTTGTGCACGAATTTATCCACTGCCTCGATGCCTTGGTCGAGATACAAGGCGCCGATATACGCTTCGTACGTGTTTGCCAAAATATACTGTCTTGCTTTGCCGTTATCTTTTGTCTCACCTTTTGATAAGAGCAAAAAATCATTCATACCGAGACCGGTCGCAATTTCAGAAATAATAACCGCGTTAACCAGAGCCGAACGCAAGGCGGTCAGTTCTCCTTCCGCATAATTCGGATATTTTTTGAAAAGAAAATCTGTCACGACGAGTTCTAGCACGGCGTCGCCCAAAAACTCAAGCCTCTCATTGTGCGACAATTTGGTTCCCGGATTTTCGTTTATATATGAGCGGTGAATAAAAGCCTGCTCTAGCAGATTTTTATTTTTAAAAATTATTTTTGTTTTTTTCTCAAAATTTGAAAATTGGATCATAGATAATATTAAGGATATTAATAATTTCTCAATTCACCTCACCCCTGGCCCCTCTCCTTGCCAAGGAGAGGGGTGCCAAAGGCGGGGTGAGGTCTAGCGTTTTTTACTAATAATTTCAACCGCTTTTGTGATAAGTGGAATAATATCGTTGTAAATGCGGAGTTCTGGAATCTCTGACATCTCGAACCATCTAGCGCCATCAAGCCCGCCAGATTTTTCAAGCTGGAGCTCTTTGTATTCGCTGTAAGCGAGAAAATACACGACTTTTTTCAGACTTTTGCCTTTGGCAGGATGCGTCGCGACATATTCGTTCTCCCCGAGTCTTTCTTCTATCGTAATATCAAGCCCAATTTCTTCTTTAATTTCTCTAACTGTCGCCACTTCTTCGCTTTCTCCTTTTTCAATACTGCCTTTTGAAATAGTCCAATATCCGAAAACATCATGCACTAAAGCAAAGAAAATACTCCCATCTTTTTTTGCGTACACTAACGCTCCTCCTTTTTTTTCTACAGGCAACTTACTAATATCAACCACTTCATTTTTTTCTTTTTGACCAGCGATGTTCTTTTTTTTGGAAGACTTTTGGTGCTCTTTTTCAGGCTCGCCCATTTCTTTGTAAACTGCCCCAAGCACGCCGTTCACAAACTTGCCGGAATTTTCCCCACCGAAAGTTTTTGCCAATTCTATAGCTTCGTTGATAGCAACCTTTGGAGGCACTTGCGACCTATCGCCGAATAAAAGTTCAGTCAGACCAATTCTCAAAATATTCCTATCGATGACAGAAATCTTTTCGATCGGCCAGTCCGGCGCCGACGCCACTATGATCTTATCGATCTCTTCTTGCTTCTTCAGAATTTCATCCATGAGAGAAAACACAAAATCATCATCCTCAAGTCCGGGAGCAAATTCTTTTAGATTTCTTTCTAACGCTTTTTTGATTTTTTCGCTTTCGGCGTCATCGATCTTCTTTCCTGCAGGCAAGAAGTCCCACTCGAAAAGTGTTTGGAGTACTATTGATCTTGAAAGGTGCCTATTTGCCATGATTTTAGGCGCTAGGCTCTAGGCGTTAGGCTTTAGCATTTTAAAAACTTGCTAGCGCCTAGTGCCTAAGGTCTAATCGCTACTTACCTGCTTCCACTTTTTTTGCTTTCTCTTTTTTCTGCTTCTTTTCTATCTTTTTGACTAAATCTAAAACTTTTTTACCCCTATAAAAACCGCAAGAAGAACAAACCGTGTGGCGTCTCTTCAAAGCTTTGCAATTCTCACACTTGGAAAAACTGGTGCTCTCCAAAGCATGATGCGAACGTCTGTTGCCTGTATGCGATTTTGTGCTTCTCATTCGTACTACCATAATGAATACATCCTAGCATATTGTGGGTAAAAAGCAATTTTAATATATAAAAAAGTGTGTTATTATGGATGGATTATGGAAAAGACAGAAAAACTAAACAATTTGAGGCATACGTTGGCGCACTTACTAGCGTCCGCGGTCGGAGAAATATATAAATTCGACAAAATAAAGCTCACCCTCGGACCAGCTGTAGAAAACGGTTTTTACTATGATATCGATTTTTGCGGAGAAAAAGTAACTGATTCTGACTTGAAAAAAATCGAAGACAAAATGCGGAAAAAGTTACCAAAGTGGACTGAATGGAAACATGAGGAAATAAGCAAGGACGAAGCTTTAAAATTCTTCAAAAATGAATACAAAACAGAATTGATAAACGAGATTGCCGACCGTGGCGAAAAAATCACCACTTACACTTGCGGAGGATTCACTGATTTATGCCGAGGCGGACATTTGGAAAATCCGAGCAAGGAAATAGATCCGGACTCATTCAAACTCGACCGCGTAGCGGGAGCGTATTGGCGAGGAGACGAGAAAAACAAAATGCTCACTCGTATTTATGGGTTGGCGTTTGAGACAAAGGAAGAATTGGAAGCCTACACAAAACAGAGAGAAGAAGCAAAAAAAAGAGATCATAAAAAATTAGGAAAAGAGCTAGATCTTTTCGTATTTTCTGAACTTGTCGGAAGCGGACTTCCCCTTTGGACACCAAAAGGGACTTTAATGAGAAACTTGCTGGATGATTTTGTCTGGGAACTTCGTCAAAAATATGGTTACGTAAAAGTAGAAATCCCACATATCACCAAAAAGGAACTCTACATGACAAGCGGACACTGGGATAAATACAAAGATGACTTGTTTAAAATAACAACCCGCGAAAAACACGAATTTGCCATGAAACCTATGAGTTGTCCTCACCACACTCAAATATACAATCGTAAAACATGGAGTTACAAAGAGTTGCCCCAGCGTTATGCCAACACAACAATGGTTTACCGAGACGAACAATCAGGAGAACTTTCTGGCTTGTCTAGAGTGTTGTGTATTACCCAAGACGATGCTCACGATTTCTGCCGTATCTCCCAAGCAAAAAATGAAATACAAAATGTGTGGGAAATAGTTCACGCGTTTTACAAGGCTTTTAATTTTCCTTTGGTCTTGAGACTGTCTTTGAGAGATCCCGCGCATCCGGAAAAATATCTCGGTGATAAAGATCATTGGGATAAAGCCGAACAAGTTTTGAGAGAAGTGGCAAAAGAAAATAATACAGAACATTATGAAGCCCCCGGCGAAGCGGCTTTTTACGCGCCGAAACTTGATTTTATGGCAAAAGATTCGCTCGGAAGAGAATGGCAAGTGGCAACAATCCAATTGGATGTGAATATGCCAGAGAGATTTGATCTTTCCTGTACGAACGAAAAAGGAGAAAAAGAAAGAATCGTAATGATTCATGCGGCTATCATGGGATCTATTGAAAGATTCATGTCTATAATCATCGAACATTTTGCTGGCGCCTTCCCTCTCTGGCTCTCGCCGGTGCAAGTAAAAGTCATCCCTGTTCGAGAAAATCACAACGAATATGCTAAACAAATTTATGAGTTGTTGAAAGAAAATAACATCCGCGCAGAATTCGATAATGATGATGAAAATCTTGGCACAAAAGTCCGCGACGCAAAAAATAATAAAATTCCTTATTGGATTGTCGTTGGAGATAAAGAAATGGAAGCAAAAAAGGTTACATTAGAATCCCGCGATTCTGGAAACCTTGGTCAAATATCAAAAGAAGAACTCGTGAAAAAACTTTTGGAGGAAATCAAGAACAAAAAATAATTTTAATTGGACTTTCTCAATGGATAAAAGCGAAGGGCTAAAAAAAATACATGAAAAATGGTTTGCTGATTGTAAATGCGAACTAAAAAAGACGGCGACTCAACCCGTCCCCGGAGATGGCAATCCTGATTCAGAAATGATTTTCATTGGCGAAGCGCCTGGAAGAGATGAAGACAAACAAGGCCGACCTTTTGTCGGCGCCGCGGGAAAATTCTTGGCAGAAATGCTCGAAGCGATAAAATTGAAACGCGAAGAAATTTATATAACAAACATTGTGAAATACAGACCGCCGAATAATCGCGACCCACTTCCGGAAGAAAAAGACGCTTGCAGGGATTGGTTAATAGAGGAAATCAACTTTATAAATCCGAAGCTTGTAGTGTTTTTAGGCAGGCATTCAATGAACGACTTTTTCCCGACAGAGAAAATTTCTTCGGTGCATGGGAAACTCTTAGTGAAAAAATTCAGCCACGTGAATGTAAAATATTTTCTCCCCCTCTACCACCCAGCAGCCGCTCTTTACAACGGAAACATGAGAGAAACTTTGACGGAAGACTTCAAAAAAATCCCAAAGATTTTGGAAAAAATAAAAAAGGAGGAAAAAGAAAACAAAAAAGTCGAACAAACTAAACTTTTTTAGATATCAATTTTAATCTTTTTAATTTACATTTCTTAATCTATCATATATGATATACTAATAAATAAAATATATGCCTCATGTATCATCAAAAAAACTTAAAAAGGAACACTTGCAAAAACTTTACAATGAACTTGGTACTGCCCTTGAAAAATCAGCGAGAAAATCGTGGACAAAACTTTTCTTAAACGATTTTTTAACCTACACGGAAAAAATAATGCTAGCAAAAAGATTTGCGGTTATATACCTTTTGTCAAAGGATGTTCCAACTTCATATATCTCTGAATCTCTTTGCATGAGTCCGACTACTATCTTTAGAATGTCGGCTAAATATGATATTGGTAGATATTCTTCTCTCTTGAAGGCAATTAAAAAAGATGACACTGAAATTTGGAAAATTTTGGAGAAAATCTTGAGAGCTGGATTACCTCCAATCGCGGGTCGAGGCAAATGGAAATTCTTATATAAATAATTTAAAAATCGATTTTGCCTTTTTAAAATTCCTGTTCTTTAACCTACTATATATGGTATATTAAAAATTGCTTAAAAAAATTAACCAATCTGATATTTTAATAGATCTTTTTTTAGTTGAGCTACATCTTTAAATAAAATTGATCCGATGCCAACATTCTGTGCACCGATAACATTAGATTGACTATCATCAATAAAAACAGCATCTTCGGGTTTTAAATTATTTTGTTTTAGAGCATATAAATAAATATCTTTATATGGCTTAATCATTTTTATTTGTGAAGAAATAATTATGTCATCAAATAATTCACGAAACCATGGATGTTCAATAAAAACAAACCTTTCAAAAAATGAGTGGCTAGAGTTTGTTAACAAAATTATCTTATACTTTTTGGATTTTAATTTTTTGATACAATCTACTAATTCCAAATTAGGCCTAAAATAGGCATCAATTTCTTTTCTTACAACTTGAGGTGGGCGATTAACTAAATTCGAAAATTCTAAAATAGCTTCATTTTCCGACATTTGACCAAGGTCAATTTTATTAAATATGTCGCTTGAATCAAACTCAAATTTAGTTCCCAGATTATCTGGGATCCAGCCACCCAACACCCTTGAAGCAACGACCCCAAAACAATCAAAAATTAAAGCCTTCTTTTTCATAACTAGATATCTATCTCCGCCAATTTGGCATTTGATTGAATGAAAGACTTTCTCGGCGGGACTTCGGAACCCATTAGAATATCAAAGATTTTATTTGCTTCTTCGGCGTCATCGATATTTACCTTTTTGAGGATGCGGTGCGCAGGATCCATCGTCGTCTCCCAGAGTTCTTCCGGATTCATTTCTCCGAGACCTTTAAAGCGCTGGATATGAACTTTGTTTGATTTCTTTTTTGCTTCTTCGGTACCTTCTTCCGGCTCCGCCTCTTCCTCGGCTGGAAGATCCGTTTCAACTTCTTCTATATCACTGACATTTAAGCCCTTGCCGACTATTTTTGTCCTTTCTTCATCGGTGTAAGCATATAAAATTTCCTTACCTTTTTTTATTTTGTAAAGTGGTGGCTGAGCGATGTAAATGTATCCAGCGTCAACAACTGCTCTGAAATATCTGAAAAATAAAGTCAAAAGCAATGTGCGGATGTGTGATCCATCGACATCAGCATCGGTTGCGATAATTATCTTATGATAACGCATTTTTGAAAGATCAAAAGTATCCCCAATCGAAGTGCCCATAGCGATGACGAGTGACTTCACTTCTTTGGACGCAAGCATCTTGTCTATCCGAGCGCGCTCAACGTTCAAAATTTTTCCGCGAAGCGGGAGTATGGCTTGCGTTCGACGATCCCTGCCCTGTTTGGCGGAACCTCCTGCCGAGTCTCCCTCCACCAAAAATAATTCGGATTCGGAAGCGTCTTTGCTCTGGCAATCTGCGAGCTTGCCGGGAAGCGTCATGCCTTCGAGAGCGCCTTTTCGCAGTATCGAATCTTTGGCAGCCTTTGCGGCCTTGCGAGCTTTCAAGGCAAGAATTGATTTGTTGATTATAGCTCTAGCTTCATCAGGATTTTCTTCCAAGAAATTATTGAACGCCTCGCCGAACACAGTTGCCACAGCCCCTTGCGCTTCTTGACTGCCAAGTTTCGCTTTTGTCTGACCTTCAAACTGTATCTCACGAAGTTTGACGGAAATAACCGCAGTCAAACCTTCCAAGACGTCTTCGCCAGTGAATCCACCTTCGGATTCTTTCATCATTTCATTTTTTTTGCAGTAGGTATTCAAAGTCCTCGTGAGCGCCGTTTTGAAACCGGTCACATGCGTTCCACCTTCTGGAGTATTGATATTATTGGCAAAAGGAACAATGCGGTCGGTTATGTCATCGACATATTGCAAAGCCACTTCCACTCCCACGCCATCAAGCTCTTTTTCAACGTAAAAAATATGGCTCTGGATAGCTTTCTGAAATTTGTTGTAATATTTTATAAGAGAAATCAGTCCGCCTTCGAAATAAAAAGAAACCGATGGAAGCTCCAAACCAAGATCTCTGAAATAAAAAACATCCGATTCGTTCAAACCTTTTTTGTTGTCCCATCCTCGCGCGTCGATTATCAAAATCTTTAATCCTTTGACCAAGTACGCTTGCTGGCGGATATGATTCACTATCGTGTTCCAGTCGAATTTTATTTCCTTGAAAATTTCTTGGTCTGGTTCGAAAGTCACTACCGTGCCATGGAGTTTCGAATTGCCGATTTTTTTTACTGCAGATTTTTTCTTGCCTTGAGAATATTCTTGCATGTAAATACCACCGTCTTTATGAACCTCCACTCTGCAATAAATAGAAAGAGCGTTCACAACAGACGCGCCTACTCCGTGCAAACCGCCGGAAACTTTGTATCCACTGTTTTCTCCGCCGAATTTTCCTCCGGCATGGAGAGTCGTCATGACAGTTTCCAAAGCTGAAACTTTTGTTTTTTTGTGAATATCGACAGGTATGCCTCGTCCATTGTCCACCACTCGCACGCGATTTTCCGGCAAAAGAGTCACTTCGATATCGTTGCAAAATCCTCCCATCGCTTCATCGCGAGAGTTGTCAAAAATCTCCCACACCAAATGATGAAGCCCTTCCGGGCCTGTGGTGCCAATATACATGCCAGGACGGCGCCGTACGGGCTCCAGACCCTCTAAAACCGAGATATCTGAAGCATCATAATGATGCCCATTTCCTTTCTTTTCTTCCTTTTCTTTTGCCATAATGTACTTGCATTATAGCAAATTTCCTTTGCATTTGCCAGCATATTTACTAACAATTTTGTTTACAAAAAAAAACCGCAACGTTCATTTTGCACGTTGCGGTTCTTTGAGTATAGCACCCAATGCTGTCCGGTCCCGCCGAACACGAAGAGTTTACGTAAGGACTCTCAGCCTTTGCTTGGTTAATGCCAAGCGCATTAGGCACATCCGGCAAAATGCGACCTTGGAGCATAGAAAGTTCCTGGTTTTTTGTTTACTCTGAACCCAATTTCAAAGGCATTTTCAGGATGATCTCCTGCCACAGTAACTATCGTCCCCCTCTCAAGATGGAGCATATCCTCTGGTTTAGGAGAATCGCCATTGCCAGGACCAAGCACCAAAGATAGGTGCAATTCATCTGCCAACGTTAGCTTACAGCCAGACTCTATTCTTTTTACCATAACAACACTGATTTATTTGTACAAGAACAATTCACTCATCCCGAGATCGGGCAGTGAAAACAAAGAAGAACTAAAAATGGGCTCTCACTTGAGAGCCCATTTTTTCAATTGATCGTTTAAATTAGTTGAAATCAATAAGAAAAATCGACTCTCAAATGTGGAGCCCAAAAACTAAAATAATAGTTTTTTCGTAAGTTTTTCATCTGTATTGTATATATTAGCAACTGCCCATTTTTTGTCAATAAAATTTCTACCTCACCTGCCAACCTACATTTTCTTTTATTTTATCAGTTATTTTCGTCATAATTTCATTCACCTCGGCGTCGGTGAGAGTCCTGTCGTAAGATTGGAAAACCAATCTGAAAGCATAAGAAGTTTTTCCATCTTTTTTGAATTCATCAAAAAGTTCCGGACCTCGGACCACCATTTCTCCCATGTTTTCTTTTATTATTTGAGCGACTTCAGTGCTTTTTACATTTTCCGGAACCCAAACAGCTACGTCGCGCGCAATAAAGGGAAACAGGGACCACATTTTGAACTTAGTTTCCTTAGATTTTTCCAAGGACAGTCCTTGGGGAAACTCTCTTAAGGACTGTCCTTGCAAAATCTGCCCTTTACAAAAATCTTCCAAAGAGACTTCGGCAACATTTTTTTTGTCTCCGTACGTAACATGCATCTCCTCGCCTTTCTTTTTGAAAATGGTCCCGATCTCAAAAACCCTAACCTTGTCAATTCCAAGAAGCGACGCGTTTGTTTGATTCAATTTAATACTTTCCTTGAGCCCATCAGTTAAATTCGTGCGTAAAAATTTTTTATCCGAGGCAGAAGCCAATACTTCCAATTCACCATTGTCTCTGAAAACGTATGTCATCACCTCACTATATCCATCATCGAGCAGTTTGTTTCTAGCCCAAAGCATTTTGGCAAAGGTTTCATTCATTTTTGATTTAGTTTTTGTTTCTGGCAACTTTTCTTTGATTTTATCGTACCCCAAAACGCTTATTACATCCTCCGTCAAATCGCATGGATCGTTTATATCAATCCTCGAAAACGGAATCACGATTTCAAATTCTCCATTTTTCTCTACATATTTAAAATTTAATTTTTTCCAAACATTCTCAATTTCTTTTTTTGAAAAATCCGAGCCGAGACGCTTGTTGATATAATCGACTGAAACAAAAACTTTTCTCTGTTCAGCCTTATTAGGATAAACGTCAATGACATCTTCAAAAATCGCATCTGGACACATTTCAAAAATAAGCGCTGAGAGTTCCATCATTCCGTACTCGGCTAATTCAGGAGATAAATCATTCTCAAAACGCTTTTTTGCGTCGGTAATGATATTCAAGGCTTGCGCAGTTTTTCTAACACTCACAGGATCGAAATTGGCGCATTCGAGAATTATATTTGTGGTTTCATTATGAACCTCTGCTTTTTTACCACCCTTAATTCCTGCTATAGCTAATGTATTGCTGACAGAAGCTATGACCAGATCGTTTTTCGACAGTTTGCAAACTTTTCCATCAAGAGTTTCCATTGTAATGGAAGCATTTTCTAAATCCGTAGCATTCTTTACAATGATTTTTTCTTCCGGTATTTTATCCAAATCGAAAGCATGCGTCGGTTGACCACAATCAAACATTACGAGATTTGCGGCATCAACTATATTATTTATACTTCTCTGGCCTATGGATTCTAAATGTTTTACTACCCATTCTGGAGATGGACCAATTTTTATTCCCCTAATAATTCTGCCTATATAACGGCGACACTTATTGCTTTTTATTTCTATTTTTAGTTTTGTCGGTTTTGATTTTGGAATTTTATATTTTGCCGTCGGATCAACGAATTTTATATCAAGAAGCGAAGCAAGTTCTCGAGCAATGCCTTGGTGAGAAAGCAAATCATGCGCGCGGTTCGGCAATATTTTCAAATCAAAAACAACGTCGCCATTTGGTAATCTATCAAAGCTTTCGACTTCACAAATATGAAAAGTAAAAACTTCTGCGAGTTTTTCAGGCGTGGGAGCTTCTGGTATATATGATTTGAGCCAATTGTAAGAAATTTTCATGTCAAAAAATTATTTTTTATGATAAAAGAATATTTGAAATACAATGATACCAGTAGTTAGTATTCCCAGACCTTGACCAAAATATACTACCCAATCATTTTGCAAAATTCCATGTATAGTCCAAAAAATATATGTTATAAAAGAAAGTACATAAAAAGCCGTAGAAATTCCTTCAGTGGATTTTCTTTGATAATTTTTCTTTATTTGGTCTGGAAAACCAACAATTTTTACCAAGATAGTTAAAACTGTCGTTATAAATCCAATAATTACTATTAATTCGAGTTCCATAATTTATGAATATATTATTTATAAATATTTTTTTTGCTTGACTTTACCTTTCGTCTAGTATACACTACTTAGGTAAATGGTCGTTAGGCCCCCGAGATTCCCCGCGAAAGCGGGGTTTCGCTTTTATGGGAACAAACTCTTAATTTTACTAATAATTTCTTCAAATTCCGAATCTGTTATTTTCTCCACTCTACGAAGTAATCTTTTCGTGCTAATAAGTCTCATCTGCGAAAGTATGACAAAAGAACCGCTTGATTTCAACTTATGATGAAACTTATTATTCTTTGCAACACTTGTTAATGGAACTGCTAAAACAATATCTCTATTGAATTTTTTTATCAAAAGCAAAGGACGCTCAAAATTTTCATTCTTTCCGTCTTGTTCATATCCAATGTTTAATCCTAACGAGCCCCACCAGATTTCACGTTCAGCAAAAAATACATGATCAGACGTTTCTTTTTGATCAATTATTTTTTTCTTTGTATTCCATGCATCAAAATCTTTCACATATTCCATAAATTAAAACTGATTAAACCTTAAGTCGCCTTGATAAGCCGGTCTGATGTCCGGCATTACGTATTTTATAACCATGAGCCTCTCGAGTCCCGGACCGAAAGCAAAACCTTGGTATTTTTTTGAATCAATCCCGCAATTTTCCAAAACTTTCGGATGCACCATGCCCGCCCCGCCCATCTCAATCCATTTTCCTTTATATTTCAAATCAAATTCTATCGAGGGCTCAGTAAATGGGAAGAAACTCGGACGAAAACGAAGATTCGTGTCCTCGCCAAGCATTTTTTTATAAAAATGAGATAACACTCCTTTCAAATTTGCCATCGAAATATCTTCTCCAACCATCAACCCCTCGATCTGATAGAATTGCATCTCATGAGTCGCGTCGGTTGCCTCATTGCGAAAACATTTACCAACTGAAATGACCGCAAACGGTGGTTTCCTGTTGGACTTCACAAAGTTTTCCATATATCTAATCTGCACATTCGAGGTGTGAGTTCTCAAAACTTTTCCATCTTCTCCTTTGATGTAAAAAGTGTCCTGCATATCACGCGCTGGATGATCTTTGGGAACATTCAAGGCATCGAAATTATGCCAAACATCTTCGAGCTCTGGACCGCTGGCAACTTCAAAACCCAAATCAGTAAAGATCTTTACTGCTTCGTTTATAACAATAGAAAGCGGATGCTCTGTGCCTTTTTTATTTTCGGTGCTCATATCGTTATCTTAACGAAAAAAAGACAAAATTACAAGATTTTGATACAATTCACTGATGGACCAGAAAACAAAGAGGATTTATTTGATTTTGATTATCGCCATAATCTTGTTCGCTTTGCTTGGATTTTATTTTGGCTGGTTGGATAATGGACCAGTGTAAATTTCCGCCATTTTGCAATATTCGCATTCAGTATTTTTTCCATAGGAATTATAGTTGCAAGGACGATCTACCCACTCGCCTTTCTTTGCAGATTCATCGTAATCTTTTATATCTTTGATAAGCAAATCAATCTGTTCTTTTTTAATCAATGTACTATAAATGCTTTCCTTCTCATTTTTTGCTTCTAAAAATTCTAAACGCGACTCGCTGACATCCGCTTTCCATTTCGGACTCTGTTTTAATAAATACGAATACATTGAAAGCTGACGCATATACGAACTCATCCTGCCATGCTCATCAATCTTTTCTATGTCTACTTTTTTTCTTACGCTCCCGGTTTTGAAGTCCGTCACGCGAACACTTTTGTCGTTCAAATTTTCTATCAAGTCTATCTTGCCGTAGACATTCAAATGAGGAAATCTGTCGTCGGAAACAGAAACACTTCGCTCGTTTTCTCTTTTTTGTTCTATCTCTCCCAATCTATTTTTTATCCATCTTGAGACGATTTTTAAAACTTCTTTGTCTCCACCTGTTATTTCATCTAAATCTTTCTCCTTAGGAATTTTCTTTAGCTTCAGAATCTTGTCGATTGATGAATGCACTTTGTTGCCAAATTCCAAACTCACGCTCTTCGCTTCTGGTAGCTGAAGCAAATTTCTGAAGTACCATTTCCAAGGGCATTCGAAAAAATTGTTCAAAAGCGATACGGACACTTTTCTATCCTCGTAATCTTTAGCAACCAGTTTTTGCAAATCCGCTAACGTGACATTTTTATTTTCTGTCTGCTTTTTTCCCACGTACGCTCTCGGATCATTTTTCAAAATTATCTTTTCAGTTTCTTCCGCATTTTGCTTTTCAAAATGTTCTCCGAGATCAGATACAATGTTTGCAAGTTCCAAGTCCCCTCCTCCGTATGAATGCAAGGAATATGAAAGCGTGCAGAATCTTTTCGCTCGTGTAATAGCGACATAGAGTTGGCGTTTCAATACTTCCTCGTCTTTCTTTTCAACTTTCTCTTCCAATGTTTTTGGTAGCGTGAAACCGCCATGCCTGCCACCACTGAGAGATTTTTCATCCATATGCGCAATCCACACATAATCAAATTCTAAGCCCTTTGAACCATGAAGCGTCAGCACTTTTACGCCGACATCCGCAGAAAATACAGCGAGTGGAATATGTTTTCCGTAAGACTCTAGACGATTCACAAAAGTCAAAAATTCTTTCAATGTCATTTTTGGATTTTTCTCCATTTGCGCAAGCACTAAATGCAAAAGTGTGCGTACAACCTCTATACGAACCATCAAATCTTCATGATTTTTCGCGGTATCAAGCAAAAATTCTGAACCAATATTTTGCAACAAAGAATACAAACTCAAATCACTGGATTTTTGTATCCAGGACTTTAATTTCGCTAGCCAAATTTTCACAGAACTTTCATCTTGAAAAAGGGTTGGCGTTTCCGAAACGGTATTCAAAATAGAAAATTCCCGCATATGATTTTCTTTTGCAAATTTGTGAGCTTCGAGTGGTAAAACTCCTGAAAACTTATTGAAAAAAGATTCGGAAAGAACAATTTCGTCTGCTGGGTTCGCAATTATCTTCAAAACTTGTAAGAAAGCCTGTGCTTCTTCTGAATCAAAAAAATTCAACTTCTCTCCACCTGCCACAGGTATACCCATATCTCGCAAAATCGCTACAGCCTCTCGCGCCTGCTTATTTTTGGGGACAAGTATGGCTATCTCGTCAAGATCAACTTTCTTCTCGCTATTTTTTGCTGATATTTTATCTTTTATCTCAAGCGCGCAGGCAATAATTTCATCGCGGGAATAGCTCGCCTCAACCAAACGAAGTGGATAATTTTCTTTATGACTGCTTTTCAACTTTCCATCAGTAATGGAACTTTGAAGCAAACTATGAGAGGCATTCAAAATATTTTCCGTTGAACGATAATTCTCTTCCAAAGTGATCAGCTTGGCTTTTCCAAAAACATGCTTAAAATTTTCGAAATAAGAAAGAGACGCGCCTGAAAAACCATAGATAAGCTGACGATCGTCACCCACCACGAAAATGTTCGGCTTTTCTTCCGATTTCCAAACTTTTTCCAAAAATTCGTTTTGCACGCCGGAAGAGTCTTGATGCTCGTCTATCAAAATATATTGGTATTTCTCTTTCAAATCAAAAGATGCTTCTTCTGAGTTCTCTATGATTTTCACCAAATATGGAAAGATATCGTCGTAATCAATAAAGTTTTTTTCTTTCTTCACTTCCTCGTAAAATTCATAGAATTTAACGGCTTCACGTGTGCGTGCCAATCCTTCTATCTTTTTTTGCACATCTTTCTTTAGTTCGCCCTTTGTCGCCCCGCGCGAAGAGATATTTTCAGGATCGGATTCTAGACTGTCAATTTCCTCTTTTATCAAATTTTCGAAAGCTTCAGGATCTATCCGCTCGCGTTTCAAGAGTGAAATCAAATTATTCAAATCGTTAAAATATCTAGAAGCGTCTGACCTCGGACGGATATATTCCCATTCATTATCCTCCAAAATCGCATCGTAGATCGCTACAGAATCCATCTCATCCATCAATTTTGGCATCTCTTCTAAATCCAAAACACGAAAATATTTCTCGATAATCTCCATACCAAAACTGTGAAAAGTGGAAACATGAATTTTTGAAGCCTCGACGCCGATATATTCGCGCAAACGTTCGCGCATAGCTTTCACACCGGAGTTCGTAAAAGTGAGAGAGAGTATACTATCTGCTTTGTTGTCCGTCTTGGTTAAAATATTCGCGATGCGAAGAGCCAGTATCTGTGTCTTCCCTGTCCCCGGTCCAGCCACCACCATCACTGGTCCGTCGATAGCATCCACAGCCTCCTTCTGGGCTTTGTTCAACTTGCTATATTCCTCTTTGAATTTTTTTTCTGAATCTTTCATTTTATTTAAAATTTAATTTAAGATGTATTTTTGACTTCCAAAAGAAAAATCCGATTATGGAAAAGGTGGCGAGCGGAGAAGCATATTCGGGAACACGGAAACCAAAACTGTGCAATATCATGATTATACCAAGAACCAAAATGGAATACATCGCCCCATTTTTTAAATAAACATATTTTTTAATACGCTCAATGTTCCGAATTGTTAGACCTCGTACTATAAAAGCGCCTAGACCATTCCCGAGCAAAATCAAAGGCACCGAAAGAGTAAAAGCGAAAGCGCCTAGAACCCCGTCGACAGAAAAAGTGCTATCAATTATTTCCAAAAATAAAAGTTTGCTCAAATCGGAACGCCCACTATTGGACAGTCTCTTCTCTTGTGCTTCTGCATTCTGTTTAAAACCGTGAGTAATAAAAAATATGCTTGAGCCAACAACAGCTCCAAAACCCATCAGGCTATTTTCTTTTAGAGCAAACCATGAAATAACTGCGAGTAAGATGGAAACCGTCGCATAGAACCAAACGCCTTTCGACATAAAAAATTTCTCCGTTCTCGGTAACCCAAGATGTTTATCTTCAAGAAAAAGCCAATGCAGAAATAAAAATAAAAGAAAAATTCCACCCGCCACGAGCAAAATCGGAGCCGATTTCTCTATAGATTCCAAAACTATAGGATCGTTCGACCATGTGGCCGACAAGATCTGAATCGGATTGAGCGACTTATTGAAAGCCCAAATTATTACGAAAGGCAGAAGTCCCCGGACAACAAAAACCGCAACCAGTATCCCCCAAGTAAGAAACCAGCGCCGAGCCCGCGCGCCCATCGTAGAAAGCACTTCCGCATTGATAATCGCATTATCAACAGACGAAACCGTTTCAAAAAGCGAAAGGCCGATTATTGTAATCAATATAGAAAATATCATTGCTTTTTAAATGCTTTTACAAATTTTTCTCTGCTTCAATAAAAATATCCAAATCGCCGTTTAAAACTGCGTCAACGTTGGAAGTCTCGGTATCTGTCCTGTGGTCTTTTACCATTTTATACGGATGAAGGACATACGAGCGAATCTGATTCCCCCACTCGATGGAAGTTGTCTTGCTTATGTACATTCCTTTTTCTCTCGCGATTTTTTCTTCTTCCTTTCTTTTAAAAAGTTTACCCTTCAAAATATCTATCGCTTTTTCTTTATTCTGCGCTTGAGATCTTTCTGACGTCACGTGAACGGAAAGCCCTGTAAGTTTATGCACAATTCTCACCGCTGTTTCTCTCTTGTTCACATTCTGTCCTCCGGGACCACCAGAACGAGCAATAGAAATTTCTATGTCTTTTTCCGGCAATTCTATGTCCGCGCTGTTAGTCTTTTCAAATTTCGGTATAACTTCCACCATCGAAAAAGAAGTGTGACGAAGCTGTTTGGCATTGAAAGGCGAAATGCGGACCAAGCGATGCACTCCTGATTCGTTTTTCAAAGTTCCATAGACATTTTTACCGGATATTTCAAAAGTTATATTTCTGTAACCTCCATGATCGTTCTCGTTCGAATGAATAAGCTCCATTCCCCAGCCTTTTTTTTCAAAAAATTTCCTATACATTCTGTAAAGCATAGCCGAAAAATCTTCCGCGTCGTCCCCGCCTGCGCCGGAAAAAATAGTCACAATAGCGTTACCCTTATCAAACTTACCGACGCCCGAAAGCGAACTTTTCAAATCGGCAATTTCTTTGATGATCGTTTGCGCTTTGTTTTTATCATTCCAAAATTCCGGCGCGAGCATCTGCGTCTCTAACTCATTTATTTTTTGCTGTATGCTTTCTTTATCCATGAGCCATCCCCGAGGATCGAACTCGGGACCCCGTCTTTACGAAAGACGTGCTCTACCAACTGAGCTAGGATGGCAAATTTTATTTATTTTTTAAACAGCCAAAATGGCCGTGCGGAGGGTGAGAGATTCGAACTCTCGATGCCCTTTCGGACATACATCCTTTCCAGGGATGCGCACTAGACCACTATGCGAACCCTCCTTATCATCTGCAATAAACTATCCTATCATATTTTGGAACTTTTTTTCATCTAGCACTTTAACGCCTAATTTTTCCGCATTTTTTAGCTTGGAACCCGGATCAACCCCCGCTACGACATAGGAAGTGTTTTTTGAAACTGAACCCACAACTTTTCCTCCTAAAGAGATTATTTTCTTTTTTGCCATCTCTCGAGACATATTTGGGAGCGTACCAGTCAAAACAAAACTTAATCCTTTTAATTTCCCGTTTCTCTTTGCTAGATTTTCTTCTGCTTTTTCCACAACCACACCATTTTTTTTTAATTTTTTTATGAAGTTTAAATTATTTTTATCATTAAAAAAAACAACAAGGCTTTTTGATACCGCGGGACCGATGTTTTCGATATTATCTACTTCTGCAAGGTCTTGCCTTGCAGAGAATATTAACTTTTCCAGAGTGCCAAAATGTTCTGCTAAGTCTCGCGCAGTCTCCTCACCCACATGCAAAATTCCAAGCGCCCACAGAAAACGTGTGAGGGAAACATGTTTTTTGTTTTCTATTTCTTTTATAATATTCTCGGCTGATTTTTCTCCGAACCTCTCCAAGGGCGCGATGTCAACTTTTTCAAGCGTAAAAATATCCGCCGCGTCTGTTATCAATCCTTCGTCTTTAAATCGACTCAAAATTTTCGGACCGAGCTCGTATATTTCAAAAACAGACACAAAATGTTCAAGATATCTTTCATTTTTTGCCGGACATTTTGGATTTGAACAATAGTAAGCAACAGACATCTGCGCAAATTCGCGAGATTTCTGAATGGTGTGGGTCCCACCCGGTACTCCGGGAAGGGTCAAGCCAGAGGAAATTTCGCGAATTTGCGCAGATGTTTCTTTTTTCTCTATGCTCCCCCTACAAGCTGGGCAAGTTTTCGGCATTTTAAATTTCTTCTCTTTGCCTGTGCGCATACGTGTCAAAACTTCGACAACTTTCGGAATAACATCCCCCGCTTTTTCTATAACAACAGTATCACCAATTCGTAAATCTAAACGTTCTATTTGATCCATATTATGCAAGGTTGCTTTTGAAACTCTAGAACCCGCTACGAGAGTCGGTTCAAAAACGGCAAGTGGCGTCAAGACACCAGTACGCCCAACATTAATCAAAATATCTTTCACGATGGTAGTCGCCTTCTCAGCCGGATACTTAAAAGCAATAATTCCGCGAGGGTCTTTCCCCGCCACTCCAAGATTTTCAAAAATCTTCGTTTCATTCACATTGATAACCACTCCATCAATGCCAAAATCTAAACTGTCGCGGACTTTGGAAATCTTATCGATGAAATTTAAAATGTCTTTTGAATCGACAACCTCCTTCGCGTACACATCAACGGCAAAGCCTAATTTTTTTAGTAATTCGTGTTTCAAAGAATGTTTATCAACATATTTCTGCCATTTTTCTCCTTTGATTTGCGCTATTTCATATGCAAAAAAATCTAGATGCCTTTCTTCTGCGAGTTTTGGATCGAGTTGGCGCAAGCTTCCCGCCGCAGCGTTTCGCGAATTGGCAAAAAGTAATTTCCCCTCTTTTTCGTTTTCTTCATTGAGTTTTTTCAACACATTTTTTTTCATAATCGCTTCGCCACGAATCTCTATCCTTTCTGGATATGGCGCCTCGAACGCGAGCGGAATCGTTTTAATTGTTTTCAAATTTTGGGTAATGTCTTCGCCGATTTCTCCATCTCCTCTCGTCACACCTCTTGCAAATTTTCCATCCTCGTAGATAAGCGATATAGCCAGTCCGTCGAATTTTAACTCACAAAAATAATCCAAAGATTGTTTTTGTAGATTGGGAAGTAATTTTAAGTTTCTTTTTTCCCAAGCAAAAAGTTCTTCTGCTGAAAACACATTGCCGATTGAAAACATTTTCACTTCGTGTTTTACTTTGACGAATTTGTCGAGCGGTTTGCCTGCCACTCTGTTTTCCGGAGCATTTGAATCGTCAAATTCTGGATAATTTTGCAAAAGCTCTTTCAGCTCGCGAGTCAGAGAATCATACACCTCGTCGGTAACGTCAGGCGCATTTTTTGTATGATAAGCGTCTCTCAATCGCGCGATTTCGCTTCGCAGTTTTGTTATTCTTTTTTGAATGCTAGATTTATCCATACCGCAGTTAATAGCTTACCTGTAATTCTCGTTCTACATTATTGGTATTAGAACACGTCCAATTCGAAGGATCCCCACCACTTCCGTTATTGTATCCTTTTGAAACAACAACAGCAGTATTGAGCGAAAAATCTTTCGTAACTTTCACTTTAGCGCAAGACTGACTTGAACTTCCCAAACTTGGAACTACAAAATCCCAAACAGGATTTAAAGAAGTGCCGGTTTTAGTGAGAGTAATTGTCAAACCAATGCATTGTATAGAAGATGGACCTCCAGATTGTGTAAAAGAGTTTATAGTTGATTTATCATTAACTAGCGCGCATTCAATACCTGTATCAGCAGCAAAAAAAGCGTCGTTGGTACCCTTGGCTGATGTGCTAAATTTTATTTCTTTCAAAGCCACATTCGTAACACCGATAGCTATAGACAAAAGAATAGCCGCCAACGTAACTGCAAAAAGTATTACGAATCCCCGCCTACAACGCTTTGCGTAGTAATGCGGGCAGGCCTTATTCTTTTGTAATTTTTTTATCTCCATAATTCTATTCTATCCAATTAAATAAATTTTCTGAAAAAGTTATGCTGTAAGAGCCGGAACCTTGGGTCCATTCAACTTTCGAAAAAATTTGCACCTCATCTGAATTTATTTTGGTCATTGAGATTGTGCGAGTAAAACTTGCATCAGAAGGAGCAGGTATTGTACTAGCAATGTTGGGATTATTTTTAAATCTATTCCATCTAGCGATAATATTACCAGACCCATATAAAACTTCGGTATCTCGCATATTTCTCACATATTCGATACCTTCTTGCGCCAGATAAGTAGCTACCATTTTCTGTTTAGCATAAGTGGTATTAGCAACACCAGATGCCAAAACAGACATTATGCCAAGCAATGACACAGTAAAAATCGAAATGGCAACAAGCATCTCTACTAAAGTGAAACCCTTATTTGTCTTATTAACTTTTTTAAAAAATAATTTCATTTCTTTATAACTTTATAAACTTTCAACTTTATAACTACTCATCTATCTATCTGTCTTTGCGAAACTGAAGTTTGTAAAGAGAAAGGTGTTTGAATATTATTTTGCAAATTTATATTTCCGACCAACTTTATGGTGACAAAAGGTTGCTGATTATCACCCGCCTCTGCGCCTATTACTGAAAAACCGCTTACCCCATTTAGACTGACTTCATCTGAATTCATTTGAACCCAAGTAACTCCGCCATCAACAGATTTGCTAATATCAAAAGTGAGACCCCCATCGGTTGATTCAATTTTATATATCCATTGATCGGTCGCATTTGTATCAGGTGGAGTAGTTAAAAGATTTTTTCCATGAGCTTCTTCAAAAACTAATACTCCGCCACTTATGCAACTTTGAGGAGTATTAAAAACGGACTGCTGACTTATGCCTGGCCAAGTACCACTCTCGTAACACCTATAATTGTATCCCGTCCTTATATTTCTAGACATGTCTTCCATAATGAAACTCAAATTATCCATAATGGAACGCATGCTTTTTGATTTGTTGTGAAGCATGTCGGCATTTAAAAGCGCCCCCATACCAACCATGACAATAATTAAAAAAAGCGAAACTGAAATCATCGTTTCTATTATTGTGAATCCTCTTTTTCTGTTGTTGTTGTTTTTATTTTGCATCTCTTTATAACTTTTTACTTTACAATTATCTAGTCTACTTGAATCCTACCTGAAGGATAGACTTTTATTGTGGCGGAAGCTGTTTTTGGCGACTTGATTGTAATTTGAATGTAGGAAGCACCCGTTAATACTAATTGTGTAGTGTTGGAAAAAAATACAGCAGTTGAGCTGGGTCTCGAAAAAGACACAGAAAAAGGATTTGTAATTGGAGTGCAAACAATGGGAGAACCTGTGCAACTTGCTATCTGAGATATAGAATCATTCCTAGTTATTAGAATTTTATCTATGCATTCACCATTACAAGAAGAAGTTCCGTCATACTGGCTATTTTGCGTACCAGGATTATTGTTAATATTGTTAAGATCAGTAAAATAAATAAAACTTTTGCTGTCAGTTGAAAGATCAAAATAAACTCCATAAGAAGGTTTCCACGTTGAATCTATCTGTGATTGCTGAGTGAGTGATGGTAATTGTCCGTCCAGAGCTGACTTCTGCGCTTCGACAATTTTCAAAGCAATATCGCTCGCCAGATTTTTGACATCCACTTTCGCTTGGAACTGTTCATAATTAAAAATAACTATCGAACTCATTATCGCAAAAATAGAAAGAACTACAATCAGTTCTATGTAAGTCATACCTTTATTCTTTTGTATTTTTATCATTTTTTTCATAGCCCAAAAAGATTCAATCCAAAAATAAAAACCAGGAAGGCTCCGAAGACCAGAAATGGAGCGAATGGAATTTCGCTTTTCATTCCTAATCTACTTGTTTTACTGCTCTTGAAAATAATAAGACAAATCCCTACTAGTGCTCCAGACCAAAAAGCTATGACGAGACCTGAAAGCGCGCCGACAAAACCGAGCAACCAGCCGATGCCGAGAGCGAGCTTTGCATCTCCAAGACCCATCCACCTGCCACTCGACACAAACCAAAAAAAAGCAAAAGGTAAAGCAATTAAAAAGCCCGACAAAAATTCTAGAATTGACGGCATCTGCCAGTAAAAATTTCCGCCGTGGAAGAAAAATAAACCGAGAAAAGCCAGTGCGCCAAAAATAAAAGCAAGTGAATCGGGAATTATTTTGTGTCTTAAATCGTAAACTGAGATAACCATCAAAAGCGAAAAGGTGATAGCATAATAAGTGTAAGTTATAATAAACGGTAAAGTTAAAAAGCTATTTTGTCCACCAGAAGCAAAAAGTCTTAAAAAAAGAAAAGCAAAAACGATGCCCGTCACAAATTCCACCAAAGGATACTGAATCGAAATTTTGCTTTTGCAATTTCGGCACCTTCCTTTCAAACCGAGAAAGCTGAAAAGCGGAATAAGCTCATACCAAGAGAGTTTATTCAAACAAGACATGCATCCGCTCCTGCCACCGAAAGACCTCTTCGTATTGAGCCGGAAAATAACGACATTCAAAAAACTGCCGATGATAAGGCCGAAGATGAAGAAAACAACAGCAAACAATGAAATCATTTTTTAATTATAGCACAAACAAAATCCGAAATTATTCCTTTTCACCCTTTCGCAAGAACGGTTCTTGCGAAAGGTAACTATCTACAAAACCTTCAAAGGAATTCTCTTCACTGAAATATTCTGGAAAAGCACCTCGGTTTAAGATATTCCCTTCTGAACGTTTTATGCCAATATAATCTTGATAACTTGAATATCTATAATTTTTTAAAAAATCTTTCCATTCTTTTGTATACTTTTCCTTTCCATTTATTAGTTTTTCCCAACCGGAAAATTTTACGTCTAAGGAATTCAAATGAATATATGCCAATAACTGACGCATGTAATTGTCATTATCACCTATTAATTTTGATTTAAATAAACCACCAAACAAAGATCCTCTTCTTTGATACTTGATATTGAAAAACATTGAATACCCGACCCCCAATTTTCTCATAAACTTCGTAATTCCCCCGTCAACTTCTTGTTTGATTAATAAATGAAAATGATTGGTCATCAAACACCAAACACCGACAGAAACCAAAGATTTTTCTTTTTCCAAGACTAAAATTTCATCAAATGTTTTATGAAATTTGTTTAAAAGATCATCCAAACGAAAAGAATCTTCCGAGTTTGCAAGATATAAGAGCATCATGAACCTTTCATAATCTCTTTGTAATTTAAATATCGTTCGTTTATCTATCCCTCGATTGTAGATGTGATAGTACTCTCCTGTGATAAATGGATCTTTTCTTAACATTAATAGAGTATATCAACTCTTCTAACCTTTCGCAAGAACGGTTCTTGCGAAACTCAGAACGGTTCTTGCGAAACTCTTGCGAAACTAGAACGGTTCTTGCGAAACTAGAACCGTTCTTGCGAAACTCTTGCGAAACTTTGCGAAACTCTCTTTGCTACTCTCTTGCTACTCTAATGAGATTTTAAGAACAAGCATAAACAAAAGCAGGAAGACTATTACTCTCTTGCAAAGATTTTCCTGTGCTATCTACACACCATACTTTTATATTCGGTGCAGTAGAACTACCACTCAAGGGAACTTCGGCTGCCCATGCGCTACCCGCTGGATCAGCATGACAAACTGCGATTAATCCAGTACCAGCGGTTGTATACCCAGAATAATTTGGCAGACCAAAAGCCTTAGCAGCTGCAAAAACTAACACGCCAGCTCCTTGTATAGTTTCTCCTGCCACTAAACCATTAGTACAGGCACCTGTATAAGTATACGGGCTATTAGTCCTCGTACTATAAAGTATTTCTCCTTGCTTGATAGCATTTGTTAAATTTGATTTCACTGCCGCATCGACACCTCTACTTCTGGAGTTACTTAATACCGCCAACACAACCGACGCCAAGATGGCGATAATAGCAGTAACGACCAACAATTCAATCAACGTAAAACCCTTTTTAAAATTCTTCATGAAAATAAAAAAAATAAATAATAAAAGACCTCTTTGTATTGTACCACAATCTCATAAAAACAAAAAACCACTTCAGACTAAGTCAAGAAGTGGTTTTTTGAAAAAAACTAAATAAACTACGGACAGGCTGTTACAGCAACTGCAGTATTAGAAGTGATAGTTGGTGTGCTTGTCTTGCCAGCTGAGTCAACACAGAAAGCGGTTGTGGAGCTTGATTTTAACACAGCTTCAACACCAAACAATCCACCAGTAGTATCAGTTGTGGCAGTGACTGTTTGACCCGAAGTGTTTGCAGCCTGTTTCAAAGCAGATTGCATTGTTGTATCAGCAAAGAGACCAGTACAACCAGTAAGCACGTTAGGGTTAGCAGCAGTCACAGTACAAGTAACACTAGTACCATAGGTTGAATTTGTATCATAATACATTGCTGCTTGTGCACGCATATTTGCCAAGTTTGCCTTGATAGCCGCATCCGAACCCTTTGACCTTGCAGTGTTCAAAGATGCCAACACAACTGATGCCAAGATACCAATGATAGCCACAACGACCAACAATTCAATTAACGTAAAACCTTTTTTAAAATTCTTCATAATTTTTCCCGCCCGAGGCGGATCAGCCTAGGGCTGAAATATTAATTAATAATCTATAATAATTTCGACTTATTTTTAATACGATAATTATAACATAAAGAGAGATATATATATGCAAGCGAGTTATCCACACCCTCCTATTTTCCCCCTCTCCTTTCAGGAGAGGGCCAGGGTGAGGTGAATTCTAGCTAATTCCCCCTGCCATATTGTAAATTGGACCCAAAACAGAAACCAAGAGTATTCCGACTCCCAAGCCTAATACCACGATCATCACAGGTTCGATCAAACCCACCAACGTATCAATCGCATCGTCCACTTCCCTTTTGTAAAAATCAGTCAAAGTCTTTAAGATAGTTCCCATTGAACCAGTTTCCTCACCGACTTGCACCATTTGCACCAAAATGCCGGGAATTTCTTTCTTGTGTTTTTCAAACGCAACAGAAAGAGCGAGACCAGACTTTACGCCATCTGCCACTTCTACCAAAAGTTCCTTATAAACGCGACTGCCGACGACTTCGGCTGTGATGTCTATCGAGCGGATAATGGGAACGCCAGAACCAAGCATTGTGTTCAAATTGTCTGTGATTCTCGAAAGATAAAGTTTTGTATACAAGTTGCCGACAGCTGGCAGAGAAAGCTTTAAGGAATCGAGATACTGCTTACCTTTCTCTGTCGTCGACAATCTCCAAACCCAAATACCAAGCAAAACCACAAAAATCAACGCAAGAAAACCGTAATGGACGAAAATGTTGGAAATAAAGATAACTACTTGAGTATAAAAGGGCACCGTTTGACCAGAATCCAAAATAATAGATGAGAGTTTCGGAATCACAACGACAAACATTAAAGTCATCACGACAAAGAAAGTGATTATCACGAATACCGGATAGATAAGAGCGTTTCTAGTTTTAGAAGTGAGAGAATATTGACGATCGAGATATTCCGCCAGGTGGAGGAAGGTCTGGTTGAGTTTGCCTGTCTCCTCGCCCACTTTGACCATATTCACGTAAAAATTTGAAAACACATCCGGATGCTTTGCTAGCGCGCCAGAAATGGAAACTCCCGCTTGGAGATCATCGGAAATCTCGGACAGCTTTTTACCTAGCAATTTGTTTTCTGTATTGGCGGCGAGCATCGAGAACGTTTTCAATGCGGAGACTTGAGCCTCGAACAAGGTGGCAATCTGGCGAGAAAGAATCACAATGTCTTTATTGGAAACTTTATCAAAAAAAGAAATTTGGAATATAGACTTGCTCTCTTTTTCGTCTTTGATGGAAATAATGACAAGTCCCCTCCTCTGGAGCCCGCTGATCGCCATGTCGCGACTGGACGCGTCGATTTCTCCTTCTTTGCTTCCTCCTTGTGAATCTATTGCTTTATATTTGAATAACATGGTGAATTAGTTCTTAAAGTTTTTAATGTTATAAAGTTTATAAAGTTGAATT
Organism: Candidatus Nomurabacteria bacterium; assembly: GCA_026395915.1. Taxonomy (GTDB): domain Bacteria; phylum Patescibacteriota; class Minisyncoccia; order Phycocordibacterales; family UBA9973; genus UBA9973. The sequence continues at coordinate 12,961 of JAPLXU010000013.1, read as the reverse complement.
TGTAATGCATTTACTTTATGGACTTTACGAACTTGATGACTTTCAACTACTCAAATCATTCTTTCGAGACCCTTCGGATTCAGCGAGTATTGATAAGCGTTCTCTATCGAAATCTCTCCGGAACGCACAAGTTCCATTAGAGAATGGTTTAAGTCAATCATTCCGGATTCCATTCCAGTTTCAATTACTACGTCTATTTCATGAGTTCTTTTTTCCCTAATTAAATTTGACACTGCGTTATTGTTCAAAAGGAGCTCGTAAGCGGGAATAAGACCACCGGTAATCCTAGGAATAAGCCTCTGAGAAAAGATTCCAAGAAGCGACGATGCGAGTTGAGCGCGAATCTGATCTTGCTGATCGCCCGGAAATGAATCGATTATTCTGTCTATCGTCTGGGAAGCGTTATTGGTGTGCAAAGTGGAAAGGACGAGGTGCCCCGTCTCAGCGGCAGTCACTGCGGTGGCTATCGTTTCCGGCGTGCGCATCTCGCCGATCATTATCACATTCACATCTTCTCGAAAGACTGATTTGAGCGCAACATGAAAATCTTTGGTGTCAATACCGACTTCGCGTTGGCTGATGATGGATTTATTTGGAACATGCACGTGCTCAATAGGATCTTCGATTGTTATAATGTTGCGAGCTTGTTCATTATTGATCAGATCCACCATTGCAGAAAGAGTGGTTGACTTGCCCTGCCCGACCGGACCGACAACAAGAAAAAATCCCTGCTTTTTACGAGCTAAATCGGAAATAATGGCAGGTAGGTGCAGTTCAGAAATGGTCTTCACTTTCGGCACTAACCGGAAAACTATGCAAATGAGACCTTTTTGAAAGAAAGCGTTGCCGCGAAGTCGCGCTTCCCCTCGAAAATCAAAAGAGAAATCCGCTTCTTGTTCTTCCATAAATTTGTTGACTTTTTCCTTCTGCAGAATCTCGCCTAAGATCCCAACCATGTCTTCTTCTGTAAAAATCGGATGCTTTACCAAAAAAATAAGTTCACCTGACACTCGAATAGCTGGCACTCGTCCAGTGCCCAAATGCAAATCCGATCCGCCTTCGCGAATAACAGTCAAGATGAGCTCTTCTAGTTTTTTCTTATAATCCATAATTATATTTTATGAACTTTTACGCTTTATTTATGATACCCTTCCCTAAAATGCTTATCACCTGATTGATAACTTCCAATGGAGTGGAATTCGCTTTTATAATATACCCTGCTACACCCAAATCGTTCCCTTTATCGATATCCGATTGCTGACTCTTGTTGGACAAGATTATTTTTTTAGAATTTGGAGACAACTTTTCTTTATTTATTTTCTCCAGCATTTCAAAGCCGTCCATCTCCGGCATGATTATGTCAACCAACATAACAACTGGATCGAGTCCCTCGTTTAGTTTCTTCAAGGCTTGCGCGGCAGAAGTCGCTGTATAAACTTCAAAATTATTTTGACTGAACTTGAGCGCGTACATGTCCAAAAGGAAACTGTCGTCATTGATTATTAAAATTTTTCTTTTTTCTCCTTCCATATATTTTTACCATTATTGTTAATAACTGATTATATCATGAAATACTTTGTAAACCTACTCGCTCTCATTACTAAAATTATACACTTCTGTAAAAGGAATTACACCTTGCAGAGATTTGAGCATGGCATCTTCTTTCATGAGTAGCATTCCTTTTTTGCGAACTACTTTATATATTTCTCCATTGGTCGGGCTTCTCAATATCACATTCTGTAATTCTTTGTCCACTTTAAACATTTCAAAAACAGCGATACGACCTCTCGTGCCAGAAGGGCATTCGCCTGAAGGAACCGTATCGTACATTTGCCCCACATGACCTTCAACTCCGATCTCTTTCTTGAACTCAATTGGCAAATCTTTCATTTGTTCTTCAATCTGTATCTTTATGCTTTCATCCATCGGTACGAGTTTTCGGGAGCTAGGACAAGTGAGTCGAGCAAGACGTTGCGCCACAGACAAAATGAGAGTCGGCGCGATCAGATACGGATCAACGCCGATATCCACCAAGCGAGGCACAGCGCTGATAGCATTGTTCGTATGTAGAGTCGAAATAACAAGGTGCCCAGTCAAAGCCGCTTGAATAGCAAGTTGGGCCGTTTCCTTGTCACGGATCTCTCCCACCATTATGATATCCGGGTCTTGACGAAGGATAGAGCGAAGTCCAGAAGCGAAAGTGTATCCGATTTCCGGCATCATTTGTGATTGGTTGATATCCGGCATGTGATATTCCACAGGATCTTCGAGAGACACAATGTTGCTTCCCTCTTTATCAAGCTCGTTCATCATCGAATACATAGTCGTTGATTTTCCGGAACCTGTCGGACCTGTAATTAAAATAAGCCCATACGGTTTCTTAAGCGCCTCTCTCATCATATTTAGATTCGTCTCTGATAGGCCAAGTTGATCCAAGGGCTTTACTCCTTTTTCAGAATCAAGTATACGCATGACAACTTTCTCGCCATAAAATGCCGGCATGGTGGAAACACGAAAATCAACCTTGCGTCCGTCAATATTGGCGCTGAAACTTCCATCTTGGGGTTTTCTTTTTTCATCCAATCTAAGCTTCGACAGAATCTTTATGCGCGCCACTATTCCGCTGTAAACATTTGGTGGTAAAACTATAGAAGTATGAAGCGTTCCGTCCACTCGAAAACGCACTTTCACTTTTTCTCCAGTGAACTCGATGTGTATATCGGAAGCGCCACCTTCCAAAGCATTTCTCAAAATAACAGCCACGATTTTGATAACCGGCGCGTCTTCCACTATCTTTGCCTCCTCGCCCGGCTTCATATTCTTGATCTCTTTGCTTAAATTTTCCTCGCTTAAATTCTTGGCATCTTCCTCGCTCAATTCACCAAGCGCGCTCTCCACTTGACTTCCGAGACCCTTGTAGGCTTCCATGATACTCTCATAATCGCTTTTTGAAATTAAAAAAATTTTAAAGGGTATGCCCAACTTGGCGGAAATAAATTGCAAAGCATTCATCGCTTGCATATCTTCTCCATCCGTAACTCCCACTTGGAGCGTTCCTTCCGACAACTCAATCGGAGCAAAACGATAATGCATCGCCGAATCTTCGGAAATATATTTCAAAGCATTGAAGGAAAGTCCTTGACGATTAACTTTTTTCACCGGCATATTCAAATACTTTCCCTTTACTTCGAGAATTTTCTCTTCTGTCACACCAGACTCTAAGAGAGCCTCATCTATGTCTCCATTATATTTCTCTTGCGCGCGGGCTTTAATCTCGCCAATCTGGCTCTTTTCAATTCCGCCTTCTTTAGCTAGTTCTTCTAAAAGGCTCATAATTTTTAGTGAGAAGGGTTAACACATGTATTTGTCGTAGTGTCCAAGACTTTCGGCAGTGTACAGGCTGGCGGGACAGTTGGAATAGAAGGAGTCGAAACAGCATCGTTTCCCAGAGCAGCGAATGGATTTACGCGACCTTCTGTCCCATCCGGCGTAAGTGTGATACTGGAATCATGCAAACTGATAAACGCATTGTCAGAAAAAATAGTATCGTTTAATTTTATATTTTTTATATTGAGTAGTGAATCCAGAAAATCTCTAGCAACTTTTGAATTGGCATCCGCCGCCACTACCCCGCTTGAAGTCGTAGGGGTTCCTCCTGAGGAAATCAAGGCGGCTGGAGTATCATCAGACGGTTTTATGAAAAAAATGTAAATCAAAACAAGAGCTACTGCGATTGAGACGAATATTATTATGTTTTTTATTTTTGACATGTTTTTGTTTTAATTTTTCTAGACTTTAACTTTTTAGCCAATAAGTCTTAATTTTGAAATCGTATTTGTAAGATTCAGAAGAGGGAGAACCAGAAGTTACCTTTCCTCCAATCACCGTGCCAGACGAAAATTGGACAGATGATATATCCACAATTCTGAGATTACTTTCTAAATCCTTTGTAAAATTGAGAAAATTGCTATAAGTGCCTGTCGTAGAAAATTCCAAATCCCAAATTCCGTAGTCTTTCGACGAAGATTGAGCCATCCCGCCTCCTTGAACAGTTGCCCCGCTATTTGCTGTGGAGTTTTTTGCGGTATCGGTTGCGCTGTATTTGATATCTTTCAAGACCATACCATAAGGCAATGCTATTTGTTCTATCTCAAGAATCAAACGTATGTTATCAATGTTGTCCGGCAAAAGTTTTTGAATTTTCGTTAAATCATCTTTGCTTATAGAGTTGTATTTTTGAGTTAGTTTATCTTCCTCATTTCTGAACATCTTGGAATTATTCAGGGCTTCATCATACGACACCACTTCCCCACGCAACTTGCCGATATCGTTATAAAAAGGACGAGCAAAAGTAAAAAAAGCAGCTATGCTGATTCCTATTAAAATGATTGGGGCAATAAATCGCATCATAAAAAAAATTAACTTTGTGTTAAAAGCATCTGCTTATAATCAACAAAAGATGGATCAACTGAAAATTGTAGGTCAAAAAGAACGTTGCCTTTATCGTCGAGCGTTAGATTGGAAAAAACAGGATCAATAAAATTCTTGCCCTCATCTTTTGTGCCAAAAAGATCTGACTGGAGAGCGACGGAAGCATAACCGGTCGCAAGACCTTTCATTTGAATGACTACTTTTGCATCTTTGTCATCTCCGAGACTGTAGCTAAAATTGGTGTAACGCACAGTTTTCATAGTAATATCAGAAAGAGCTTTGAAGATAGGAGTGATAGCCACATGTTTAGATAAAATCTCACTTGCCGCATTTAAGCGTTTATCTAAAAGTTGAAGTTGCGACACCTTTGCAGGTTCAAAGCCTCCCTTGGCAAGATTTAACTGACTTTCTTTATCTCCTACACTTTTCGTCATAATCCCTCTATAAAAATAAAGACCGCCTGTAGCTAGAAGCACAGTAAATAAAACAAAGAAAGAAATAATCATAAAGAGGTTGACTGAACGCTCAGGAATAGCGCGCTCTGTCACCATCGATTTTTTTGGTATAAATGATGTTTGGAAATTTGGCTCCATCGTACTCTATTATATTACAAAAACAAATTTAAATGAAGTAAAGTGTGCATAACTTTGACGTTGGTAAATCAAAGAACTCAACATCCCCACCTCAAACTTCAATTTATTGCAATTTTCGCAATGCCAGACCGAGCGCGACTGCGAATTCTGGGCCAATAGCATCAAGAACTTTCTCCAAAAATGCTGGAGCGCCAACTTTGGAAAATGGATGACCGATTTCTATCTCTGCCCGAAAGTTATTTGATGCCACTTCCAGTAACCCCTTTAAAAGAGATCCCCCACCTGTGAATATCACTTTGCTAATAGTTCTGCCATACCTCTTTTCATATTCCAACAGCACATTATTTGTCTCGGAAAAAATATAATCAGTGTGAATTTTAATAATTTCGGACAAACTCTTTTCCACTGGGTTGCCAAAAAGGCCAAATTCTTTTTTCATTCTTTCCGCCTCGCTAAAAGGAATACCTAAAGATTTGGAAATAGAATCGGTTATGTCCGCTCCGCCTTTATCTATCGTGTGATGATTTTTGACCATACCAAATTCAACAATGGAGAGCTTTGTACGAGATGCGCCGAGATCCATGAGGAGCACCGGAGAAAGTTCATGCTCAAAATTCGCCCTGATGGAAGAAAATATTTCGATTTCAAAAAAAGAAGCAATCAGAGAACAGAGAGAAACGATAGAACGATATTTGGAAATTGCATTATTTTGTGTCGCAACGACAAGCACGTTTGTCTTTTCCACAGCTTGTTCTTTTTGCGGAATGCCAGAAGCGTTTGCCATCTCTTCAAAGGATGATTCTTTTTGAGGCAAGATAAAATAGTCCAGAGACACTTCGGTAATAGGTACTGGAATATATTTGCGTGCCTCCGTGGAAACTATTTCCGAAATTTTTCCATCATCCACTTGCGCCGGAAGCTCAATCGTAAAAATTAAACTCGATTGTACAGGAATAGAATATGCTCCTGAGGTATTTACCACTCCGGATTGTTTGAGAACTTCTTTCACCGCTTCCGCAATTTTTTCGACAGGAAGATTGGTCACGCGTCCGACATCGAGAGAATCATATGGCCCAAGCGCTATCGCGCCGTACGTTTCAAGAATCGCTTTTCCCCCTTTCCTTTTTATTTCAACTACCTTGATTGCCGAAGAACCGATATCAATACCGACAGCACTGTCTCCTGCGCCACCGCCGAGTTTACTAAAATATGAGAATACCTTTTTCAACGGATTGTCCATTTGTGGTAGCATTATACCATAAATGCGATTTTTAAACACCATATTAGATATAATTTTCCCTGCAAAATGCATTTCTTGCAATCAGGCTGGCGTAGACCTGTGCATTAATTGCCTTTCTGATTCGCCTTTAGCGGAGCGTGAGACTGCCAAATGGATCTTTGCTCTATATGACTATCGTCACCCGCCTGTCAAAAAAGCTCTTTGGTTTTTAAAATACAAAGGCAAGAAAAGATTGGCAAATATTTTCGCCGAGGTTTTGTATGATAAAATTTCAGAAGAATTGGCTGATTTATCTTTGATGGAAAATTTCAACAATGTTATTTTGATTCCCATTCCCCTTTCGGCAAGAAGATATCGGGAACGCGGATACAACCAAGCAGAATTAATTTGCAAAGAATTGATTCGCTTGTCGAAAACAAACCACCTCACCCCGCCTCCGGCACCCCTCTCCTTGTCAAGGAGAGGGGCTGGGAGTGAGGTATTCTCTCTAAGAAATGATATTTTAATAAAACCAAAAGAAACAGAACACCAAGCGCGAATTGAAAGCAGAAGTCAGAGATTAAAAAACATTGTGGGCTCTTTTGCCGTAAAAAATGCGGAAAAAGTAAAAAATAGAAATATAATTTTGATAGATGACATCACCACCACCGGCGCGACTTTGAACGAGGCGACAACAATTTTGTAGGAATCCGGCGCACGCAAAGTCATAGCTTTCGCCGTTGCGCATTAGAATTTTTACAAAAAAACAATATAAAAACCCTAACGACCGGTAGGATTTTTATATCACCTCCTTTCGTTAGGGTTTGTTGTTGTAGACCGACGCTTCTGCGCCAGCCCGATGTCCTTTATCTCCAAAACTGATGGTCCTGATCTTTTTCCAGTTTTATCTCGTCAAGATGCCTGCCGAGATCGTAACATTCGCGCTGGTTGAGTCTTTGGGTTACCTTGTCGTAGCCAACCAACGCTATCCATATTACGATAAAGAAAAGCGTCGCGACGACCTCCGCCCTCGTGCCGTTTTTGAAAATAACCGGCAAGAGAATGATACCAAGATAGAACAGTAATGGGACTATCACCAAGTTGTGCCAGATATCCGCCCATTGTTTGGGGTCACTACTAAGCCACCAGCACAACACACCAAAAGAAAAACCCCAAACAGCAACTACATAGTGATTCCGCCCACTTTGTAGTAAAGTTGGTATGAGTGTTTCTCCACGTTGCAATATCCCTGCAGCCATCAGCACCACGACCAACAAGGCACCATCCCCGATCATGGCCGAATACGAAGTGTTGTAAAACAACCCTTCGTATCTGTCCCGAAGGATGAAGATGACTCCCATGGTCATCATATAGAGAATGAAGGCTGTCGCCCAAATGGGCAACACACTAAGGATCCAGTAACCACCGATGTAGTTCGTACTCATGATTCAATTTTTATTCGATTTTTGTTTTCAACAGTTTCATCTACAGCGTAACATGAAAGTATTCATTTTGTCAAATTTTTTTCTTCAGAAAAAATTTTCTTACAATTAAATATTGCGCGATTCCAAACACCACTAGAATCAAAAGAGCTTCTCCTGTTGCCATCAGCGACGGAAATGGAAGAGTTATATTGAAGAAGCGAATAACAAGCGGAATTTGGAGGACTACGCAAAGCATTATGATTTGAAACACTCCGAGCAAAGCGACTTCCCATTTTTCTTTCTTTGAAAGCTTCCCGCAATACACATTTAATCCAAAAATCAAAAATAGAAAACCAAAAAAAATAAATGCGAGTCCGACGAGCGTGTTTGACGGCGCGATTTTCAAGTAATTCGGACTCAACAAAAAGATAAGCGCCGAACCGATAGCTTCAACTATCGCGCAAGCAAAAACTAGAGGCATAATTCGTTTCAAAAACGGTCTATTGTCGGCAGGTAATATTTCGCTCGAGGGACGTAACGCCCAATACGAGATTAAAACTCCGGAAAACCCAACAGTGAAATAATTTATGAAAGTGATATTGAGCGGTGTGAGCGGATACGAGTATCCAAAGAAACTTATGATGACAAAAAAGAGCAAACCGACTAAGCTCATATTGATATACACGCCAGAATTTATTTCAATACTTCGAATAAAGTGGTCTGCGAGCTTCACCGCGCCGGGTAGATCGGAAAAACTATTGGTCATCAAAATGACATCGGCAAGCTGACGCGTCACCGGTACGCCGTCAAACATGGCGATACCAAGGTCAGCTTTTTTCATAGCAAGAGCGTCGTTCACTCCATCTCCAACCATGGCAGTAAAACCATCTTTTTTGAATTCTTCCACAAGTCTCACTTTCTGCTCCGGCAAAATCTGCGCAAAAACCGTATACTCTCGAGCATTAACTTTGAAATCTGAATCGCTCCACCTCTCCACTTGCTCTCCACTTATGACGTCATTCGCGCCCTTTATGCCGACAGAAAGCGCGACAGCCCGCACTGTGTTTGGATTGTCGCCAGAGATTACTCTTATTTTTATTCCTCTTTCTTGGAAAAATTTTATTGCCTCTTTAATGCCCTGTCGCAAAGTATGACGAAAAACAAATACCGCTATAACCGAGAGAGAGGCTTCAGAAAGATTCTTTGAAAATCCAACTCCGTTTGCGCGAGCAATGCACAAAACTCTTTTTCCCTCTCGAGCATTTTTTTCAGTTATATCATAAAGCCATTTTTTTTCTTCCACGTTTAAAATTTTTGAAAGGAAAATATCAGGCGCGCCAACAAGAATCGTCTGGGAAATATTCCCCTCTACTATTTCTATCGCTCCATATCGTCGCCAAGAAGAGAAAGGAAGTTTGTTGATTATTTTTGCATTTTCACCCCCTTGCATTTTTTTTTCATTAATATATTTTTTTACGGCGGAAAAAGTCTGCGAAGAATCACCTGAATTAGAAACATAAGTGTGTATAAGTGAGTTTGCATCAGTTTCTTTCAAACCTTGAAAAATGAACATATCTTCCACCACCAGAATGTTATCTGTCAGCGTGCCGGTCTTGTCGATGCAAAGATTTTTTATTCGTCCCAATTTTTCTGTCGCGTTTATTTCTTGGAAAAGAACGTCTCGTCTTGAATAATTTGCAGCGCCGATGGCAAACAATAAAGTTATAACCACGACCAATCCTTGCGGTATGATGGTGCTCGCGAGCGCTCCGGCGTTTGTCACCATTTCTAATTTCGACGAGTGTAAAAGAATCCCTCGCGCAACTACGAACACAAGGACAGCAACTAGAGCATAACCGGAATATTTTACAACCATATTGATAGCAGTTTGAATGGAACTCGGACTCGACGCGTATTTCTGCACTTCTCCAGCGATGATAGAGAGACGGCTGTCTTTGAAAATTCCAACCGCTTCCATGATCCCCTTGCCGGAAGTTACAATCGCTCCCGCAATCATTTTGTCTCCCTCTTTTTTTGAAAATGAATCAGATTCGCCGGTCACCAAAGCTTCGGATATTTCCAAATCTTCCGCATAAGCTAATATTCCTTCGCAAGGGGTCTGGTCTCCAAGTTTTAATTTTATTAAGTCACCCTTTTTTATTTCTTCTGCCAAGATGGATGTTTCCGTCTTATCTTCATTTATTCGAATGACACGCAAAGCTGTCAGCATTTGTAATTTTTCTAAGAGCGTTCGCGCGTGAATGTCCTGGACGATAGCGATAGCTGTGTTTATAAAAAAGACGATACCCAAAAACACCGCAGCCTCTTTGTTTCCAAAAATAAAAAGCAATACGACGACGACAAAAATGACCACATTCACAAGAAGAGCCACATTGCGTAGAACAATAGGTCCCACGCTCGGTAACACTCGTCTGTAAATTTCAAATTTAGACATATTAACATTATATACTATAATTAAAACATGGCTAAATTCCCAAACAAGAAATTAAACATCGCTATGATTTGCGACCCGATCGGCAACAATAAATCCGGCGTGGTTGTTTCGACTTTGCGATTCGGAAAATTGTTGAAGGAACGCGGACATAATGTTATTTTTATTGGCGCTCGATCTAAAGAACACAAAGAGCACACCTATCACAACGGCGTGAAAGCTTATCACTATCGCAGTCTGCCTATTCCAAAAAGCAACGGATGGAACTTGGCTTTTCCGACAGTTAAAGAATTGACGAAGATATTTAAAGAAGAAAAAATCGATGTTGTGCATATTCTTCTGCCAATGTCCGGAGCCATCATCGCGATCAAGGCGGCGAAAAAACTCGGGATTAAAATCGTGGCGCATTCACATTCCCAACCAGAAAATTTATTTATGGAAATGCCAAAAATAATCCAGCCAACGCTGGGCCGAATTTGGAACAGATATCTGATGTGGATTTACGGCAAAGCGGAATCGTTAATCTATCCGACAGAAATGGCGCGTTCTCTTTTGCAAAACTTAGGCAAGAAAAATCAACCGTCGGCAGTGATAAGCAACGGAATAGATTTGAAAGAATTTCAGTCTAAATCAATTGGCGATTTCAATGAAAGATTCAATGTACAAAAAGAAAAAGTAAAATTGCTATTCGTCGGACGACTGTTCCCAGAAAAATCTGTCGACACTCTCATAAAGGCGTTACCTGAAATCGTAAAAAAACATCAAAACACACACCTGATGATAGTCGGCGCTGGACACTTGAGACAGAAATTGGAAAAACTAGCATCCAATCTTGGCATTACTAAACACATCACATTTTTGGGATTAGTCAGCGAAGAAGACAAGATACACGCATATAACGCAAGCGATATTTTCGTCCTGCCGTCCTTAGCAGAGCTCGAAGGTATGGTAGTTCTCGAAGCGATGGCTTGTGGTAAACCTATAATCGTCTCCGACGCAAAGATGAGCGCGTCACGTTACTTTGTGAACGACAACGGATTTTTGTTCAGAACACAAGATCACGAAGATCTGGCGCGACAAATTTTGAAACTCGTTGACGACGCTCCCTTGCGTGAGAAGTTCGGCAAGAATAGCTTTGAAAAAAGCAAAAATTATGATATACATCGCAGTGTCGAGTCGTTGGAAGAAGCCTATTATTCGGCTCTAAAAGGTAAAAATTAAAAATGCAAGAACATACTTTCGAGGACAGGATTTATTACAGAACAAATGAATTTAAACTGGAGAGATTGACTCTGGTATTCGCGCATGGAGCTTCCGGATCTTCTTCAGCATGGCTACCGTACGAAAAGATATTTGAAAATAAGTACAATGTTTTGACTTATGATATTCGCGGACATGGCATGTCAAAAAAATACAAAAATTATTCAGATTATGAAATCAAAAATTTCGCGAATGACCTTCATGATTTGGTGACCTATCTTAAAATTCCAAAGTTCATCCTGATCAGCAATTCTTTCGCTGGATTGGTAGCGCTTCAATATTTAAAATCATACCGAGAAACAGTCATTGCGAACGTTTTCACTTCGCCGGAGGTATATATGAATAACAGTTTTTTGGCAAAAATCGCGCCTCCGATTTTAAAAACAGCTAAGATCTTTCCATTCCACCCAAAGCCTCGCGGGCATGTAGACTACAGGAAGCATATCAATTCGACCGATTGGGATATCAAAAGAAATTTAGCTGATTTGAAAAATACGACATTACGCGTTCTTTTCTATGTCTTAAGGCAATCCTTCTCTCCTCTAGAATACGACTTAAAAAAAATAAATACGCCGACATTGATAATGCACGGAGAAAAAGATTCGATGGCGCCTATGAAAAACGCGATCAGAATGCATAATGAAATAAAAAATTCTGAATTCGTAAGCATTCCCGACGTGGACCACAACACAGTTCACAATGCGGTAAAAATAATGTCCTCGGCCATAGAATCGTTCATAGAGAAAAATAAAAAAAATCTGTTATAATAAATATATGCAATCCTATAAAACTTACTTCACCGATAAAAGTTTCCTTCTATCTTTTTTGGGTGGTATCCTCTTGCTCGCAATAAGTCTTTACATTCAATTTTTTGTGAGTGGTTATGTGAACAGTCTGCCGAGCGCGCCAGTAACTGACCTTATTCTGAGCAACACGAGAGTCTATGATGTGGATTTGATTTTCGTCTACGGATCGGTTTTGTTGCTCTTTGTCGGTATCTTTGTGGGATTAAAGTCAGTCAACTATGCGCCTTTTATAATGAAAAGTGTCGCTCTTTTTACCATGATAAGATCAGTCTTCGTCTCGCTTACGCACATCAGCGCCTTTCCGACCCACGTAGTAATAAGCTCGGTATTTTTCAACAAGGAAGTTTTCAACGGCATCTTTACCGGGAACGACCTATTCTTTTCCGGACATACAGGACTGCCATTTCTCCTAGCTCTGATATTTTGGGACAATAAAAAATTGCGTTGCGTCTTTCTCGGCTTTTCTTTTACCTTTGCCATTGTTGTGCTCTTGGGGCATATACACTATTCGATAGACGTCTTGTCAGCCTTCTTTATCACTTACGGTATTTTTCAAATTTGCAAATTCTTGTTTAAAAAAGATTGGGAGTTGTTTTTGAAAAAATAGAAATATCTGAAAAAAATAGAGATGAGGCTTTTTGGGCATAAGGTACATAAACCGTGGCTTTTTAAATTTGTTTTCGATTTTTCGGAGCGATAGTTGAAACCAAGAAAATGGAACTCAATACTTTCCTTAAAAGAGAAGTGGAGATGCCTCTGTGTATCCTCACAATGTC
>JAPLXU010000008.1 GCA_026395915.1 Candidatus Nomurabacteria bacterium | reverse complement strand
GCTCTTACTTTGACCGGATACGCTGGTTCTTGATTTTTGTTTGCCATATGTTTTTCTCTTGCCAATTAAGGTGATTAAAGATGGTTAACCTTTGTCACCCCAATTTAGCATTTTTGTCACCCCATATGGTTAACTCAACAGTAAGTTGACTATTTACAACAAAAAGAGTAGTCTTAAAAGAGCCCTGCGAGGGGCTTTTTTAAGAGGCTAATAGTTTTATATTTTATGTCGAAAATCACTGAATATTTTAAAGAAACAAAGACCGAATTGAAGCATGTAATCTGGCCAAATCGAAGCCAAACTTTTTATTACACTTTGATCGTTATTGTTTTATCCGTTTTGGTTGCGTACTACTTGGGTGTTTTTGATTTCATTTTTTCACAAGGTTTGGGAAAAATCCTAGGCAATTAAATTTAAAAATTTAAAAATTCAATCTATGTCAAAACAAGAAGAACAAGGAGCAAGAAATTGGTACGCTATTCATACTTACGCAGGGTATGAAAATGTTGTCCTGCGCAATTTGCGTCAGCGTATTGATTCTCTCGGAATGAATGACAAGATTTTTAATGTGATCGTTCCGATTGAAAAAAAGATAAAAATAAAAGGAGGCAAGAGGGTGGAAGTTGAAGAAAAAATTTACCCCGGCTATGTTTTGGTGGATATGATTGTAACAGACGATTCTTGGTATGTTGTGCGCAATACTCCGCGAGTGACCGGCTTTGTCGGCGCGGGAGTGAACCCAGTGCCTCTTAAAAAAGAAGAAGTTGATTATCTTTTCAAGAAAATGGATGCTGGCACAACGAAACACAAGATCGATATGGTTTTGGGCGAAAGCATTTTGATTACTGATGGTCCGTTCAAGGATCTCGAAGGCAAAGTAAGTTCTGTCGACGATGAACGCGGAAAAGTAAAAGTGCTCGTTTCGATGTTCGGTCGCGAAACGCCAGTGGAACTGGATTTCTTGCAAGTTAAAAAGATTTAAGGTAGTGTACAAGGTAATAATTAAAATAAATATTTATGGCAAAGAAAATAACTAAAAAAATAAAACTTCAGATTCAAGCGGCAAAGGCTACTCCTGCGCCTCCTTTGGGACCGGCGCTCGGCCAAGCTGGCATCAACATCGGCGACTTCGTCACCAAGTTTAATGCGGCTACAGCTAAAATGGCGGGTGACAAGGTTGGAGTTTCGATTACAGTCTACGAAGATCGCAGTTATGATTTCGTTATAAAGACCCCTCCAGTTTCCGGACTTATTTTGAAAGCGGCTGGAATAGAAAAGGGATCAGGTAAGAATGCCACCATGAAAGTTGGAAAAATAACTCGCGCGCAAGCTCTCGAAATAGCCAAGAAAAAAATGCAAGACTTAAACTCAAAAGATGACGAAGGAGCGATAAATATTGTTGCCGGTTCTGCAAGATCTATGGGCATTGAAGTGAAAGGCTAAAACTTTGAAGAAAAAAAATAAACTTCCATATTTAACTAAACTTGTAAAGAAACTTGCGCCAAAAATCGGCGCAAAGGTTGTTATCGAACCAGAGTGGGGTATTGTATCCCAGATTATTTATCCGAATGGCGTTGTGCGGTCTCTCCGAATGTATTCGCTTGATCTCAATCATATTGCTTCAAGTGATATTGCCAAAGATAAAGGCTACGCGAAATTTTTTATGGAAAAAAGAGGGTATCCTGTGGCTCCCGGCGTCGCTGTTTTGAAAAATAGTTGGGCGAAAGCTATCAAAAGCAAAAAAAATACTTCTTTTGGAATAAAATGCGCAGAGAAAATAGGCTATCCGCTCATAACAAAACCAAATAGCAGAAGCCAAGGTGTGGATGTTTCTCTCGCGCAGAACAGAGGTGAACTTGTTTCGGCGTTAAACAAAATTTTCAAAGGAGACAGGATTGCTTTGGTTGAAAAATATCTTCCAGGTAAGGATTATCGGATAGTTGTTTTAGATAAGGAAATTATCTCAGCTTATGAACGAGTCCCACTTTCGGTGACAGGGGATGGGAAAAGTTCCATATTTTCATTACTTAAACAAAAACAAGAAATTTTTGAAAAAGATGGGCGAGATACAAAAATAAATTTTCAAGATCCGAGGATAAAAATGAAATTACAGAGGCAAGGATTTTTCGCAAGAACCGTCCTTGCGAAGGAGCAACGAATTTTTCTGTTAGATAATGCGAATTTATCTACTGGCGGCGATTCCATAGATGTGACGAGCGATATTCATCCGAGCTTTCGCAAAATCGCTCTCGACCTCGCGAGAGATATGGGGCTCA
The DNA here is from genome assembly GCA_026395915.1 of Candidatus Nomurabacteria bacterium. GTDB lineage: Bacteria > Patescibacteriota > Minisyncoccia > Phycocordibacterales > UBA9973 > UBA9973. The sequence goes on along the minus strand of JAPLXU010000008.1, from coordinate 9,973 downwards.
GGATGGCGGGGGTGGACATTATGGTCACAAAGGGCGACATTACAATGAGTTCAAAAAATTGCGAATATTATATTATCGAAATTAATTCCGCGCCGGGGCTGGATCACTATGTGGCAAGCGGTAGTCGACAGCGAAAAATTGTGGAGGCGATGTATTTGAAAGTTTTCAAAGCGCTTGGAAAGAGAGATTGAGGCAAAATTTCCAAAATACAAACTTTTCTTCGGTACGGATTTTTTGAAGCTTAAAAAATCCTGAAGTTCTCGGCTCGTCAGCCTCGAAACCCCGCGAAAAGTTGTATTTTAGGAATTTTGCCTTTTTTTCTTTTGGGAGTATATTGAATGTATGGTTGACCTGAAACAATTGCAAAAAGAGGTGATGCGAAACAAGTTGGAGAAAGGTTTCAACACGACTGATGTCGCGTCGGAATTTTGTCGAGCATATGAAGAACTTTCTGAAGCTTTTTCCAAGCACAATAAAAACCAACCGGGTGTTGCGGAAGAATTTGCCGATGTAGTGGTTTTCATTCTTGGAATGTGTGAAATTATGGGTTTTGATCTGGAAAAAGAGTTGGTCAGAAAAATAGAAATAAATAAAAAACGCAAATACAAAAAAGAAAAGACTCCCGAAGGCAAAAATATTTTCGTTCGTATAAAAACTCCAGAGGATCCCTAAATTTTTCTCAAGTATTCAGCAAATTCTTGATCGTACTTATTCGATTCATCTTTTGGATGTTTTTCGCTTTTTATTTTTTGCCACTTCGTCTTATCTATGGCAGGGAAAAATACTTCAGCATCAGGAAACTCGCCATTCACATGTGTGATATAAAGTTTGTCCGCTTTGTCTATAAATAATTTATAAATCATTCCTCCGCCAATGATGAAATTTTCTTCGTCTTTGCCTGAAGTTTTTTCGAGCAGGTCCATAAGTTCGTCAATGGAATACACGACTTCCGCTCCTTCTTTTTTAAACGAAAGATCTTGAGTCAGGATGATATTTCTGCGATTGGGGAGCAATTTCCCGACTTGCTTGCCGTCCTTGTCTTTTGCTAGAGATTCAAATGTTTTCTGGCCCATGATAACCGTCCGGCCTCTCGTCGTTTCGCGAAAATGTTTCATATCTGTAGGCAAGTTCCAAAGAAGATCATTCTTTTTTCCGAGCTCGTTATTTTTTCCAATTGCGACAATTATTGAAATCATGATATTTATTATACGGCGATTTCCAGTCCCATGATTGCCGGGAGCGGATTATATTGTGTTTGTAAATCAGTTAAAATTTCCCCAACGAGGCTTTCGTCTTTTTGTTCTGCCCGTCGGAGCGCGTCTTTCGGCAAATGCAGTTCAATTTTTTTATGATCATTTTTTCTTTTTATAATTTCCTTAGCGCCTTCATAATGATTATCATAAATATGCGCGTTCGATATCGTGTGAGTGTAGATTCCCGGACGGACACCGAGTCTCTGCGCGATTATAGATTGCAAAAGAGCAAAACCAAATACATCAAACGGACAACCGAGTATCATATCGTTCGAGCGAACCATGTTGTGCATGTGAAGACGACCGCCGATTATATTTATCGTATAAGCAAAAGGGCAGGGGATATTTTTTTTGGGAGTGCCTCCGTGGCCGTCATCTTTTGGGTCCCATGTCACGATCACGCCGTGACGTGAACTTGGCTCTTTTTCTAAAAGTTCGATAGCGTTTCCGAGTTGATTTCGTCCGAAGTGATTTCGCCAGCGCCATCCGTATGAAGATGGGAGCGTCCCGTCTTTTTCCATAAACGGATCCCACATTTTTGTAAATTTTCGCAAAAAGGTCGTGTCTTTTTCTCCTTGAATGAACCAAACTTGTTCCGCAATGGGAGATTTCAATGGTTGTTTGCGAAGCGTTAACACTGGGAAACCGTCCTTTTCGATATCCAAAGAAAACGTGACGCCGGGTAAGGATTTTGTTTTGTGGCCTGTGCGTTCATTCAATTCTTCGATGCCTTCTTCCATTATTTTTTTGATGATGTTTTGGTAGATTGTGTCGAAAGTTGTCATATAGTAGAGTATACCCGAACACCTATTTTTAATCAAAATGCGCAAATAAGTGTTTTTTGGGTATACAATATAAATTCATGGAAACAAAAAATATAAAGTATCCATATTTGCCGGAAGGACGTACGATATTGTATGTGGCAGAAGATAATCCTTTTATGGTGGAAGCAAAGAAAGAAGCAGAAAAATCAAATGATCACAATACTCCGACAGGGGCGGTCATTGTCTCTAATGGCAAGATAATAAGTCGGGCTCACAACAAAGCATCTATTTCAAATCCAAAACTCATTAATTTACACAAAAAGTATTGTATAAGAAAAATGCTTGGAATTGCTTCGGGTTATAAGTATTGGCTTTGTCCTGGGTGCGCCACAAATTCGAGTCATGCCGAATATCGAGCGGTTGTGAATTTGCAGGAACAAGGGGTAAAAGATTTTAACGACTTAGAATTGTATCTGTGGGGACATTGGTGGTGTTGTAAACCTTGTTGGGACAAAATGATCGAAGCCGGAATAAAAAATGTGTATTTGACAAATAACGATTAATATGCTATCCCTATAATCGAGAAACAAAAGAGATTTGTTTGGACAAAAGTCCGGAAATCGTCGCGTGTGCGTCGATTTCTCTTTGAAAAATCAAACCTAGACCACAGAAATGTAGGTCGCAAAAGGAGATAACATCTTGAAAGACAAAAGAAAGCTTTACGCCGAGAAGAAGGCGCAAAAACAGACAAGGCACTTGATTCTCACATTCTTTGGGATCATCGCTGTAATCATCATGGGTGCCACTTACTTCAACAGCAGAGCAACCATGCATGTGGAGGCACTTTCCACCGAGTTGGTACCTTCGCAATATTCTCTGCAGGAAATGCGGGAATTTTGGACAAATCACTTTCAAGGTACATTTGACAAGGGACTGTTTGTCAACAGGTATCCTTTGCCAAAAATCCAAGAAAGATATAATTTCGTCACAAAGTGTGTGACCGAACGTTTCCACACCAATTTCAATCTTAAACTTGATATCGGCTACATGCCTGAGGGTAAACAAATCCTAGCCGGGTCTGGAGTTGTGGATGGTTTTCCGACTGTTGAGATCATCGTTCCCGAGCTTATGGACATTTACAGGCATCAGCAGCAGAAGAACGAGCCAGGGTGGGAAGAAAGAATGTGCCGCATGATTGTTTCTAGTGTTATTCATGAGTTCGACCATTTGGCTTTTTGTAATACCAATGGAACCCGCGCGCACCCAAATTCACTTGATCAGTTAGTTGAAAACGAGTGTAAGGCTTGGTCGTATACTTGTGAGTACACAATAAGGTCATTTATTGAAGACTACGGTGTTTCAACTGGGGACACTGATGAAATTTTCTATGACAACTGGCTTAAAGCACATCGAAATGCTGACAGTCCGTTATGGAGAAACTTCATTCGCGAGCATTACAAGAAGACTAGGTAGTCTTCTCCTTCGGCCATTCATGGCCATGTCAGTATCACGAATCACCGTGCGCATCCTTCGAGGGTCCACGGTTTTTCTTTTGGGAATTTTTTGAAAAGTTGACAAGACAATCAAGAAATGCTACTTTTTCAAAATCGATTGTGGAAATTAGCATTGTTTGTCATTAGCTAGTATCCATGACAAAAAATGCATATGAACACAAAACACTCGGCAACTCCGAAGAAATTCGGAGTCCATACTTCTACATTCAAGGCATCTGCCAATCATTCATTTGGCGGGAAACCTCGTTTTGCTGGAAAAAAATTTAATAACACTCGTTCTCGTTTCGGCGGGGGGAGGCCTTCAGGTAAAAAAAGATTCGGTGGAGAGCGAATCGATTTTTCTCGTTTCATCAAAAAAGGCACCCTCGTGGAAGAAAAACCATATCTGTCAAAGCACGCTTTTGCTGACTTTCCTTTCAATCCGCAACTTCACAAAAATATCGAAAGAGCCGGTTTCATCAATCCTCGACCAATTCAAGATCAAGCGATACCGACCATCCTGACAGGGAGAGACGTTTTCGGCATGGCAAATACGGGCACTGGAAAAACAGCAGCTTTTCTTTTGCCACTTATAGAAAAAATTTACAAAACAAAAGGACAAGCCAAGAAAGAAACGGTTCTCATTATGGCGCCGACTCGCGAACTCGCTCTTCAGATAGAGTCTGATTTCAAAAATCTCGCTTTCGGATTCGGAATGTTTTCTGTCGCTTGCGTTGGCGGGTTGCCGATAATGAAACAGATTAGAGAAATAAAAATGGGAGTTTCTTTTGTCATCGGCACGCCGGGACGTTTGAGAGATTTGATTGATAAAAAAGTTTTGGACTTGTCCACTTGCCACTCCGTTGTGCTCGATGAAGCGGATAGGATGCTCGATATGGGTTTTCGCGATGAGATGGTTTACATAATCGGCAAAACTCCAAAAGATCACCAGACTCTTTTCTTTTCCGCGACGCTTTCTCCTGAAATTAAAAAACTGACTGAGCATTATTTGAAAGATCCGGCTTTTATTTCCGTTATTTCCGGCGAAACGCTGAAAAATATCGATCAAGACGTTATTCGCGCCAAGACCAAAGAGGAAAAATTGGAAAAACTGCACGAAGTTTTGAAAAAAGATGGTTCGGATAAAGTTTTGATTTTTCGAGAAATGAAACACAGCGTAGACTCTCTCGCGAAAGAATTACATACGCTCGGATTCAAAGTTGGAGGTATTCATGGCGACAAGAGGAGCCGAGAACGCATTCGTATTTTGGAATCATTCAAAAAAGATCATATCAATATCTTGATAGCGACAGATGTCGCGGCGAGGGGGCTCGATATTCCGGACGTTACGCATGTTATAAATTACGACGTGCCACAGACATATGATACCTATATTCACAGGATAGGTAGAACAGGAAGAAGCGGCAAAAAAGGCACAGCGCTAACCTTCGTACCAGCATAAAAAAAACTTCACTGGGTGTGAAGTTTTTTTTATGCTTTTATCAATCCCGCTTTGAGGAGAGTGGCGTAGGCGCCGTTTTTTTTCATCGTGCGCATGCCTTGAGTCGAAACTTTTATATTCAAGAATTTATTTATTTCAGGCACAAAAATTCTCTTCTTTTGAAGATTGAGATTTTTTCGCACCTTGCCAGTCGGGTTGAATTTGGTGGCGCGAGTCCTATTCGAGTATCCGCCTCCCAAGATGGAACCTTTTTTTGTTATTGCACATGTTTTCATTGCAGTTTCCACATGCTATCATAGAATTTACATGGATGCAACCAATGCGGTGTTTTATATAATCATACTTATCATGTCTGTGGTGATTCACGAAGTCTCTCATGGTTTTTTGGCGGAATACTTTGGCGATAACACAGCGCGCAACGCCGGTCGTCTCACTTTGAACCCTCTTCCGCATTTGGATCTTTTCGGTTCCATTTTCTTGCCGATAATTTTAGTTTTGTCACATTCTCCTTTTTTGCTAGGTTGGGCGAAGCCGGTGCCGTATAATCCAAATAATTTAAGCAACAAGAAATGGGGGACGATAGCTGTGGCAGGTGCCGGAGTTTTAGCGAATTTTTCCACTGCGATTATTTTTGGAATTATCATCAGGTTCACATCTCATTCCGCTTTGCCTGATGGTTTTTATTTTATAACCTCTGTTATTGTCATAATAAACCTCGCTTTGGGAATATTTAACTTAATTCCGATCCCACCTCTCGACGGTTCGAAAATTCTTTTCTCTTTTTTGCCCCAATCGGCTTCTTCTTTTATATTTGCCTACGAACAATACTCTCTTATCATACTCCTTGTTTTTATTGTTTCCCTGTCTCCATATTTGTCGCCGGTGCTAGGATTTCTTTTCCATTTTCTTACAGGTCTTGCGTTTTAATTATTTAAATAGTATATTGTTTCGTATAGTCCTAAGGGGCTATTTTCTTTATAAAAGAACCAAAGATGCCAACAATAAATCAATTAATCAAGAAAAACAGAGTTAAAGCTCACCCGAAAGACAAGACGGTGGCTTTGACGCGCGGTTTTAATGTTCTCAAAAACAGGCCGGTATTTTTCTCCAGCCCATTCAAGCGAGGTGTTTGCACGAAAGTTTCCACAACAACTCCAAAGAAGCCGAACTCTGCTCTCCGAAAGATAGCGAGAGTGCGACTCACGAACGGCATGGAAGTTACGGCTTATATTCCGGGCGAAGGACATAATTTGCAAGAGCACTCTGTGGTGATGATTCGCGGAGGTCGCGTGAAGGACTTGATCGGAGTGAGATATCATATCGTCCGCGGAGTTTTGGATACACAAGGAGTTGAAAAGAGGAGACAAGGCAGGTCGCTTTATGGAAACAAGAAGCCAAAGGAGGCAAAAGCAAAATAATTTATGCGAAGAAAAATCAAAAATAGAAATATAGTTCAGCCAGATTTCGTTTACAATTCTCAAAAATTGGAGAAATTTATAAATTACATCATGTGGTCTGGAAAAAAAGAAACTGCTCGAAAAGTCATGTATGCGACTTTTGACGTGATAAAAGAAAAAACAAGTAATCCGAACCCGCTAGAGATCTTTGACTTAGCTCTCAAGAACGCCGGTCCTGCTATGGAAGTGCGTTCAAAGCGTATCGGAGGCGCGAACTATCAGATACCAGTCGAAGTCCGACCGGAGAGAAAGCTCGCTCTCGCTATGCGATGGATTCGAGACGCGGCTCGTGGCGGAAAAGGCAAGCCGATGCATTTGAAACTCGCGGACGAATTGATTGCCGCTTCAAAGAACGAAGGTTCTGCGATTAAAAAGAAAGAAGACACGCACAAAATGGCAGAAGCCAACAAAGCCTTCGCGCATTTTGCTTGGTAAAATAATATGGAACGAGATTATCCTTTAGAAAAAGTTAGAAATTTTGGAATTATCGCGCACATTGATGCGGGCAAGACGACCACGACCGAGCGGGTTCTTTTTTATACTGGCAAGAAGCACAAAATCGGTGAAGTTCACGAAGGCGAGACTACGACCGACTGGATGGAACAAGAGCGGGAACGAGGCATCACGATAACTTCCGCGGCAGTGACATGTTTCTGGACGCCGACTTACGCTCCGACTGATAAAAACAAAAAGCATCGTTTTAATATTATCGATACACCGGGACACATTGATTTCACAGTGGAAGTGAAAAGATCTCTCCGTGTTTTGGACGGCGCGGTTGTTGTTTTCGACGGCGTTGCCGGTGTGGAACCTCAATCCGAGACGAACTGGCGCTATGCTGACGAAGCCAAAGTTCCTCGCATTTGTTTCATAAATAAATTAGACAGGACAGGCGCTTCTTTCGAGCATTCTTTTGCCACGATTTTAGACAGACTTACAAAGAAAGCAGTTCGCATGCAGATTCCTATCGGGCTTGAAGAAAAGCACGAAGGAGTCGTCGACTTGTTACACATGAAGGCTTTTTACTTCGAAGGGGACATGGGTAACAAAGTTATCGAAAAAGAAGTTCCTGAAAATTTGAAAGCTGACGCGGAAAAATATCGCAACGAGCTTGTTGAAAAAATAGTTGAAACAGACGATGTCATGATGACGGAATATTTGGAAGGAATGATTCCTGACATTGATGTGTTGAAGAAAACTCTTCGCAAAGCTGTCATAGCAAATGAAATTTTCCCTGTCTTTGCCGGTTCTGCTTTGAAAAACAAAGGCGTCCAGCTCGTACTCGACGCTGTCATCGACTATCTACCGGCTCCAACGGACATCGCCGCTATTTCCGGTATTGATCCAAACGACGACGATAAAATAATTACGAGAGGCGCTTCGGATGCCGAACCTTTCGCCGCGCTTGCTTTCAAAGTTGCTACCGATCCATTCGTTGGCCAGCTTATTTTCTTCCGCGTTTATTCCGGCACGCTTTCGGCTGGCAGTTATGTCTACAATCCTCGCACCAGAAACAAAGAGCGCATCGGCCGTATTCTCCGCATGCATGCAAACGACCGAGAAGAAGTAAAAAAAGTTTTTGCTGGTGAAATAGCCGCCGCTGTCGGTCTCAAAGACACGATAACTTCCGACACGATTTGCGATGAAAACAGTCCGATTATTTTGGATAGAATTGTTTTCCCAGAGCCTGTCATTTCGCTTCGCATAGAACCGAAGACCAAAGCTGACCAAGAAAAAATGGGCATGGCTTTGAATCGTCTCGCGCAAGAAGATCCTACTTTCAAGGTCAGCACCGATCAGGAAACAGGCGAGACTATTATCTCAGGAATGGGAGAACTCCATCTTGAAATAATAGTTGACAGAATGAAACGCGAATTCACTGTCGAAGCAAACGTCGGCAAACCGCAAGTGGCTTATCGTGAGACGATCAATAGCACGTCCGAAGCAGAAGGAAAATACATCAAGCAATCAGGTGGACGTGGAAATTACGGACATGTGAAGATAAAAGTGAAGCCGATGGAAGTGCTTACGAAAGAAGAATTGGAGGACTTGCCGAAAAATACAAAGAGGTCTCCGGGCTTTGAGTTTATAAACTCGATTAAAGGTGGCGTTATCCCTCAAGAATACATTGCTCCTTGCGAAAAAGGTTTCCGAGAAGGTCTCGATCGCGGAGTTCTAGCCGGTTTCAAAATGGTGAACGTCTCGGTGGATCTTTGGGATGGAAGTTATCACGAAGTTGACTCGAACGAAATGGCTTTCAAAATTGCTGCCAGCATGGCTGTGCAAGACGCATGCAAACACGCGAATCCGGTAATTCTTGAACCGATGATGAAAGTGGAAGTTGTTACTCCGGAAAAATTCATGGGAGACGTCACAGGCAATCTTTCTTCAAAACGAGCGCTTATCGAAGGAATGGAAGACAGGGGAATGAATAAAGTTATTCGAGCTCTTGTGCCTCTTTCCGAAATGTTCGGCTACATGACTGGCTTGCGTTCGATGACCGAAGGCAGGGCCTCTTTCACTATGGAATTCTTCAGATACGATGTTGTTCCTAACAATGTTGCGGAAACTATCATTGCCGCGAGGAAGTAAAATTACTTCCGCATTTCTTCACAAGGTTTTCATTTGCTTGTTTTTCTTTTATTTCCGTGGTATATTTCAAGTGGAGCTGTTCTCCAATGTCAGTCACAAGCTGACATAATCGGTTCCTCACCGATCGAGATAAACAACTAAATAAACCAAAAAAATGAAGAAACAAAAAAGGGGTGGGAAAAATCCCTTAACAATCACCTCGCAAGCGGACGCCATAATGGCTTTCGCCCATGGGGATAAACTCACAAAAGCCGAACGCCGGAGTGTGATAGCACGATACTTCCCGGGTCAAGCCAAGATAACGCTCAACGGAGCTTGTAAGATTGCCGTCGAGTACAGTTTTGATTTGGTTCACGAGTACGGAGAAGATCTTGCCAGACTTACTTTGGCGTGGCTCCGGCTCGGGGAAAAGGTGTGGAGCAAGATTGTCACGATGGTTTCAAACATCGTCCCGGTCAAAGAGATGACGCAGTTTCTGGAAAGGTTTTATGCGATGCTACAGGGAGTTCTGTCTCGCAGGAAGCCTTCATGGGCGTGGTGACTGGTAAAACTGTGGAGCAGCGCGGGGACGCTTTGCCCCGCCTGCTCTCCACACTTTTGTGATTTTGCTCTTTCAGAGGTATGAAATCCTCTCATAAAAAAACTTTCATCGTATCGCGGCCTAGACAATGTCATTGTCTAGGCTTTAACATTTCTACTAAAATATATTTGATAAGATAAATAAAAAGTGCTAGTCTTTTTCTAGATCAGAACGTTAACTCTGCAATAGACTGTATGGGGATGTTCTGCTAGATAGGAGTTATTGTGAAAAGAATAAGCAAGTTTCGGCATAAGGTACATTTTCCGTGGCTTAAATTGACCATTCCAACATTGTGGTATATGGCTAAAAGTGCTAACTTTTAACTATGAATTTAAAAAAACAACAAAATATGCAGTAAATGCGGTTCAAGTG
>JAPLXU010000004.1 GCA_026395915.1 Candidatus Nomurabacteria bacterium | reverse complement strand
TTTGAGGATATGTTCTAACCAATGCGGCAAAAACGCATTGAGACAGTATATGGCGGATAGTTTTACTGGGGCTGTACCCTCCTAAAAAGTAAAGGAGGGGTTTAAAGGTCAGCTAGGCGCGAATGGAAACCGTGCCGATAGTGTATGAGCACAAGCTGGCTTGACTGTAAGACGTACTTGTCAAGCAGGTGGGAAACCAGAATCAAGTGAACCGACCACCCGTGTTAGACGCGGTGGAAGATTAACGGATAAAAGCTACTCTAGGGATAACAGGCTAGTTCCGCCCAAGAGTTCATATCGACGGCGGAGTTCGGCACCTCGATGTCGGCTCACCTTAGCGCGGCGGCGGAGAAGCTGCCAAGCGTTTGGCTGTTCGCCAATTAAAAAGGTACGCGAGCTGGGTTCAGACCGTTTAGAACCTCACCCGCCCAAAAGTATTTGGGCACCCTCTCCTGACAGGAGAGGGACGGGGTGAGGTGATAAACAGTTTGAACCCTCAGAGGAATTTGAACTTAAAAATTTGAACTGTTTTAATCGAAGACAACCAAGTGCATTAAATTGCACACACGGCGGTCCTGAATATTTATATTTAGGAAGAAGTCGGGGTTTTCGGAGGAATCCTATCCTGAGCATTTGCGAAGGAGGACAACACCGAGAAGAAAATCAAAATTTTAGATTTTCTTTGTAGAGACTACAAACCGACCATACTATGCTTTAGCAGAAGTATGAATGTATAGTCCAATCCCATAAGTAATTGTGGAAATAATTTTATTGAAGAATAAAATTTGTAGATGCGTGAGACAGGTTGGTCTCCTATCTACTGCACTCGTTGATTCTTGAAAAGATCTGCTTCTAGTAAGCCCGAAAGGGCTAATGCTACTTCACAAAGAAATTTGTGATGACAATGTGGCTAATAACGGTGGAGTCTTCATCTATGTTTCTAGTCCGATGAAAAATAATATCAAACGGTCTTTGATGCTATGGTTCGCTTGAGGACCAGAAATGTGATAAGATAATACCGTGGGAAGTCGATCTATTATTTTTTAACGCAAAAAAAGTTGCGCAAAATTTTAGATTTGACCCCGTAACGACTCTCCGACTTAAGTCGGAGGACTTGCATAAAGATGAATCATTTCGTAGAAAATGACAGCTTATGTTTGTAATACGCCAACACCTTAACTTTTATTAAGAAGAAAGGTGAAGATATAGTCTGCACTCCTAGAAATAGGGGATATAATGTGACGAGAGGACCGAAGTGGACTGACCTCTGGTGTGTCTGCTGTCCTGCCAAGGGCAATGCAGAGTAGCTATGTCGGGATTGGATAACCTCTGAAAGCATCTAAGAGGGAAGCCAGCTTTAAGATTAGGAATCGTTAAGAACCGTGAGAGATGATCACGTTGATAGGCTTTAAGTGTAAGCGCAGTAATGCGTTGAGCTGAGAAGTACTAATGTTTCGATTCCTGTTAAGAAATTTGGAAATCACACTCCGATGTAAAAAATCGGAGACCAAAAAATTGAAAACTAAGTTTTGGGCTGCGACACCGTTAGGCGACGTTGCTTCCCATGGGAAGGTGTGGTGACGGCTGCATAGTGCCTTGAGTCCTCAAAGGTCAGTGAGAGTTGCATCCACACCTTCCCCAGATTTTGTTCTTTTCAACGCTCCGTGCCTTTTTACTTCGGGTTGCTCGTCAACCTAAAATATTCCACTATTGTGAAGTAAGAGGCACGGGGCGGTTTATCTTGCCGCTTCAGTTTACCTTTTTAGGTTTCAGCTGAAGCCTAAAACTTAGTTTTCAATTTGAAATTAGTATCGAGTTTTCAGTGTTGGTGATTTGTCGCAAGGGTCACACCTCTTCCCATTCCGAACAGAGAAGTTAAGCCTTGTTGAGCCGATGATAGTCTTTAAGGCAAAAGTAGGCAGTCGCCAGCACCGAGTACTTGATATCAAAATCAGTAAATGAATATTTGCTGGTTTTTTGAGTTTATTTTTATATAAAGTATAATAGAAATTATGATTAAAAAAGTTGTAGGTTCTTTCGTTGGATTTTTAGTTGGATTCGTTGTTGGTTTAATGTCTTTTTTTTCGTTTGCATGGACAGAGCCTACGACGCATCCTAATGCTTTAAGTAATGGAGTGATTCTCTGGTTGGTTATAGTAATTGTTTGCACCTTTTTGGGCTACAAAGAAGGTAAAAAGTTTTCTAAATAATTTATCGCAAGTTGTCCCGCCTTACAGGCGCAGTACACCTTTTGGATTTTTTCGTTCGCTTTACTCTGAAAAATTCTCAAAAGGTCTTGCGCTTGGGTCCCTATCCCAAGCTCACCTCTTTCCATTCCGAACAGAGAAGTTAAGCCTTGTTGAGCCGATGAGTCTTTGAGGTGAGAAGCGAATACTTGGAGCTTCGCAAGTCCGGAACGCGACGGCGTGAGGAGGGGTCGCGAGCAAAGTCAGTAGACTTTGACTTGTGACAAAGTAGGCAGTCGCCAGCACCGAGTACTTGATTCTAAATCAGTAAATGAATATTTACTGGTTTTTTGAGTTTGATTTAAAAATATGATACTATAAATTTAGTCACTTAGAGAGTGAGTTGGTAATCCTGGAGGGATGGGTATGCGACCCTATTAGTGGCAAACGAAAGGGAGTGTGAGTGTATATTCTTTCCCTCCAGGAGATTTGTTCCTATCTATTCGCCCGATCCATCCGTGATCGGGCATTGTTTTTGTCTCAAGATATTGTATGCTACAATATCCAAATGACTTGGGCACTAAAGAGGCAAATTCTTTATATTGTTATTCTTATTTTATTTTTTGCGATATGCGGATTTTTGATAGCCTATCCTAGCTTGAACAAAGCACCTACTTGTTTTGATGGCAAACAAAATGGGACGGAGACAGGCATGGATTGCGGAGGATCATGCGCTCTTCAATGTCTCGCACAGATGGACCCTGTTTCGGTCCTATGGGCTCGTGCCTTCCGTGTAGTTCCGGGGCGTTACAATGCTATTGCTTATCTTGAAAATCACAATAAGAATACTGCTATCAATAAAATAAATTACAGATTTCGTTTTGCTGATGAAAATAATATTTATATTGCTAAACGAGAAGGTAGCACCTATGTGCCTCCTTCCGGCAAGTTTGCGGTTTTTGAACCAGCGATTGATGTTGGTAATTCTATTCCTGTTTATACTACTTTTGAGTTTACACAGACACCACAGTGGGTGACGATTCCGCAAGAAAAAATTGATCAACTGAAAGTGTCAGTTTCAAATATAAATCTTGTGAATGAAGATATAAGTCCCGCGCTTTCTGCTACCATTAAAAATGACTCTCTTTTTACCGTCAGGAATATAAATGTGGTTGCTATTTTATACGACGCAAGTCATAATGCTGTTTCTGGGAGTAGCACATATTTGGATTCTCTATTTGGAGGGGAAAACAAAAATGTAAATTTCACTTGGCCGGAAAAAATGCCTTCAAAAATTGTCACAAAAGAAATAATCCCTTTATACAATATCTTTTTTGTTAAGTTGAAATAAAATGAGTATAAGAAAATTCTTTGGGAAGATTTCATCTGGGGTAGATTGGCTTTTGGTTTTTTTTATGCTTCCTCTCATTGTTGCCGGACTTGTCACGATGAAAAGTTTCACCCCGCTCGAAGCAACGGGAGATTTTTTCGATAAGCAAATAATCTGGATTTTAATAGGTTTTGCTGTCTTTTTTACTTTTTCTTTTATTGATTTTCGATTCTTGAAACGGACGGATGTCTTGGTACCCATATTTATTTTTAACTCTGTTATTTTATTTTTGCTTTTTATACTCGGTCACGTTTCTCACGGTTCCAAAAGCTGGTTTGGTCTCGGGCTCTTTTCTTTTCAACCGGTTGATATGATGAAGTTGGTTCTAGTGCTTATTTTAGCAAAATATTTTTCTCGTCGTCATGTGGAGATCAGAGATATAAAGCATATTTTTATTTCCGGTTTCTATGCGTTTGTGCCGTTTATTTTAGTGCTGTTTCAGCCCGATTTTGGTTCGGCTATGGTTATATTTTTTATCTGGTTAGGCATGGTACTCGTTTCTGGAATTTCTAAAATGCATTTGCTCGCTGTGTTTTTTGCTGGTGCGGTGATTTTCGCTTCGTTTTGGTTTTTGATTTTTGCGCCATACCAAAAAGCTCGCATTGCCAATTTTATTCATCCGCTCACCGATATACACGGTTCTGGTTATAACGCGTTTCAATCCACCATCGCGGTTGGCTCAGGAGAAATTCTTGGCAAAGGTTTGGGTTTTGGGACTCAATCTAGGTTAAAATTCTTGCCACAGCCACAAGCTGATTTTATCTTTGCCGCGTATGCCGAAGAGTGGGGTCTTGTCGGTTCTCTTTTGATTCTTTTTTTATATGGCGCCGTCATCTGGAGGATTCTTTGTTCAGCTACTCTCGGTGCCTATAATTTTGAGACGCTTTTTGGAATGGGTGTTGCTATTTTTTTTATGAGTCATATACTCATAAATATCGGCATGAATTTGGGATTGATGCCTGTCACTGGCATTCCTCTTCCGTTCATGAGTTATGGCGGTTCGCATCTCTTATTTGAATTTGCCGGTTTGGGCATTTTGATGGGCATGAAAAGATACGCGAGGTCGGTTCACAGAGACGATACAAAGAATGAATTTTTGGGAGCTTAAATTATGCAAATAATTGATGGAAAAAAAATACGAGATGGGATTTTGGCTGAAATAAAAAAAGAAGTGGCGACTTTGCCTTTCCAGCCAGTTTTTTGCGATGTGTTAGTGGGCGACGACCCAGCATCAATCCAGTATGTGCAAATGAAAGCGAGAACCGCCGAGAAAGTAGGTATTCATTTTCACAAAGCGGCTTTTCCTGCGTCAATATCGACAGAAGATTTGATTAAGGAAATAAAAATTTTGAATGATATGAAAAATATGTGCGGAATTATCGTCCAGCTTCCTCTGCCGGAATCTTTAGACAGGAGGGCGATTCTGGATAGTATTGATCCGCGTCTTGATGTTGATTGCTTGGGAACAGTCGCAAGCGAAAAATTTTACAAGAATTACGATAATGAAACAGATTTAGCTTATCCGACAGCGCTCGCTTGTATGATGCTTCTTGATTCGCTGAATTTAGATTTCAAAGGAAAAATTGTGGATGTGCTCGGACGAGGGGAGTTGGTGGGCAAACCGACAGCAGAACTTCTGCGTTCTCGGGGTTTGACTTATCTTGTGATCAGTAGCAAGACAGAAAATAAAGAATATCTTTTGAAACAGGCTGATGTTGTTATCTCTGGTATTGGAAAAGCTAAATATATTACTGGCAATATGATAAAGTTCGGAGCAATTTTGATAGACGCAGGGACTTCCGAGTCAGATGGAGGCATAGTTGGCGATATTGATTTGGAATCCGTAAGGAATGTTGCGAGTTATGTTTCTCCTGTTCCTGGGGGAGTTGGACCAGTGACAGTCGCGATGCTTCTTAATAACGTGCTTAAAGTAGCAAAATCCAAGACCTCACCCCAGCCCTCTCCTGAAAGTAGAGGGGGATTCTCATGAATAATCAAATCTTTTTCTTTTTTTACAATCTTTCACACCAATCAGCTTTTTTTGATGGAGTAGTTAATTTTTTTGCTGTTTATTTTATTTACATTGTAATCATTTCCGCTTTTTTGTTTTTGTTTTTTTATCACAAGATATTGCCTTCCGAGAATCCTCTCAAAGAATTTATCAACAAATGGAAAGAATTTGTTTTGATATGCGTTTCGGGCGGTTTGGCTTTGATTCTTTCGAAAATATTAAAAATTTTAATTCACGCGCCTAGACCTTTTGATGCATTTCCGCAAGTGCATTCTCTTTTTACGGAAACTGGATACGCTTTTCCGTCCGGTCATACAATGATAGCTTCAGCAATAGCATTTTCATTATTTTTCACTCACAAAAAAGCAGGCTACTTTTTTATGTTCTTTGCTCTCGTGATCGGGCTAGCGCGCATCATTGTCGGAGTACATTTTCCGATTGATATTTTAGGAGGATTTGTTATCGGCGCTCTTATTGCATTTTTTGTAAAAAATGTATAGTATACTTATATCTTTATGAGAAAAAGAATTATATTGGCATTAATAATTTTGATTATCGGTTCCGGCGTGGCTTTTTTTGTTTATAAAACCGAGCCTAAATTAAACAAAAATTTCGAGACTCAAGGCGCTTTTTTGAAAAAATTTCCTTTTCGCCTAGGTTTAGATCTTTCCGGAGGCAGTCACTTGATATACAAAGCTGATGTCAGCGCTGTGTCTTCCGGTGAAGTTGGAAGTTCAATGTCTGCCCTTCGCGACGTGATTGAACGACGCATAAATCTTTTTGGAGTTTCCGAGCCGGTCGTGCAAGTGGAGCACAGCGGGCTTATTTCTGGTAGCGGGGAACAGTTGATTGTCGATCTTCCTGGCATAACTGACATAAAAAAGGCAGTGGAGATGATTGGACAGACTCCACTTCTCGAATTCAAGACGGAAGCTCCGAAAGGCGCTACGCAAAACGCGACTGTTGATAAAAATGGAAAAGTTACTCTGGATATAAATTCTCAATATATCGCAACTGAACTTACCGGCAGATATTTACAAAAAGCGACTTTGGAATTTGATTCAAATACTCGCGAGCCGAAAGTTAGCTTGCAATTTGACGCCACAGGTACAAAGCTTTTTGCGCAAATTACCAAGGATAACATTGGCAAAACGGTGGCAATTTATCTCGACGGCGCGCCGATATCCACTCCAGTTGTCCGCGAAGAAATTCCAAACGGTCAAGCAGTTATTTCTGGCAACTTCACTCCAAATGAGGCGAAACTTTTGGTTGGCAGATTAAATTCCGGCGCGCTTCCTGTTCCAATTACTTTACTTTCCACTCAGACGATCGGAGCCACTCTCGGCGAGAGTGCTGTTAATGCCGGAGTCAAAGCGGCAATCATCGGATTTTTGTTGGTGGCCCTTTTCCTCATTCTCTGGTATCGTTTGCCGGGTCTCATCGCTGTGCTTGCGCTTTCATTTTACACTGCGATTCTTTTGGCTGTGTTTAAACTTTTGCCTGTCACTTTAACGGCAGCCGGCATCGGCGGATTTATTATTTCGCTTGGAATGGCTGTTGATGCCAACGTGCTTATTTTCGAAAGAATGAAAGAAGAAATCAAAAATGGTCATAATATTACAGATGGCATTCACGCTGGCTTCAAGAGAGCTTGGCCTTCAGTTAGAGATTCAAATACTTCCAGCATCATCACTTCCGTCATTCTGTTTTGGTTGGGCACTCCACTTATAAAAGGTTTTGCGCTGACGTTTGGTCTTGGTGTCTTGGTGTCAATGCTTTCCGCAATCACCATTTCCCGTATTTTCCTTTATGCTCTCGGCATTGAAAAAAGTAATAAGTTTACCAAATTTTTATTCAGTAGTGGATTTTCAAAATAATTTATGTTTATTGTAAAATACAAAAAAATATTTCTTTCTCTCTCGGTCATTCTGATTGTTGTTTCTTTGATTTTCATTTTTACTTTTGGTCTCAAGCCTGGCATTGATTTCAAAGGGGGAGCTTTACTCGAAGTGAATTATTCCAGTGTTCGTCCAGAAGTGTCACTACTTCAAGACAAGATCAAGACGCTCAATATAGATCAAGCGCTCATTCAGCCGACTGGAACGTCCGGCTATCTTATCAAAACTCGCGATTTGAATGAGTCCGAACACGAGACACTTTTGACGTCATTGTCTCTCGACGGTAAATATCCTGTTTCTGAAAAAGGGTTTACTTCGATCGGTCCATCTGTCGGTAGTGAGCTTCTGCGAAAGGCGATTATTTCTATAATCATGGTGATACTCGCCATCATCCTTTTCATAACTTACGCTTTCCGCAAAGTGTCCCGCCCAGTCGCGTCATGGAAATACGGAATCATAACTATCGTGACTTTACTTCATGACATAATCATTCCAACTGGAATTTTCGCTTTGGTTGCTCACTATACCGGCGCGGAAATTGATACGCTTTTCGTTTTGGCGCTCCTCACTATTTTGGGACTTTCCGTTCACGATAAGATAGTTGTCTTCGACAGAATCAGGGAGAACTTGAGAGAAGGGGACAAAAAGGGTTTTGCGGAGACAGTCGGCGCGAGCACCAGCCAGACTATCGTTCGTTCCATAAACATTACTCTCACGATTATTTTCGTCTTGGTTCCGCTTTACTTATTCGGTCCTGAAACAACCAAGAATTTCGCGTTTATTTTAACTATTGGACTTTTCTTTGGTATCTATTCTTCGCTTTTCTTCGCTTCACCGCTTTTGGTGTGGATAGAAGAGTGGCAAACTAAAAGCAAGAAATCATAAAAAGTTGACTCCATTTTTGGTTTTTCGTGATATAATAAACGCACTATGATATACATTATAATAATTTTGGTTGTTTTAGTTTTGTGGGCAATTTTTATTTATAACGGTTTTGTTTCTTTAGTTAACCGCGCAAAAGAAGCTTGGGCGGACATCGAGGTTCAATTAAAGAGGAGATACGATTTGATTCCGAACCTAGTGAACACTGTGAAGGGTTATGCCACGCATGAGTCTTCCGCTTTTGAGAATGTGACAAAGGCGCGCTCGGCAGCGATGGGAGCTCAAGGTCCGACTCCCGAACATGCACAAGCCGAAAATATGTTGACTGAAGCATTGAAATCTATTTTTGCTATTTCTGAAGCTTACCCAGATCTTAAAGCCAACCAGAACTTTCTGGCTCTGCAAAATGAACTTTCTGACACGGAAAACAAAATTCAAGCGGCGCGCAGATTTTACAATGGAAATGTCCGAGATTTGAACATCAAGATTGAATCTTTTCCGTCAAATATTTTGGCGACGACGTTTCATTTTTCCAAAATGGAGTTTTTTGATCTTGGGGACAATGACGCCGCCCAGAATCCAGTAGAAGTGAAATTTTAAAATTAAATATTACAAATTAAGTTTATCATTTTATTTATGATCAACGATCAATTGCTAGGGTATGTCAAAAGCCAATTGTCTCTCAATATGAACAAAGAGACTATTGTTGCTAATTTAAAATTGGGAGGATGGACTGACGCAGATATCAACGAAGCTTTTTCGGCTGTTCAGCCAAATGTTGTTCCGACAGTTACTCCGGCTTCTCCTTTTGTTTCTGGAGCAACGCCGAATATTTCGGGGATACAGACGAATCTTTCTCCTGCAACAACGCATTCAAAAAACAGAAAAATAATTCCTGCCATTATAATAATAATTATTCTTATTATTGCCGGTGGGGCGGCGGGATATGCGTATTACACAGGCATGTTTGTATCACTCCAGAGCCTAGTTACAGAATCTGTTAGCGGTGCCAAAAATATTACGAGTTCTAAGTATGATGTCGCATTTAATCTTGATTTTTCTGGGATAAAAAATACTGGGCTGGATTCTTCTTTGTCGTCCCTTGGCATTGATTCAAAAAAAATCAGTTTTACTGTCAAAGGGTCATATGATATTTCCAATCTTGATAACCTGAAAAATTCTTCGGTTCTATCATTAGATATAGGTTCAATCTCTCTAGGTGGGGAATTTAGGATGGTCAACAATATTCTTTATGCTGAACTTACTAAAGTTCCAAATTTAAGCATGTTACCGTCGTCAATGATTTCTCCTTATCAAAATAAATGGTTCTCGTTACCCTTCAAAACCATTAATGATGAAATCGCGACAAATAGCCTGGGGTCTTCGTTTTCTGGAGTTTCTATAAAAAATAATTTAACTCTTGAACAGAAAGATCATCTGTATCAGATGACTAAGGACGCACATTTAGTAAAACAAATTGCTAGACTTTCACCTGAAACCATAGAGGGGGAATATTCTTATCATTATTCTTTCGATTTAGATAGGGAAGGGTTAGTTTCATACTTGCAGTCGCTCACAGAATATATGAAAACCATATTTGCCGACAACGCAAATCTTGCAGGTCTTCCTGCTTTTGATCCAGATTCTGTTACAAAAGGATTAGATCAAGTGAAAGATTTTAAAGGAGAGATCTGGGTTGGTCGTAGTGATAAATTGTTAAGGAAAATTGCAATTGATTTTGGTGTAACACCCGACAGCGCCAAAGATGAACAAGTTAAAATCAATTTAGTTTATATTTTTAGTGGTTATAATCAACCGGTAACTGTTGTTGTTCCAGCTGAAAGCACTTCTGTTGAAGCTCTTATTGAAGCTTCAAGACAGAAAGGAAAAGAGGCTTCGATAAAGGCCAACTTGTCAAACATACGGACAGAAGCGGAAATTTTTTATGACAAAGGAAGCGCTTATTCAGGTTTTTGTTCGTCAAATAATTTAATTTCTGCTAGACAATCCATAGAAGCTAGTGGTGGAGTTGGATTTGTTTGTAAAGCAACAGCAAGTAAATATGCGATAGGAGTAAAACTTTCAGAAGCTTCCGGAAACTGGTGTGTAGATTCGACTGGCGCTAGCAAAGCCACAGCGACTCTTCCAACGGGTACAGTTTGTCCTGCGCAGTAAAATTAATGGCAACTCTATATACTGAACAATCAAAAAATGTGACAAAAACATGGTTGCTGATGGCGGTGTTCTTTGTGGTGGTAATTTCTTTTGGTTGGTTTTTTAGTTTTTATTACAACAACCCGAACATCTTGTATTTTTTCGTTGCTTTCAGTGTGCTCATGAATTTTTTTTCTTACTGGTATTCAGATAAAATAGTTCTCACGCTTGCTGGAGCAAAAGAAGCAAAGAGAGAAGAATATTTTGATTTATATACGAGTGTTGAAAATTTATCTATCACTGCAGGGCTTCCGATGCCGAAAGTTTACGTTGTAGTGGATCAAGCGCCGAACGCTTTTGCCACAGGCAGAGACAAAAATCACGCTGTCGTCTGCGCGACTACTGGACTTCTTGCGATTTTAAATAAAGCCGAACTTGAAGGAGTGATAGCTCATGAACTTTCGCATGTCGGGAATAGGGATATGTTATTATCGACTGTCGTCGTTGTACTCGTCGGTTTTGTCACTATCATCGGGGATGTCTTTAGACGGAATTTATTTTTTTCTGGTCTCGGTAGGAGTAGAAATAATGACAGAGAAGGTGGTGGCTTCATCATGATTATCGGAATTATCATTTCGATCTTGGCACCGCTTTTCGCTATCTTAATTCAATTGGCAATTTCAAGAAAACGCGAATTTTTGGCGGATGCCTCCGGGGCGCTCCTCACTCGTTATCCGGAAGGTTTAGCAAACGCTTTGCGTAAAATTTCTCAATCAAGTCAACCTATGATTCATCAGTCTAGCGCTATTGCGCATTTGTATATCGCTGATCCCCGCCCGCATGACTCGTGTCAGCGTGTCGGGCAGGCAAAAGGTTCAAGAATTGGCAAAAAAATCAGCGGTCTTTTTGCTACTCATCCGCCTGTGGAAGAGAGAATAAAAGCACTGGTAGGATAAACATTTTACTAGAAATTAAAAAATTTTTTATGAAGATTTTTACAAGGGGTTTAATCACAGGATTGATTATTCAGCTGGCAATTGGACCGGTTTTCTTTTTTTCTATGAATTTAGCTTTGCAGAAAACATTGCTAGATGGTATTGTTGCTGTTCTTGCAGTTACTTTAGTTGATTACTTTTATATTATGCTTGCGATTTTTGGCATTGGTAAATTACTTGAAAAAATTAAAATTAAAAAAACAATTGGAGTTATTAGTTCCTTAATCTTAATTTTATTTGGTGCTTTTATAATAAAAAGTATAACGGTTGAAAATGTTAATATAGCAAATATAGATTCTTTTAATATTTTTTCAAGTTTTATTACAGTTTTTATATTGGCAATATCCAATCCAATGCTTATTGTATGGAATACCAGTCTGCTAACAACAAAAGCAATTGAATATAATTATGCAAAGAAAGAATTAATAATCTTTGGGTTGTCAGTTGGGTTGGCAACGCCGATTGTTTTTGGTCTTTCAGTTGTTTTGTTATATTTATTAAGAGTGTCTATCCCTTTAGCATTAATTCAAGTATTGAATTTAATCGTAGGTTGTTTATTGATTGTGTATGGAGGAATAAGGTTAATAAAAATTTCACAGACCACACAGTTTTAATATGGAAGACCTGAGACAAACTAATCTACGCCATGGCGTAGATTGAATTAAAGAAGTATAATAGAAAGATGTCAGGAAGAAAAAAGATTTATTATAAAGGAGTATCGGTGAATCTTTTTGGTCTACCAAATTTCGATAACCACAAGAATAAAGAAAATATTTCTAAGCGTTTGTATTTAAACTCTTTTGTCTCTCAATTTAAGAAGGATGCTCCAAAAAATTTACTTCTTATGTATGATATTCCTCACACTAGAAAAAAGGAAAGGGATTGGTTTCGTCGCCAACTCAAAAATTTTGATTTTGTCATGATTCAAAAAAGTGTTTGGGTTGGACCATCTCCATTACCTGCCGATTTTGTTGCTTATTTAAAAAGAATTGGTTTAAAAAAAGAATTTAAGACATTTAAATTAGCAAAATCGTATGTTAATTAATCTACGCCATGGCGTAGATGAAACTACTTAACTTTATTTTTCATGCTCATTTTGCTATACTCAATATTATGGAAATCAAAGATGTTGAAAGCCTTGCGGATCTTGCTAGAATTGAGCTCACAGAAGAAGAAAAAAGGGGATTGTTGTCTGATATGGATAGTATTTTGGGGTATGTAAAACAGATTGAAGAGGTAAAAGTTGAAGACACAAAACCCGAATATAAAGTTTATAATGTCTGGCGTGAAGATGTGGCGGAACCTCGCGAATTCTCCAAAGAGCTTATCACAGGGCAATTTCCAGATTCGCAAGATGGATTTTTAAAAGTGAAAAAGATATTGTAATTTTATGATTGATTTAACTACTCTTACCATAGCTAGAGCAAGAAAGAAACTTGATGCCAAAGAGTTTTCAGCAGTTGAATTGACGCAGGCTTATTTGGATGAAATAAAAAAGAAAAATAAGGAACTTAATGCGTATCTCGAAGTTTACGATGATGTTTTAGATCAAGCAAAAAAGGCGGACGAATTGATAGCTAGTGGTGAATCGCATCCGCTTTTGGGCATTCCTCTTGCTATCAAAGATGTCATTTTGATCAAGGGAAGAAAAGTTTCCGCTGCATCAAAAATCTTAGAAAATTATGTGGCGTCCTATGATGCGACAGTTATTTCTAAATTAAAAAAGCAAGGAGTAATATTTCTCGGCAGGACAAATACAGATGAGTTTGCGATGGGAGGTTCTACTGAAAATTCCGCGTACGGAGTGACAAAAAATCCTTATGACACGAGACGAGTGGCAGGAGGGTCTTCCGGCGGATCGGTTGTTGCCGTTGCTGCGAATCTTGCTTTGGGCGCTCTCGGTTCCGATACAGGCGGATCGGTGCGAGAACCAGCAGCCTTTTGTGGAATAGTTGGATTTAAACCGACTTATGGCAGAATGTCACGTCATGGTTTGATTGCTATGGGTTCATCTCTTGATTGTATCGGTCAAATTGCTAAAACTACAGAAGATGCAAAAATTATTTATGATGCCATTAATGGTTATGATGTTTTAGACAGCACCAGCATAAAAGATACAACATATCCGAAAGCCTCTCTCAAAAAAGTTATTGGTGTGCCTTGGGATTTAGTAAATGGAGAAGGAGTCAATAGTGAAGTCAAAGAAAATTTTAAAGAATCAATCAAAAAACTAGAAACGCTCGGTTTTAAAATTAAAGATATCCATATACAAAATCTAGACACTGCATTGGCAACTTATTACATCATTATGCCTGCCGAATCATCGACAAATTTGGCTCGTTTTGATGGGGTGAGATATGGTTTGCATAAAGACGGAAAGAATTTACTGGAAGATTATAAACTAACCAAAGGTGCCGGTTTTGGCAAAGAAGTTCGTCGCAGAATTCTAATTGGCGCTTATGTTTTATCTGCCGGTTACTATGACGCATACTATGGAAAAGCTCAGGCGGTTCGGGAAATATTAAAAAAAGAGTTCGCGAAAGCTTTTGCTGATGTTGACATGATTGCCACGCCGACTGCTCCTTTTGTTGCTTGGAAAATAGGGGAAAAGAGCGATCCAGTCTCCGTATATTTAGCGGATATTTTTACTATTACAGCAAACATGGTGGGAGTACCGGCAGTTTCTATACCATCTGGTTTTTCTAAAGTAGAAGGCAAAGACCTTCCGCTTGGCATCCAATTCATGGCTCCGCACGGAGGAGAGAATTTGCTTTTCGAAGTCGGTAAAAAATTTGAGGAAATGAGATAAAATATGTTATTATTTACAGGTAAACTATATGGACACATCAAACAATATTTTTGGAAATACATTTCTTGGTTCAAAGTGGCTCAGTCCAGATTATTTGTTTAATCAGGCTGTTTCGTTTTTTCACAATCTTTCGAACTTTGATGTTGGCAATGGCGCGCAGATATTATCCGTTTTTCACACTATTCTCTTTCTTCTCGCAATTTTTTTCCTTGCGCTTATTTCTTACTGTGCTATTCGTTTGTTCGAAATCAGGAGTAAGGAAGATAAACATTTAAAACACGAAATAGAAGAATACGCGCATCATCAAGCCAAGAAAGAAGAAAAATTGCAACAAGAAGAAACTGTGTCAAAGAACCCGCAATGGATAAAAACTTTAGGTTATATATTTTCACAACATCCAGGCGATTGGAAACTTGCGGTCATTGAAGCTGATACTATGCTCGAATCATTGCTCGATCAACTTGGTTTCAAGGGGGACAGTTTGGGCGACAAATTAAAAGGAGCCACTCAAGAAAAATTTAAGAGTTTGAGTTCCGCTTGGGAAGTACACACCATCAGAAATAGAATAGCTCACGAAGGGGCGTCTTTCGCGCTTTCGCAACGTGAAGCAAAAAGAGTCATAGCCATTTATGAACAGATTTTCCGCGAGTTTGGGTATATTTAAAAAATACAAAAACAAGCTTTTTTCGGTACAGATTTTTTGAAGCTTAAAAAATCCTGAAGTTCTCGGCTCGTCAGCCTCGAAACCCCTTCAAAAGCTTGTCTTTGTATTTTTTCTAGAAAACTAATTGTTGCGGGAGGCCGAATCGAACGGCCGTCTTAAGGTTATGAGCCTTACGAGATGCCTCTTCTCTATCCCGCTATACCATATAGTTTACTGCAAAAGTCAAATTTTTGCAAATCTATGTGTATATTCTAGCTTTTTCTATCTAGCCCAAATTCAATTTGAAAATAAGGTAAAATATGTTATTCTCATTCTATGTCGGCGTAGCTCAGTCAGTAGAGCGGAGGACTCATAAGCCTCAGGTCGCAGGCGCACTCCCTGCCGCCGACACATTCACAACAAGCTTTGAAATTATACGATTTTATGTATAATTGAAATATGCGGTCGTAGCTCAACTGGTTAGAGCGCTTCCCTGTCACGGAAGAGGTTGCCGGTTCAAGTCCGGTCGATCGCGCATCATCGGACGAAGGAGGTCAAAAACCTCCTTTTGCCGTTGTGGGCTTTGATTTTTTTCCAGTTCCAACCGACTTATTTCGCTTTCTACGACTTTCTTCTTTTTTGCTATTGGTTCTAACCAAACAGCTTGAGAAATATAGAGTTTTTTGTCTTTTATGGTGTAGTTCCCACCGAGTGCGGTAAAGATACCTTTCTTGTCCTCAAGGGTTGTTTCTGGGTCATCAAACTTAGCTTTCGCAATATGTGCAAAGTTGAAAACTTGCTCAGTGTATTGGAGCCAGCCAAGAGCTCTGCTTTGCGTTTCAGAAACCTTTTGTTTCATTACAGCAATTTTTTCCGTCAGTTCCTTTTTTCTTGAAGTATATTGGTCATCGTCTATGAGTTCACGAACTCGCATTGTTATCAAGCTATCAAGTTCTCTCTGTGAGACCTCAAGAGAGCTTAATTGGGCTTTATAAATAGCTTCACGCTCCTTGGCTTCATCAGCGTGCTCCTCATCTAAAATTTTCAAAGCCCAATCTCGGAATTTTTTTGAAATTGTATATTTGCTTATTTCTTCTCTTATCATATCCTCCACATCTTCTAAGGGAATATATGTTTTTTGAGTGCAATTTTCGGTCCCTTGCTTGCGGTGCGAGCAATAATAGAATGTGTAATCTTTTAGCTCGTTTTTTGTTTTTACTAATTTGGTTTTTGTGCAGGCGGTAATGGCACTACTACATTCTCCGCAGAGTATTGTGCCCGTGTAAGTAAATATATGGCTTTTGGCTCTTGGCTTGCCATACCTTCCTAGTATCAACTGCATTTTATCAAACTCACCAACCGTTATCATTGGCTCGTGCTTTCCATTTTCAGTATTACCTTTATATAAATAAAGTCCTGTGTAGAATATATTAGTGAAAACGCCATACATAGTGCTTTTATTAACTGGTCCTCCGCCACGATTTCTCGTTTTGCGTGTTCTTAGCCCCCAATCGTTATTTACTATCTTCAAAAGTTTGGGAATAGTATAATCACCCGTGAGCATTAACTTCCACGCTCTTTTTACCAGTTCATATCGTTCGGGGTCTTTGATTATATAATTTTCTCCCCGAACTTCGTGTTTTGTATTTAAGTATCCAAGCGGTGCCAAAATAGGTGCTTGTCCTTTTGCAACTTTACTATTCAATCCACGACGCACACCAACTTTCATATCCAAAATAAACTGGTTTGCACTACCACTTTCTACGCTAAAAATAATTGCATTATCGCTTGGTTTGTATTCTCTTGATGGTGTTAAGATTGACTGGATTAAACCCTGTTGGAGCATCCATTGAAGTTTTCCGCTATCAACTGGATTTCGGGAGAGGCGATTTAAGTTCCAACAAATAATTCCATTCGCTTCTCCTTTTTTAATACGATCAAGCATTTTATCAAAGACAGGACGCTTGTTTGGCTCCTTTGCCGAACCCTCCTCAGTCAGCACATCTACTGCTTTTATCCCATAGCGTTTTGCAGTGGCTTCATCTTCCCGTAGTTGGTCGGGGATAGATTGGACCTGCTTTTCTTCCCCCTCTTGGGATTTTCTAGCGTAAATAAAGTATTTAATTTTTGTGTAATCGTTATTCATATTATTTTATTAAAAGCATAAAAGGGCACCCTTGGTCTACCCGTTCTACAAAGATGCAGAGCGGACAAGGATGCCCATTTATGCAGAAAACTAATAATAAGTTGTCTAAAAAATAAAAGCATCTTTGTAATTGGCAAACGGGTAGACATATACATTATATACCTTTTTCCAAGGAAGTTAAGTTGATAAGTTCATATCTCTCAAGAGCTTTATCAATAAAAGCTATATTATGTGAAATGGGCAGTCCTTTCATCAATTCCATTGCCCGTTTCATTTTCTTTTTCAATCGCTCCGGGTGGTCCCTGTTCCACACATCAAATACCGCTCCTTTCAATTCTTTTGCTCCGTGTTTTCGTATAGCAATTGCTAATCCGTAAGAGGCAAAAGCATTGTCCATACTATTGGCTTTTGTGCCATTTTTTACTGCTTCAAAAAATATATGCAATAAAAATCCTAACTCATTTACTTCACCAAAAAGTGAGAGCTGATTTTCTGGTAGGTCCATAATTTTGTGCCAAGAATTGAGGACCAGTGTTTTAAGCAAGTTTGGCGTAAAAATGTCTTTGAAAACAACTTGCGTTTTTTTATCTCTGCCGAGCAGTTTGTTTATCTCTCGCTTTGTTGTCTGCGTTTTCTTTAGGCGATACTCATATCGGAACACTTCTCGCTCTTGCAGTTTATACAGCTCCACAATCGCTTTTTCGTGGTCTATCCGTCCCTTGTCGCTCCGCTTATTCTTTGGTCGTAAAGCGTCCGAAATCTTATCATAGAAGGACCACTCTATAGTTCCCGAATGTATATTAAGCACCCGTGCCCCTTTCTTATCTTGCTTATCGGCTACATCAAATGCTTTACTGATGTCTACCTTTGCAAGCTCGTTGATTATCTCTCGCATTCGTATTGTTTTCGGCAAAGGTATATTTTTGCAAGCGTGCACTGATTCTAGTATGGCGTTGGCAATCGTTTCAATTTCTAACACGATGCCAACACTTTCAAGGGCTGACCGTAGAGCAAAAAACAACTTATCTTTGTCTTTTTCTCCAACTTCTTGCAAGCTGTTCCAGTAGAGCAATTTTGGGGCTGAAAAAGTGATTTTTAGTATGTAAATAATTTTGTTATGTTCTTTTGACAAAGTTTCAAATACTTCTACGCTGGGGATGTATTCATCTGCTGCCTTCGGATGGAGAATGAATTTTTTGAGATATGGACGAGATGAATTTCTGGATTGTATTTCAGTAGGGGATAGTTCCTCGTATTTTCTACAGGTTAACTCGGGCAAAAACAGCGACCTGTTTCTGAATCTAAACTTGTTGGGACCATAGATTTTGATAATAATAGTGTCCATAGTAATTTTTTATGTTGTCGGTGTTTTTCAAGGAATCCTACACAGTAGTTTTATGATTTTTAGCAATTGATTTTATAAACTTCTTGTTCGGTGTTGTCTTTACTTACAAGCGCTAACCGCCATTCATCAAATTCAGTGATAAAATCACGGTTAATAAATTTTCTAGCGTCTTCTTCTTTTTTGAATACACCTACTACCTTGAACTTTGGTTGATAAGCATTTTCGTTTCTATGATAGGTTTTGTAGTAGGGAAATGTTTTATCGGCATCTTTATTTCGTTCAAGCATTTCGTTGAAATCAATAACATCATATATGTTGTCTTGGATTAGCTCTGATAGATCCTCAAGTATCGCCTCATATACTTCTTCGTATTCGTCAGAGGTTAGTTTTCTTTCAAGCATTGTTTTAGCTTCAGTTTGAATAAAATTTTCATCAATAGTTATTTTGTCCATATTTTTTATTTTTGTAAGTTAATTATCCTTAATTTTCTCTGTAGTTTTCGGACGATAAATAATAGAAATCAGCTGTAAGAGTTTTATGCCTTGATTGCAGGCATCTTCTTTGCTAATGTCTTTTCCAAAATGCTCTTTGTAGAGAGCTTGAAACTCTTTTATGTTTTCGTCCGAAAGAACCATAGCTAGGAGTAGAGCTTATTTTTAAGAGCTTTCAAATTGTCAAAGAACGACCTCGCTTTGACTTCTAACTTGTCCGCAAAATACTTATTGGCAATTTCTTCTATGCCGATTTTTTTGTGGAATATAAACAGAGCTTTTCTCGGATTGCTTTTTTCTACCGACAAAAGCTCAAAATCCGCACATAAAAGTGCGGTGCTACAACCCAAATCATAAGTGGTGAACACAAATGCAGGATCGTCTAGAGAAACCTTTTCGTTTTTCATAGTAATTTTTCCTAACGCTAATAGTAATATGAGAGTGTTCCTGCTCTCACTTACAAAGGGCGAAAAATCACAAAAACAAAAAGCCATAGCAAGATGATGCTATGGCTTCTAAATATTTTGGTTTTTATGTTATTGTGAAAATTCGCTATCTATATCCTGTGACGGTTCTGTCATTTCAGAGAAAACTTCTTCTAAGTCAGAGAACTTAGTGCTTTTTTGGCTTTCTATGTTATTGTCTGCTGTATATTTTATATTGAACTTTGCTTTATATATTCCACCTATTTCTGTTTCAAACGGGTCCGTATCATTTTGAAAAATCTTACGCAAAATGTCAGTGATTTTTTGTTTTTGTTTTTTCTGTTTTTCTCTTTCCTTTTTACTAATAGGTAGTGTTTGACCATTACCCTTTGCTAGTTTTAAGAAAAAATCCCAATTATCATCTGGTCTGCCAGTTCTACCATCGTCGCAAGCCAAACCCTCAAATGAAGATGGTTTAGTGTCTTTTCCGTTAGACAAGAGTATGTCTCTTTCGCCTATGAATGTTATAGAAACTTTTAGCCATTCCGTTCTGGGAAACTTTGGTAAAGTAATTCTTTTTTTATTATTTTTTACAACGATATTATCCTCAATGTGTTTTATATTCAAATCTGGCATCGCAGTAATTTCAATTCTTTGTATTGCCTGTTCTCTTGGTTGGTTGGATGAATTGGAAAACATATCTTTGAAACCCTTAATAATCGTGTTATCAAGAGTATCTAGAAGTTTTTGGCTTTTATTTATTTCTTTTTCTTTTGTTTCAGCTTGTTTTTTATTCTTTTCTTTTGTTTTTGATAAAAATAAAGAAATATCATTTAATGTTTCCTGCACATCAGGTTTAGATAGAATATCACTACCATCAACTCTACGATAGAGTTCATCAATACTTCCATAGCTAGCGTGCATTTTTGGACGGATGTTGTCCCAGTGTAATTTCTCGTTTTTGTTTTTCTCATATTCCGCTTCAGCGATAAATAAATTACTAAAAGGTAAAAAGAAATGTTGTAGAGTAATCATTTTTGAATAATAATTTTTGTCTCCACTTTCTTTTACTAATACACCGTTGTGAAGATGTAATTTATCTACTATATTCGTCATCAGTTTTTTTGTATCCAAATAAACATCGTTAAGTTCGTGAGTTGGGCTTGAAGGGTTCTCGCAATATACCTCAACTATATTCATAAATACTTGATATGCCTTACGAAGGGTGGATATTTTTTCTATGTTTTCTGGTTTTTGGAGAAACGATAATTCTTCCTGTTCCTGCTCCCAAACTTCTTGATTTAATATATTCAATTCTTCCTCCTCATCAATTTCTATTAAATTTTTACTATTAGATATAGAGTATTTTTTGTCAAAATCAGAGTAGGTTATTGTTAAGTCGTCATATTTTAGATATTCGTTAAATTTTTCAACTAAACTCTCTGACATTTCTGAATTGCCACCAAGATTTAATGGGTGGACGCTTTCACCTATTATTTTATACAATAATTTTTTTGCTTTTTTATCTTGTGAGATTGATAACTCTTCAAAAAGTCTGTAAAAAATTAGCCACTTTGAATTTGGAATAATAAGTTTTTTCCCCACACCACATTCTCCCAGCATTTTAGTAATTTCATATCCAGTATAGTGGTCTTTCAGTTCTCTCGCAATAAGTTCAAGGGTTTTGAGTTTAATTATAGGGCTTGCTTTAGGTAAAATTTTTATTTTGCAGGATGTTGGGGTTTCTTTTGTGATTTCAATAAATTTTCTTCTCGCAAGATATTGCACAATTTCTTTATGCTCCTCGGGATCAATAATAGTTGAAATTTCATCAGTGATTTCATTTTCGCTTTGAAACCCTAATATCATATAAGAAAACTCATTGCCGTGCTCTTTTTGCCACTCCTGTATGTTTTCTCGGACTTTTTTTATTTTGCTTATGTAATCCATAGTAATTGTAATTTATGCTTAAAACATAAGCATTTTAGCACATTTTACTATGAAAATCAAACATTTTCTGTTATACTTTTGGGTAAATAAATGAAAAAAAATCTCACAATATTATTTTTTGTTCTCAGTTTTTTTGTTTTTGGTAGTTCTCTGAAAGTTTTCGCGCAGGGGACAACCCCGATAACAATTAATGCCAGAATCTTGCCGACTGTTTGGTATTCAACACTTTCGGTTAATGACGGCGACAGCATAAAAATTTACTCTGGTATTCAAAATAATTCTGGGATTAATTTCACCGGGACTGCCACTTTTTATGTGGATGATAAAGAAATATCAACGAGTTCTTTTTCCTCAACAGCGGATAGCTTAAAGGATGTTTCTGCTAATTGGGTTGCCAGCCCGGGCGACCACAATGTTCAAGTCAAAATTTCAACCTCTCTCACTGCGGATCAAATTCTTGTTTCGTCCAGTAGCGACAAATCAAGCATAAGTATCACTCAAAAAATTACCCCAATTACTCCAGCAGTCGTGGAGACAGCTGTTTTGAATACAGCATCAGGTATTGTTTCTAGCGCCGATTCTTTGGCTAATATTTTAGGCATAAGGTACATAAACCGTGGCTTTTTAAATTTGTTTTCGATTTTTCGGAGCGATAGTTGAAACCAAGAAAATGGAACTCAATACTTTCCTTAAAAGAGAAGTGGAGATGCCTCTGTGTATCCTCACAATGTCTTTGA
>JAPLXU010000020.1:16428-87915 GCA_026395915.1 Candidatus Nomurabacteria bacterium | reverse complement strand
TTTTTGACTCCTCTAAAAATTAAATTTCAAACTGCTATCTTACAACCCTCTAGTCTTGCGACTAAAGTTTGGGCTTCTTCCTTTTCGCTCGCCGCTACTGGGGAAATTCATATTTGTCTCTACTCCTCCTGTTACTGAGATGTTTCACTTCCCAGGGTCTGCTTTTTTATCATAAAGATAAAAATCGTCGAGGTATACTCGACGGGGTTTCCCCATTCGGAAATCTCCGGATCAAAGGTTGCTAAGCACCTCCCCGAAGCTTATCGCAGCAACGCCACGTCCTTCTTCGCCTCTTAAAGTCAAGGCATCCACCGTACGCCCTTAAATTTCCTGTTAAGAAATTTGAAAACCACAACCTTCCGCATTACACGGAAGGAAAACAAAGTTTCAAAAAACGTATATCTCGACCGCTCGAGACTCACCGTCTTTCAAAGCTTTTTTCTTATCTCCAATAAAGACCCTGAACATACAAATTGCATGTTCAGAAAATTAGGATAAGAATTTAATTTTCAAAGTGTCATTCGTCCTGATTTTGTAAACAAAAAAACCGCCTTTGGGCGGCTCTGACAGACAAAAGAAATAGTCTGCTAGGGCCTGCCTTTTAAACTGTTTCTTGTAATATTCATACTGATGAAGAGAGTATAAACGAAAACAAAAAAGATGTCAACCAGAGCAAACTGGGGACATCTTTTTTGCGTTACTAGAACCTAGCAACTAGAACCTAATTGTATTATCTGTGAGAAACTTCTTCACTGACCTTTGCGATAAATTTCGCTGCAGCTTCTTTGCCACCCAAACCGAAAGCGAGAGCACCACCGATTGCAAGCATTGCGATTATGCCAGTGAAAAGAACACTCATGTAATAATCAGCGATTCCGAGTTGTCCAAGCGCGATTATGAAGGCGAATATCCAAACAGCATACTTTGCTATAGTGCCGAGCATGTTTGCTGAAGTTAAACCCATAGTTCTTACAGAAGCAACAACTGCCTTACCCAAACCATCGGCAACAATTGTGGCAATTATCAAAATAAGAGCGGCAATCACAACCTTAGGCAAGAAAGCCAACACGCCGTCTTTTAAGAAAACCGAGATACTATCCAAACCAACTAAATTGAGTGATGGCAACAAGAAGACGATGATCACAAACCATCGCACAACTTGTCCGATGAAATATCCTGAATTCAAATTCATCCCTGCTCTTCTAAAGAAACCATCAATACCGATAGACTTCAAAAGACTGTCTATCTTCAGAGCAGTGAAAACTTGTTCAAGAGCTTTAGCAATAATCGTGCCCAAAACCCAACCAATAGCGAAAAACACAATCGCTACTACAAGCTTCGGAGCAAATTGTACAAAACCAAACCACAAACTTTGAAGTGAAGTGTTAAATACGTCACCCCACGTAAGCCAAATGTTACTCATAAATTAATAAATAATTAATAATAAAACCTTTTTAAGTTTCGACCTTATAAAAGTCCTGTCTCTATTATACCAAATTCTAATTCTTTTTTAACGCCTGTGTGGATAACTCTGAAACTTGAAGAAGGACTTCATGAGGATAGTCAATGATATCCCGGACGAGTTTGTCATACATATTCAGCCTATAAATGAATTCTTTTGTGTCAAAAATAGCGTAGACTAGCTCTGTGCCTATTTCAGCTTCTAATTTACGAATTCCCTTTTCAATTTTTACCTTCTTCAATTTATCACCGACAACCAAAAGATCCACTCGAGAATCTTCATTCTTGATAAACACACCAGAGACCACAAAAAGTTTAACCCGTCCGACATTTTTAAAATTGCTTAAAATCTTTTCCTTGCTGAAAGTGTCGGACCTCACCAAAAGATCCACGAACTCTTCTCCGTATTTAAATAAAGAATTAAAGTACCATTCTGGAGAAATTTTTGAGCGTTTTTTTATGAAAGAAACAGAAGATAACAGCCTGATTTCTTTACGAACTACATCAGGGCTGACTCTGCTTCGCTTTACAATATTCTTGATTGTAAAACCTTTGCCTCGATTCAACAAAAAAAGCCGCATAATCTTTACTCTTGCCCCATTGCCCAGTATTTTTTCTAGAATTTCCATTGTTTTATTCTAGCCCTTTTTTAAGAAAAAACAAGTAAAAAACTGCAAGGTCTTGCCTTGCAGTTTTTTACTTGTTTAGTTTTTGTTAAGTTTTATTTCAATTCAACTTTCCCTCCTGCAGCTTCGATTTTTTTCTTTAAATCATTTGCCTCTTCTTTCTTCATCCCCGCTTTCAGAGTTGACGGAGCGGCATCAACTAAATCTTTGGCATCCTTAAGACCAAGACCAAGAATCTCCTTCACGATCTTCATCACAGCGATTTTTTGTTCTCCGGCAGAAGCCAAGACAACAGTATAAGCTGATTGTTCTTCTGCCGCTGGAACTGCTCCAGCGCCTGCGCCTGCCGACGCGACAGCTGCAGCTGACACTCCAAATTTTTCCTCAATAGCTTTCACTAGCGTATTCAACTCTAAGACTGACGCACTTTCCAACTCTGCTAAAAACGAATCAAATTTTGACATATATTTTTTAGGAATAATTAACTTTTAATAACGAACCTATTTCTTCTTCGCTACTTCATTCACCGCGATAGCCAAGCGTTGTATTGGCGACTTCAATAAGAATGCCAATTTTGAAAGCAACACTTCCCTGCTTGGAATCATCGCCAATTCCATCATCATCTCTTTTCCGACAAACTTTCCCTCAAAAATTCCTCCCAAGATATTCAGAATTCCTTTGTGAGTTTTTTGGAAATTGTAAATCTCGCGAGGACTTGCTATCTCGTCTTTGGAATATGCGATAGCCACTTCCCCAGAAAGTTCCGGAATTTCACCCTCTGCTTTTCCTTTCAAGGCGCGAGTGATAAGCGTCTTTCTACCAACTTTATAACCCACTCCTTCGTTCCTAAGTCCTCGACGCAATACCGTCTCGTCATTCACTTTCAAACCATGAAAGTTGACGAAGACCAAAGATTTTGATTCCTTGATTGCTGTCTCGAACTCTTTTATCATTTCTTCTTTTTTTGATTTTTGTAACATAAAGTTTTTATAACTAAAAAAAACGGCTTCCGCCGTCAAAGATATCGACCCACTAAGCAGGATTTGCGTCTTTCGACCACCTACCCCGATCTGATATCGGGATCCCGACTTTGGTCGGGGCCTTCTTTGCGGTACTTTCAATATAGCACAACTCTACTATTTTGCAAGCAAAAATGCCCCGACCAATCCCAAAATTATCATAACTGCAAAAATCACCAGCGCTTTAAAAAAATGTTTTGTAAACATATATTAACGATATCCATTTGCCCACAAAATAATAAGCAAAATAATCAGGACAATCAAAAAAGAATGCCATATGTCCCAATGAGCATATATGTTTTTTTTCTTCAAATAATTTTGAAGCATCTTGTTGCCTTCAAGAAAAATAAGATAAGGCAAAACAGCTATCATGTACCAAATTCTAAAAATTATATCGAACATATTCATTATCATATCAAAATTGAAACACAAACACAAAAAACCCGCAAAAGCGGGTTTTTTGTTAACCTATTTATCAAGGGGAACCCTTGATTCAATCACTGCTAATTTTTCAAGAGTTTAATCAACTGCTCAACACTTATATCAAGCGGGTTCATTATTCCATTTTTAAGCGTACCTAATTTTATCTGCTTATGATTCGGAATAATCACTGTTCTTCTATCTTCATCTTGCATTTTAATATGACTTCCTTTTTGAGTGATAATTCGAAAACCCAACTTATTAAAAACACGAATCAAGTCTTTTGCGGAAACTCTTGGTAATTTAGGCATAAGATAACTTTATCGGAATTGAAAATTGTTTTTTATAATCACCCGAACTGGAAGATTTCATCTCTGATGTTTCCAGATAAAGTTCTGTGGCTTCTTTTATATTCTTCAAGGCTTCCTCAAAATTTTCTCCTTGCGAAGCGCAACCTGGCAATTCTGGAACCCACACCGAAAAACCGCCTTCGTTTTCTTCTTGAAAAATAGCTAAATATTCTAACACTTTATATTTTTTCATGTTTGCAAGTATAACACAGACAAAATAAGGAATGCAAACAGCGCAAAAAATCCCCAAGAAGGGGATTTTTTGTTAATTTAAAAACTTTAGGTTTTAAGATTACTGGACTGAGGCGTTCATCTTCGCTTTTGTTTTCGCGCCGATTAAGCCGTCAGCTACTAGACTATTGTCCTTTTGCCATTGTTTAATGACTTTAATAGTCTTTGGACCTAGTTTGCCATCTATTGCCAAACCAAGATTCAGAACTCTGTTCAAGAATCTTTGGAGTTCCATAACAGCTGCGCCCTTGCTCCCATTTTTGAGAGTGGTTGCGCCGAAGTTATAGGTTGAGGCGCCAGAAGCGGGCGCATTAGCGCCAACACTCGAAGCAGGAGTGATAGGTGGTGTCGTTGTTTCTGGAACAGTACCAGTATTTCCAACACAAGATCCGGCTCCAGCTGTGCTAAAACCAGTCGTCCTAGTTCCACATCCTGGAATCACTCTCGATGCTGGAGGGGTAGGTGGAGCAGGAGGAGTATATGAACCTCCACCCCCGCCAGCAGAAGGAGGGGTATATACTCCTCCTAAACCACCAGTGGCACCGCAAATGACACTTGTAGGTGTGATAGTAACCGTAGTCGAACTGTCACCAGTAACAACAAGAGTGTTTGCAGATGCAGAACAAGTCGCAACACTGTTGCTCCCATTAAATCCCAAAGTCCTTTTATCGGCAGACACTAGAGTAAAGGTGCTTCCAGTAGGAACCAAAACTGCGATAGTTGAAGCATCATTTACAACAAAAGAAGTCGCGGCAGAGTTGGCCACAATTGTATAGTTATAACCACCAAGTGTCACATTTGCATTGTCAGTCCAACTCATATTAGGATTAGCCGCGCTAGCAGAGATAGCTCCGACAGAAAGAGACAAAGCAACCACCAGCAAACTAATTTTTATTTTTTTAATCATTTTGTTTTTAATTTGTTAATACAGAATTCGACCTAAGAGATGTCCAAAAATTCCGTATATTTTAATAATAGAATTAGAAAACAAAATAATTAGCTAGCTGTAGTGGTGGCAATCACACCCGCAGTTAAGGATTGTCCTGTAACATACCAATTTGTACCGTCTGAACGAATAGTTATATTATCTCCAGGTGTTTCTCCAGTATAGGCGAAAGTAATCGTATCTCCGCCAGTTGCGGCGACAAGCGTATTACCGCCATTTATGAGACTTGTAATCTTATTTTCAGAAGTGTTGCCCGTGATTATAGTCTCAGCCGTTGAAGCAAAGTTTCCACAAGTTACAACTCTATAAACAACACCAGCAGCAGTTGATACTGTCGGAAGAGTGAGTTGTACTCCTGCAGTACACATATAGATTGTAGAACCTGACTGGCTAGTAGTTAACACAGTGTTAGTAGCCAATGTGAGAACTGGTTCTTTTGAAGCATAAACAGTTGTGGATGAACCTGCGGTTGCAGAACCCATGACTACCGTCTCAGCAGCTGCGCCGGTACCAATCTGAATTCCGTGAGCTGTTCCGCCATTACCAATTTGGATTGCGGTAGCGCTTGTTCCAGCTTCAATAGTTACAGTAGAAATGGAGTTAGCGCCAGCAGTACCAATAGAAACGGTGTTTAGCCCCGTACTAGCCGGTGTGCCATCGGCGATGTGGACATTCTTGTTTCCACCTCCGACATTGTTACCAGTCGCAATATTGACTGTATCTGTTGCGGCAGTAGCCGTAGCGCCACCAGCGATTGTAACAGTATTGCTACCGACAATGCCACTAGCGATGTTGACCGCGTTTGTCGCGGTGTTCGCTGTATCACCAATGTAAATAACACCAGTTTGTCCAGCGCCGCCAATAACTATTGTGCCGGCAGTGTTAGTAGAAAGACCAATACCCGCTGTAGCGGCAGTTGTGCCTACCGCGCCTGTGCCACCAAGAATCAAAGTTTTAGAGGCAAGCCCATTTGAACCGATAGTAACATAGTTTCTACCATTTGTGCCAGGAGTTCCTGTAGCAATATTGACAGCCTTCACAGTTGTTGCTCCCGCTTGGGTAGCGCCATTACCAGTCGCGATATTGACTGTATCTGTCAATGTATCCGCGGTAGCGCCATTCGCAATGTTGATCGTGTTACCAGCTGTACCCGTTGCAACATTAACATTTTTTGCATAGTTGCCAGTTGCAAGATTAAGAGTGCTGGTTCCAGAAGCTGGAACGCCATTAGAAATGTTAACTGTCCTGCCAATTCCACCAGTACCTGAGGCAATGTTCACTGTCAAAGCGGCAGCATTTACGCCGTTAGCCAAACTCACAGTAGTAACCATTGGATTGTCACCAAGATTCAATGTTCCTGCGCCAGTTGTTCCTGTGCCAGAAAGAATTTTGACTGTAGAAGCGGCGGCAGTTGCGCCGTTGGCAATATCCACTTCTTGAACATCAGCATTTACACCATTTCCAATCAAGACTGTTTGCGCCGCAGTTGAAGAACCGAGAGTGATATTACCTGTTCCAGCAACGGCACCAATCACGATTGTGCCAGCTGTACCTGGAGTCAAAGTAATTGCTCCTGTTCCTGTGCCACCATAAATTGTAGTCTTGCCATCTGTTTGTGATGAAGAACCAAGTATCACATTAGAAGTAACACTGCTACTATTTATTGTCAATGCTCCATCACTTTGAGCTGTCAAAGCGCCAAAAGTTAGAGTAGCATTTGCGCTACCAGCTCCAGCCACTACGACAAGGGCGAGAGCAATCAATCCTAAACCTAAACCTTTAAATATATTTTTCATAATTAATTAATAATTAAACTTAGCTAATAAGATGGAGGATTACCTCCATATTCAAACTTCGTTAAGACATTATGAAAATGAATTTTCACATGCTCCTCACTTGTTGGAAAAAACAAAACATTAATAATATTTTTTCTTTAATTACCTAACAATGCATTTATAGATAATCAAAGCGACAAAAACGCATTCGACACGTTTATGTGCTATTTATTATACAACACAAAAAAATAACGACACAATAAAAAATGTGGATAACTTTTGAATTAGGTGCTGGTTTATATCCACCTCACCTAAATCCTCTCCTGAAAGGAGAGGAGGAAAACCCCTTCCCCTTTCAGGGGAAGGTCAGGGATGAGGTTACTTCCCTTTCGTTGCCAAGGTCTGAGCGATCTCGCTATCGGACATAAGCGGACCATAAAAAACAACATTGTCCTTTACGAGATGGAAAGCTAATTACATTAACTAGACAATATTGAATTCGTAGATATTTTCCAAACACCTTTTTCTCGAAAAGCGGGAATTGTTTGACGTCTAGCAGCATTTGCAAGAGCTGAAGCAGTTTTGTGGCGCATTTTGGCAAACTCAGATAGCTTTATAATCTGGGCATTCTCTAGATATGCGACTCGTTTATGCAATGATTCCATAAGCCCAAGAACTATTATCTTTGCTATTGGTCTAATATTGCTTTTATCTCTATACAAAGCAAATGAATCATAGTAATCAGACTTCTCCTTATTTCGAATAATTATAGGAGGAAAACCAAAACGAATTAATTGCCAATTGATAAGTACCCGTCCAATACGACCGTTCCCATCATTAAATGGATGTATATTTTCAAATTCTAAATGAAACTTCGCAATTTTATCTATGAAATATGATTCATGGTTATTGTCGTATTCTGCAATAGCTCTTTTGATCATATTCTTAATATATTCCGGCGCAGGAGCAATATAACTTCCTACACGAACATACTCCCCAACGGCACGAAATCTGCCAGCAATGTCATCTCTGATTGCTGTAATAAGCATTTTGTGAAGAAATAAAATTATTTCTTCATTTATATCAATGGTTTTTGCTTTTTCTCTGATATATTCAGAAACTCTAGCGAGATTTTTCGCTTCAAAAATCTCACGAGAAGAAACTTGACGCGCAACCTCAAGTTCCAGAAGAATTCGCTCAGTTTCTTTCAGCGTAAGCGTTGAATTTTCGATAGCATTTGAGTTATAAACTGATTCTGCCACTTCTGCTTCCTCTATTAGCTTTAAGAGATCATCCTTGCCAATTCTAAGAGAATTGTAACGCTCTTTCAGTTCTTTTAAACGATTTTTGATTTGTTGTTGTATAATCATATATTAACTATAGTAATTCACGATTTTTTGTCAAATTACCGTGAATTTATCCTAAAAACAACAAAAATTCACGACAGTCTACTATTTCGCTTGTCCGGCAAGAGTTTGCGCGATTTTACTGGTTGACATGAGCGGACCGTAAAAAACAACATTGTCTTTTACGAGATGAAGAACCTTCGGAGCCCAAAGAGCCTGGCTTATCGGATTAAGCTGAAAAGTATTCTTTGTCGCGTCAGTCGCATCCTTAGTAACTTGCAAAATATAGCCATTTTTAAGGGTTAAATCGGGAACTGTCGTCAATTCACCCACATATACTTCCCCTGTCGTAAGATACACGACAGAATAAGGATTGCTTGCGCTTTTCTTGTTAAAATAAAAACCGACTGCCAATATAATTAAAACAACTGCAACCACTATGATGATATTTCTTTTTGACATAAATAAACTAAATTTTTTAACTAATAATGAACACAATGTTATTATACTACTAACAAATACAAAAAACCACCCCAAGAGGGGTGGTTTTTTGAGTCCATAGTAATCGACTACTAAAAAGACTATTTAACTTTGATTTAACCTAACTTCGACTTGATTAGTTATGAAGTGACCAAGTACCTGTTGGGTAATCGTTGAGGTAAGCAGTGTTATTGCTTGTCTGAGCTGATG
The DNA here is from genome assembly GCA_026395915.1 of Candidatus Nomurabacteria bacterium. Classification (GTDB taxonomy): domain Bacteria; phylum Patescibacteriota; class Minisyncoccia; order Phycocordibacterales; family UBA9973; genus UBA9973. The sequence continues at coordinate 79,051 of JAPLXU010000020.1, read as the reverse complement.
TAGCGCCTCCTGTTGCATCTGTCCAAGAGAAGGTAGAAGCGGCACCAAGCTTAACAGATACTGTAGCACCTGGGGATGTCGCAAATGTGCCACCGACAGTTCCATATATTGAGAATGTCTTAGCTGTACTTAGCGAATAACCAGCGGATGCTGTGCATGTAGCTGTATCTGTGCCGGCAGACCATACACCGTTAGCTAGAGAACAAACACCTGCAGTACCGAAGTCTGTTATCGAAGTTGAACCATTGGCAATTCTTACATTAGACAATGTTGGAGAGCCGGAAATTCCGGATTCAGTCAACACAAATTGCATAGAATTGAGTGTAATCTGTCCACCAGTAGGTGTAACCGTTACATCAAATAATTTAACTTCTCCTGCGTTAGGAAGATTAAGTCCAGTTGCAGTAGTTACGGCAACACTCGGTCTCGCGCCAACAAGCTTCATCGTAGGTGAAGCGCCAGGAGTGGAAGTAAGCGCATCAGTATGAGCTGTTCCACCGATAGTGTAATCAATTTCCGACATAGTAATCGTTGAAGTTGTGCCAGATGTAGCTGTGCCGATACCCGCAGCGCCAATGGAACCATAAGATATCATTACAGGAATTTCTATACCATTAGAACCATTAGGAACCGTGATACTTAATCCAGTTATATCAATAACACCACCAGCTAGAGAGCCACTCTGACCGCCAACTGACACAGCGGTAACAGGACCAGTAGCAGTAAACTTAAGCTCAGTAACGTTGGCATTACCATTTGAAGATACTAACTTGTAAGATACTACTACTGGATTAGTAACACCAGTAGTGCCAGCGGCGATATATTGACCAGTCGTTGAATTTGAAGATACGATTACAGGCGAAGCCAATGTGCCAGTTGCCATCGTAATGGTCTGTCCTGTGACAGGAGTCAAAGAAGAAGCGCCATTAGAGAAAACTGTTACATTAGAAGATACGCCAATTCCTTGGACAGCAAGAGTAGTAAGAATTGTACCGTAGTTTGCGCCACTGAGATCAGCCATTATATCAATCGTTTTTGAAGCGCCTGGAGGGAGAAGAAAATCAACTGAAAAAGTATCAGTTCCAGTTGGAGCGATTGGAGTCGATCCTGAACCTGAAGTCTCTGTTGTTCTCAAACCATTCACGTAAGCGATAGCTGTTGCTGTTTTGCTTGTATTCGTAATGTTAGCGCCATCTGTTCCAGTTCCAGCTGAAGTACAAGTAGCTGTCATAGAAGTTGCGCTATCAACAGAAACGATTGTACAAGAAATAGCTGTTGAGCTGGTAGGAATTGAAACCACATCTCCTGCTGAGAAGCTCGTTGAAGACGAAACTTTTATGGTAGAAGAGCTGGCTCCAGTTGTGAGAACACTTGAAGCTAGAGTAAAGGTAGGAACTGCAAACGATGTTACAACTTTCAAGCTCGTAACACGGACAGACTCAGATGTACTCTGGTTCTGAAGAGTGTATGAACCCAATTTCACGTTTGAAGTGTTTTGGTTAATTATTTGGTTGCTGTAAGAACTGTTTGTACCAACAGCCAATGTACCAGTCTGAACAGTAAGAGTATTACCAGTAACGCCTGGGATAGCCAAGCTGTTATGAGAACTCATACCTTCAGCGCCGGTTGAATCAGCCACGAGACTCGCATGAAGCGTACCAGCTGTATAATTGATGCTTGTGCTATTTCTAATATCTGCGCGGATTTCCAAATAACTATCAACTCCGGCTGGCACAACCATTTGTGAACCAGGAGTTAATGCTATAGGACTGCCAGAAGTTCCAGTTGTAGTCTGAGTGCCAACTTGTCCACCATTAAAGTAAGCAATAACATTCTGGAGAGTTGTAGTGCTACCAGAAGTAACTGTCCCACTAATGGTTGGTGTGAATGTGAGAGTATTAATCTTCATATCCTCACCATACGCATGAAGTTTGAACTTAGCGATTGCAACACCCGTGGAACCACCAGTAATTTTCGTGTAACTCTGGAATGTAGGATCAATCGTAGCAGTCAAAGAACCTGCATTGATACTGATTGACACATAACCTGCATTAGAAGTACTTCCAAGAACAACATTCACTCCGACTTGAGAGTCATAGACCATCCAATCAGAAGCTTGCTGTACTGAAAGTTGAATAGTTCTAGCAGAACCTTTTTGAACATCGCCACGGACATCCATAGTGTGGTTACCATTAGTCAATTCAACTGGAGTTGCAGAAAAGTCAAATGTGAAATAATTTGAACCATTCGTGGAAGTCATAGTCGCAATAGCGCTCAAAGGAACTCCATCCTTGTAAAGCTTTACATTCGCAAGAGCGTCAGTAGGCGCAGAACCGATTACTCGGAAATTTGCGCTCTTGAGCCATAGAGAATGAGTGCCAACTACGTTAACAGGAGCTGACCAAACCGTGTAGGCGGTAGTTCCAGGATTAACTGTCGGAGCGGTAGGAGGAGTGTTTGATGTAAAGGCTACAGTGGAAACATTCGCACCAGTAGCAATATACATATCATTTCCTCTAATGTTCACAGTTTGAGCAGAACCTCCAGTAGCAGTGTAGCTAGTCATAGCAACACTGATGTCGTAAGAATTCGTTGAAGTGTAAACATCAGCTCTTACGGAAACAGTTCTCAAACCGTTAACCGCAAGGTTTAGACCACTCATAGTAAGATCGCCATTGTTGTTGAAAGAATATCCATCTGTCAAACGAGTGATACCATCATATAGGTAGATGTTTGAGAGAGTACTCTGATCAGAGATACCTGAACGTTTCAATGTAACTGAGTTAACTGTTCCTGTACCTGTGAAAGTAACATGGAGCAAATCAGCCGTAGCTTGACCTGCAACAATTGTTCCAGAAGCTGGATTGTCTCCTGCGAGAGAAGCTGTTACTGGACCAGTTTGAGTTACTACTATACCAGTTGTGCATGACAGACCAGTGTTCCTATTGAAGAGATCCCCAACTGAACAACCTGCTGGAAGAGTTGTAACAACTGTACAAGGCTGAGCAGTTGTTCTACTGAATAGATCACCTGCTTGACAACCTGCTGGAAGAGTTCCAGTTGCTACGCCACCACCCAAGACCGCTAGAGACTTAGCGCCGAATACTCCATCAGCAACTAAACCTTTCGAAGTCTGCCAAGCTTTTACAGCAATCAAGGTCTTTGGACCAAAACTACCATCAGCTGGGGTGATGCCGAGAGCTGTTTGAAGCTCTACTACTTGAACACCCTTTGAACCTTTTCTCAAAGTAGAAGTGATAGCCGCATTAGCTGAACTCGTTGTAACAACGAAAGCTAAAAGCATCACTGCTCCAAGAAGAAATTTTGATTTTAATAAATTACTCATAAATTTTTTCTAATTTTCTACGCCATTAATTAGTTTCGACAAAACTAAAAGCGTATTTTTTCTATCTCTATTTTTTATTCGCTAATAAATAATAATAAAAAAACAATTTGTAATGCAGCGAATGAAAAAATAAAGAACAGATATAAACTTAACTTCAAAAACGAAATAAACTATTTTGTTTTCGAAGGGCATCTATTTTCACCCGATATCATTTGAGATTTTTTCGACGAAATCGCAAACGATAATAAAGTAAAAATAAATATAACTCGTGAAAGCGGAATGCGTAAATTAACACGCAATCTGCAGACACAAGAACATTATAATATATAGCTCTGCAATAGAGCAAGATATTATGTGGATAACTCCCTTTTGTGGGCAGAGACCATACCCCATATTCTCATACTTTTAAGCAAAATGCAAGGCAAGAGGATATTCCACCCTCTCCTTTCAGGAGAGGGTTAGGGTGAGGTGAATTTACAGAAACCTCACCTCAATCCTCTCCTGAAAGGAGAGGAGGAAATTCTAGGTTTTTTTCATAAAATACCTACTCCAACGTTTCTCCCCCGTCTTATAAAGGACACCATCTTTTATCATGGACACTAATTCCCTTTGCAAAGTTTTCTCACTACAAATAAGCGTTTCCTCCACCCCATAATTCACCTTTGCTTTTATGTCCTTGATGGTGGAACCTTCTGCATTATTTTTTATAACATTAGTTATGTTATATCGTCTTTGTTTTTTAAGCATATCAAAATCTCGAGTGTGAGAATCAGGATTCAACGTGTTAGATCTCAATTCACTACTATCGGACATGAGACGAGTTTTATCGGACAAAGCTTTCATCAAAGTACTTCCTTTTTGGACACCAATTCTTGTCCTTATTGGCTGTCCTTTAACTAATTCGGCATGTCCGATATGAGAAGAACCCTGAAAAAACTCTTCCAACCATGCGGGTTTTATGTTTGATTCTTGTATTGATTCTTTTAACTCAATAAACTCTTTTTTAAGAATTGAGCAATTCATTTCTGAGATAAAACCTATGGCTGAAGCGATATCTAAAAAGGACATGATCTCTTCAATACTTGTAGCAAGAACAGTTCTTGCTATCGGCATAGTGTGAATGTCCGATATGATTTCTGAACCAAGAGCTCTCAATTTATTTCTGATAGGTTCCTCCCTATCAATCATGTCCGTTACCATATAGAGTGCAGTAACAAGCTTATTTGTTTTTGTATAAGACAATACAACAGACATACTTTGAGAGTTCGTCCCATATGAAGTCATAGACTTCTGTTCAGGGTCCTTGAGATTTTTCTTTTCTCCAAACATTTGTCCATTATATATAGGACAAAGAAAAATGCAAGCATTTTTCTTTGAGGTTCTAGTGACAAGGTTCTAGGTTCAAGTTATCAAAAAGAAGATTATTGTTTTAGACTGCCTTGGGAATCGCGACGGCGATGGACAGAGAAAATTTTTAGCAAAAAATTTTTGTGCAGTATAAAATAATAATCTTCTTTTTGATATATATTCATGCTAAAATAGACACATGGCAAAAAATGTAAAGAGAGAAGAGAGAGAATCTTCCGGATTGAAAGTTCAGACAAAACATGGAATTATGGCGATAATTTTTTTTGTTTTCGCGTTGTTTTTTTTAATGTCCGCATTCGGCGCGACAGGAGTCGCAGGCGAGTTTATAAAAAACTTTTTCAAAAATGTTTTAGGAGATGTGGGATATTTTTTTCTTCCGACTCTTCTCGTCTTACTTGGAATATCGTATCTGAAATCAAAAACTCCGAACGTAGGATGGAGAACCTCAATAAGCGGAGTGGTGTTTCTGCTCTCTAGTCTTGGAATATTGAATATAGTTTTAGATAAAAATTCTGGCGGACTGCTCGGAAAAATTTTAGCAACACCTCTCGTCTCCCTCTTTGAGGTGTACGCGAGCATAATTTTCCTCGGAGCACTCTTAATGATTTCGATTCTAGTGATATTTAATGATAAGTTAGAACTTGGGTCGCTCTTCAAAAAACTTTGGGACCTAATTTCAAAAAAGAAGAAACCTGTCTCTGTTTCGGACCCTGATGAGAAAGAAGAGGAACCTGTGGACTCTCAAAATTCCGAAGAAGAAAAGAAAGAATCAATCGAATCAGAAAAAGAAACTGCGGGAGAAAAAATTAAAAAAGCGCTGGGTATGGACAAAGTAGAAGAGGAAGAAGAAATACCAATTAGAAAAAGAAAGGGAGGATTGATTTCCACTTATGTCCCTCCCCCATTATCGCTTCTTGAAGAAGACAAAGGTAAACCAAATACCGGTGACATCAAAGCGAACGCAAACATTATCAAACGCACACTTGCAAACTTTGGCATTGAAGTGGAAATGGATGAGATCACAATCGGACCGACAGTCACACGTTATGCCTTGAAACCAGCCGAGGGAATAAAACTTTCGCGAATTGTCGGACTGCAAAATGACCTCGCGCTCTCGCTCGCCGCTCACCCAATCCGCATAGAAGCGCCGATTCCCGGCAAATCTCTAGTCGGTATTGAAATTCCGAATAAATCAAAATCAATAGTTGGACTTGCCACTCTCCTCTCGGATGAAAAATTCCAAAATTCTATAAAACCTCTTATGACAGCTCTCGGCAGAAATATTTCTGGCAAAGCGGTTTTTGGGAACCTTGCTAAAATGCCTCACATTCTCGTTGCCGGTACAACAGGCTCTGGAAAATCAGTGACCATCCACTCGATGATTACTTCTCTCTTGTACAGAAATGGGCCGGACGATTTGAAATTCATATTAATAGATCCAAAACGAGTTGAGTTAACTCTTTACAACAATATCCCTCACCTGCTCACGCCTGTCATCACCGAAGCAAAGAAAACTATTCTTGCCCTCAAATGGGCAGCAAAAGAGATGGATCGCCGATACGACATACTTGAAACGGAATCAGTGCGAGATATCGAGTCTTATCACACAAACATTTTTGGCAAAAAACCGAAAAAGACCAAAACTGACAGCGAGGGAATTGTGACAGAAGTCGAAGCTGATCGCTTGCCATACATCGTCATTGTTATAGACGAATTGGCGGATATTATGAGCTCTTATCCAAGAGAGCTCGAATCAGCTATTGTCCGCCTCGCGCAAATGTCTCGCGCGGTTGGTATCCACCTGATACTTTCCACTCAACGTCCAGAAGTTAACGTCATCACCGGTTTGATTAAGGCCAACATTCCTGCACGTGTAGCTCTGAAAGTCTCCTCACAAATCGATTCCCGTACTATTTTGGACGCTGGCGGAGCAGAAAAACTCTTGGGCGCTGGAGATATGCTCTACTCTTCTGGCGAAGCCCAGCCTGAAAGATTGCAAAGCGCGTTTATTTCTGAATCGGAAGTCAAAAAAGTTGTTAAGTACTTAGCCGATAGCTACAAAGACGAAGTGACTGCCGAGATAAGTTTATCCTCTGGGTCAATTTCGGCTGATAAAAGTATTTTTGAAAGCACGTTAGACAGCGACGAAGATCTTGAAGACGATGATGAAATGTATGAGGAAGCGAGAGCTTGCGTGGTAGAAGCTGGCAAAGCATCAACTTCTTATTTGCAACGAAAATTAAAATTGGGATACGCGCGAGCGGCACGACTGATGGATAAATTAGAAGAACGTGGAGTAATTGGACCCGGGGACGGCGCAAAACCGAGAGAAGTATTGGAGAAAATCACCCATGATGAAAATGGCGGGAATGTAATATGAACAATGATGCAAAAAAAATCTTGCAGATAAGTAGCCTTTCCATTTTTTTCTTGGTTATTATCATCTATGGCTTGTTTCGTTCTCATGATTTGATTCTAGGAGTAAAAATAAAGGATGTGAATATAAATAGCGAACCTGCGCAATCTGGAGAAAAAATCGCTGATAGTATCGTTAAAATAACGGGTAATACAAAGAATGCGACAAATTTGACTTTGGACGGCCGAGAAATTTCAGTTGATCAAGATGGCAATTTCAACGAGACTATTGCGCTCCTTTCTGGATATAATATAATAAACATAACGGCCAAAGATAAGTTTGGATACGTCGATGAAAAAAATTATAAATTAATATATTAGCATGATAATTTTTCTTTTTTAAAGGTCCTCGGTTCTCTGGGTCCCTCCCCCAGCCAGACCATTTAAAAAAGAAAAATTATTTAACTAATCAATAAAAGTATGTTAAAGAAAAAAGAAAAAAAAGAAGATAAGACTACGGGGATAGCTATGCTCGATGATACCTTGAAGGCCATCCAGACAAAATTCGGAGAGGGAGCGATAATGAAGTTTGGCGACTCGCCGAAAGTGGACGTTAATGTGATTCCGACCGGTTCCATAGGTCTCGACATGGCGCTCGGAGTCGGGGGTATACCACGCGGAAGAATTATCGAGATATTCGGACCAGAATCTTCAGGCAAGACGACTTTGTCTCTTCATATCGTGGCTGAAGCACAAAAATTGGGAGGTGTTTGCGCATACATAGATGCCGAACATGCGATGGATCCAGAATATACAAAAAAACTCGGAGTCAATATAAACAATCTTCTCATTTCCCAACCGGACAATGGCGAACAGGCGCTCGAAATCGTGGAATCCCTCGTGCGAACGGGGAAAATTGATGTAATCGTCATTGACTCTGTCGCAGCTCTCACTCCAAAAGACGAGATCGAGGGCGATATGGGAGCTTATCATGTCGGCAAGCAAGCGAGACTCATGTCGCAGGCGCTTCGAAAACTCACCGCTATCGTCGCTAAGTCTAAAACTGTCGTGATTTTCATCAACCAAATCAGAATGCAGATAGGAGTAATGTTCGGCAACCCAGAAACAACTCCGGGAGGAAAAGCGCTGAAATTCTATACTTCTGTCCGACTAGATATTCGAAAAATTGCTCAAATAAAAAAAGGTGAAGAAGTTGTGGGCTCTCGCACTCGCGTGAAAATAGTGAAAAATAAAGTCGCCGCGCCGTTCAAGCAGACAGAATTCGATATAATTTATAACGAAGGTATCTCTAAAGAAGGTGAAATTATGGCGCTCGGAGAAAAATTCGGAATAATAGAAAAAACAGGAAATTCATATTTCTACAAACCTGCAGAAGAGAAGGCAGAAAAAGTGAAACTCGGCGTGGGCTACGATTCCACTCGCACATTCTTGAAAGAAAACGAAAAGACATCCAACCAAATCCTAAAAGAAATCCGCAAAAAATTTGCAGAAGAAGTTTAGTTTTACATCCTTACACTCTCTCTACGTATTCTCCGTTTTCGGTATTTATGCTTACGACGTCTCCTTCGTTTATAAACATTGGAGCGTTCAAAGTTGTGCCATTTTCGAGAGTAATGACTTTCATTCCCCCTTTTGACGTGTCTCCACGAACAGCTGGAGGAGCTTCTTTGACTTTAAAATTCATTTTAATAGGAAGAGTGACTTTTATTATCTGCTCAGTTTCATCTTCATTTTCCCAAACCACAGCTTCTACTTCGCTATTTTGTTTTAAAAATTTTGCCGACTCGCCGATAAGCGCGTAATCGAGTTTGAATCTCTTGCTTTTATCCTCTGGATCGCAGAACCAATATTCACCTTTGTTGTGATAAAGAAAAGTTATAGGCTTTTTCGCAATGTCCGCTTCATCAGCTGATTCGGAAACATGAAAAGTAGCATTAATGGTTTTGCCTGAAATCAGGGTCTTCAACTTCACTTGATTTTGAGGTTTCCTTTGCTGAGTCCTCGCGACATGAGACTCTATAACCTCGCAAGGTTCGCCATCATAAATAATGATTTTTTTCTCACGAATTTCGTTGTATTCTAGTTTTGACATGGCAAAGTAAAGAGATTATTTTACTACGAAAGGCAAAAGACCGAGGAAGCGCGCATGTTTGATGGCGTTCGCAAGAGCTCGCTGATTCTTGGCAGTTACGCCAGTTCTTTTGTGGCTCATGATCTTGCCGTTTGGACTCAAAAATTTCTTTAGGATTTCAACATCCTTGTAGTCTATATATTTTATATTGTTGGCTGAAAAATAATCTTGTTTCATAAATTTTGTTATTAAAATGGTATATCTTCAGGGCTAATGTCTTCTTCTGGATATTCTATTGTGTCGACTTCTCCCCCACCCGACGATGTTTTTGCTGATGGAGTATTCGGCGTCCCCGTGCTAGCTCCTCCACTTTTTGCTCCGAATTGCACTCTATCTGCGATAATTTCTGTTCTATATTTTTTCTCTCCGGATGTTTTGTCATCCCAACTGCGAGTCTCAATGCGTCCTTCTATCATTACTTGCTGACCTTTCTTTAAATATTGAGCCGAAGTTTCCGCTTGTCTGCCCCAAACTACAACATTGTGATAACTGGTGGATTCTTGTTTGGCGCCACTCTTATCCTTCCAAACGCGATTCGTCGCGACACCAAACTTACAAACTTTTTGTCCGGAAGGTATAGCCGTAAGCTCCGGATCACGAGTAAGGTTGCCCACAATTATTACTTTATTTAAATACATAATTTTAATAATTAAACTGCTATTAATGCTTCTATTTCTTTATCTATCTCTTCTTTGTTTATTGGAACAACAGTCTCATTCTCAGAGCTTTTTGTTTTTGGTCTTCTGTAAGTCTCTCCTCGTGCAAATCTCTTTACAGCTATAGTATTTTCTTTGACTGTTTTTAATATCAAAAATCGAATAAAGTTTGGATCAAGGTCAAGATGTTTTTTCATTTCCAAAACTTTTTGAGTATCCATTATGAATTTAGTCCAGCCAAAATATGCCGTGCTGAATTTCTGGCGCACATTAGATGTAACTTTCTGCATAGAATAAGCAAGATTGATCGCTTTCGGCATCTCGTCAGTTATGATCTCCCCGCCAAAAGATGCCACGAGTTCTTTTAGGTTGCCATAATTAACTCCTAGATCTTCTTCTTTTATAGAAGGCACCAAAAGATAGCCAAGCTCGTAGACCTGAGAATTTCCATCTTCTAATATTTCATTTTCGACTTTAACTTCTGCCTCTGACATGAACTATATAGTAGCAAAAAGACCTTAAAAAGTAAATACTCGTCTGGCATTTGCAATAATCGCCCCTGCGACTTCAGATTCAGGCATGTTTTTTATTTCAGCAATTTTTTTCACGATTTCTTTGACATACAACGGTTCGTTTGTCTTGCCACGATAAGGCACAGGCGCAACGTACGGAGAATCTGTGTCAGTCAAAATCATATCAAGCGAGATCTCTTTGATTATTTTCGCATAATCGCAACCTTGTCCGTTTTTCTTAGGAGGATAAGTGATGACTCCGGTAAAAGAAACAAAAAAACCAAGTTCTATGAATTTCTTTGCGTTTTCAAGACTGCTTTCAAAAAAATGAACTACGCCACCAACTTTTGCATGCTGTTTCAAAAGTTCAAGTACGTCAGCGTAAGCATCTCTGTTTTTATTTTCATAATTATTTCTAACATGAATCATCAACGGTTTGTTCGTTTCGTTCGAAAATTCTATTTGTGCTACAAAAACTTCTTTTTGTTTTAAAACCGATTCTTCGGAGCAATGATAATAATCCAATCCGCACTCCCCTATCCCAATAACTTTTTTATTTTTCAGAAGTTCTCGGTAAGATTCTTTATTAAAAATTTCTCCGCGTGAGGAGAACTCCTCCCCTCCTTCGCCTATCTCACTTTCATCATGAAAAGACGCTCCGGTATGGATTGGATGCAATCCAACAATCGCATAGACACCTTCATCGTATTGATTCGCAATTTCCAACGCTTTTTTTGAAGTGTCTATCTGTGTGCCAACATTTATCACCCAAACATTATTATCCAAGGCACGCTTTATGACCTCGTCTCGATTTGTGTCAAAAGCTTTGAAATTAACGTGGCAATGGATGTCGATGTATTTTGGAAGCATAAATAAAATATCATTATAACCCCTCCAAACCTCCCCTTACATTAAGGGGAGGCAAAATCGCGAGTTCGTTCTTAATTTTTTCTAACACTTCATCAATATTAGCATTTATCTCACTATTCCAAAAACGCAAAACTTTTATGTCGTTCATTAATAGATAATTATCTCTTTCTTTGTCATACTCTTTGTTGTCTAGGTGTTGAGAACCATCTAACTCAATGCCAATCCTTTTTTCTGAACAATAGAAATCTAAAATATACGGACCGGCAGAATATTGGCGAGAAAATTTAAAACCAAGATTTTTTCTTCGCAAACTATTCCACAATAATTTTTCTTCCTTGGTTTCATTGTGGCGTAATTCCTTGCGTCTAGGTTTAAATTTAGGATCGTTATATAAAAACATATAGTTTGTATTTTTCCCTCACCCTATGTAGGGGGAGGGTCAGGGTGGGAGTACTTATTCCTTGCGTAAAAATAATGGTTTTTCTGGCATTTTATTTTTAATAATACACTCTATAATTTTTTCAGATGTTTTCGGCATAAATGGTTCTAATTTTTTAGCAACATGGTGGAGCATTAAAACTAATTCAGAAATCATGTTTTTCCCTTTTATTTTATCTTCTTTAATAATTTGGAAAGGTTTGTGTTCTTGAATATATTTATCCATACTTCCAACATAAATCCATATAATATTTATTGCTTGTGATAAATCAAACTTCTCCATAAATAAATCATAATCTAGTTTTGGGTAAAAATCTTCAAAAACATCTACCGGTTTTTCTAAATTATCACTTGCCATTTTCATTACCCGACTCACTAAATTCCCCAATCCATTCGCTAATCCAGCATTGTAGGCTTCTTTGAATCTTTCCATTGTGAACGGGCTGTCCTCGAACGAAGAAATTTCGCGCAAGAGAAAATAACGCAACGCATCCGTGCCGTATTCTTTTACAATATTGCTTGGATTGATCACATTGCCGAGAGATTTGGACATTTTGATAATACCGCCTTCGCCAGTGATGAAACCGTGATAGACAACCGTATCCGTCGCCCGCAGACCTGCAGACATTAACATCCCTTGCCACATAACCGATTGAAACTTAACCATGTCCTTGCCAGCAGTTTGAATTGTCTCTCCATTTTGCCAAAATTTTTCAAAAAGATTCTCCCCTCCTGTCCGAGGAGGGGTGCCAGAGGCGGGGTGGTGGAAGTTCGGCCATCCCAAAGTCGAAATATAATTTATGAAAGCTCCAAACCAAACATACATGACTTGTTTGTCATCTCCCGGTATCGGTATGCCCCAAGAAAAACGCTTCTTGTCGCGAGAAATCGAAAAATCTTCCATACCATCTTGCACGAAATCTATGGCCTCTCTTCTCCTCCACTCAGGAAAAACCGCTTTTTCATTCGAGAGATACTCAAGTAATTGTTTCTTGTAATTCGTTATTCTAAAAAAATAATTTTCTTCTTCAACCATCTCAGGCTTTATGTTTGGATGAAGCGAACACCTACCGTCTACAAGATCTTTTTCTGTGATAAATTTCTCGCACCCTACACAATAGAGCCCTCGATATTTTTTCTTGTAAATATCACCTTTTACGTCGCAAAGACGCCAAAATTCTTGAGATGCTAAAACGTGCTCCTTGCTCGTTGTCCTGATAAAATTGTCATACGATAAATTAAGAACGCCCTTGAGTTCTATAAACTTCTGCGCGTAAAAATCGACATAGTCTTGCACGTCTTTACCTTCTTTTTGGCTTGCTTCCCAAATTTTCTGGCCATACTCATCGGTCCCCGTACTAAAAAAAACATCTTTTCCCGCCAGACGCTGATACCTCGCAACAGCATCTGATTGCACTAGCTCAAGCGCAAAACCAATGTGAGGATCTGCATTCACATAAGGAATTGTTGTCGTAATGTAGAAAGATTTTTTTTCTTTGCTCATCATTATTTATCACTATTTATTTTGGGTTCGGGCTAAAATTTTATTTTTCTCAACGTCGCTCAAAAATTCCATGATGATTACCGCAATAGGAATGGAAAGAATCGCTCCCCAAAATCCTCCCAATTCAAAACCAATCAACACTGAAAGAATAATCACAATCGGCGAGAGACCCACGATTTTTTTGATGATAAGCGGAGCGAAAAGAAAGATTTCAAATTGATGAACAATGAGATATGCCCCGACGACCATGAGAGCGCTAGAAATTCCGCTCGAAAGATAGGAAAAAGCAAAAGCAGGAATCATAGCGACCCAAATGCCGTATGGAACCATCTCCATCACTCCAGCGATAATCGCAAGAAGGAATGCATATTCTATTCCAATAAGCGAAAGTATAAGGTAGATGAGAATTCCAACAACAAGCCCCACAACCATCTGTCCTTTCACCCAAAGACCTATCTTGAGACTGGAACGCACCCATAAATCCACCGCATAATCGTCGTATTGAGCGGGAATAATAATCTTGAGAAAATTTTCTATGCCTTTTTCTTGAATTGAAAAATAAAAAGAAATGAGAATAATTAAAATAAAGTTGAAAATACTGCCGAAGGCGACAGAAATAATCTGAAAAAACCCACCAGAAAGATTCAAGACAAAAGCTCTCGACACGGACAGAAGCGTGGCAATTGAGAAATGACCGGAAAGAGCGTTGACTATGTCTTTCGCGCCGGAGAACGCTTCGTTTTGGAAAAAATTTAGAAATGTTACGTTTGGAATATAAGTCGAGACGAAATTGGAAAAATTATAAATTTCAGTGATGAGAAGTGGAGCAAAAAGATAAAACACTCCTGCTAAGACGAGAAGAGATATAGCGTAAAAAATAACAATCCCGAAAACTCTGTTTATTCCTATTTTTTGAAAATGTGGAACCGATGAATCGATAAAAGAAGCGATCACGATTGAGGTCAAAACGACTAAAGTTAAATCTCTCAAAAACCACAACAGAAACACGCAAAGCAGAATGAGAACTGCCCGAACCATCGTGCCGGTGGTTATGGAAATAGAAGTTGTGTTGCCCTTTTCAAACATAAAAACATAATAGCACAAAAATGTCGTTAGTAAAAGGTTAGAATTTCAGTATTTTCAAAAATCTTTTTGAGTCTTTGAATGGCCCAATTAGCGCCAAATTTAGTTTGTTATTTTTAAAAATGTCTTTAGCTAAGACTTGAATCTGGTCAGCGGTAACTTTACGGATTTTCTTTATTTTTTCTGGAGCATCAAGAATTTCACGTTTCAAAAGCTCTTGCCCGCCGAAAAAATTCGCAATGTCATCGCTCGATTCGAGAGAAAGTTTCATGTTGCCTATCAAATACTCTTTGACTTTATCTAACTCCTCCTCGCTCACTTTTTGATTTTTCAATTTTTTACATTCTTCAAGAACGGCCGTCAATACTTCGTCGATTCTTTGATTATTTACTCCAGCAGAGATTTGAAGAAAGCCGTGGTCGGTGTAAGCATCATTGTACGCGCGAACATAATAACCAGCACCCATTTCTTCGCGAAGCTTGATGAAAAGTCTCGAGCTCATTCCGCCACCAAGCACTCCGCCAAGGAGAGATAGTACCACATTTTTTTCGCTAAATAAATCGTAGGTTCGTACACCTAGCACAAAATGCGTCTGGTCTGTTTTTTTAAAATTAATTAATGCTTGCGGTTTATCTTGAATATCTTTTGTCTTCAATTTTTGACCTTTTTTCCCGCGCGGAATCTTGCCGAAAATTTTATTCGCCTCACTCATCACTTCCCTTTCCGTCACTTGCCCCGCAACGATAAGCACAGTCGCCTCTGGCAAATAATGCTTATTTTTATAGGCAGTAAAATCCTCGCGTTTCATATTTAAAATATTTTTCTTCTCGCCCGCTATGTTCCAACCAGCCGGTTGGTCCCCGTAAAGCAATTTCATCATCAAATCTTGCACATGCCTCTGGGGCATATCTTCGTACATATTCATTTCTTCGATTATCACGCCTTTTTCTTTCTGCATTTCCGCATCAGGAAAAGTGGAATTGAGATAAATATCTGATACGACATCAAAAATTTTTCTGAAATGTCGCGCGTCGGACTTGGCGTAATATCCAGTATATTCTTGCGCTGTAAAAGCGTTGTATTGACTCCCGAGGCTATCGAGCTCTTTCGAAATGTCTATAGCCTGTGGCCTTTTCATGGTTCCCTTGAAACACATGTGCTCCAAGAAATGAGAAATCCCATTTACTTCTTTTGTTTCATATTTTGATCCGGCTTCCACGAGAACAAGCACCGTGACCGTAGGATTGTCTTTCATAGGCACAGTGATAACTCGCAGTCCGTTTTTTAAAACCTTTTTTGAGAATTTCATAAATAAAATATACCATAACAAATACATCTAACACAAATCGAATCATTACACTATTTATATGCTATAGCATAATTATAGCGAACTAATTAAAACATAAAAGTGACTTTGAATTATAGGTCAAATTCCTTTCGCAGGAATTTATCATTTTCTATACTATCCGCAATTATATAAATCAAGTCCTTACCTATTTTGAAATCAGCCTTAAGCAACATTACCAAATCTTCGCAATCGTAAGGATAAACCCACACACTATCCTGTAGGCGGATAAAGCCTATCTGTCTCAGGGTATGACGAATCTTGTTTCTCAAACCTCTCCTTTCTTCTTTTATATCGAAAGCCAGAAGTCGCCATTTCTGATCCCATCGCCTCGGTTTTTTTATTTTGAAATCATTAATTTCTAATTGTCGCAACTTTGCCTCACCTTTTGACGTAAGACGCACTAGATTCTTTCCATTTATTTTTTCCCAAAAAATCAAATCATTCTTTTTTAATCTTTCCAATGAACGATTAAAGGAATATTTACGATACTTGCTTTTCATGAAATCTGGCTCAATCTTGTTAAAAATTTTTGTCATTTTAGTGGCCATTAAGGCTATACTAAGCCCACCTGCAATAAAAATTGCAGACAAAATGGTCTTTTGAAGATTGGCTTTGCGAGATCTTTTTCTCGATTCTTTTTCTAACTTTCCCATATTGTTTACTCACTCTATTAATATGCTATAGCATTATTATAGTAAATTCTTTTAGAAAATCCAAATCGCTTTTATCTTAGTTTAATTTCATTTTTTTCGTCGGTAATCTCAATAACATTTGAACTCACTAATCTATTTTCCTTCTCCAAAAAATGAATTTCGCCTCTGAATTTCCTGATCTTAATAACAAAAGTCATAAATTTGTCATCCCCAGCCATCATTTCGTTATACGGAAGCTCATTAACATTAAACTCTCTTGGTTCACCCATCTCTTCTGATTCTTTCGGTTCGCCAGAAAAATTATTAACACGATAAATGAAAACTCTTTGATTTAATTTTTTTCTGTCTTCAAGAAAAAAGTCAATATATCCAAGCTCATTACAATCTTCTTTTTGCAGAACAACTCCACATTCGTCCAGCGTCTCACGTATAAGACAATCTATTCTGCTTTCTTCTCCTTCCATTTTTCCGCCGTAACCATTCCACTTACCGACACCAATTTTGCGTTTCTTCTGAGCAAGAATTATTTTTCCATTTCTGAACAAAAATCCAAGAGTGCAAATTTTCATTAGCTTATTTTCTCTTTTATATATTTTTTAAGATCCACTACTTTTATTCTCTCCTGCTTTCCTGTATCTCTGTCGCGAACGGTTACACTGTCGTCCGTCAAAGTATCAAAATCAATCACTATGCAAAATGGCGTGCCGATTTCGTCTTGCCTTCTGTAGCGTTTGCCTATGTTGCCATTGTCATCCCAAGCTACCCTGCCAAACTCTGTTTTGAGTGGAGCGTAAACTTTTGTATTCGCATATTCAACAAGCTCGGGCTTGTTTTTAAGAAGTGGAGAAACAGCGCAGATGACAGGCGCGATATTTGGCTTCAATTTAAGGAATGAACGAATTTCCCCGTCCTTTTCATCCTCGCAGTAAGCCGAAAGCAAGACCGCCAAAACAGCGCGGTCAACGCCAAAAGTCGGCTCAATAACGTGAGGAATTATTTTCTCGCTTCTTTCTTCATCGAGATAATCCAGCTTGTGCGCTTTCAAATCAAAATTGGTCCGATAAGCCAAGCCAAAAAGTTCTTTTTTGCCAAATGGATAATCAAATTCAAAATCGACAGTCCGGCTAGAATAATGCGCTCTGTCTTCTTTTGACACTTCGAGTTCGTGAACTTTTGCCATGTCCAAACCGACCTCCTCCATCCAATCAAGCATCTCGCCTTTCCAGTATTCAAAATGTTCTTCCCAATTTTCTTGTCTTACAAAATATTCAATTTCCATCTGTTCAAATTCGCGCTGTCGAAAAAGAAAATCGCGAGGGGTGATTTCATTTCTGAAAGCTTTGCCGATCTGCGCCATGCCAAAAGGCAATTTCGGATGAAAAGCGTCCACTGTATTTTTAAAATTCACAAACATTCCCTGCGCTGTTTCCGGACGCAAATAAGATATCGCGCTCGAATCTCCTGACGCGCCGACCTTGGTCTGAAACATCATGTTGAATTGCACCACAGTCCCTAATTTGCCACCGCACTCCGCGCACTTTTTCTTATCCTCAAGTTGATCGGCACGAAATTTTTTCTTGCATTTTTCGCATTCCACCATGGGATCTGCAAAACCCGCCACATGCCCAGACGCTTGCCAAACTTCCTGACGCATCAAAATAGCCGCATCAACGCCATACATGTCAGGGCGCGATTCTACAAACTTTTTCCACCAATTCTGCTTGATATTATTTTTCAAAGCAACGCCGAAATGTCCCCAATCATAAGCACCCCCAAGTCCGCCATAAATTTCCGAACCAGGAAATACAAACCCTCGCCTCTTGCAAAGCGAAACTATTTTTTCCATCAAATCATCATTATTCTTTTTTATATTTTTTCCTGACATATTTATTCCGTCACTACGCCTCCGGCCGGAGGGAAAAGCGGATCGTTGTCCAACTGTGTACGAAGCGATGACTTCCCCACTCTCACATCCACATTAGCAAAATCATCGTGCCCAGTCAAAACTGCATCATTGATAATAATTGGGGTAGCGCCGACTTGAGAAAGTGAAGGAGAAAAAGCAATTTGAAAAGAGACACTGCGGGTTGTCGCTGTAATGCCAGTTCCGTTCGGAATTCCGCCTATGTTCCAAACTATTTCTTTGGTGGAAGGATTGAAAGTCAAATCTTCGCCTGAAGGTGAAACGGGACCTACAAATCTAATCCATGATGGAAGAGTGGAATGGACAACGCTCTTTGAGATATTGTTGGCAGTGTTAGAAAGAGACCAAACTATCGTATAAGAAGTCTCCGCTCCGACTTTCGGAGGAATAGGGCCGGTGTTCGTGAAAGGTCCAGAATAATAGAGCGCTTTGGTTGAAAACCCAACATCGGAAATAATACGAATAACCGAGGAATCAGAATTATTCAAGTCTGTGGTCGCATAGCCAGAAACCAACTGTTTACCAGAAATGGAAATGTCCACATTGATAATTGGATTCGAAAGTATTCCACCCGAGCCTGAATACAACGAAAGTGGAGAGACAGAAAAACTCACCGACCCGGAATCACCGGGGTTCACTACGTCAAATCCATTCTTGGAACTTTTATCCCAAGTTATCGTATCAATCGAAGAATCGTAAAAACCTTGTTGAGCGTTTATCGTTTGACGATTGACCGCATTGCCAGAAATTTTCGCTTTTATCACAAGGTCATTCACTTTCGTGTCTAAATTATTTACCCATCTGATCTCGCCTTGAACCGGAGTCTTGGTATTTGTGGCAAATTCTCTTCCCGACACGCCATTTACGAAGAGGCTCGCTTCGATGAAAGGTTTTTTTATCGTGATCGTATAAGGCAAAGAATTAAAAACGACATCAATCACGGATTTGTCTGTACTCGATTGCGATCCACTTGAAATATGAAATACTTTTTGCTCACCGTCTGAGGCATCAAATATTTTGCCCGTTATAGAAATATCGCGTTCTACGCCGGGAGCCATGTCTCCCAAATTCCAAGTGCTATTTCCAATCGAAGGAGCCGGAACCGCTGATCTAAATTGGAATCCAACAGGATAATCGAGTTTGAGAAGCATTTTCGAAGCTGTCGTGGTCGCATTCAGCGTCACTTTGACTTTCAAAGTAATATCTTGATTCGAACTTACCGTAGCGGGAGCATCGATGGAAAGATTGAGCGGTGTAGAACTTATTGTTACATTGTAAGATTTTGTCTTCACAAAAATGCCATTCGAACCTTCGACTCGATATTCAAGAGAAATTTTTACGGAACTCACGCTTCCCTGCTCACCAAAAAGTACCACTTTCATATTTTCATCCCGCACGGCTCCAGCCGGAATCGCGCCAAGAGATTGTCGAAGAGTTTCCGTTTCAGCTGATGAATCTGTTCCCGAAACTGAAGAATGCTTTGGATACTCAACAACGAGATCCGCTAAGTCGAGCGCGGAACTGTTCTTGTTTGTGATTTCAACTATAAACGACAAATCTTCTCCGCCGGCTGTGAAATTGTTCCCGAGAATAGAGATATCGATGTTGTCATTCGACACAGTGTTTCCGCCAGCAAAAAAAACATAAGTGGCGTAGCCTATTGCCAAAATAAAAAAAGCGAGCGAGAAAAAAAAGAAATTCTTAAATATGGGGGTTTTCATAAAAAATTTTTCAGAAGAAGTCGCGTCGGAAGCAGTAGCTTTAACTCCGTCCTCCCAAACATCCGGCACGTTTTTCCTTCTGAAACGCGTAAAAGTGTCCCGGTGTTCTATTTTCGGCTGATAATTTTTGCTGAAAAGCTTACTTTTGAGCTCTTCTATTCTATTCAGCTTGTTTCTGTCGTCAGATTGCATCTTGGAATTGTACCATTTTACAGGAAATTCTGAAGACTTTACCCACTTGACTTTATCATACAACTATGCTATCATATTGTTAGAAAACAACAAACTTATCCGGGCAAGTTTACCTCAAACATGAGGGAATTTGTGGAAAGTGGGTGATGAACCCTGTTGTGAAAAATGGAGTGTTCTATGAAAAAATTGCTTACTCTGTCGGTGTTGGTGTCGGTTCTCGTTCTTACCTCGGTGTCGCTGTTCGGCCAGACTATGCCAAAGGGCCAGTACGTGGCCCAGCCTTGGTATGGTGGATATGGCGACGAAGGAAGGTGCACTAAAGTCATGGTTCACTGGACCGATCATACGGTATGGCCAATGCGCTGTTGTTTCAAAGCGGAATTCGGTGACTCCGGGGAAGTTAAAACGATGTATTACATTGGAGGTTCGGCAGACAAGGGAACGGACTTTGAGTTTGTCTATCCTGCTAAAACAGGTGAGGCCAACTTGGAGTTCAAAACTCCTGAAGTCTGGAAGGCGTTTGCATCGCAAGTCATCAAAGAATTTGTATTTATCGATGCCAAGGGTCCAGACTTTCTTTATCTCGAGAAAAAACCATTTACCCTAGTTGAACGATCAATCGCCTTCAGCCATCACGAGATATCCGAATCGCTTCAATTCCTCATTTTTAAGAAAGAGGAACGATGGTTAGTAGTTCCGCTCTCAATCTGGAAGGGTCCTCAACCCTTGATCGGAAACTCTGTGATCATCGGTCAAACAGGTCACGGAGACTACTTCTTCCCCGTCAAAAAATTCACGGGGGATGGCCAGCCCGATGAATATCTCATTTCTCCAGAGATGAGGGAGCAAGAGGAAGCAGACATAAAAGAGGCGCAGAAATATACACCGAACCCAAACCCACTGCAGAAAAAGTAAGCGCCCCATCTACAACTCGCCCCGAAAGCTACAAAGCAATCGGGGCGAACCTTTTTATAAATGAGTTTCTTTGAGAGCCTTGTTGATTTGATGCAACACTTTCGCTCTGTCTCTCGAAATTTCGAACACAAGATTTTCTTCAAACGGAGATTTGACTAAATTCTGCAACATTTCATTTTCGCCTATGTATCCCAAATTGTTCAGTATTCGCAAAACTATAATCGCCTCAATGTTACGCAAGCTGTCTTGAAAGTCGGGAGCCAATTCGCCCTTGTCAGAAATTTTTTCTAAAATAGACAGACCTTGCAACAAGTCCGCGAATAGAGTTTCGTTCGGCTCGACACCGGCGAGCAGGCGTCGAAGTAGACGCGCGATGTTTACAAAGACAGCAAAAGTTTCCGGCGTCTTTGTGATTTGCTCCAATTTATTTGTTTTTATGACATTCGTCACTCGAAAAATATTTTTGCCTTGCACGAGGTCAACTTTGATATAAGAAAAGTCCTGCAGAACGAAACGGAGCTTGGAAGACATCTTGCGCACACCTTGAGCCGAAGCCGTGATCATTCCCAAATCGCGGGTGAAAATATAATAATACTTACCCGCTTCGCCGTAACCCCTGCTTCCCAAGATTATTCCTTCCGTGTGATAAATGTGATGCATTAGAATTTTTTATTACTCAACAACAAAATGACCTTCTGATAACTTTAAAAATTGATTTCTGGTTTCTGGGGTTTTTTCATAATGCATCAAAATAATTTTCCCGATTTTTTTGAATTTTTTGGCAAAATTAAACGCTTCATTTGGACCAAAAGTGTAAAAAGTCCCAATTGGGAAAAAAGCGTAATCAACCTCAAGATTTTTTACTTCAATCCCCGATTCGTAAAACATTTCTCCTGCAAAATATATCTTCTCTCCATCGACTGTGATAAGAAAACCGAAATTATCTCGAAGCGACGGAGAAGCATTCGGACCATGATCAACACTAAAAATATCGACTACAATACCTCCAGTATCAATATGATCTCCGGCCTTTATTTCCACAATTTCAAACGGAAACTTTGCTCTACCTAAGGCTTCTTTACATTCACTTCCCAGATACAATTTTTTTGGAGATAATTTTTTAATTTGATCCAAAGAAAAATGATCGCCATGAATATGAGACACAATCACTGCATCCGCCGTAACGCCTGCCAATTTTTCCAATGGCGTATACTTACCAATATCCAAAGCTAAACGAAATCCCCCGTTTGTTTCAAAAATAACCCCAGATTGTTCGAATTTTGTAATTTTCATAATAATGAATGCTCTATTGGATTTGGAATAGATTTTGTTAGATTTTTTATATCATTAGCATCAATTAGAAAAATTCCTAATTTTCCCTCCAAGGTGTATAAGGTTACATGAGTGGGAGGATATTCGATTTTCAATTTGTATTTTTTATTTATAAAATCGAAAAATTTATCTAAGTTAGATACCTTACATATAACTATCACTGTCTTTAGATCATTTTCTGTGACAAATCTAAATTCTTCGAGATAATTCAAAAGATATATGTCATTTGTTTTTACAAAATCACAAAAATCTTTCACCACTAAATTCCTAAAATTTGGAACAGAGATACAGTATTTCTTTATAATTTCATTGATACACACTAGACTGACATGAAAAGAAGATTTTAGTATAAGTTTGTTGCCATTTATCACTACTTCGCTAGGCAAATCTTTCAGTAAAACTGGCAAACTAATAGTGTTTGTCGCAGAAATTGTATATTTATTTTTTTCACACATGAATTTAAATTTACTTTCCATAATTCTATTTTACCATAAAACTAAAAATCAAGAAAAACACTTAAAGGTATCACAGGTACCATTTTTTGCGATAGCAGAGTTTGGTACCTTTTTATTACTAATAAGTTTTAGATATCTTAAGCATTTTTAAGTTTTTCCGAAGTCCTATCTTTTTCACATAATCAAGAAACTCTTTAGGTAAAGGAGAAGGTCCTCGCCAGACACTTTTCTGGATCATGATATAATTGAACTTTTTGAGATGCCACCTGAACCATTCCCTCTCCGCTTTTTTTACCTCTGGTATATCAAACATGACAAGCAAATTTTTAGAATTATTTTTTGAAAAAGGAGAATCAAATTGTGTTAAGGAATTATATTTTCTTTCAAAATATTTCTTCCCTTTGGGTGTCATTATCCAGCCGGAATTGTTTTTGGTTATATATTGCTTCTTTTTTAATTTACTAATTCCAGATTTAAGAGATTCATATTTATATGAAGATAAT
Source organism: Candidatus Nomurabacteria bacterium (assembly GCA_026395915.1). Taxonomy (GTDB): domain Bacteria; phylum Patescibacteriota; class Minisyncoccia; order Phycocordibacterales; family UBA9973; genus UBA9973. The sequence continues at coordinate 55,724 of JAPLXU010000020.1, read as the reverse complement.
TTAGGTATGCCAAGCAAATTTACATGCATTCCCTTGTAACGAAGATTGCTATGATTTAGTTCTTCTAAAATATCAAGGATGATTGACATAAGCCTATTATATAATAATCCCACAAAGGTAGCAAATTCTGCGATAGCAGAAAGCGATACCTTTATTTATTTTATTTTACCAATTTTTATCTTGAACACCAAACTGTCTACTTTTATTTCCTCGCCGTTATTTTGCCCGAAATTTATTTCCGCCGCCAAGATGGTTTTTTTCATTTCAGTCTCAAATTTTTGGACTAACTTTTTGCCTTCCTCGCCTGTTTCAAAAACGAGAGAAACTCTATCGCTCGGCGTCAGACCCATCTTTTTACGCATATCTTGAATCGCCCGCGCCAGCTCGCGATAATTCCCTTCTTGTTTTAGTTCCGGAGTAATTTCAATATCCAACATAGCTTCATCTGATATGATTGTATCAATAACTACTTCTTTAACATTAATTTCATCTTTTATAAGTTCAACCAGACTTGGACCAAGTTCATGAAAATCTAAATTCTTGAGAGTGAGCATGGCAAGTGGCTGACGAACCTTGATGCCAGCTTTTTGGCGAGCCTCAAGTCCAAGAGTCACGATTTTTCGGACATTTTCCATGTTTTTGAGAACTTTTGATTTTTTACTGCCGAACATGTCAAGGACCGTCCTTGACATGTTCGGCCACTTCGCCAAATGCACGCTCTCCGAATCGTTTTCATTTTTTAATCGGCGCCAAATATCTTCTGCTGAGAAAGGCGCAAAAGGGGCTATGATTTTCGCGAGATTTTTCAAAACAAAATAAAGAGTCGCTTTGGCTTCAAGGTCGCCATTTTTTATTCGTTCACGCGAACGACGCAAATACCAAGTGGAAAGATCTCCGATAAAATCTTGTATACCTCTCACCGGCTCGAGCAGTTTATAACTGTCGAGATTTTTTGTGGAAAGCTCCGTCAATTCATCGAGTCTGGCCAAGATCCATTTGTCCAAAACGTTAGACCCCTCCCCAACTCCTCTCCTTAACAAGGAGAGGGGCGAAGGGGTGAGGTTCTTCTCTAAGTTCTTATCTCTGTATAGTTCGTAAAAAGCGAGCACGTTGTAAAGCAAACCGAAAACTTGCTGATGAAGCAGGTTGACTGTCTTCTCGTCAAAATTTTTAGATTCGCCCGGTTGGTTCACAGAATACATCCATAGGCGAAGCGTGTCTGCGCCGTATTTTTCAATCATCGTCCAAGGATCGACAATGTTGCCGAGAGACTTGGACATTTTTTTGCCAGACGCGTCTAGAAGATGACCAAGACAAATGACATTTTTGTAAGCCATCCCCCGCCCCATCAGCGTCCCGATAGCATGCAAAGTGTAAAACCATCCGCGAGTCTGGTCTATGGCCTCCGAAATAAAATCCGCGGGATAACCTTTCCCCTCCACCCATTTTTTATTTTCGAAAGGATAGTGATCTTGAGCAAAAGGCATAGCGCCAGAATCAAGCCAAACGTCCATCACCTCTTTTGTCCTAATTAATTTTCCACCGCAAGCTTGTCCTGAGCTTGTCGAACGGGCACAAACAAGACTAACTTCATCAATGTAAGGCTTGTGCAAATCAAGTTCATAATTTTCGTTATGAGGGATAGGAACAAAATCAAGTTCTCTGATTTGAGCATTATCTAGCATAAAATCATATTTTTTATCTTGAGTTGTTTCTTTTTTGTTAAAACCATTAATCACGGAAAACAATGCCCAAGCTGTATCTTCGTGCGTAATAATTAATATATTTTTATTTTGATATCTTTGATCAATTTCATAAATAAATTCCCCCACTCTTTTTTTAACATCAACTATACTCTCGCCACCCTGACAACCAGTATCATATCTATCTAAATTATTATTTACAAAAAAATCATAAACTTGCTTTACAGATTTATTGTCAAAAGTTCCGTCATTTATTTCAATTAATCTTGAATCTGTTCTTATATCTTGTGGAGAAAACTTCATTATTCCAGCGATTAAATCTGATGTCTCTCGTGCTCGTAAAAATGTAGAAGTAAAAATTATATCGATATTTTTATCAATTAAAAATTGAGCTGCTTTTTCTATTTGTTTCTTTCCTTTTTCCGTAAGATGGTGAGTATTATTTGGATTGCTTGAAACAATATCAAGGACATTGTTCTCCGCCTCCCCATGTCTCATCACAAAATATTTATTGCCGGATTTTTTCGTTTTGGCTTTCAAATCAGCTACGCTTCCGATCACATCAACTTTTTTGCAAGACTCGCAGATCCAGACAGGCAGTGGCGATCCCCAATATCGTTCGCGCGATATTGCCCAATCTTTGACATCCTTCAACCATTCACCGAAACGCCCGTCTTTAATATAGGACGGCTCCCAATTTATTTTTTTGTTCTCGTTGATTAATTTCTCTTTGATTTTCGGATCCGACATTCGGATATACCAAGAATCCCGAGCGTAGTAAATGAGCGCCGTGTGACATCGCCAACAATGCGGATACGAGTGCTCATAATTTTCCTTTTTGAAAAACAGATTTTTCTCAGTCAGATATTTAATAATGTCCACATCCAAGGTCGGCTTGCCGTTTGCGTCTTTTTCTTTCACAAATCTGCCTTCCAAAAATCCCGTCCCCGCTAAGAATTTGCCATCAAGCCCAACGAGGTGATGCTTCGGCAAACCAATCTGTGTCCCCAACACGAAATCATCTTGCCCATACATCACGGCTGTGTGCACGATGCCCGTTCCGTCTTCCGTATTCACAAAATCCGCGCCGTAAACTTTGTAGGCTTTTTCCAATTTTGGTTTTTCGCCTGCATCAGTTATGCCTGAAGCATTGCGGACAGGTTCGCTTTCCGAAATAATGTCGGCAAGAAACGTAAAAAGTGGTTCGTATGCAAAACCAATTAAATCTTTACCTTTCATTTCCTCGATGATCTCAAACGGCTCAGTGATTACCGAAAGCCGAGCCTTTGCTAAAATATAAATTTCATTTCCGATTTTTCCTCCAGAGGCGGATCCGCCTTTGGCGGATATTTTCACATAATCAATATCCTTGCCAACAGCCAGAGCCACATTACCCGGAAGAGTCCAAGGCGTCGTCGTCCAAGCAAGGAAAAAAGTGTCGGCGGAGGAACTGTCGTCGCGGGGTCTCTCGCAGGCTGACGAACCGAGAGTGAGCGCTGGGTCAGCAGACCCAGACAGCGACCCCGAGAGGACAGTTCCTCCGCCAAGTACGCGAAACTTCACATAAACCGACAAATCTTTCACATCTTCGTACCCCTGCGCGAGCTCGTGCGAAGAGAGAGCCGTCCCGCATCTCGGACACCACGGCACAACTTTGTAATCCTTGTATAAAAGTTTTTGCCCGTTAACTTTCTTGATTATATTCCAGACAGACTCGATATAATTGTTTTGATAAGTCACATAGGGGTGCTCTTGATCAAGCCAAAAACCGATGCGCTTCGTGAATTTATTCCAAATATCCAAATACTCCCAGACGCTTTCCTTGCATTCTTGGTTAAATTTAGCAACGCCATATTCTTCGATAGCTTTTTTAGAATTGAGTCCGAGTTTTTTTTCTACCTGAAGCTCCACTGGCAGACCATGCGTGTCCCATCCGCATTTTCGGCGGACATGAAAACCGCGCATTGTTTTGTATCTAGGAATGACATCCTTGAAAGCTCGCGCCTCCAAGTGATGAATCCCCGGCTTGCCGTTTGCCGTCGGCGGGCCTTCGTAAAAAATATATTCTTTCCCGTTCTCGGTTTGTTTCAGAGACTTTTCAAAAATTTTATTTTCTTTCCAAAACTCCAAAACCCGCTCTTCGCGCAGGGCGGCGTCGCTTTTTCCTTTTTCATCTTTTTCAGCCATTATTTATTGATTTTAGCATAAAATTTTTATAAAAAAAATCCCGGCCAGAATGTGTGGGCCGGGGCACTTGAAGAAAACCAACAAACAAAGCTATCGCGGACCTGCCATTTTGTCCATCAAGACCCCAAGAAGATAGATCCCGCCGAACCCAACGACAAGCACAATCGCTCCAACAATCAATATTATTTTCATTACATCGTTCTCCTTCCCCATAAGCATATCGCAATTTGAAAAATTATCAAGAATTACAAACAAAAAAGCCGGTCGCCCTGTGGGACCGGCTAAAACATGAGACGTTTTTGCCTTATGCGCCCGCTGTTACGAGTGCCTCCTCCTTTCTCCATTTTCCCCCTTTTCATCTTCCTGCTTTGAATTACGATTTTGATACTCAATTGTTATTTAGACTGCCGACAAGCAAAAAGATGAAATCCACTTAAACCTTACACCCGCACCCAGAGAAAGTAAAGAAAAAAAATACTTGCTATTTTACCACCTCATAAAAACTTCCATTCAAATAACATTTGACTTCCATACGGCTCGCGTCGAAGTGCGGTTCGGGAAGATTTTTTGGATCAACCCAGCTCCAGCTTTCGCATTTTTCCGGTTCCATAACTTTCAATTCGCCGGAATATTTTGTCGCGAGCAGTCCAGCAGACACGTAGTGCTTCCCTTCCTCACTGTATGTCTCGAGGTCATTTATGACACAAATTAATTTCGGCTCAAAGATGTCCAGGTTAGTTTCCTCTTTCGCCTCTCGGATAGCCGCCTGCTCGAAAGTCTCTCCCATTTCCAAATGTCCTCCTGGAATGGAATATTTTTGGGCATGACCGCCCTTTCGTTTGCCAACCAAAACTCTCCCGTCTTTGTTGACGATGACTATTCCCAATCCGACTCTCGGATGTGTTTCCATGAGTTTATTGTATCAAAGTTAAAAATTAATTAAAAGAAAAAATTGAAAAGTTGAATAAAAAGAAAAAGGGGGCCAAGGATAGATATCCGAGGCCCTGCGGTGTGACATTGCGTCAGCGCATTGGTGTAGAAGATACACCAACCAAGTTTTATACGAAGATGAAGGCTAAGGGGGGTGTGTCTCTTTAATGGCAACCTCCTTTACCAACGTGGATCTTGAACTGGCTCTTGTCCGGGGACGTTTGTCAGATCACCAAATTTTGAGCTGAAGAACAATATCCACCTACACTTTATACTCGAGCTTGGAAAAAGTAAAGAAAAAAAATAGAGTTTGGTGTAAAAAACAGCTTCGCCGGTTTTTCCTTCCTTTTTTATTTTCCCCTCTTTCACGAGGATCGAAATAACTGGAGGCATTGTCTCCGTTGAAAATAATTTTGGTACAATCAATTCACTTTACTTAACTAAAGTAGATTGCTTCTTGCTGTTGAACGCAATAATCAAAACGCTTATCACAACATACAAGATACTCACCCATTTGAATACTTGCTCAGGATACGGAGAAAAGAGATCACCGGAGCCCGGGTTCGGATAAAAAATAAAAAGCAGGGTCGCTAGAGGCACAAACCAAATCGCAAATTTCTTCCATGCAGGAAAAGCTTTTTGGGTAAAAATTAATACAAAAAATACAAGTGACAATGCAGACATGCCATAGAAAAAACCATTACCAATCCAAGTAAGATTATTTATGCAAGTTGGTTCACTAACCATGCACAAACTAAGTTCTGTGGAATTTTTTAAGATACATCCTAATCCAAAACCTACTAAAGAAACAATTAATAACAAAAACGTTATTTTTTTTGTACTCATATTTTTAATCATATCATATTTTGCATTTGAATAAATAAACCAATGAGCCCTTGCGCGTCGATATCGGAAATCTTGCCTTTGTCGGCTTTTTCCATAATGCTTTTCGAAAAATCTAACAACGTTTTAGCGAGTTCCCTTTTCTTTTCAAGCGTCTCGACACGTTTCAAGAAACCATTCTTCAGACTTTGAGCGAAATTGAGATATTGTATTCTATTTCTCAGACTAGAAAGCGTCTCTAGATCAAGCGGGATTTCCTCAGCTCGAACTTCAAGAGTATAAAGTAAATTCGCGATGTCGCCAACACTAGCGATATTTATATAAAATAGTTTTTCTCTGGTTTTTCTTGAATATTTTTGTTTTTGTTTTTAAAAAATTGAACAAAAAAATAAATTATAGAAATAAAAGAATACAAACCAACAAAAAACCAATTAGCGGATTCTCTATCAGGATTGAGCATAATGCCTCTAGCAGTTTCTGGAATTAAAAACACAAAAAACATCGATATCGCAAAAAATATACCTGTAAATTTTAGCCAAAATTTGTGCTTTCTGTCATTAAGAGTGAGAGCTAGCAAACTGAGGGGAATCAAAACTAAAAACCATAAACCTGGATAATTCACGTAATTTGAAAGTGGACCACTACATGTAAGTTGCTTGTCACACGGCAAAGAAACAACAAAAACTAAAATGAGTAAAAAGATTGGTAAAATTATAAATTTCTTTTTCATACTAATTCAAATTATCTAATAATTGATTCAATAACGTAATTAAGGTCTGCGCATCAGCTGACGACAATTGTCCCGGTTTTCTATGCTCTCTGCGCTCTCTTTCATGTTCTCGTTCATTTCTTCTTTCTCTTTCTCGCCTATCTCTATCACTTTCTTTCGGATATATTATCAAAATCTTTTTGAACTGCTCTATTTTTATTTTTGCTTTATTTATTTTACCCTTCTGTATCGCTTTTATTGTATCATCGATTCGTTTTTCAAGCGCGTTTTTCTGCTGTTTAGATATGTCAAAAGAATCAACAGTTTTTCTCATTACTTGCAGAAAAAGCACAGGATCAAAAGCTGAATTTGGGGTAACAATAAAATCAGTCGTTCCATCGCCCGTCACATCCAAGGCCAGTTGCGGTGTTTGAGTGCTTGGATTAAGAATTATCTGTGCTTGTGTCTGTGTTGTTACAGGAATATCTACAAAAAATGAAGTAATAGAAGTTCCATTTGGCAAAACTTTTTCTGAACTGTATGTAAATGTTCCCACATCTGTGCCCTGAAGTTTGATACTTTTCATTTGATCTTCCGGAAGATTGAGATATTTTCCTTCTCCAAATTCCACATAAGACGAATTGACAATATTTTCTTCTTTGTAACAAAAGTCTGAGGTTAGCGGACAAATTTTTCCTGTGTGATTTCCATTTGCATCGTATGCATCTAGTGTAACTGGTGAGTGAATGGACAATCTTAAACGATTTGAGTTGTCTGCGGGTTCAGAGTTTTTCAAAACATCATCAAAGATGATATCCTTTTTCTCTACAACAGACTGAATCAAATTATTTAATGAAGTAACTTCTAAAATATCTCCATGATTTCTATTTCTTCTTAATCCTAATGGTAATTGTCTATTGTGGACGGGTAAATCCACCCAATATTTCTCCGCATTTCCATTAACACTCATATATTGCGCGCTTGGGACAACCACTGTTTTGTCTCCATCTGAAGTAAAACGAGGCCGTTCGTCTAATATATACGAAGCGCAAAGATTACTACCACAATCTAATCTCGGATAATATTCAAAACTGGCAATGGTGTCCAATCCCCAACCAGCGACTTCAATCACTCGCAAACTCGCCGGCGGAACAAAAGAGTCAATGCTATCATGCAAACTTTCTGTTTTAGCAAACAAACTTTGCGACAAACTAATCGGTAAATTTGTTTGGCTTATTGTTGGATTTATCCTCCCCTCTCCGCCAAAAAGAAAACTTTTATATTCGGCATACGAATCAATCGCGCTGCCGAAAGTTTTGACAAGTTTCGTTGTGACATTCGAAGGAATTAAGTTATCCACAAATGTCACTGGCGAAGCGCTTACCCTATTGATGTATTCTCTGCTCGGCAAAAGTCCGAAGGCTCCAAGCATGTTTCGCCCCACTTCCCTAGCGCGAACTTCATCCATCAACCAACCGCCCGCAATTTCTTGATCATATCCATGCAACACCACCGGCACGGCGCTTGCTGTGCCTATCTCCGGCGTTGCAACTAAAATCAACACATCCACACTGTCAATCAAATTATTTCTTCCCGCAACTTTATCGTCCTGAAGTTTTTTCAAAAGAGCTTTAGCTAAAAGTCCACCATTGCTGTGCGCGACAATTGTTACTTTTCCATTTTTATTTTTAGTTGAATTGACAAGTGATTGCAATGTAGCGACGAGCGACACATTGCCACTTTGATACTTTGTTCCGTTATTTACAATATCATCGACACTTTGTCGCCAATCATAAGCAAACGGTTTCCACTCGCCGATTTTTTCATCATCAACCAACCCATCCATCGCATTGGAAAAACTTTTATAAATGTTCTGCCCAAGAGGACCCATCGGAATCGGAACATTGCTTTCTTTTATAATATCTCTCGTATAAATATTCGAATTTTTGCTCGTCCCGTCGATATTCAGATATAAATCTTCCACATCACTGTTTACATTCGGTTCCCAAAGCTGATCTTCCACCAGCAAACCAAGCGCTGTTTTTTGCTTATACAATCTGCTCGCTTCAATCCCTGGCAAGAAAAGAATGCTTGAGCAACAATCTTCGTTCACTTGAAATGCAAAACTTCCAGTTTCTGGGTATCGCGTATTATCCGCTTCTATACGATACTTGTAATTTCCGACAGGAAATTTTTGCTTAATGACATATTGTTCTCCATTGGCATAATCACCGTCATGCAATATTGCTGAGCTATTCATGTCTAAACTCATCACGCATCCGTCATCTTCCGAAGCGTATGCGGTAATAGCAAAAATTTGTTTGAAGAAAAAAGCAGGTTGTGGCGGACCTCCACCGCCTATCGCTTGGCACGGCGCATTGCTGTCGCCTCTTGTTATCACAAGACGCACACTCGTTGGCGATTGATTGAAAGAATTGGTATAAACCGTTTTAAATGTGAAGACGGTGCCAGTGTTTCCAAAGTTTGGTTCAATACTAGCGTTAGTCGCATCTCCAGAGAAGCCTACATCCGGAGACGCGGAAAGTGTTATCAAAGCAATGGTCGGATCGACATTAAGCCAAGGAGAAAACGATACGTCGCCAGAAATACGGCCACCGACACCATTAGGATTGTTTATATGCGTAGGACCAGAAGGATCGCTCCACCAGTTATTTTTCGCATCAACCATATTCGCGCTGTCATTTTTAAGTGCATAGTTAATTCCATCAATAACGCTGCCATGGATAGAAAGAGCGCCACCAGAGATAGAGATACTATTCCCCGCATTCTTTATTTGTGAATTTGCAATCGTAGTATTTCCATCAGTTTGCCCGAGTCCGTCCACAAGCGAAGTGTAAGGACTCAGCTCGACATTATCAAGTGCAAGCGTTCCGCCATTTTGTCTAATCATAGGAAAAGAAACGAAACCTGAGGACATGAAAATATATTGCCCGCCAAAAAGTATTGAAGCGTGGGAAATATTTCCAACAGAATTAGGATGAAAAATAATTCCTCTCCAATCTAAAGATTCAGGAAAAGAAGCTGTCCCGTCGGCATTTGTATCACCTCCCGCGTTGTCATCTTTGTATGAAGTGAAAACAATAGGTAATTTTGCTGTGCCAGGAACATCTAACGTACCTTCGACTTCCAAACTCCCAAAACTAGAAGAGAACTTCATGATAACCCCAGGTTCAACAGTAAGTGTATTTCCTGCAAGAATAATAACTGTGTTATCCACCACATACGGACTATTAGCCAAACTCCAAGTTGTGTTTGTGTCTATATTCCCCGACACATGAGTCTCGGCAAATACCTTCGGAGCGAAGGAGAGAAAAATGATAAACGAAAACAAGAAAACAAATTTTCGTATACTCATCGAATTAAAAATTATTTATATAAATTCATTATCTCACAAACTCTAAGATAAAAGGGATTAAAGTGTGGATAACTATTCCCTCAACCCGAGTTTTTTTAATCTCGCTGTTATTCCTCCCCTTTTTCTGCCGAATTTTTTTACTAGGTCGGGGATGGACGAACCTCCTATGAACATTTTTCCCAATTCTTCGTCTTGTTCCTTATCCCACGGACGATACGCGTTTGGATGTTTCTCCCTGATTTCGGAGAAGGGTTCGGCTGAAGGCCGATTTGGGAGCCGAGCTCCCAAATCGGCCTTTCTGTCCTTTCTAATTTTCCCTCCACAAGCAACGACAAAGTTCTCGTGCATTTTTTTGAGATCATTTTCCAAAATCTTGCCGAAAACTTGCTCCGCTTCGCTGGATTTTTTCTTGAAATCAATATCTTTTTTCAAAATTTCTGGATGCACTTTGAGCGCATGTTCATTTATGCCGAGCAGATAGAGACCTGAGAGCCTGCGAACTCGAGAAAGCGCCACATAACCTTGTCCAAACTCAAACACTTGCGACAGATCCATCACTGCCGCATCCATGCTCATCCCCTGACTTTTGTGCACAGTGATAGCCCAAGCGAGCCGAAGCGGAATCTGAGTTATCTGCGCGCGAATTTTTCCATTTTCTTCCACCGTCCAGTCCATCGGCGCGACAACTATGTTCCGCCCATTTCTCGTTTTAACGATAGGTTGTCCACTGAATTCTTCATAGCCTATGACAGTCCCGAGAGTGCCATTCACAAATCTTTCTTTCGGATTATTCTTGGTGCACATAACTACCGCCCCGATTTTGAGCTCGAGATTTTCCGGCGACAAACAACCTCTCTTGAGCGTCTCCACTAATTTTTCATTCCCGCTCGCAGACATCTTGAAAGACTTTTTTTCTTCCTCTAATTTTGCAAGCTCAGCGTCGTTCACTCTATCCACATCAACATTGTGCGAAAAAAGTTTTGTGATATTTTCCGGCATATCATCATGATCAATCTGTCTGGCATTTATAAAACTTTGATGCGCTTCCGAAACATCATCAGCGCGAATAGCCGAAAGGAGTGAAAGAAAATCAGCGTCATCTTGCCGATGCTGTTCGCTCAAATAACAAACGACAGGTCGAGCCCTCTCCCAAGCGCCGGAACTGTAAGCAAAAATCCGCGAAAGTCGGACTTCCGCAAGGAAAGTTGCTTGTTTATTCGGCTCTTCTTTTTTCACAATCGGCGGTAACTGAAAAAAATCGCCAACGAGAATAATTTGAATACCGCCAAAAGCTTCATCGTTTTGTTTTACTTCTCTGCAAACCGCGTCCACCATGTCGAGCATGTCCGTGGAGAGCATGGAAATCTCATCAATAATGAGCACCCGAGTGCGGAGTATGCGCCTTGAAATATATTCACTGCTCGTGATTTTGTCCAAATCGTATTTGTCCAATTTTTTCCGAACGCCTATTCCGCTCCAAGAATGGATCGTCATTCCGCCGATATGCGTAGCCGCGATGCCTGTCGAAGCAGTGATAGCCGGCTCTACGTCACAAGATCGCAGATAATCCACAAAAGTATTTATCGTGTGCGTTTTTCCAGCCCCCGGCTCGCCAGTCAGAAAAATATTCGCACCTGTTTTTAAAATATTTAACGCTTGATCTTGAGTCATTACATTTTCTTTGGGGCTTCGATGCCGAGGAGGTGCAAACCGTTTTTCATCACAAAAGTAAAGGCATAAGTGATAGCCACTTTGTAGCCGGAAGTTTTGTCTTTTTTGTCAACGATCAAATTGTTCCCGTAAAAGCTGTTGTAGGCGCGGGCGACTTCTATCAAATAATTCGCGACATAGTGCGGTTCATATTCTTCCACGGAACGCAGAACAATTTCGGGAAATTTGTACAATAATTTTTCCACCTCGAAAATTTCTGAAGGCATTGCGTGCGGATCAGGCAAAATATTTTCTTTTTGCGCTTTTTCCAAAATTGAATTCGCGCGAGCGTGAGAATATTGCAGATACGGACCGGAATCCCCTTCGAAAGAAATAGATTTTTCGAAATCATAAATGATGTCTCCACCGATAGCTTGCTTCAAAACTGAATATTTTATCGCAGACACACCGACATCAGTCGCTATCTTTTCTTGTTCGACTATGGAAAAATCGCGGTCAGTCATTTTTTCCGAAACCATATCGCGAACATCGTTCAAGAGAGACTCGCCGGTGATCACATTCCCCTTGCGAGAACCCATCTTGCCTGAAGCAAAACGCATCATGCCATGAGTGATGTGCTTCATTCTTTTTTCAAATTCCGGATGAATGAGCGAAATGGCTTTCGCGACCACACGCATATATTCCATCTGTTCGCTCGCCGTAACCACGATAGACAAATCCATGTCCGGATCGGTCTTGAATTTTTCTTCTGTCAACCCGAGCTCTTTTGTCTCGTACGTCGGCAAGTCTTGTGAGGTGATAAAAACTCGTGTGTGAAGTTTCGGGTCGTATTTTTCAGCCTTGAAAACGACAGCGCCGTCGGATTTTTCAAAAATTTTATCTACATTCGCATGAACAATTTTTTCTCCGATCAACATCATTTGGCTTTCCAGAAAATACAAATCAAATTTCGTGCCGAGCATTTTGTACAAATCTTCAAAAGCTTCCATTGTCACATCAAAACCCCATTCATAGATTTCATTTATTTTTTTATCGCTTTTGTTGTAAATTTTTTTGTTTATCGCATCAATTTCTTTTTTTGCCTCTAGATTATCTTCATAAGCTCCCGCGCCAAACACATAGGCTTGACCGATATTTTCCGCCTGTAAATTGTGAGAACCTTTCTTGCTCTGCAAATTTTCATTTTTGAGAAGACCATAAATAGCTTTCGCCACATGGAGCCCGACATCGCCCTGATAGTTCGCCCGCGCCACATCAGCGCCGGAAAATTCTAAAATTCTTGCGACTGATTCACCTATCGTATTCGTCATTAAATGCCCAATGTGAAACGGTTTGAAAGGATTTGGATCAGTATATTCCACCATCACCTTTTTTCCTTTCAATAAATTATTTTTCCCGAAATTTTCCCCATCGTTCAAAATTTTCTCAACGCTCCTGCCGAAAAATTTTCGTGACAAATGAAAATTGATAAAGCCAGCGCCCGCGATTTGGATATCTGCTAAAAAATCTGGTTTATTTTCCAGAATTTTATTTTTAATAGATTCTGCACAGTCTCTCGGTGTTTTCCACTCAAAATGTCCAAGATTATAATCACCTGAAATATTAATATTATCTGAGCCTATACTTTTTCTTACATCTTGTCTTAAAGTAGAGAAAAACACCATCGCCACATTTGTGGAATAATCTCCATTTTTTAGATCGGACGGATGTTCTAATGTATAATTTAGATTTTCATCTGGATCAAACATTTCAGATAAAACATCTTTTATTAATTTTTCTATTTTTTCTTGCATTTTATTTTCCTAGAAGCTAGAACCTAGCCTTTAAAACCTATTTTCGTCCTGTGCTTCCAAACTTTCCTTCTCCGCGAGCCGACTCGCTCAACTTGTCCGTTTCTTCAAGCTCGACTATCGCAATTGGCACAATCACGAGCTGGGAAACCTTGTCGCCTTCCTCAAAAGTATAACTCTCATCAGACAAATTTACTAACTGCGTATTGTACTCTCCGCGATAACCTGCGTCATAAACTCCGCCCATGCTTTTCAAACCAGCCTTGGAAATTCCACTCTTGTCCATAATGATAGCCGCGTAGCCTTCCGGAAATTCCAGCGCAAAACCATGCCAGAAACGACAATGTTCTCCCGGTTTTATCGTCACAGTTTCCATCGAATACAAATCCATCCCCACGTCCCCCGGGTGATGGTATTTAGGCAACTTCGCGTTCTCTTTCAGTTTTTTAACCTTGATTTTCATTTTAAAAAAAATATTCTTTATATTGTTTAAAATTCGCCAAAAACATTTCTGGTTTTTTCTCTAACAGCTTTAGAACTTCTTCTTTAGAAAACCATCTGATTGATTCCACCTCATCATCTTTCTTTACAAATGGATAATCATGATCAACGACAGCAGTAAACCATTGCACAAAATACTCATGACTTGTAGATCTTCTAACTTTTGGACCAAGCACTAGTTTTAATCCTGTCAGACCTATTTCTTCTTTTACTTCCTTTAGGATATTAGATTCATAGGTCTCTCCTTCTTCCACGGTTCCTGCAACAGCTGGCCCCCAAAGCCCCGGACTAAGTTTCTTAGTAAAAGCTCTTTGAGCTAAAAGTATATTTTCTTCATGGTCTGTAATCCAAAGTCCAGTAATTCGACAAATATCTTTCGGATTTCTTGTTTCCCGATCTTCGTATCTTATTATTTCATCTTGTTCATTTACAATTGGAATTTTCATTTCATTTTATGATTTTTCTAATTTTTTCATAAATTTTCTCGTGGATATTTTCACGAGTATCTAGCTCGCCACCCTTTGCGCATTCTATTTTTATCCAGCCCCTCTGAGTATTCGATAACCACAATGCACTTTTCCTTGAATTTTCCAAAAAATTAACATCTTTTTCGTGGACATCTTTTTTCTTGCCCAAATATTTTCTGTTTCCATTTTTATTTCTTTCTCTGATCAGTTTTAAAATTATCGGAATGGGAACATCCAAATAAATGACAACATCTGGTCTTGGAATTTTAAAAACTTCATACTCCATCTCCGCGAGCCACTTCAAGAAAGCTTCCCTTTTTTTTGTGTTGGCAATTTTTCCACCCTGGTGAATTTGGTTCGCGCTCGCGTATCTGTTTGCGATGACTATGTTGCCAGCCATGAGCCACTTTTTGATTTTATCCCTTGATTCAAAACGATCCGCCGCATAAAGCACAGAAGCGATCTTCGGATGCACTTTCACGAAATTGTAATACTGTTCGGAAAGGCAGTGCCCGATGAATTTGCCGAAAAAATTCGAATAGTAATCCGGAAAATCGACGACTTTTACCTTTCGTCCGTCACGTCTCAAATGCTTGATCAGAAATTCAGTCTGCGTAGCCTTCCCGCTACTGTCCGTGCCGTCTATAACTATGAGCTTCCCTCGTTTCGCCATATAGAAAATATACCCCAACACTTATTTTTTTCCTAATTCAAAATAAGTGTACGGGTATAGCAGAAAAGGAACGAAATAGAAAATTATTTGAAAAAGTCTTTTAAAATTTTTGACAAATCCTCCACTGCCTCATAAGTTTTAACCATTATATTTTTATTGCCGTTTATCATTCCGGAAATTCTCTTTTCACTTCCTTGTTTGTACAAACAAAGTACTTTTTTCTTCAACATTTCCGCAAAAGCAATTTCATAACCTACCCCCACACTTGGAGTAGTCACATCAGCCACAACCACATCGGATTCTTTGAGCCAATTCATGTCGCGTTCGTAGACATATTCATCGGTGACACCAATTTCTCCCATGGCAGTCAATTTATGATCGCCGATATGCTCTGTCAAAACTTCTCCGTAATTTTTCAGCAAAGCAATTATCTTAGAATAAAATTCTTTGTGATCCCTCCCGCCTCGTATTGATCCTGAGAAATATATTTTCATAACGAACTTATTAATCTTTATTTCGCCTCCCGTAAAGATTCCATTTCAAACGAGTTAATCAATAAATCTTCATCAACATCCACCAAATACGCCAAGGCTTTGGCCGGCTTTTCGACTGGCATCGCCATATTGAAATTTTCTTTATGATCTCCCGCTTTTTCAAAAAGATCGGTATGCATAAATCCCGGATAAAAACCGACAACGCTTATGCCAAATGGCGCGAGTTCCATTTGCAGACATTTTGTAAAACCGGTCACCGCCCATTTCGAAGCATTGTAGACAGAACGCTCAGCTCTTGCGTTGAGACCAGCCCTCGAACTGATATTTATAATTCTTCCGTGTTTTTGTTTTTTAAGGTGTGGCACGAGCGTGTTCGTCGTCAGCATCGTTCCGAATGTATTTACCAAAATAGCATTTTTTACCTCTTCAGGATTATTTTCTCCGATTGGACCCTTAATCCAGACTCCGGCGCAATTTATCAAGCAATCAACTTTTTCATATTTTTTCAGAACTTGCGAAAACGCGCTTTCCACTTGCTCGGCGTTGGTGATATCGCAAATAATTCCATCGCATTTAAGTTCTTTTGCTGTCGCCATCACTTCCGTCGTGTTTTTGCCCAAAATAACAACGTGATTTTTTGGAGCCAAGATTTCAGCTGTGGCTTTGCCCAATCCGCTATTCCCTCCCGTTATGACAATAACTTTTTTTTCGCTTTTCATAAATTTATTTCCCCCTTAAAGTACTATTAATTTTTCGAGCGATTAAAATCATATCTTTTTCTTTTTTGCCGCGAGTAGTTTCAGCCGGAGTGCCGATGCGAATACCAGAAGGATCAAACGGCGAACGGGTCTCGCCAGGAATCGTGTTCTTGTTGCAAATGATGCCGGCTTTTTCGAGTTTAGCTTCCGCTTCTTTTCCGGGAATACCTTTTCCGTTCATCCAAGTATCAACCAAAATAAGGTGCGAGTCCGTGCCACCGGAGACTATCCTCCAGCCCAACTCTGAAAGTTCTCCCGCCAACGCTTTGGCATTTTTTACGATTTGCTTTGCGTATTTTTTGAATGCTGGAGTATTGTCTTCTTTGAGAGCAACTGCCACGCCCGCGACTTGTCCCAAATGCGGACCGCCTTGGAGTCCTGGAAAGACCGCCTTGTCAATCAAAACGGAAATATCTTTGTCGCCGGACTTTTTATCTTTTCTTGAAAAGATGATAGCGCTTCTCGGACCGCGGAGAGTCTTGTGAGTCGTGGTCGTAACGACGTCCGCATATTCAAACGGACTCGGATAGACACCCCCAGCCACCAATCCCGCAAAGTGAGACATATCTACCATGAGAAAAGCGCCCGAAGCGTCAGCAATCTCTCGGCATTTTTTGAAATCAACAAAACGAGGATATGCCGTGAAACCCACTACGATAACCACAGGTTTTTCTCTTATGGCATCTTCTTTCATTTTTTCGTAGTCAATGAGTTCTGTTTTCGGATTCAAATTTATTGGAAGCTGTTCCCACATTTTGCCAGTAATCGAAACTTTCTGGCCATGCGTCAGATGTCCGCCCGAAGAAAGTGGCAAGCCCATGATCTTGCCTCCTTTTGGCACAAGCGCGAGATAAACCGCCAAATTCGCCGGCGAACCGGAAAGAGGTTGGACGTTTGCATGCCACAAATCTTCTTTCAGTTTGAAAAGTTTCAAAGCTCTCTTTTGGCAGAGAGTTTCAAGTTCGTCCGTATACTTTTGTCCGGCATAATATCTCGCATACGGATACCCCTCGGCATATTTATTATCAAAAATAGACCCAAGCGCTGTCAAAACATCTTTCGAAACATAATTTTCCGAAGGAATCAAATTGATAACCCCTTTTTGCCTTTTTTCCTCAGCTTTTATTAATTTTTCTATTTGTTTATCATGCATGGTTTTATTGTATCACATTTGAGTAGGATGGTGCCAAGCAGGTCGGTGCGGAAAATTTTTACGCCAAATGAAGCCAAGGTATCTAGAGTTTCCTTGTGTGGATGGCCAAATTTATTGTCTTTGCCGTCAGAAATGAGCGCATACGAGGGCGAAACGGCTTTCACAAACTCGGAAGAAGTCGAAGTGCGCGAACCATGATGTCCGACTTTCAAAATTTCGCTTTGAAGCTCCTTCGCGGGATTTTCCTTCAAGATTATCTTCTCAGTTTTGATCGGAGCGTCGCCGGTTAGCATGATGGATGTCTTTCCGTAAGTGAATCGCGCCACGACAGACCCGTCGTTTGTCGCCCAAGCAGACACATCACGATCGGGAAACAAAACATCAATGAATGCGCCCCCGCCGATATCCAGCCTCATTCCCCTTTTCGCCAAAATGTTTGGAATTTTTTGTTTTTTTATTTCCTCTTTAAAATTCTGGTAAGTTTTAGAATCAGTCAAAGCACCAGATTCGAAAACAACGCCGACTTTGTAATTTTTCAAGATATCTAAGAATCCGCCGATGTGATCCGCGTCGGGATTGGTGATAACTATCGCGTCAATGCTTTTATCAAACGGGGACATCACGCGCGCGAGCGGACCCAAGACACTACGCGCTGGTCCACCGTCAAACATGACTTGCGTTCCAGTCGGTGACTCTATAAAAAGTCCGTCCCCTTGCCCGACATCAAGCATCGCAAAAGTGAGTTTCTTGTGAGAATTTTGCCAATCTAAATGAAAGAGAAAAATATTTGAAATTAGAAGAAAAAGAGTCAATAAAAATAAGTTATACTTCTTCATGATATTTTCATTCGGCAGATATAGTATAATGATAACATGAAAAAATTTGAAGAAAGAAAATTTAATATCGGAAAATTGAAAGGCATCTCTGCAAGAAATATTGAAGAGCATTTGAAGCTCTATGCTGGTTATGTAAAAAATACGAATCTCATTTTAGAGAAAATTCCTGAATATGTGGATTATGCCAAAGAAGACAACTTTGCGCCATATGTCGTGAGCGAGATTCAACGCAGATTCAGCTTTGAATTTAATGGCATGCGAAATCATGAATATTACTTCAGGTCACTCGAAGGCGGAGCAAAGCCCTTACCTGCAAATTCTCAATTTAAAAAAGCCATAGAAAAAGAAGCGCCGTCTTTGGAAACCGCGATGACGGGCTTTAAAACTTTAGCCATGACGCGTGGAATCGGTTGGGCGATATTGTACTGGGACAAACAATCCAAACAACTCGTCCCCGCGTGGATCGATGAACAGCATCTTGGACAATTGAACGGCCTCGATTGGATCCTCGGCATAGATATGTGGGAGCACGCCTATGTTTACGACTATCCAACATCCGAAAAGAAAAAATATGTGGAAGCATTTTTTGAAAATTTGAATTGGGAAGTGATTGAAGAAAATTTCAAAAGGGCTCAGTAGAAAGTCAGGAAAAGGTTTTTGCCGGTACGGATTTTTTGAAGCTTAAAAAATCCTGAAGTTCTCGGCTCGCCAGCCTCGAAACCCCTTAAAAACATTATTCTTGATTTTTTAAAAAACTTTTTATATTTCTGCCAAAAAGTCTATAAATAAAGTAGACATAGATTATTGTTGTCAGCCAAAGAGGAAAATCGGGGAAATAAAAAGCTGAGAATGGCAAATTGGAGAAAAAACTAATCACGCCGAGTTCGTAATGCAAAAATAAATACGAGAAGAAACCAAATGGCACAGCAACTATGTGAGAAATCAGTCCGACAAAACCGGTGAGAAAACCGAGCATCATCGTGAAAGGAATGAAAGGCAAAATAAGGACGTTCGCTGGCAACGCGACGATTGAAAGATTACCCATTTTATAAAGAATAAAAGGAAAAACGAAAATATACGCCGCACAGGTGACCGAAACAATGTCTCGCAATTGGAAAATCTTCGGCACCCACAAAAAATATTTTTCAATTCTTGGCGCGAGAAATATCACCGCGACAGTCGCCAAAAAAGATAACTCGAAAGAGACGTCGAAAACTAGCAAAAATGGATTTAATAAAATCATGAACACACCAGCGAGAAGAAGCGCTCGAGCGACATCATAGTTTCTGCCAGTCGCCCGAGCAACAAGCGCCAAGGTTGCCATTATCCCCGCTCGTATAGCTGTCGAGCTTCCGCCAGTCATTATGATAAATAATAAGACAGCTAAAATACCAATCCCGATGCCAAAATTTTTCGGCAAGAAAGCAAAAAGTTTCATCAGCCACTCGGCGACGATCGTCACGTTGTATCCGGAAAGCGCGACGATATGTATCGTGCCGGTATTCACAAAGCTCTGTCGAAGCGCTTGATTGAAAGAAGATTTCTCGCCCAAGATAAGCCCACCCATCAATAAATTCTCCGGCGCAGTGATAGCAAAATTCATCTTTTCCAAAAATTTGTCCTTGGCAAAAAAGAGCGCGCCTTTGATTTTGTTGCCGTTGCCTCGTGAGACAATTTCAATCTTCGGATAACTCATCACGTAAAAAATTCCGTCTTTCCGCAGATAATTCACATAGTCAAAAATTTTGCCTTGATCAGTGACAAAATTTTCAGGTCTTTCAAGTTTGCCGGAAAAATTTATTTTGTCCCCGTATTTGTAATCTGTATCTAAACTGGTAGATAACAAAATTTCAATAGATCTTTCAAGGACGGTCCTTGGGGAAACTTCTTTAAGGACCGTCCTTATAGTTAATTGTTGATTGTTTTCCTTAATACTCGGCTCATCGATAATTTCTCCCGACAAAGCGACTTTCTGACCTACTTTTGATTCGAAAATACTTGGCGCTGGAACATCAACCATGTGAAATCTTAAAATTCCAAACGAAAAAGCCAAAACAAAAATGGAAATCATGATTCCCCCGCCTGCAACGCTATGCCAGCCCGAATCGCTACGCGAAGCGTTGCTGGCGGGCGTAGCATTGCGGGCAGGCCACTTATCTTTCGAGATTAGCGCAAAAAATAATATTAAAGCGACACTGATTATTCCAAAAAGAATAGCTAGATACAAATTTACAAACAGAAAAGAGCGCAAAAGCACTCCAAAAATAAAACCAAAACAAATCGCATAAAAAATTCTATCCCGCATTTGAAAAATTAAAATGCTTATTTTTTATTTCTAAGTTCCACCGGCGTGCCTTCCGCAAAGCTTGTCGCTATCAGGTCGGCTTGTTCATTGTGTTCATCGCCGTTGTGCCCTTTCACATAAGTCCACTTTGGTTTTAATTCTTCTGTGAGCTTATACAACTCTTCCCAAAGTTCGCGGTTCAAAACAGGTTTTTTTGCGGCGTTTCGCCAATTATTCTTCTGCCAATTGAAAATCCATTCAGTGATTCCCAAAATCACATATTTCGAATCAGAAACAATTTCTATATCCCCAGCAAGGACTACCCTTGCTGAAAGTTCCTTTATATATTTCAACGCTTCAATCGGCGCGGTTAATTCCATCTGATTATTCGTCGCATGCTCCGCTCTACCGCCAATTTCAAAAATTTCCTTTCCAAAAAGAAAAACAGCCCCCCATCCAGCCTTTCCGGGATTCCCCTTCGCCGCTCCATCCGTATAAATTTTTATCTGATCTCTTTCTATCATATAATATCCTCAATTCTTAATCTTAACTCTTCTCGACCGCGAAATCTAGACAAGTCAAAAGTGGCGAGCAAATTCACAGCAAGTCCTTCTCTTAGTTTATTTTTAAAAGAATCAACGCTAGAAAAAAACGAAATGGCTTTCGCTCTGTTCAGATTGAAATCAGAGAAAACTATTTCCAAATGCTCACCGGAACCGTTTTTTCCGAATTTTTTTATTTTTTCTATTTTCACGTCCTCGAAAAGAAAGACTGGTTTCGGATTGCCGAGACCGAAGGGCTCCATTTTTTCTATCTCCCGCCAATTTTTTAGATTCACCGCGTCCAAGCCGGCCTTAATATCATAAGTTATTTCATCATCTTTTTTCACTCGTTTTATCTTATTAAAAGTCACAGACAATGTCTCTTCCAAAAAATGAATTTTCTCGCTATGCACAGTAAATCCACCGGCTAGTTCATGACCTCCAAAATCCAAAAATGATTCACTGGTTTCAGTCATGAGTTCCACCACTGAGACCGAGCCGTCGCTCCGACAAGAGCCCTTGATGCAATCGTTTTCATCTTTACCCCAAACGAAAACCGGTTTTTTGTAGGTGTCTGAAATTTTTCCCGCCACCAATCCCAAAATGCCGACTCGCCATTTCGGATTGCCTATGACTATCACCTCCTTGTGCTCATAGCTCTCGAGCTTTTTGTTGGTTTCGCGCATTATGCTCGTCACAATTGTTTTCCTCTCGTCGTTTATTTTTGACAAATGATCCGCGAGCGCGCCCGCTTCCCTCTCGTCTTCTGTAGCGAGAAGTTCATAAGCTCGCATCGGGTCGTCCATCCGAGAGGCGGCATTTAATCGCGGAGCGACCATGAAACCTATGTCGTCAGGCGACAAGTATCTCTGGTCTATATTCATTTTCGCCAAAAGTTTCTGCAAGCCGGGACGTGGAGATTTTTTAAGAACTTTAATTCCGAAATATGAAATCGCTCGATTCTCCCCGAGGAGTGGGACCATGTCGGAGAGCGTCGCGAGGCCAGCCATATCGAGCATCCATTTTTCCGAGCCTTCCTTGATTTTGAAATACTCGCCATATTTTTTAAGAAAGCCTTGAACAAATTTAAAAGCCACGCCCGCTCCGCAAAGCATTTTTTCAGGATAATCGTCTGCTTTTGGATTCAAGATAGCGCAAGCGCGAGGCAAAATTTCTTGAGGAATGTGGTGATCTGTGATTATCACATCAATGCCGTCAACTTCCGCTTGAGCCACTTCCGCCACAGCCGTGATGCCGAGGTCGACAGTTATCAAAAGTTTCACTCCAGACTTTGCAAATTGTTTGATAGCGTCGAGATTGAGCCCGTAACCTTCAGAATTTCTTTGAGGTATGTAGACTTCGTAATTTTTGTATCCTAAAAGTAGAAACAGGTCATTTAAAATAACCGCCCCGGGTATTCCATCGCAATCATAATCCGCGTAAATAACTATTTTTTCTTTATTTTCCACAGCTTTATACAAACGCACGCAGGCCTTCTCCGTGTCCCGCATCAAAAAAGGATCATGCAAGTCTCGCTTGTAATCCGGATTTAAAAATATCTCAGCCTGTGCTTCATCAACAATTCCCCTCTTTTCTAAAAGCATTCTCAGCAATTCCCCATATTTTTGCATAGATGAAATTTTAACATAATTTGTTATAATACACTCATGGACAACTGCATCTTTTGTAAAATAATAAAAGGAGAAATACCAGCGCATAAAGTGTATGAAGACAAAACCACTTTGGCATTTTTGGATATTTCTCCGGTAAACATTGGACACACTTTGGTGATACCGAAGGAACATTACATAAACATTTATGAAACTCCGGAAAACATAATGATGGATATGATGAAAACTGTGAAAAAAATTTCTCACGCCATAAAAAAAGGATTGGACGCAGACGGTATAAATGTAGCTATGAACAATGAAGGAGCTGCAGGGCAAGTAGTCTTTCATTCACACATTCATGTGATTCCGAGAATCAAAAACGACGGCTTCGGATTATGGCACGGAAAAAGACCATATAAAAAAGGAGAAGAAGAAATGGCAGTTAAAAAAATTACTCAAAAACTCTAGTATAAATGAAAACAAGTGAGCGTGGAACAATCCTACGGCTCACTCGTCTTTGATGGAAATGCTGAACCGTTAGACCATAGCACTTCTGCCTGCAATGGTGAAATCTGACTGTTCAGGAACAGGAAGATCTTCTTCTCTCCCTTTTTTAGCGGAACTGGAGGGAGAACCACGATCTCCCAACCTTAAAACAGTGCTGACTATTTCACCCAAGTGATCTCTGCAAATATAGCCATGGCCGTCATTGCGAAGATGCTCAACTATCTGCTCAATCTGCTCTCTTTTCATGTTTTGCTTTCTGGGCACGCAGTGTGCACCATTTATTTTTTGTTTAGAAAATTTTCACAGTAGTCACAACCAAAAAATACTGAACGAGTCGGAATCTTTTGGCTGTGACCACTTATTACAAAAAGATTTTAAAGGAGCAATTTACCGTTCTTTACTCTACTACTTTTCACACTCACTAGTCAAACGCAAAAACGGAAGCAAGGCTTCCGTTTTCCACCATCTCGAACATATGTAAAAGATAGTAGAAAAAGTTATTCGAGCGCTTTGATGCCGAGCAGTGTGCCATTCGCCAGAAATTCCAACGTCGCCCCTCCTCCTGTAGACACAAAAGAAAATTCCTTCTCCATTTTCATATCAGAAACAAGCGCAACCGTGTCTCCTCCGCCGATGATGCTTTCCGCTTTCGAAACCGATACCAATTTCAATATTTCTTCAGTGGACTTTTCTCCCCCATCTTCGCATTTACCGAGCGGACCATTCCAAAGAATCAATTTTGCCTTTTTTATCAAGGGCGCCAGATTTTCTACCGTCTCTTTTCCGATATCCAAAATAATTTCATCTTTGCCAACTTCATTCGCTTTTTTATTTATGAGTTTGTCTTGAGATTTCACAATCACATCAACCGGCAAAATCAGTTTTTCGTTTTCTAAAATTCTAGAGATTCCATAGTTTGTATCATCCACAAGAGATTGTCCGACTTCATAACCTTTCGCTTTCAGAAAATCATTTGCGAGCGCTCCACCTATGAAAACTTGGTCAGCTAATTCCAAATATTTTTTTATGAGAGGCATTTTGGTGGAAAATTTTGCCCCGCCCAAAATGAACAAAAACGGATGCTTAGGATTTTTGAAAGCATGGGACAAATTTTTTACTTCTTCTTCAAGCTGAAAACCTGCATAGCTTGGAAGATATTTCGGTAAAGAAACTACCGAGGCGTGCTCCCTGTGAGAAACTGAAAAGGCGTCATTCACATAAATATCTCCCATCGCTGAAAGTTTTTTGGCGAAAGCTTGGTCATTTTCCATCTCGCCCAGAAACTTTCTGACATTGTCAAAAAAGGTAACCTTTTCAAGGGCAATTTTCGAAATTTCAAAAAAACGTTTAATAACGGGATAGAGACTTTCCGTTCCATCTTTGCCGAGATGGGTAATCAAAACAACCTTTGCTCCTTTTTTAATCAAGAATTTAATCGTCGGCAAAGCGGCTCGAATGCGAAAATCATCCTCCACTTCCCCATTTTTTATTGGCACGTTGAAATCCACTCGCAAAAGCGCGGTCTTTCCTTTTATATTTTTTATTTCTCTAATGCTTCGCATATCTTTACAATCTCCGTGAATTTTTTGGCGTCCAGACTAGCCCGACCCGGAAGCAAACCATCCACACCTCCGTTTTTTAAAAAGTCACCCGCGTCTTTTTCGTTTACAGAACCGCCGTAGATAATTCTTATCTTCCCTGCCTCAGCGCTAAATTTGTCGGAAAGAATTTTCTTGATAAAAATCGCCATCTCCCTGCAATCATCGGAAGTAGCGTCTTTTCGGTCCGGAGTGGTCGAAATCGCCCAGACAGGTTCGTAGGCAATGATGACTTTCGAAATAATTGTTTTGGAAACTCCGGCTAGGCATTCCTCGAGTTGCGCTTTGACCAAATTGAAGTAACCGTGATTTTCATCGCGAACACTTTCTCCCACGCACAAAATCGGTCGAAGCCCTGCATCAAGAGCTGATTTTATTTTCTTATTTATATCACTATTGTTTTCTCCTAAAGCTCGCCTCTCCGAATGTCCCAAAATGACATACCTCGCGCCGACACTGTAAAGCATTCCGGCTGAAACTTCTCCAGTAAAAGCGCCCACGTCGCCAGAAAAAGCGTCCTGCGCGCCAAGAATTATTTTCTTTGAGAGTTTTTTTAGTTTTTCTAAATATATAAACGGCGGACAAATTACGACTTCAGTTTTTTTAATGTCAGAAATATTTTCCGCCACACCAGAAAACAATTTCTCCGCTTCTTTTGAAGTAAACGGGTTCATTTTCCAGTTGCCGATGATTACTTTTTTTGACATATAGCAAATTATACCATAATACGTTAAAATATAAATAATGAATTCACACAAACACTCCAATGGGTTCACATTGATTGAAACAGTAGTCGGTAGCGCAATTTTCGCGTTGGTAGCTTTGGCAGTGTACCAAGCTTTTGTCGTGTTGATGAATGCTACATTAGCCTCGGAAGCAAAAGTGACAGCTACGGAACTGGCTAACGAAAGATTTGAGATTATTCGCAATTTGCCTTATATAGATGTTGGAATAGTAGGAGGATTGCCAGTTGGGAAAATTGTTAGAACGCAAAGTATTACGCGTAATAATTATATATTCACACTGACCAACACGATAAGAAGTATTGATGATTCTTTTGATGGAACTGCTTGTCCAAATAACAATCCACCAACCTGCTCAGGTACGCCTAAAGATACTTCGCCGGCCGATTACAAAATGATAGATTTGGATATATCCTGTTCAAATTGCAAAAACTTTTCTCCTCTAAGTTTCACTACCATGATTGCGCCACGAGCTCTCGAAACCGCCACCAACAATGGTTCTCTCTTCATAAAGGCAATTGATAACAGTGGCAATCCTGTCGTAAACGCATCGATACACATAGTGAATATGCAAACAAATCCGGACACCATAATAGATGATACTACCGACAATTCGGGGTGGCTGAAAATAGTCGACGCGCCACCAGGCACCGGAGCTTATAATATTACCGCCACGAAGACTGGCTACTCCCAAGACCAAACATATCCAGTAGGTGGAGCCGCCGGAGCAAGCCCAGTGAAACCTGACGCTAACGTCGTCACTCAACAAGTGACTCAGCCAAGTTTTACTATAGATAAATTGAGTTCTCTCTCGATAAGCTCCGCTGACGCTTCTTGCGCAGCGCTTTCCAATATCGGTTTTTCTTTGACTGGGACAAAACTCATTGGCACTGGCGTCTTGAAATATCCTGCGCATAGTTTTACCACTGATTCTTCTGGCAACTATAATATTCCAACTATTGAATGGGACACATATTCCGCTCTGCTTACTTCCGGATCATACGATTTAGCCGGCGCAATTCCATTTCCTTCTTTCGCGATTAATCCAAGCGAAAACAAAACTTTGAAATTAATCGCCGTGCCACACGTGAGTTTTGCACTATTGATTTCCGTAAAAGACGCCTCAGGTAATCCAATAAATGGAGCGACCGTCCGCCTGCAGAAAAGTCCATTTGACCAAACAAAAACCACAAACTCAGGCACTTGCGCGACTCCAGGTCAAGTATTCTGGAACGGACTTGGAAGTGGCACAACATACACTATAACAGTGACAAAAACAGGTTTTCAAACAAGCACCACTTCAAATTATTCCGTCTCCTCCGCTTGGCAAAATAAAATTATCACTTTAACTCCTTCCTAATATGAAAAGTGAACTAAAAAACAAAATCTGTCAGATTTTTGGTCGGCAAAGAGGATTCACTTTGATTGAAACACTTGTTGCAGTTTCAATTTTTGTGCTTATTGTGCTAGTGCTTACTTTATTTTCCAGAAATATATGGATATATAATTCTTTTGTCTATACAGAATTGGGAAGTGTCAATGCTGGAAGAACAGCTCTAAAAACAATGGCGGCAGAAATTCGCACAGCGAGCTCTGGCAGTAACGGAGGGTATGCTATCAATCTTGCCAGTGCCACAAGTTTCACTTTCTATTCTGATATATACGACGATGGATTGAAAGAAAGAGTCAGATATTTTTTAAATGGGACAAATCTACAAAAGGGAGTAATCAAGCCAACAGGAAGTCCGTTAGGCTACACAGGGAGCGAGGTTGTCACGACCCTTGTGCCTAACGTTACCAACTCTACTATCTTTGAATATTACGACGAAGACTATGACGGCACCACACCCGCGCTTTCATCAACTGCTGATGTGTCGCCCATAAGACTGGTAAAAATAACCATCACAACCGACACAGATCCTAATCGAGCGCCGGCGCCAATAACATTTACCACACAGGTATCGCTCCGAAATATAAAAGGTAATTTATGATTAAGAAAAACATAAGAAAAAATAAAGGGATGATTATAGTGCAAACGTTGGTATTTGCGGCTATTGCGGTAATGATTATCGGCGCGCTTGCTAGCTTTGCCGCCACTTCTGTAAAATCTGCCAGAATAACTTACAATCGCGAACAGGCGTTTCAATCAGCGGAAGCTGGAATAGATTATTATCGATGGCATTTGGCGCACGCATCAACTGATTATACGGACGGTACTTATGGACTTGGCTATGCTCATCCTCTGATAGATAAAAATGGAAACACGATTGGACAATTTTCTCTTAATATTACCGCCCCGACGCAAGGTTCTTCATTAGTCAAAATAAAATCTACTGGTTCGTCATCGCTTGATTCTACACAGTTACGAAAAATATCGGCCCAACTTGCCAAACCATCCATCGCCGAACACGCTTTTGCCGGAAATAGCGCAATGCGTTTCGGTGAAGGCACAGAAGTTTTTGGTTCCGTTCACTCAAATGGAGGAATACGCTTTGACGGGCTTGCGCATAACTTGGTCACCAGCGGAGTGGCAACCTATACAGATTCTGATTCTGACGCTTGCACTACCAGCAATTCTTATGGCGTGCATACTTGCCTAGGCACTCATGATCCGACATCGCCGACCCCGCTTCCAGCTCGTCCTGATGTCTTTGCCGCCGGACGCGCAATGGGTCAACCTGTCATCAGTTTTTCTGGCTTTACAGATGACGTATCAAAATTAAAAACGACTGCGCAAACAAGTGGTGGATTTTATCGAGACACAGCAGGAGGCGGATCTGTTGGTTATCATATCGTTTTAAAAACTAATGATACCTTTGATCTGTATAAAATAAATTCTTGGGCAAGTGTGGACCACTGCGATAGCTCAGGCTCTGAAGACTTGAGCTGGAGCATCAACACGCAAACACTTCTAGGCAATTATGCTTTTCCAACAAATGGCGTTATCTTCATCCAAGACAATCTTGTGGTTGATGGACAAATAAACGGAGCGCGACTTACGATAACCGCGTCCCTATTGCCTGAACCTTCAGACACGACTCAATTAAAAAATATTATAATAAACAACGATTTGTCTTATACCAACTATGACGGCACAGATTCCATCGGTTTAGTAGCGCAAGGTGGAGTGATGGTCGGAATGATCAGCGATAATAATCTAAAAATAGACGGGGCGCTTATGGCGCAACATAAAGCCGTCGGAAGATTTTATTATAATGGAAGCGGCTGCGATTACACAAAAAGATCCGTCATTTCACTTTACGGAATGATCGCTTCTTACGCCAGATATGGATTTGCTTTTACAGACGAAACAGGCTATATAATTAGAAACATAAATTATGATGCAAATTTGCTCTACGCCCCGCCTCCAAATTTTCCTCTTACTTCAGATCAATATCAAATACTTTCTTGGCAAGAAGTAAAAAATTAATACTGATTAGCGCCCTCAATGAGCCTCGGCGGACCAGGTTGTATTATGATGCCCGGACGATTGCTAGTATTAGAATTGCTAGAAGTCCCATTATCATATGAACCCGTTCCATTACTGTTTCCAACCGCGTTATTTGTATTTTGATTTTGATTCCCCGAATTAGAATCAGTTCCACTGCCGATGTTAGTTTGGTCAGAATTATTAGATGAAGAAGCAGAAGAGGTGGTATTGGAATTTGAATTGGTGGCAGATGAAGTAGAAGTGGTATCGGCAGAACCAGAAGTAATATCAGGGACAGAAGAAGAATTAGAATCTGTATTGGAATTTGAAGCTGGAGTAGAAGTCGAAACGGATGATGATTGTTGTATTTGTTTTTCTATCTGCGCCAGTTGCTCTTCTAATGCTGTTACTTCCGCTTGCGTCTTCTCAACTATTCCTTGCTGGACAACAACATCATCTGCCGTCACAGAGTGAATGTCTAATTGTGAATTATTATTTTTAGAATCATCAATAGCCGCTTGAAGCGATTTAAGAACCTCGTCTATTGCATTCGCAGAAGGAAGAGTTGATATATAAATATATATTTGAAACTGAGAGATTCCGGAGTTTTCAGGCGTTAAAGTTCCAACTAAATGAGAAAGATCCGCTAAATAAGTTTTAATCGTCTGCACGTCTTTTTTAATTTGCTCACTCTCTTTTGCGTCAATTTTTTCAACAGATAAAATATCAATCTTGTCCTGCCATTTTTCAAGCAGAAGATTTATATTTTTCCTTTCTTTGTTTACAAGGATAACGGCTGGAAGATTTTTAATTATAAGCTCTGGGTTTAATCCGTCTGGGTCGGTAAACATAAAATCAGTTTGACCGACAATATTCGAACTTTTTTTCATTTGGTCTTGAATAGCAACAGCAAAGGGAAAAGAGCTCTTGAGGTTGTCTGTCATGATATCGAGTGTGTTTTGGTCTTTATTTAATTTCTTTTTTGCGATAATTAAATCGCCCTGTAATTTATTTTTTTTAGCAATTAAATCATTCTCGTTTCCATTATTTTTCTGCACAAAAAAAAGTGTTCCAAGAGTTGCAACAACCATCAAAGAAAATATTCCAACGATAATAAGTGATTTACTCATCATATTTATTATAACACAGAGAAATACACAAAAAATGATTTTATTTTATACTCCCCATGACTGAATAAAGTGGCGAGATCATCGAAATAGCAAAGAATCCAACCGCCGCGCCAATGAAAAGCATAAGGAGAGGTTCTATAATTGTGGAAAGATTTTTTGTTTTGTTTTCCACCTCTTCTTCGTAAAACAGAGCAATCTGGAGCAACATGTCGGACAATTTTCCAGTCTCTTCGCCGACTTGAATCATCTCCGACATCATTATCGGATAGAGATTTTTGCTGTTTGCAAAAGCTTGAGAAAAAGGAGCGCCTCGTTCCACTTCGATTTTTGCGTCATTTAAAATTTTTTTGTAATAAATATTTTGCACAACGTCCTCGGTGATTTCTACCGCGCGAGTAATGGAAACTCCGGACGAGAGAAGAGAGGACATAGTGCGCGCAGTTCTAGCAGTATTTATTTCTTTCGCTAAATTGCCAATAACAGGCAGACGAACAATCGCAAAATCAATATACTTTTCCATAAATTTCGCCCTAAAAAAAGAAAACAGACCGAAAGCGAGAGCAATTATGATCACGAAAGTTAAAATTAAATGATTCGAAAAAAAGTTGCCGAGAAAAATAAGAAGCTTGGTCGTGGCAGGCAAAGGAGCGCCGAGATCTTGAAAAGTTTTTGCCAAAGTCGGCACGACGAAAGCGAACATCAAGACACCGATGACGATCATCGCCGAAAAAATAACACCAGGATAAATGAGCGCTCCTTTTATCTTTTTTGTGAGGGAATGAGACTTTTCCAAATTTATTCCAATATTTGACAAAGCATCTGCCAAATTTCCAGACTCTTCCCCTGCTCGCGTCATCGAAATAAAAAGTTTAGAAAAAACATCTGGAAATTTTGAAAGCCCAAACGACAAGTTTTCACCAGCATTTATATTATCGGAAACAGATGTCAAAATCTTATCTAATTTTGGATTTTTTGTTTGCTTTTTTAAAACAGATAATGCTCGATAGAGCGAAAGTCCAGACCGCAACATTCCGCTTAAATTTTTTGTCAAAATAATCAGCTCGGCTGTTTTTACTCTCGAAAAAATGTTAGAGAATGACAAAGAGAATTTGCTAAAAAAACTTTCGCTTTGTTGTGAAATTGTGATGGGAACAAGCCCGCGACCTCGAAGGTCACGAGCGAGAGTCAAACGGTCGAGAGCTTCTAGCGCTCCTTCCATTATTTCTCCTTCTTTTGATTTTGCTCTGTATGTGAAAAGCATAATAAATTCAACTTCCTTTTTTACTCCGAAACAACTCGAAACACTTCCTCTAAAGTGGTCACTCCCAAAACTGCTTGAAAAACTCCGTCTTCAATCATCGTCATCA
Organism: Candidatus Nomurabacteria bacterium; assembly: GCA_026395915.1. GTDB lineage: Bacteria > Patescibacteriota > Minisyncoccia > Phycocordibacterales > UBA9973 > UBA9973. Next base: position 24,422 of record JAPLXU010000020.1, on the reverse strand, counting down.
TTCCCTCTTTTTTTGCCTGCGTTTCCACATCATCCTGTGAACTGCCTCCTATTATCATTTCTTTAATAGCGGGTGAGACTTTTAAAACTTCGTGCATACCTATGCGACCCGAATATCCATCTTCAAATTCAGCGCTTTTGACTGTTCTGTAAAAAGGAATTTTGTCCCAAGTATCTTTCTCGCCGACAATTTTCTCAGTTTTCAAAAAAGTTAACACTCTGTCCATATCGACGACCTTCGCCAAGTTTTTCATTTCAGCTGGAGACAAGAAATATTTTTCTTTATTCGGAGTGAGTCTGCGGATCAATCTCTGCGCGATGATCGTCTTAACCGTCGCCGTTATGAGAAAAGGCTCGACACCCATATCTATCAATCTTGGTATCGCGCCGGCAGCGCTGTTGGTGTGAATTGTGGAAAGAACAAGGTGACCAGTCAAGGATGCATTCACCGCAAGCCCAGCCGTCTCTCCATCTCGGATCTCCCCCACCATCACTATGTCCGGGTCCTGACGCAAAAGAGAACGCAATCCGTTCGCAAAAGACAAACCGATTTCTGGTTTGACCTGAGTCTGATTCACTCTCGGCATCTGATATTCGATCGGGTCTTCCACGGTGGAGATATTCACTTCCGGTCTGTTCAAAATATCCAACATCGTGTAAAGTGTCGTCGTTTTTCCGGAACCGGTCGGACCTGTCGCAAGCACCATTCCCGTTTTTTGTTTGAGGGAAGCATGGATTCGTTCCAGTCCTTCGCCATGAAAACCTAAACCTTCAAGTGTAAATCCGTGCGCGTTCTCTTTCAAAATTCTGATAACTGTCTTTTCTCCAAAAAATGTCGGCAAGGTAGAAACACGGAAAGAAATTTTCTCTCCATTCTGCTCTATCTTGAATCTGCCGTCCTGTGGCAACCTCTTCTCATCGAGTTTCAAATTCGATAGCACTTTGATACGAGCTGTGATTCCAGCGCCGGCATTTTTGTCCAAGATCATCGCGTCATGCAAGATGCCGTCTATTCTATAACGCACTGTGAGCTCTTTTTCACCCGGCTCGATATGAATATCGGACGCGTTTTGCAAAATCGCGTGAAAGACCAGAGAATCTACAATTTTTATCACCGGCAGATCTTCCGCCATTTCTTGCAATTCTGATTCGGATTTTTCGCCAAGTTTGTCTTCTTCACCTTCGTCTTTTGAAACTCCGAGCGAATTGGATTCTTTTTGAATGATATTTTGAAATTCCGCTTTTAGACTTTTCCTGTATTGCACGAGCACAGCTTTAATCGAAACTGTATCGGTCAATCTTGGTAAAATTTTAAATCCAGAACGCTTCTTTATGAAATCAATCACAGGCAGATCGTCGACGTCGAGCATGGCTACCTCGAGCCCCTTCTCGGTTTTTTTGTAAGCGACGATATTGTCATTGCGCGCGATCGGTTCGGGAATGAGAGAAAGCACAGAAAAATCAATTTTCTCTTTTGTTAAATTAACAAATGGAATTCCGAGGACAAAAGCTTCCGCTCGTTTCAAATCTGTCTCGGATATCTTCCCTTCCGAAAGGAGGACGTTCCCAATTTTTTGTTTTTTGGTCTCGGCTATTTTTATCGCCTCGTCAAAGTCAGTTTTTGAAACGAGCTTCGAATCTAAAATGAATTTCTTAAACTGTTCCTCATCAATTATCATTCATATAGTATACCTCGTACTAAAATTTTTAACAAAATTTTTAACTGGACAAAAGAGGTGAAAAGGTATACCCTTTACTTTAAATAACAAACGTGGTGGAAACACCACACATTGAACAAAGATTAAAACAAAATAGAAAGCAATAATATGAAGAATTCTCGTTTCTCGTTGGTGGCGCTCATGATGAGCGCCGTGGTCAGTGTCGGTTTGGTCAGTTCCGTTGGTTTCGCCCCGTCGGCGAGCGCGCAGGGAAATTTTCAGGCAATTGATGGAATTAACATCTACATGGCAGTGGGTCCTGCGTCAGGTGAGCCTGGTTCCCAGGAATTCACGGACAATATGATGGCAACGATGAGGGGATTGTCGGCGACGCCGACAGTATTCCTCCCTTCCGGTAGCCATATCAATGTGGCTGACATCATAACGTATGACAACAATTCAACCGGTGGTAAATTGTACATCGGCGTTGTCATTTCTAGTAAGACTCCATTCACATTTGACGATGTTGAGAGGAGTGTTGGAGATAGATTCGGCGTATTTACAAACCCAATCGTCAATATCTCATTTGGACCAAAGCTTTATGGTGAAGACCCCCAGGGAAACGTTTTATCTGGGAGCGGGAACAATGCCATTATGGGACAAGTGTTTGGGTTATTTAACACCTATTCTGAACATACGCCAAATCCCGCGAGTCTGCCACAAACAATCCAAGCCCTCCTTGGACTTTATGGGCCCACAGATGATTTTACTGCCCAGTATTCATTGGGTAGCATGGTCGCGAAGACCACGGTCACTCTGGACATTATGCCCGTACCAGAGCCATCGACATGGGCTTTCATCTTATGTTTTGGAGGATTTCCAATCCTCTTTCGCTCTCTAGGGCGACGTGAATCGTCAGCCTGATCACTTTTTCGCAGGTAACGCAAGTCGTTAGCCTGATTGTTCTTTTTTTCTCGATCGAAGGTATCACAACACCGCGGCGCAATGCTCCGCGGATGTTTTTTTTATAAACTGTTTCTAAAATTTTTTAATTTTCGTGCCAGCCTGGGCCTTTATTTTCTGTACAGTTTGAAGTAACTCCATTTACAGTGCAATCCCATGTTACCTTTGAAGGATAATTATGTCTATTTGTACCAGTATCAGGAATAATACCATCGGAACATTTATAGTGAGTTGTAGAACAAGCAGAAGCAGTCACATTTATTATAATAGCTCGTGATTGGATTTCATCATTAGAATCAATACACCTAATTTGGAAAGTATGATCACCTAAAGTATTGAGCGAAACTGTGTCATTGCCAGATGTTCCACTTGCTATTTTCCCAAGACTTTCTGTCTGGTTCGTCAATTTGTTCCAATCAGATCCAGACCCAGCAGGAATAGTCAAACAAGATTTCATATTACCGTCTATTGTCCAACTCAGATCAGCTGGAGAACCAATTGGTACCGAAAGTGATGGAACAATAGCCCCATCAGCTATTGCCGTCTTGTCGATATAGTGCGCCGACAAAGAGAAATCTACTTGCGTTGGCACACATGTACTTGTACTTCCATTCCAAACCGTGCCTGACACGCAACTTGAAGTGGCATTGCTTAGAGCAAGTTCAACATTATTATTAAAAAGATGAAATACCCTACTAGAATATGGAACCGTAAAAGCCGTAGGACCGCCTGAATTTCCATTTATGTTAGACATTCCAGTAGCAGTGACAGCAGAAGTGCCAACTGGATTCGTCGTAGTCCAAGTCAAATTTACACTGCAACTGCTTGCTCCAGCCACGATAGTACAAGAAGGAGACGCGGGAGTGAGAGTACCAGACATGGCGTTTGAATTCCCGCAAGTGACACCGTTCGTCGTCCCTCCACCCGAAGTGGTCGCGCTGAAATCAATCCAGCCCACGACATCCGAGCCCCACGCGTATCCTGTTATGGTATTGTCGGATATCGTCGGACCATAGTTTGGTCCCGCTCCTGAAAGAGAAATCCAACCGTCCCATCCTCCGCCATATGAAAGAGCTCTCGCCCAGCCTTTGAGATTGTTACCGTTTATTTGCGCATCTTGAGCCTGTGTTCCTCCTCCAGATGGAAAACCTGAAAGTCCGCCGAACTTTATCCAGCCGATATTCGAAGACCAAGCGTAACCATTTAAATTCCCCGAAGCGTCAACAGACACTTTGTAAGGACCGCCTCCGGCGCCTGCGTCAGAAGAATTGAAACTTATCCAGCCGATATTCGAAGACCAAGCCCAGCCATGGAGGTCGATTGGAAACGAACCTGATGAACAGGAAGGTGTGGCTGGAGGAGTAACTGCAAGATTAGCCGAACAAGAAGCAGTTGAACCACTATTTGAACCAGCGCATGTCCAACTCCAAGGGCCAGGACCGGAAACTGAAGAAGGTGAACCTACTGAACAAAAATTAGTGGACGGAGTTGACGAAACAGGTGTCCCATTAGCAGAGCCACAGACGCCGTTTACGGGAGTAACTGTTGCGGAAAAACTAGCAGTAACTGTACAACTGGCAGTTATCGTGCCAGTAGTGAAAGTATTTTGAGACAACGAACCGCCACAGCCTGAAACTGTAGCTGTGTATCCTGCGCTTGGAGTTACGGTGAGAGTTGTAGTGCTTCCGGAATTAATTGTTTGAGTGGCTGGAGAGATAGTACCGTGTGATCCAGAAACAGTTCCAGAGACGGTGTAAGTTTGAACTGCTGGAGTCGTATCAGTGATTACAACTTTACCATCACCACCTTTGCCACCTAAACCGTCACCTCGATTGTGAAAATCTCCACCTCCTCCACCTCCTCCTCCAGGAAATCCTCCTTGATACCCATCAGCATTTCCACAGTCAACATTGCTGTTGTAATCGTAAGGAGCTGGACATGAATCATAATCCCCTGTACCTTTTCTACCTAGACCGCCTTTTCCCGCACATGAAGCGTTAAGAGAACATTCCCCAGAATCACCACCCTTTCCACCTCTCCAAATACCATCACCTAAATAGTAACCAGGAGGAATTCCATCATTTCCATAAATTTTAGTTGAAACTGCAAAACCATTACCTGGAATACCGCCAATTCCGCCCGCGCAACCTCCACCCGTACATACTTTTCCACTGCCTCCTCCATAAGCAATTAAATGATCAGCTAAACTGCCAAAAGAACTAGGACCTCCTTCAGTTTGACCATGGGTGGCACCAGAGCCAACATAAATAGTGTACGTACTTCCAGGAACAACAGTAATCGTTTTTTCTCCAAATGCGCCACCTCCACCTCCACCTCCACCATTATCATCACCACCATTTCCGCCTCCAGCTCCACCGCCACCCCATACTTTCACTTGTATTTGTGTAACTCCGGCAGGAACCGTCCAATCGCAAATCCCTCCTGTTGAAGAATTAAGAGTTGTAATCACCCACGGGCTAGTACTAACACCACACGCAGGATTATTTGCATTAGTATGAGAAGGCAAGACAAAAACTGCCAAGAAAAAAACTAGAACAGAAACTATTTTCAAAAAAGAAGTTTTCATAGTCTAATTATTATACTCTCTATCAGAAGACACTACAATCAAAACTTATCCACAGTTCCAGTCAAGCGGCCTTAAGCTAGGACAGTCCTAGCTTAAGGGAATAAAATAATTCTCAATAAACTCTTTAAAGGATTGCTGAGACTGAAAATAATCTGGAAAAGATTTCTTGTTTAAAATATTGCCTTCTACCCTATCAACCCCAGTATGGTCCTGATAACTGGAATACTTATACGATTCTAAAAACTCTTTCTTTTTTTTATTATTCACATATGCATATGTATTTTTATCTTTATCCCAGCCAAAAAATTCGATATCCAATGGATTCAAATGAATATACGCAAATAGTTGTCGCATATAATTATCATCTGTCTTTATACACTTTGACTTAAATGGCCCGCCAAAAAGCGCACCTTGTCTTTGGTATTTTAAATTAAAAAACATTGAATATGCTGTGCCAAGTTTTTTCATAAACTTGGTGATTCCGCCTTCAACTTCTTGCCTGACTAATATATGAAAATGATTTGTCATCAAACTCCACGCGCCGACTGAAACAAGCGGTTCGCCTTTATCTAAAATCATAATTTCTTCAAATATTTTATGTTGCTGATTTATTAGATTATTTAATTTAAATTCTCCTTGCGAGTTTGAAATATAAAGAAGCATAACAAACCTTTCAAAATCATTTTTATTCTTGAATATAACTCGCTTATCTATTCCTCGATTAAAAAGATGATAATACTCTCCGGTTATAAATGGATCTTGTCGTAACATATTTCATATTATACACCTTAAGCTAGGACAGTCCTAGCTTAGTTTCCACTTTGTATCTTCGAGACACATTGCTCACGATGGTTATCTCTCTCGGCGATTGATTGATGACACCTTTATCCGACAATACCGACTCGCAAGAAATATAAGCTGGTCGATAAATAGCTTTGAGACCTAATAAATAAGGATCTATATCCCGTGGATTTTTCAAGGAATAAAATCCACGATATATACGAAAGATAAAACCCGCTTTAACATAACGAGAAAGAGTTTTCCGCAAAGTATTTTTGTTCCTGATATTCCACAAATTAGCTAAATCATTAATATGAAATACGGCCTCGTCTAAAACTGCAAGCTCTGCAAATCTGTTATTTCCGCTAATTTTAACGCTTTTTGTACGATCAATAATCATGTACACTATTGTACACTATAATTGAACTAATTGCAATGCTAGACAGAGCCTAAAGCTCTGTTTGCATAGACAACCAATATTCTTTTTGGTTCTAATTCACTCTTAATATCTTGTTTCCTCTTAAATTTCATTAAATATAAGGTATTACCATACCATATATTATGTAAAATATGTGGTATGTGGATAACTCCAAACTAGACAGAGCCTAAAGCTCTGTCTAGACTAACCAGTTTCAACAATTAATTGCTAATGCAGAAAATTGGTGAACCACTACCAATCGTTGTGTAAGTAGCAACGTCACTAGCACTCGGTCTCATGGTACTACCAGATCCACAGGTCACAGCATTGTAGCTACCATTATGAGAATCATAGCTCATATTGCCCCACACATTGGAAAACTGATACGCAGTCCCGCCGAAAGTACCATTTTGGTATAAACTCATAAAAGCTCCACCTATAATTCTACCCGCAGTGGAAGAACTTCCTCCTGCCGTACTCAAACATTTTCCACCATTAACATCTGTACAAATATCACCTGAAGCATGAATCTGTCCAGCTACATCGAGTTTTTGCGTTGGACCGGTTGTCCCTACACCAACGTTACCGGAAGATTTAACAGTGAATGACGGAATGCCATTATTTAAACTCCCTATATTAAAATTGGTCGGATCGCCAGTATAAGAACCGGGCCCGAAAATCCACAACGTAGCAGGGTTGCTACCTGTCACAACTCCATTTGTACTTTCTCCCCATCCTGTAACGTTCGCCCCCATAAGCATCGTAACTTCTCCACTGTTAGGACGAATAAGTTGTAATTGGCCATATGCGCCAGCTGTAGAATTTACCATAATTTTTCCAGCTTGCACGACAAGACCAGCCACAGCTCCATTGGTATTAAGCACAAGTCCACCGGCTTTTGTCTGCCCAGTACTGCCCACATTGAGTGGTGTATCCGCATTAGTAGACTGATTCGCCGGAGCAGGTGTCCATGTAGCAAAGATATAATTGGCGCCAAAGCCTATGATAAGACCTAGAATAATGATTTTTGTTATATTAAGAATTTTATTGTTGTTTTGTAGTGTATCCATAATTATTTTCGTTTATTGATAATGGTGTCGCTGGGGCAGTGGTGATATCAGTGAGTTTTTTTAATGTTTTTGTGGAAGGTGGAGTGGATTTGAGTGGAGCAGTAGTGAGATCAGTGAGTTTCTTTGATTCCTTTGCTGAGAGCGGAGTTGCATTAGGTGGGGCAGTAGTGAGATCAATGAGAGCCTGTATTTTCTGTTCCTCAGTGAGTGGAGGAGTTGGCGGAGGAGACTTAATCTGCGAAACAAAATAAATAATAAATACGCCACAGAGAATAATAACTAAAACCAGCAACAAAATTTTTAGATTTTTAGTCATGACCATAGGCTAAGTATAGAACAAAAAAGTCAAGAGCCGAAACCCTAGATGTGGATAACTTTGTACGTTTGCAAAAAAATAGCGATTATGCTACTCTTTGGGTGTATGAGTCCTGTCGCAACAGGGCTTTTTTTAATAAAAATACAGGTTACTGGATACTAGGCATTAGTATTTTAGCTAGAACCTAGTCACTAGAACCTATA
>JAPLXU010000020.1:0-16415 GCA_026395915.1 Candidatus Nomurabacteria bacterium | reverse complement strand
TCAAGTCAGCGTTGGAGCAGTTGGGGGAAGAAAGGAAAATTCCGAAGGAAAAAATATTGGACGCCATTGAGCAAGCCATGGCGGCCGCTTACAAAAAAGATTACGGAAAGAAAGGACAGATCATCCGAGCAAAGTTTGATTTGGAAACTGGCAAGACAGATTTCTATCAAATAAAAATTGTGGTGGACGAAACTATCGCCATCATGAACACCTCACCCCAACCCTCTCCTGAAAGGAGAGGGGGGGGCTCCTTCCCCTCTCAGGGGAAGGCGGGGGATGAGGTTGCAGGGGGTGAGTATTCTCTCAAAGATCCGAACGATGAACGGGTGCACTTTAACGCCGAACATCATATCCTTTTGGAAGACGCGAAAAAAATAAAAAAAGGGGTAGAGTTGAACGACGAAGTCGTCTTCCCTCTCGAAATGAAAGACGATTACGGACGCATTGCCGCGCAAACCGCCAAGCAAGTTATAATCCAGAAAATCCGCGAAGCAGAACGAACATCTATCATCAACGAATACGGCACAAAAGAAGGAGAAATAATCGGAGGCATAGTGCAGAAAGTTGAAAGAGGAAATGTCTATGTTGATTTCAACCGCGCGACAGGCATCTTGCCAGCCGAAGAACAGATCCCTGGAGAATTTTTCCAAAGAGGACAACGTATACGAGCCTATCTTTACAATGTTGAAGACTCACCTCGAGGCATAAACCTGCGCCTTTCTCGCACTCATCCGAAATTTATAGAAAAACTCTTTGCCATCGAAGCGCCAGAAATACAAAATGGAATCGTAGAAATAAGATTTATCGCGAGAGAGCCCGGCGCCCGTTCAAAGATAGCAGTGTCCTCGAAAGATGAACATATAGACGCTGTCGGCTCTTGCGTCGGACAGAAAGGCACTCGAGTAAATACCATCACACAAGAATTAGGAGGCGAGAAAATCGACATAATTCCTTGGTCAGAAGACCCGAAAGTTTTTGTTTCTAATTCCATTTCTCCAGCGAAAGTTATTTCTATCAATCTGGATGAAAAAGAGCACAAAGCTATAATAGAAGTGGCAGACGATCAGCTTTCGCTCGCCATCGGCAAAGGCGGACAAAATGTGCGCCTAGCAGCAAAACTTACTGGATGGAGGATAGATATCAAAAGCGATAGTTTGTCTGCAAAAGACGACGCAGAAAAAGAAGTTCCTGAAGAAAAAATTATTATTAAATAACAAAAATAAAAAAATGGACAAATTTTTATTGTTTGCAATCATCAGTTCGGTTGTCGCTATCGTTTACGGTTTACTTTTAGCAAGATCAATATTGAAAAAAAGTTCTGGAAACGCCAGAATGCAGGAAATCGCCAAAGCTATTCAGGAAGGCGCCAGCGCTTATTTGAATAAACAATATAAGACCATCGGCGCGATTGCCGTGATACTTTTCCTCATCATTGGTTTCATTCCAAAATTGGGCTGGACTATGGCTTTTGGCTTCTTGATCGGAGCTATTTTTTCCGCTTTAGCAGGATACATCGGCATGAATGTGTCAGTCAGGGCAAATGTCAGAACGACTGAAGCCGCAAGAGGTGGAATGGAAAACGCGCTCTCTCTCGCTTTCAAAGGCGGGACGGTCACAGGACTTCTAGTTGTTGGATTAGCTCTCCTCGGTGTAACTCTTTTTTATGCAATTACAAAAAATGTCGCTGCGCTCGTCGGACTTGGTTTCGGCGCTTCACTCATCTCCGTTTTTGCCAGACTAGGTGGAGGGATTTTCACAAAAGCAGCCGATGTCGGAGCTGATTTGGTTGGCAAACTTGAAGCAGGTATTCCAGAAGAGGATCCAAGAAATCCGGGAGTCATCGCGGACAATGTCGGAGACAATGTCGGAGATTGCGCAGGCATGGCGGCAGACTTGTTTGAAACTTACGCAGTCACTTCAGTCGCCACAATGCTTTTGGGTTCGCTTCTTTTCGCAGGATTCCAAAACGCGGTCATCTATCCTCTTGCCATCGGTGGAATAGCTATTTTTGCGTCTATCATCGGCACATGGTTTGTGAAACTTGGCGGATCAAAAAATATAATGGGCGCTCTGTACAAAGGACTCATTGCTTCAGGTATTATTGCCGCCATCGCCTTCTATCCAGTCACAAATATATTGATGTCAGGAAACGGAAAATATTCTGTAATGAGTTTGTTCATCTGCTCGCTCGTTGGACTCTTCGTCACTGGAGCTCTCGTCATCATCACAGAATATTTCACTTCAACAAAATACTCTCCTGTTAAATCAATCGCTCTCGCGAGCGTCTCTGGTCATGGCACAAACGTTATTCAAGGTCTGGCTATTTCGATGAAGTCAACCGCTATGCCTCTCATCACAATAGTCATCGGAATTTTAATCAGCTACCACTTTGGCGGACTTTTCGGAATAGCTATCGCCGCTATGTCTATGCTTTCAATGACAGGAATCATTGTAGCGATAGACGCGTATGGCCCGATCACAGACAACGCTGGAGGTATCGCAGAAATGGCAAACTTGCCAGAGTCGGTCCGAAACGTCACCGATCCACTTGATGCTGTCGGAAACACAACCAAAGCAGTCACAAAAGGTTACGCTATCGGTTCGGCTGGTTTGGCGGCTCTCGTTCTCTTCGCTTCTTACACGGAAGAAATTATCAAAGCCGGAAAGCATCTGACTTTTGATTTGAGTAATCCATACATCATCGTCGGTCTCTTTATCGGAGGACTTCTGCCATATTATTTCGGCGCGCTTTGCATGGAAGCTGTTGGAAAAACTGCCGGCAAAGTTGTGGAAGAAATCAGAAGACAGTTCAGAGAAATAAAAGGCATCATGGAAGGAAAAGCAAAACCGGATTATGCAAAAGCTGTCTCAATTATCACAGGAGCGGCAATAAAACAAATGATTTTGCCAGCCCTCATCCCTGTCCTCGCGCCAATTTTGGTAATTTTGCTCTTCGGAAAAGAAAAAGGTTTCGTTGTCCTCGGAGGACTTCTCGTTGGTTCCATCGTCACAGGACTTTTCGTAGCTATTTCCATGACTTCTGGTGGAGGCGCTTGGGATAATGCCAAGAAACATATTGAACAAGGCAACCATGGCGGAAAAGGAAGTGATGCTCACAAAGCTGCGGTCACTGGAGACACTGTCGGCGACCCATACAAAGACACAGCCGGCCCTGCCATCAACCCAATGATAAAAATCTTGAACATTGTCGCATTGCTTTTGGTTATTCTCTTGATATAATCAGGTAAGTTAAAAAATTAATCTTAAATTGTAAAAAATATGAAAAAATATTTAATTTTGTTTGTTGTTTTTGCGGCGGTGTTTACTATTGGCATGAAAACAGTGAAAGCGGAAAATTCAATCACACCTGATGTCGCAACAATAAAACAAACAGTTCAGGCAGAGATAAAAGCAACGCGAGATGAAGCAAAGCAAAAGATAGAAGATTTGAAAACTAAAATAAAAAACGAAAAAGATGTAGCAAAAGCGAAAGTTGCGGAACTTAGAATTACCGGACGAGAAAATGCATTGCAAAGATTCGACGAAGCAGTCGCGCGAATAGACGACCTGAAAGATAAAATCAATGTCCAGATAGACAGGTTCAGTTCGAAAGGAATGGACACAACAGACGCAAAAGACTTCGTAGCAACGGCGGAAACAAAATTAACCGATGCCAAAACGAAAACGGGTGAAGCTGGCGTTCTGCTTTCCGCTTCAGTCAGCAAACTAACAGCAGACGATAAAACAAAATTAAAAACGTTGGCAGAAGATATCCAAACTCTCATTGATGACTCTCACGACGCACTGAATAATGCAATTAAATCTTTAAAAGACACAATAACAGTTAAAAAATAAATTTATAGAAATGGAAAAAGAATCAAATGAAAACGGAGCGCTCGTCGGACTTGTGGTGATTATAATCATCCTTGTTGTCGGTGGAATATATATCTGGCTTTCAAGTCAAAACGCTAGAAAAGAAATGCAGAATAAGCAAGCCCAAATGGAAGCCGCTGCGAATCAAGACGCCGCCGCGCTTAACAAACTTGAATCGGATTCCAATGCAACGGACACGAAGACCGGCGTCGATATTAATGCTATAAACTAAAATTAATTTATGAAAATAACAATCAAAAAACTGCCAAAAAATGAAATAGAAATTGAGGGAGAATTGGAAACCGAAGTGTTTGAAAATTATTACAAGACGGCTTTAAAAAAGCTCGGTGAAAATCTTAAACTAGATGGTTTTAGAAAAGGTAAAATTCCGGAGAATGTTCTCATTTCGAATATTCCCGAAATCCGCATCTTGGAAGAGATGGCAGAAATGGCGCTCGGCGAACACTATCCGAAAATAATTGAGAAGGAGAAAATCGACGCCATCGGCCGACCGGAAATTTCCATCGTAAAACTAGCGCGCAAAAATCCATTGGGATTTAAAATAAAAACCGCCGTATTACCGGTAATCAAACTCCCCGACTATAAAAGTTCTGCTAAAAAAATAATTGAGGCCGTTACTGACGCCGAGAAAGATACCACCGTCACTGAAAAAGATTTGGAAGATACCATCATGGATATCAGAAAATCTCGCGCGCCAAAAAAGCACATGAAAGATGCAACACCAGAACCTCACCCCGACCCTCTCCTTAACAAGGAGAGGGTGCCGAAGGCGGGTGAGGTGGATGAATTGCCTGAATTCAACGACGATTTTGTTAGAGCTATCGGACCATTCAAAGATGTGGAGGATTTCAAAACCAAATTAAAAGAAAATATAAAACTTGAAAAAGAGAATCTGCAAAAAGAAAAAACGAGATTGAAAATTGTTGAGAAAATAATCGACGAGAGCGCCATCGACTTGCCTGAAATTTTAGTCGAAGTTGAATTGGATAAAATCTTGCACAGAATGGAATCCGACATCACTCAAATGGGCTTAAAATTCGAAGATTATTTGAAACATCTGAATAAAAAAGTGGAAGATTTAAGAAAAGAGTTTAGGATGGACGCGGAGAAAAAGGCCAAGCTCGCTCTCATCTTGAACGAAATAGCAAAAGTGGAAAAAATAGTTGCTGACGAAAAACAAGTTGAAAAAGAAGTGTCCATCTTGCTCGAGCAATACAAAGATGCCGATCCCGAACGCGTCCGAATGCATGTGGAAAATGTTTTAACTAATGAAAAAATCTTTCAGTTTTTGGAAAAGCAATAGTCTTTTAAAAAAACTTCTACTTGAAAAATTCATAATTTAGATATACTATACGTGTATGTTAATACCAACAGTTATTGAAAAATCCCAATTCGGGGAAAGAGCTTACGATATTTACTCGCGACTTTTGCGCGAACGTATCGTGTTTTTGGCTGGACCGATAGATGACAACACAGCAAACATCGTCATCGCCCAGCTTCTTTTCTTGGAATCTGAAGACGCCAAGAAGGATATTTTCCTTTACATAAACTCCCCCGGTGGATCGGTAACAAGCACGATGGCCATCGTCGACACGATGAACCATGTCCGTCCAGATGTTTCCACTTTTTGCGTCGGACTCGCCGCGAGTGGAGCTGCTATCATTTTGTCGGCCGGTAAAAAAGGCAAACGATATATCTTGCCGAACGCGGAAGTCATGATCCATCAGCCAATGGGCGGCGTGGAAGGCCAAGCGACGGATATAGCCATCACCGCGAAACATATTTTGAAGACAAGAGACAATTTGAATAAACTTCTCGCAAAAAACACGAGCAAGTCTATTTCCCAAGTTGAAAAAGACGTGGAAAGGGATTTCTTTATGGACGCCGAAGAAGCAAAAAAATACGGAATTGTTGATGAAATAATCACTAAATCCAAAGCTCCGACTGTAGAGAAAAATAAAAATACTGATTAAACAAGTTGGATTTTTTTATCCAAGGCAGTGGCAATTTTGCTTATTGTGGCAAAAGACAATCCTTGTCTTCCACTTTCAAGTCGGGCAATGACAGATTGTGGCATATCTGCTTTCTTTGCCAATTTTTCTTGAGTCATCTTTTTAGACAATCTAGCTTGTTTGATTTGATGAATCATACTCAACCTAGCTACTTCTTTTTCGTAACCTTCTTTGAATCCTTTCATTTTCATTTGTTTTTTGAGCACATCCTCAAAACGAACAAATTTTAATCCTGCAATTTTAATTGTTTTCATATTTTTTGATTAGTAATTAATTTATAATTTTTTTCCGCCATATCTATTTCATTTTATAGCAAAATTGCTATACTCTTGTCAAGCAATTGAAAATGTGGACAAAAAACTCTCTATCTGTTATACTAGAAAAGTTGAATTTACAAATTTTATTTTATCGGTTTGGGGGAATATTCCATCATATTATGAAGCGTTTAAAGGGAAATTTAAAAGTCTCTTCTGACTTAAGTTCTGGGCTAATAAATCCCTGCCCGTAATGCTACGCATAACGTTGCAGGCGGGCATAAATATAGTGGCGTGTTCTTGTAAGCCGATGCAAAGCTTATGAACACATTAATGATAATTTTGATAAGCGCGGGTGCGCTTGTTTTAGGTGTCGGAGTTGGGTACTACCTTCGCAAAATAGTTGCGCTGGGCAAGAGACGATCGATTGAAATCGATATCAAGCAGATGATGGTCAGCGCAAAAGAAGAAGCGCAGAAGATCACTGACGAAGCAAAGAAAGGGTCGGAGACCAGACTTGTTGAATTAAAAAACGAAGAAAAGAAGAAAGAGCAAGAGTGGAGAGAGACCGAAAAAAGACTTATCAAAAAAGATGAGTTTTTGGACGCGCGCCAAGTCGAGATAGACAAGGAAGTCGACAATATCAAGATGAGAGTGGAAGAAATAAAAAAGATTCAGGAAAAGGTTGTAAAAGCGGAGGAAGACAAAAAATTGGAACTGGAAAGAGTGGCAAAACTGACTGAAGAAGACGCTAAAAAAGAACTGATGCAAGATATTGAAAAGAAATATGAAGAAGATATTTTGACCAGAATTCAGAAGCTTGAAAATGGCAATGAGGAAAAATTGGATCGCAGAGCGAAAGACATCTTAGCAACTTCCATCCAGCGCCTGGCTTCGAGCACAGCTTCTGAACTCATGACAACAGTCGTGTCTATCCCAAACAACGAAATTAAAGGGAAAATAATCGGAAAAGAAGGTAGAAACATCAGAGCTTTCGAAAGAGCTTCCGGTGTCGAGCTTATCGTGGATGACACTCCCGGCTCGATAGTAATTTCTTCGTTCGATCCTATCAGGAGACAAGTGGCTCGACTCGCGCTCGAGAATTTGATTCTGGACGGACGTATCCAGCCGGCCAAGATCGAAGAATTAGTGGAAAAAGCCAAAGAAGAAATAAATAAAATAATCAAAGAGAAAGGCGAGCAAGCGGTTTATGAATGCGGAATATTCAATTTCGATCCGCGTATCGTTGCCATCATTGGACGATTGTATTTCCGCACGAGCTACGGACAAAATGTGCTTCAACATTCCATCGAAATGGCGCACATCGCCGGCATGCTCGCGGAAGAATTAGGCGCGGACGTCGCTATCGCTAAGGCCGGAGCTTTGGTCCACGACATAGGTAAGGCTCTCGACCACGAAGTTCAAGGCACACACATTGAAATAGGTATGCGAATTTTGCAAAAGTTCGGCGCAGACGAAAAAATCATCACAGCAATGAAGAGCCACCACGAAGACTATCCTTACGAAACGATTGAATCCGTCATCGTCCAAACCGCCGACTCGATCTCTGGTGGCAGGCCTGGCGCGCGACGCGACTCAGTGGAAAATTACCTAAAGAGACTCCAAGAATTGGAAGCTTTAGTAAATGCCTTCCCAGCTGTCGAAAAATCTTATGCCCTCCAAGCCGGCCGTGAAATCCGCATATTCGTTACACCAGAAAAAATCTCCGACGCCGAAGCGAAGCTCATGGCTCGCGATATCGCTCTCAAAATAGAGCAAGAACTGAAATATCCGGGTGAAATCAAGGTGACAATGATCCGAGAAACTAGAATTATCGAATACGCTCGATAGAAATCTTTGAAATATAACTTTTTGAAGGAAGCTTTTTGGGGCTTGCCTTAAAAAACCCTTGATATATAATGAATATAGTAACTTAAAGGTCGAAAGGATTATAAAAATAACCAAATTTTCATATGAATAAACAAGCATTAGCTGAATTCGTACATGGAAAGCTCGGTGGCACAAAGGTGCAGGCTGAGGAAATCGTAGACGGAATGTTTGGCGCTATCATCGACACTTTGAAGAAAGGCGATGAGGTCTCAATCGCCGGCTTTGGTATCTTTTCCGTAAAACAAAGAGCGGCAAGGATGGCTCGCAATCCAAAGACTGGAGAGCAAGTCAAAGTGGAAGCTAAAAAAGTTCCAAAATTCCGAGCAGCAAAAGGTTTGAAGGATATGATTGCATAAATTTTATCTCGAGATAAAAATCAAAAAAGCACCCATCTCGGGTGCTTTTTTGATTTAAGTGTTTCCTGATCACTATTCTGAATACGGATACATGATTGAACCATCACTGTCATGATTATCCCCAAAACCGACTTTTCCTACACCACTCTTTTCAGCCTCTTGAAATGCTTTCATTAAATCTTCCACGTTGCTGGCTTTCCCATTTTTCATTGCCTGACAAATAGGACAATCATCAAAACCTTCCCAATCATCTTTTTTGTTATTTTTTTCTTTTCTCATTTATTTTTTAAGTTTTTTTATATCCAAATCTTCAGCTAAAATTTCTAAATCTATCCAAAAGTCTTGATCACAATAAGCATCTGCCATTTTAGAAGCTAATTCTGACATAGTGCTGTCATCAACGTTTTTCGTATTAAAACCAATACCTTCTAAATCAGCCCGACAAACACTTGTGATGGGAAAATATTCTTGTTTCTGCTCGACTTTATTAAGAGATTTCATATTTTGTTCTTTAATTATCTATTTTATAATATTTGTATATTTCCTCTCGATCCAACTCTAATCCAACCAATTTTAATCTATGGGATCTTTCTTCATAAATAGAATTAATCAAATGTTTTCTTTCTCTATCAAGAGCCAAATGTATTTGTCTATGACAACGAGGGCATAAAGTAATATAGTTAGCTAATACTTCAATGGAATAAGAAAAATCATTCCTAAATTCTCTTGGAATAAAATGATGCAATTCTAAATAATTCTTATTATTAACCTTTGCTGTAAAATATATAGGCGAACAGTTATTAACCTTTTCAAGAGCACATTTATAATTACTAAGTACTTTGGCTTGTTTCTTCCTAAGGTTATATATTACTTTTATTTGCAACTTGCCAATCTCACTAGTTTCATCTATATACTCCTCCGTCACATCTCTCGTATCAATTTGAGATAATTGAATCTTTTCTGATAACTTATCATTTACAGTTTCGATATCAATATCCTCTAACTCTAGTGTTTCCTCAAAAATCGGATCAAAAATATTTTTATTTTTGTATAAATAATCTCTTACTATTTTTTGATCCAAGTTAGTAATGTTTTTACTAAAGTTTTCAATAAACGTTTGGTATGGACTACCTTGAGATTTCGTAAACAATAATGTCAACAAAAAAACTTTTGTTTCGTCTAAAAGCATACTTTTGTTAAAATTTCCACCAGGCTGATATTTTTTTGATATACAACATTCAAAATTTTCTTTTTCAATATTACCTTCAATGTATTTTGCTAATTCTTCTTTTTCTGAGTCAGAAGATCTAAAATAAGTTATCAAGAAGTCAGAATCATCATAAAAAGAATGTATATAGAAAAAATGATTTCTCAAAACTAAAGACAAGGAACTTTTTCGATCTAACTCAAGTAGTGTTTTCGCTTCCTTTGTCAACAAAGCTTCTGTAATTCCGTCTGTAGTTAATAGATACCGAAGCAAATCTTCTTTAACTCTGTGTATAATGTAATTTTTACGATTTGAATAGTATCCATTTAAAAGGAACAGATAATTAATCAACCATTTTTCTTCTTCTCCCATCGCTAAATTAATAAAATCCCCATAGAGAAAGCCCTTGGCTGTTCTACTGTATATGCCATTGATATCTTTTTTAAAAAGTTTTGACTGAAGCATATTAATCACATGTTGCTTATGTTTTTCTTGACCGTGATTCTCGTTCTTTGGCCATTCAGATCTGGGTTTATTTTCTATCTCTAAAAATGTTAAAAATTGCTCACTGAAAGACTTTTGATTTCTAAAATTTGTATTAATATATTCAAACATCTTTCCTGAAGCATTCTCGCCTAGACTAAAATGATTTTTAAACCATTCGATATTCTTATTTTTTTCTTTGTAAATTTCTAGTAAACTCATATATTTGTTCTACAAATGTATAAAATTTCCTTATGATTCTTGAAATTAGTTTTACCACTATTAAAAGATTTATGCTTTATCTCTTTTACAACGACTTTTCCTTTTTTAGAAAGAATATCGAGCAACTGCGTTTCTGTAATTTTATTATTAGATGCACTACTTTTCGCGGAATAGGTATTATTATAGGATACCACTATTAGTTTTGCTTTCAAATTATCAATCAAATCCTTGAATACAATCGGCGCCTTGGATTTTGAATAATCACTTTTCAGATGATCTCTCTTAAATTTCATCGAAGTCCCTTCAAAGTCAGTAGGCCTTTCCCATGTTATTAGATTTTCCAAAACATGATAAAAATTTATGTACTGCCTTGCATTATAAGGTGGGTCAATATAAGCCACATCGCAAGTAATTTCCCTTATCAACTTATTTGCATCAGTATTATAGATTTCTATATTTTCAGTAAATTTTTCTATCTTCGGTAACCTTAAAACAACTCCTTTGTCTATAGGATTTTTGGACAAAAAATGCTCAAAATGCCCTACTGTATTAGCAATCTTGTCTGTTGTGTACATTAAAGAAGTTAATAAAATATTTTTTTCTCGCATGGTTAATTTTATTTTTTCTATTTGATCTCTTAAATAACCTATCTTTTTTGCATCTGTCATAGAAAAATATTTTCCGCCATAAGTGTCTGAAAAATAATTTCTCTCGAGTTTTTCACCATCCAAAGAATTAAATTGGGAAACAATCTTCTTTAATTTTTTAAAGTTAAAATTTCCTTTACCAAACCATGCCTGATATGCAACATAATTTGAACGCAAATTGTCGTTAATTATTACACTAAATCCCTTGGCGAGCATAAAAGCGGACACTGCTCCAGTTCCTGCAAATAAATCAGCAAAAACCGCCTTGCTCTTATAGAACGGAGTGATACTTTCATAAATATCATTCAATAAAGCTTTTTTACTTCCAGTGTATCTTCTGTTTCCAATCAATAAATCCATTATATTAAAAATTCTTTATCAGCACTTCTCTTTCTTTGGCATTTCTATTTATTTTGTTATAACTAGCTCCCCTGTAATGATAATCGATATCAACCACACTTAAATGTAGATCCAGTCTATTAAAAAGTATCCAATCAGATAATGGTTTGTTATATGCACCAACTTTGCTTAATACATTTGACACTGCAAATTTTTTATTATTTTTACTTAAAATCTCTAGCAGATTTATAAATTCTTTTTCGGTTTCTTCTGTCCAGTTACTCATTTCATTATAAACAGCATGACCAATTAAATATGGCGGATCAGCATATATAAAATCCGCTTCTAATAAAATCTTTTGTATTTTTTCTTCTCTAAAATCTCCACAGATAAAAATACAGTCTATTTTTTTAACTCTATCAATATAATTCTTTAATTTTATTATATTATTTTTATTTAAGTCAGTTTTACCCACAGGAAGATTAAATCCTCCACTTTTGTTAAAACGCATATCATTGTTGAATGCATAAACAACTAAGAGATAAAGTAGATCGAGCGCTTCTTTCGAGTTTTTGTTTTCTATTAAATTATAGTCAGAGCGTAGCTGATAATAACCTATTGTGTTAACTTCCTTAAATCCATTATTGTCTCTTTTGGAGAGCTCCTTTCTGTATTTTTCATAACCATACTTAGCAGAATATGATAAATTATATTTTTCTATCAGAATTTCTAGTCTTGAGAGAAGCGTATCAAAATCATATTTTGATAAATGTCTTAATAAATTTATTACGTTTACATTGTTATCTATAAAAATAACTTTTTTCGCATCCACACTCAAACCAACAGTTGCTCCTCCACAAAATAAGTCAACAAAAACATCGACATTTTTAGGAAAATGACTTTTAAATTGATCCATTAATCTAGACTTATTGCCTGTATAGTTTAGAGGGGTTTTCATATATTTATTATATCAAATTTAGTACTAAGAGACTAGGTAAGAGAATTGTTATCACATTCATTACAAACAAAATCACCAATGGGTTCAATCCTTTTATCAAAAATTTTGTTTCTTTATCATTAAAATCAGGAACTCTATTTACGAATTTTCCCGAACCAAAGGTGACAGAATCTCCACAATGATTACAAATTTCCATTAATTTAATCTTTTGCATAATATGTAATTATTTATACTTCCTTATCACAGCCTTCAAGACAGCATTTATATTAAAACTATGCACCGGATATATCGGCTTGTAATTTTTATTCGCGGGTTCGAGCCAGACTTTGTTTCCTTCTTTTCTGAAATATTTTAAGGTAAACTCCCCGTCTACTTCGGCTATGACTATCTCTCCATCTTTCGCTTGATTCGTCTTCTCCACGAGCACCATGTCCCCCTTCTCTATATGCGCGTCGATCATCGAGTCGCCATCCACTTCGAGCATATAGGTTGTGGCTTTCTTTTCAATCAATAAGTCATCGAGGTTGATAGTGTCCGCTAATTCTTCCTCCACAGTTGCTGGAAAGCCGGCAGTCACGAAACCTAGCATCGGAACACTCGTCGAGCCTTCTGTGAAAATTTTTGTCGGAACGAGCCTGCCCAGATGATCTTTCGCCACCAGACCTGCCTCAATCAGTTTTCCGACGACTCGAAACACGGCATTCTTGGATTTAAAATCAAAAAGTTTCATCATTTCGGAATACGTCGGCATTCTTTTGTTCTTTGAGTAAAAGGATTCAAGTTTTGTTTGGTATTCGTTACGCATAAATATTAGTTCTAAAGAACAAAGTAACCAGCCTGCTTATCAAACCTCTGCGTGTATGATAACGAACTTTTCGCAAGAGCAACTTGTGATCCCTCGCCTCTTTTCTGTATTCTTGCCCTTGGAGAATTTTCAAATCAATTTTTTTGTTAATCCTGTTAATCTCCCTCTCTAACATTTTTAAATATTGTGATTGTGACATAAATTTATACTTTTTAAACTTCTAATAACCGACTTAGATAAGTATAAGTGAACGCTCGTTCACTGTCAAATGCCCACCTGTGGATAACTAAAGGTATTATTTTATTGCCTATTCTTAAGGCTTAAATAGTTCATTCAACTCTTTCCTTTTCTTTTTATCATATTTAGCTTCAAAAAGTTTCAAGACAATTTGTTGCTCAGCGAAATAAGTATTCTCTCTCGTTGCCATGTCGATCAACTCATCCAAAGTAACAGGAAGTAATTTTATTTTTTCACCACTATCTAAATTCATATCCGCAACTTTTTTTAAACCTTTCGCAATGAAAGTGTATATAATCCAATCAACTTTTTCTGTCGGATGTTGAGCGTCCCACAAAATAAATTCTTCCGCCTCATATCCGCTCTCTTCCAAAAGTTCCCTCTTCGCAGCCGAAAGTACACCCTCCCCTTCGTCTACCCTCCCGCCTGTCGCGCCGATGAATGGTTTTTTGCTCGGCTGTTCTTGTTCGGTCAAAATAATTTTTCCGTCAGGCAACACTGGAAAAACGACGACGGTATCCGGGCGTTTCAATTTTTCAAAAGTTTCTTTTGTGCCGTCAAACATTTCCTGCTCCCATTGATAGACATCAAAAATAACTCCTTTGAAAACTCTTTTTGCGTTTTTAGGAATAGGCTGTTTTGATTTTGGAGGTTCAATTTTCATTGATTAAATTTTGTTAAATTTTTTTTCATATTGCTATTGATAACTATAAAAGCTGCACTTCATAATTTCCGTCTTTAAAAACAAGACGATAAAATGCATATTTCGTCTTTCTGTCATCATCCGGTCCTGCGATTGAAAAAATAAAAGGTTTGGTTTTATCTAAAGTTCCATTTTTGTAACTTTTAATAATACCTTCAACGTCACTTTGGGGACCTTGGGATGGCTCCCATGGTTTTTTACCATTTGTAAATTCATGTGGCATCAATGGGTGTGTATGCATTTCTCCTATGAAGTTTAGCTCAGCTAATTCTTGATCACTTGATTTTAATTTTAAAAGTTCGAAATATTTTTTGACTGCTTTTAGATTAAAATTAATCCCCTTGTGGCCTTCTTCTATTTCCAATTGAGGTGGTAAATCTCCTTTTTGTAATTCCATTACAGCATCAATCGAAACTTGAACACAACCGCCATGAACTTTTCCAACTTTTCCAAGCAAAATCCTATATCTTTCTGTTTTAGTTCTTAAATCTTCTGCTGTAATATCTGGATAGTGAAGAACGGCATCAGGATTATGAACTAATTCAACAACCAAATGTGGATCAAGAAAATTTATATTGGCACCTTCTTGGGTTTGTCTAAGTTTTTCCATAAATTTATTTTAACTATTCACCTTCGGTCGATATTGTATCGCTTCCAAGATATGATTCGCTTGCACTTCGGGCGAGTTTTCCAAATCGGCGATCGTGCGGGCGATTTTTATGACTCGGTGATACGCTCTCGCCGAGAGGGCTAGGCGCTCGGCGCTATCGTCGAGCAAGTCTCTCACTTCTTTTGAAAGCTTCACCATGCTTCCCAGATCTTTCACATTCATCTCGCTGTTTGTTTTTATTTTTCTCTTTGAATTCGCGAATCTTTTTTCTTGAAGATATCGCGCAGCTTTTACACGCGCTTTGATTGTATGAGTTTTTTCGCTCCTCACGACTTCGTCACTCAATTTTCGATAGTCCACATTGCCGACAGTCACCCACAAATCTATGCGATCGATTATCGGGCCGGAAATGCGTCGCACGTATTTTTCCAAATCGTTCGGACGGCAGATACAAGCTTTGTCTTTATTGCCTTTGTTCCCGCAAGGACAGGGATTCATCGCCGCCACTAGAATAAAATTGGAAGGAAAAATCGCCGATCCTCGCGCGCGAGAAATGGAAACGATGTTGTCTTCGAGCGGTTGGCGGAGCGCTTCCAAAACTCTCTTTTCAAATTCTGGAAACTCATCCAAGAAAAGCACTCCTTTGTGCGCGAGCGTCACTTCCCCCGGCTTCGGATTCGTGCCTCCGCCGATCATGGAAACATAACTCGCCGTGTGATGCGGGGCGCGAAAAGGCGGTTCTGTGACGAGCGTGTCTTCGAGCAAACCCACGATGGAATGAATGCCCGTGATTTCTAAAATTTCATCATTACCAAGCTCCGGCAATATATGAGAGAAAACTCTCGCGAGCATGGTCTTGCCCGTCCCCGGCGGTCCGGACAACGCTATGTTGTGTCCACCAGCGGCGGCGATTTCGAGTCCCCTTTTCGCGCTCTCTTGTCCTTTAATATCCGAAAAATCTATGTCGTGGACAGTGTCCTTGTGAACTATTTCTGTAGGTTTTTGTGGAGAAATTTTTTTTGTTTCTTTTTCAATCGGGTTTCCTTTCCGATCATAATGGATTTTTGAAACGTGATCTATAACTTCCTTCAGTGAGCGCGCTCCATAGACCGTGATTCCTTTGACGAGCGCCGCCTCGGACGCATTTATAATCGGCACAAATATTTCCTTGTAGCCGAGTTTCATGGCTTGTTCCGTGAGCGGAAGCACTCCTTTGATAGGTTGGAGTTCGCCGTTCAAAGATAATTCTCCGAGAAATATTTTCCCTTTCGGATCGAAATCTATTTCCTCGGCGGAAAGGAGATAAGCGAGAGCAATAGCCAGATCAAAATACGGCCCCTCTTTTTTAAGGTCCGCCGGAGACAATGAAATGACTATTTTTTGGTTTTGACTTTTCGGAGAACGAAAGCCGGAATTCTTCAGAGCCGAACTCATGCGGTCTTTGGATTCGTCGACTGCTTTGTCCGGAAGCCCGACCAAAGTAAAAGCGTGCAAAGTGTTTTTTGTGATATCAACTTCGACAGTGACAATCTTGCCTTTGAGAAGATGCGTTTGAGCGGAATAGACTCGTGAGAATGACATGAAATGATTATAGAAAATTTAGAATTAAAAAGAAAGGGATCTCATATTAAAAATCATAATTTACACTTGTGGATAACTGTTTAGTTAACCTTCAGAGGTGACACTTTTAATTGATAATCTCGCCACTTTTCAATTGGTATCATTCCATTAAGATATTTTCCTAAATGTATTCTATCATAGTTGTACCAATGCAAATATTCTTCTAAACTTTTCCATG
>JAPLXU010000001.1 GCA_026395915.1 Candidatus Nomurabacteria bacterium | reverse complement strand
TCAAAGACATTGTGAGGATACACAGAGGCATCTCCACTTCTCTTTTAAGGAAAGTATTGAGTTCCATTTTCTTGGTTTCAACTATCGCTCCGAAAAATCGAAAACAAATTTAAAAAGCCACGGTTTATGTACCTTATGCCTCACTTATTGGCGAGCGCACCATTTTTTCATTTCCATTTACGCCAAAAATGTGGACTCGATGCTGACAAACATCAACGCTGTATTTTTCATGCTGATAAGTTTGCTTCCTTTTTCCGCGAGCATGCTCGGACAGTTCAACAAGAATGAATTGTCTGTCGTCATATTCGGCGCGCATATAATTCTGACCGGTCTGAGTTTATATTGGATGCGAAGATATGTCTTGTATTCTCCGCACATTCAAAATCCGGAAATAAGCAAGCACGAAATCCGCGGCAGCACCGTCCGCACTCTCGCCCCTGTGGTCTTCGCCATCATAGCTATTCCCCTCGCCTATTGGAGCATCAAAATTTCCATTATTTTATTCACCCTTGCTGTGATTTTCAACCTATCTTCCTACAGCACAAAACTTTTTGAAGACATCTTGAAAATGTTCCATCACATGCTTTTTGGTGAAGACACCAAGGGTCACTTTGCAAATTAATATACGCAAAAAAAATGAAAACAGTGTGTAAAAACTGCAAGAATGATTTTATTCTCGGCGACGAGGAGATTAATTTCTATAAAAAGGTCAACGTTCCAACTCCACAATTCTGCCCTGATTGTCGACTGCAACAGAGGATGATTTTCCGCAATGAAAGAACTCTTTACAAAAGAAAATCCGACGCTCCGAATTCACAAGGGGAGATTTTTTCCATATTTTCTCCGGATTCCGACCAGATAGTCTATGATCACAAAACTTGGTGGGGAGATTCTTGGGACGCCATGTCTTTCGGACAGGACATCGATTTTGAAAAACCATTTTTTGAACAACTAAAAACGATCTGGAGAAAAGTTCCCGACGTGGCCCTACTCAACATCAATCCAGTCAATAGCGATTATTGCAGTATCACCGAGGGAAATAAAAATTGCTATCTCGTAGTGGGCGGAGACTTCAACGAGAACGTCATGTACTCCAGTTTCACTTTTAATACAAGGGACAGCATCGACCTACACTGGGTTTCAAAAAGTGATTTGTGTTATGAAAGTTCTGATTGCCTATCTTCTTCGAGACTTTTGTATAGTCGACAATCAGATTCGTGTCTCAATTCGGCTTTTCTTTTCAATTGCCGAAACTGCAGTGACTGTTTCGGCTGTGTGAACTTGCGCAACGCTTCCCATTGCATTTTTAACGAGCAATTCGACAAAAAAACTTATGAAGAAAAAATAAAAGAGATGAATCTTGCGTCTTTTTCTCAAATTAAAAAATTCAAAAAGCAGTTTGAAGAATTTATTTTGAAATATCCGCACAAATTCGCCCGCGTCATCAAGTCGATAAATTCTACAGGTGATAATCTAGATGGAACGAAAAATTGCAAAAATTGTTTTGATGTAAACAGTGGAGTGAAAGATTGCGGGAACATCTGGCTGTCGTATTCCGCAGTGAGCGACTGTTACGATTGCGACCACTTCGGCAGAAATTCGCAAGAATGCTACCAAGTTTCCACCGTTTATCCCGGCAACAGGGTGTTTTTCTCAAGATTTATTTTCGACTCGCATGAAATTTTTTATTCCTACAATTGCCACAACTGTTCAAACCTTTTCGGCTGTGTCGGCTTGAGAAACAAAAGTTATTGCATTTTCAACAAGCAGTATTCCAAGAAATCTTTCGAGGAACTCAAGGCAAAATTAATAAAACACATGGAGATAGTGCCGTATATAGATAGAAAAGATAGACTCTATGGATACGGCGATTTTTTCCCCGCCGACCTCTCTCCTTTTGGCTACAATGAAACCGTTGCGCAAGAACTTTTTCCACTCACAAAGAAAGAAGCCGAAACAAAAGGATATTTTTGGCGAGAAAGAAAAGAAAGAGATTACAAAAATGATATGGAAACAAAAGACCTGCCGGATTCTCTAAACGACATTGACGAAACAATCACTCAAAAAGTTATCGGCTGCGGACACAAAGGCGAATGCACCCATGAATGCACCAAGGCATACAAAATAACAAAAACAGAATTTGATTTTTACAAAAAGATGAATATTCCCCTGCCGAGACTCTGTTATAACTGCCGATACTGCGAGAGGATCGCCAAAAGAAATCCAATAAAATTATGGAAAAGAAAATGCGAGTGCGCCGGCTCAGCTTCGTCCAACAATGTTTATAAAAACACCCGCGTCCACGATCATGCCAATTCAGTCTGCGAGAAAGAATTCGAAACGCCATACTCCCCCGACAGGCCAGAGATCGTCTATTGCGAGACTTGCTATCAGCAAGAGGTTTACTAGCCTTCGGCTAGTGTATTAAGCTAAAATATAATTCCACTATAATAGTGCTATAGCATAAATATAGTAAATTTATTTTATTCCCATTTCTTTATCCAACCTCTTCGCCTCAGCCCAGGCGAGCTCGTATATTTTTTTCATCGCATCGGCTATTTCCGTGCTCTCTATGATGATGCCGAGCTTTTCGCGCCACGAAGCGATCATGACTTTATTGTCGTAGATATTTATTTCTGGTGAAAAATAATATTTGTCAGCAGGCACGAACGCAATCTCTCTTTTTTCTTCTGCGTCATGAGCTTTTCGTTCTTGCCCCATTGCAGTCCCGGGAGCAATAGCTCTGATCGAGATATTTTTCCCTGCCCGCCTCTTGTAATATTCCGGAAAATAATTCGGAAGCGCTTTGTGCATGTCATCCACAGTCGCATAAGCTCGAATCGGCTCAGAACTCGTGAGCGTGTCTTCGTAAACATGCTCGAGACCTTCCTTGCCCTCATAAAATCTGATTCGCGGACGATTTTGTTTTGCGTGCAGAAGTTCAAGCTCGGGAACAATGGTCTCCATTTTTTTAATATGCTCTGCCATCTCTTCCGCCACTTTTTTAAGATACGTTGTAATGGTTTCCGGCGGTTCAACTGCGTATTCTGATTTCGGCTCTTTGCCGGAAATAGTCACGAGCTCCTTGTTCGCAAGAGTGCCGAGAATATCATAACCAGTCGTCCTGTTTATCCCAGCTTTACTGCTGATTTGTCTGACCGTCCCCTTTCCCAATTCCAAAAGAGCGATGTATACGATGACTTCCTTCTCGCTGAATCCAAAAGATTGGAGGTTCAATTTAAGTTGTTCATTTGTGTCTTTCATGCACCCATTTTACTCCAAAGCATATTCTGTGTCAATCTTTTTCCACAAAAATATGTTGATAACTCTATTTATATTGATAAATATGGATATATTAGTGTATTTCTTGACGATATAGATTGACAAAAGTCTTTAATTGGTATACTATTGTAGTATGATAAAAAGAATAGAAAGTGGAATAGCTGGCAAGGGTTTGGGATATGATTATTTGTCTAATATAAAAGGACTCGCTACTAAACTCGAGTTGAGGGGCGTTGTTTTTACAAAAAATGATGGTAGCATTAAAGTTGTAGCTGAGGGAGAAAATGAAAACTTGATAAAATTCACAAAAAAGCTGGAGCGAAATTTTTTCTTCTCCCCTATCGAAAACTTTTATGCAATATGGCATGACTCGACTGGCGAATTCAAAGATTTTTCTATTATTAATAACAAATAAAATTTATGGAAACAAAAGTCTGTCAAAATTGCAAAAAGAATTTCGAAATAGCTGACGAGGATTTTGATTTTTACGAAAAAATACAAGTCCCTCCGCCGACTTTTTGTTCATAGTGCCGCTTGGCGCGAAAATTGGTGTGGAGAAACGAGAGATCTTTGTACAAAAGGACTTGCGACCTGTGCAAAGAGAACATCATCTCCATGTATAAAGCCGACGCGGTATTTCCGGTATATTGTCACGATTGCTGGTGGAGCGACGAGTGGGACCCGCTAGATTATGGAAACGATTACGATTTTTCTCGACCGTTTTTTGAACAGTTCAAAGAGTTGTTGAAAAAAACTCCTCGACCTTCTTCTTATTCAACAGCAAATTTAAATAGCGAATACGGTAATCACACAGCGCACAATAAAAACTGCTACTTACTGTTCGGCTCTTGGTTTTCTGAAAATTGCGGATACAGTCAAAGTGTTTACAGTGGCAAAGACTGCTGGGATTGTATGTTCATCAAGGACTGCGAATTGTGTTATGCCTCCAACGATTGCACCAAATGCAACCAAATATTTTTCAGTCAAAAATGCAATTCTTGCATCGATTCAGCATTTTTATACGATTGTCGAAATTGCCAGAACTGTCTTTTCAGCTACAATCTGCGAAATAAAAATTACCACATCTTCAACAAGCCGGTATCGAGAGAAGAATTTAATAAAGTTAAAAAAGAAATGCTTGACTCTTATCCCCTGCTCGAAAAAACTTTGGCTGATTTCAGGAAAACATTGAAAGAAGAAGCAATTCACAAGTTCATGACTGGAGAACGCAATTATAAAGTCTCTGGAGAATTTATCTCTGGTTCTAAAAACGTCCATGATTCTTACTGGATTAATGATGGTGAAAACGAAAAGTATGCCATACGCGGCGGTGTTGGACAGAAAGATTCCATGGATGTTTACGGAGTCCATTCGGGAGAGCTTTGCTATGAATGCAATAACATAGATTTTTCTTCAAGATGTTTCTTCAGCGTCAACGGGGAAAATAATATGAACTCAAGCTACTTGGTGGATTGCGATCACGCAAACAATTCTTTCGGTTGTATTTCCGTCCGCAAAAGAGAATATTGCATCTTGAACAAGCAATACGACAAAAAAACATACGAGGAACTGAAGGAAAAAATCATTTCTGAGATGGAGAAACTGCCATACAAAGACCCTTCGACAAGCTCAGGGCAAGCAAACTCGGGTAAAGTTTACAAATACGGCGAATTTTTCCCAGCAGAACTGTCTCCTTTCTGCTACAACGAAACCATCGCCCAAGAATATGTGCCTATTGATCAAGAGAAAGCAAAAAAGATGGGGTATCTTTGGGACAATGTCGAAGAAAAAAGCTATGTGCCGACAAAAAGTTGGAAAGATTTGCCAAACACGATAGGAGAAGTCGACGATTCCATCCTTTCTGAAATTATTTTATGCCAAGCGTGGGACTTGGACAAAAAATCCGCGCAAAATCACAAATGCACGAAGGCGTTCAGGATTACTCAAAACGAACTCTTGATGTACAAGAAATGGAATATTCCCCTGCCTCGAAAATGTCCCAACACGAGATATTTCGAAATGTCACAGCAAAGAAATCCGGCGCGTTTTTGGCACAGGAAATGCATGAAGGAAGGCTGTGAAAACGAATTCGAAACCTCCTACTCCCCCGACAAACCGGAGATTGTCTATTGCGAGACTTGCTATCAGCAAGAAGTGTATTAAAAGCATTCGAAAAATAACTTTTTGAAGGGGTTTTGCGAGCGACGGCGAGCAAACTTCAGGATTTTTTAAGCTTCAAAAAATCTGTACCGGAAAAAAGTTCATTTTTCGAATGCTTTTTCCAACTTTTTTAAACATATTTTTGTGCTATAGTAGCAACATAAATATGTTTCAATTTTTCAGGAATTTATACGAATATCGCGAGCTTTTATATGCCCTTTCAGAAAGCTATATAAAAGCCCGATACAAGCAGACGATCTTGGGTGTCGGTTGGGCGCTGGTTCAGCCTCTGGTTTTGATGCTCACCATTATATTCGTCTTCCCTCTCATCGCAAACATCTCGGACGACATGAAGCCTTATTCCCTATTCGTCTTTGTTGGTTTTTGGATTTGGACACTTTTCGCAAACAGTCTCGCTTTTTCAATACCGAACCTCGTACAAAACACAGCGCTCCTGCGAAAGGTTTATTTCCCGCGAGAAATTTTAGTGGTGTCAGCAATTTTGCCCGTCTTGCTTGATTTCTTCATCGGCATTCTGGCGCTCGTGATGTTTATGATTTATTTTTCCGTCCCGATAAATGTCTCATTTTTACTGCTCCCATTTCTACTCATAATTTTTATGTTTTTCACGCTGGGCATTGCCCTCCTCGGCGCTGTGGCAAACGTCGCTTTTCGCGATGTTTCGAAATTCTTGCCGATAGGCCTGCAAATACTTTTCTTCGCAACACCGATTATCTATTCTTTCAACAATGTTAACAGCGCCTACGTAAAGCTTTACAAAATAAACCCGCTGACGGGAGTGATAGACGGCTTTCGATCGATAATCATGCGTGGCACGATCGACCACCCTCTCGCATTGGTATACGCGCTCATCGTGAGCATCGTTGTTTTTTATATCGGCTACTACACTTTTAAAAAAGGAGAACAAATAATGGCGGACATCGTATGAAACAAGATTACAGCATAGAAGTTAAAAACGTTTCGAAGATATTCAGGAAAAATTTGAAGAGTTTTCGGAGTATGGCGGGATATTTGTTCAAAAGAAATTCGCCTGACAACTTTTACGCGCTTGACGACATATCTTTTTCCCTAAAACCGGGAGACACGCTAGGAATTATAGGCAAAAACGGCTCAGGAAAATCGACCCTGCTCAAGGTCATAGCCAATATCACCAAATCTTCAAGTGGAACTTTGAAAGTGAAAGGTAAGATAGCGAGCTTGATCGAACTCGGCGCTGGCTTCCATCAAGAACTTACCGGCAGAGAAAATATTTTCCTCTATGGCGCAATTTTAGGAATGTCGAAGAAAGAAATAAACGAAAATTTCGACAGAATAGTCGAATTCGCAGAACTTCAAGATTGGCTGGAAACACCAATCAAATTCTACTCCTCGGGAATGTTTGTCAGGCTCGGTTTCGCCATAGTCGCGCATAGTGATTCTGATATTTTATTAATTGATGAAGCCATAGCCGTCGGGGATGAACAGTTTCAACAAAAATGTTTCAAAAAGATTGAGGAATTCAAGAAAGACAAAAAAATTATTGTGCTAGTTTCGCATAGCCATGAAGTAATATCACAACACACAGAAAGAGCCATCTGGCTTGACCATGGGAAAGTGATGGCTGATGGGAAATCAGAGGAGGTTATTAATGCATATATGTACAAAATGTTAGAAGAAGAGAACAATGCAACAAATAGTGAGCTAGAAGATAAAACTAGCAATCAAAAAATAAACAAAATTGCAGAAATAACAAAAATAGAATTTTGGGATAAAGATGATAAACCAAAAAATGTTTTCGAGACAGGAGATGATATTTCTATTAGAGTTTATTTTAAAATCAACAAAAATGAACCTGTGTTCAATTTCGGACTTGCTCTTTTTAATCAAGAAAGCCAATATATATTCGGTATAAACACCATAATTGATAAAATCAACACTAAAAAATATTTAGAATGTAAATATTTTCAGGTAAATTATACAAACTTGCCAATTAAAACTAATTTTTATTACGTGAAAGCTGGAATTTTTGGAGAAACCGATAAAAAAATTTTTGATTTTATGGATAAACCAAGTATATTTAAAATAATTTCAAAAAATCGGAATCAGGGACTAGTTGAACTTAGTTATAAATGGGAATAAAAATTTTATGGACTGGAAATACTATAACCCAAAATTTGAATATGAAGAAAAATTTGAAGATTCATCATGGCCGTGGGTCGGGCATAAGTATTTCGCATATGATTTAATCGAAAATATTAAACCTGAGATTGTCGTGGAACTTGGAACACATTATGGCACTTCTTTTTGGTCTTTTTCGCAAGCAGTTAAAGATCAGAATCTTGATACTAAACTTTATGCAATTGATACATGGGAAGGAGAAAAACATTCTGGATTTTATGGAGAAGAAGTTTTTGAAACTGTAAAAAAAATAAAAGAGGACTTCTATTGTAATTTAAAAATAAATCTGATCAGAAAAAGATTCAATAATGCTCTCGTTGAATTCAAGGATAATTCGATAGATATTTTGCATATTGATGGACTACATACATACGAGGCAGTAAAAAATGACTTTCAAAACTGGCTTCCAAAAATAAAACAAAACGGGATTATCCTTTTTCATGATGTAAAAGTCGCAGAAAACGATTTTGGCGTCTATAAGTTTTGGAATGAATTAAAAGTAAAATACATAACAGTGGAATTTTATCAATCGTTTGGACTTGGGATATTGTTTTTAGACAAAAAATTAGGGAAGGAACTAAAAAATAATGAGGAAGAATGGCAAATACACTATTCTTACATTCATGAAATTAAAAAAAACAATGCCATTCAACAAAAAAAACAACAAATCCAGCAAAAAAATACAGAAATAAATGCATTATATAATTCACTTTCTTGGAGGATCACGTTTCCTTTAAGATATACAAAAAACAAACTCAAAAATTTTAAAAAAGAAGTTGTTGATTTAAATAATTTAGTAAAAAAAGGCTTATTTGTATTAAGAAAAGACGGTTTATTTGTATTTTTAGAAAAATGTAAAATATTTATATTGGCTTATTCTAATTATGTTTCCACGAGATATTTCATTTTTTTTAGAAAAAAAAGTGCAGAAAAAAAAGTATCAGATTTTATTTCAGTCATTATTCCTATTTATGACCGTACTTACGAATTAAAGGAATCAATTGAATCTATTTTGAATCAAACATATAAAAATCTAGAATTAATTTTGGTAACAGATGGATCACCAAAAGAAACGATGTCAATAGTTGAAAGTTATAGGAATAACCCAAGGGTAAAGATATTTCATTTTTATAACAATACTGGAAACGCAGTCAGGGGAAGAAACAAAGCCATCAAAGAAGCAAAGGGAGAATTTATTGCTTTTCAAGATAGCGACGATATCGCTGAATTAGATCGTCTTGAAAAATCTATTGAATTTA
Organism: Candidatus Nomurabacteria bacterium; assembly: GCA_026395915.1. GTDB lineage: Bacteria > Patescibacteriota > Minisyncoccia > Phycocordibacterales > UBA9973 > UBA9973. The sequence goes on along the minus strand of JAPLXU010000001.1, from coordinate 16,741 downwards.
TTAAAAAATACAACGCAGATGTTGTATATGGAGGCTGGCGCGCTAAATTGGATGGCACACGTCAAGATACTGGACTGTTTGATGGACAAGAAAAACTTTTTCTTCCAAATTATGATTTTTCAATGTTAAAAACTACTTCAATCTCTCCAAATTCAATTATGGTCCGCAAAAAAACTTTAGACGATGTAGGCGGTTTCAAACCGATAATGCAATATCGTGAGGACCACGAACTTTGGTTGCGCTTAGCATATTTTGGCTATAAGTTTAAGGCGATACCATATATTTTGACAAATCTTCGTTTGCACAAAGGGAACAATGAATTAAATTTCAAAAAAGATGATGAAAAATGGAAAGCGCTTATGCTAACCGAATATTTTAAAAAATCGGTTATTGTACCAAAAATCTTTTATGTTATTCCAGGAACAAGAATTTCCGGTGGAATAGCGGTTATTCTAGCTCATACGAATGGCTTACTAAAGAGAGGATATGACATTTCATTAATTTCTCAAGATAATACGACATCGATAAACTGGTTTCCAAATCAACGAGTGCCAATTATTGCCTTAAAAGATATTACTAACCCTAGAAAAAATTATTTATTCGAAAATATTGATATTTTAATTGCAACACACTGGGCAACTTTTAATACTGTTATAAATATTGACAGTAAAAGAAAAATTTATTTTATTCAGTCAGATGAACGCAACTTTGAAGAAAGCAAAAAATATAAAGAAGCCGTTAATAAAACATATAAATATAACAATCAAAAAATCGAGTACATGACAATGGCTAATTGGATAAAAAGATGGCAAAAAAAAGAATTTGATAATGAGGTGTTCTATATTCCTAATGGATTAGACCACAATATATTTCATCCAGTCGTTCCGATTCAACCTAAAAATAATAAAATCAGAGTTTTGCTTGAAGGTTCGATAAATTTACCATTTAAAGGGATGGCTGAGGCTTTTGGTGTTGTAAAAGATTTGGATTGTGAGATATGGGCTGTTTCCAGTTATGGAAAACCAGAACCGGAATGGAGATGCGATAAATTTTTTGAAAAAGTAAATTTTTTCGACATGCCTGCAATATATTCTAGTTGCGACATCCTTCTCAAAATGAGTACTGTAGAAAGTTTTGCATATCCACCACTTGAAATGATGGCTTGTGGTGGTGTTCCGGTTATTTTGGAAGTTCCAGGGATTGAAGAGTATGCTAAAAATGGAGAAAACTGTATTATCGTAAAAAATGCAAATGAAGCAAAAGAGACAATTTTAAAGTTAATGTCGGATAAAAAACTTTACAATAACTTAAGAGAGGCTGGGCTCAAAACTGCTAAAAATTTTAGCTGGGAAAGTTCTATTGACAGTCTAGAAAGAATAGTAACTAACCAATAATCGGATTATCTTTTTTTCTGACATTATCTACTAAAAAAATAAAAGGAAGTGCAAATTGAATCATATAGAGATAACGAAAATCTTTTGAGAGACCAAAAATGAATATTGCAGGAATATTTACAGTAATTAGTATTATAAATCCTAGCAGTGTATAATTCTTTTTGCAAATTGCTGTTATTAAAAAATAAATATACAAAAGAATATAAAAAAAATGAGACCAAAATATCGATCTCTGTGGATATTCTTTTGACCAATCGAGATACTGGCTTAAAAAAATATTAAGTCGCCTATTTGGATGTTGTTCTAAATTTAATGTGTTTTCATATATTCCAGGTTGATACAAGAATTGTGAACTTAATGGTCCCATCCCCACTAGCACAGAAAATAAGCAAGTACGATCTGTAATTGCATACTGTAGGTTGTTTAATATAATGTTATCGATAATTTTATTCAAGTCAGAAATAAATATATCATTTAAAAGAATATTTGTATTCATTTTAGGACCCATCATTATGGAGTTAACGGTTGAACAATCATATAGCTTACGAAACTCATCAATGGGCATTACTTTTTCTAGAGTATTGACCTCATTTTTTGTAGGATTATAACCCATTCTTATTGCATTCCCAATAATTTGCAGTCTAATGAATTCTGTAGGAAGAAAATCTCTGGCATTAGAAACATTAAGAATGTTAAAAAGAATAATATTAAAAAATATATAAAAAAGCACAGTGCAAGATATCAATATAAATAATTTCTTTAAATTTACTATCCTAAATAGAAAATACACAGCAGGAACGACTAGAAAATATATTACACCGTTATGACGGATGTTGCATATTAAAATAGTTAAAAAAGCAACTAAAGTAATACCCGAATTGGTAATCTTCTCTTGACTGATGTAATTTTTAACAAAAATTATTGAGAGAAATGCAATACACTGGGCAAAAAGAACATCTTTCCATAGTGTTATATTATAAACTCCAACAGAAGGAAGTATTAAAAATATAAAAAAAACAATTACTATTTTGGTTTTTGAGATACCTTGTTTTAAAAAAAAATTCAGTGAATAGGCAATAATAAAAGAAGAGACGAATATTTGAAATAACCCTATTATTGCGGGAGAATCCCAAATGAATCTCAACAATGTCATTAAAAAAGTACCAAGAAATGGATGAGCATCATTGTATATTCTTGATCCTGCTTGTGTCCATTGATTAATTGAGTCGGGACTCATCATGCCTGGGAAAAAAGCTCTTAACCAAATAGCATAGGCAAAAAATGATATAAGAAAAAAAGAAATAAAATACCCATTTTCCTGCAAGATTTTTTTTAATTTTTCCATTTTTAATTTTGAGATAATAAAAAAACACCAAAAATGATTATAATCATTCCAATAATATTCAACAAACTAACTTTTTCTCCAAAAATAAAAAAGGCGAGAACCGCAACCAAAACATATGAAACACTTTGCATCGGATAAACATACGATAATTTTGTTAGCGAAAGAATTTTAACCCACACAATTGTTGCAATACCAAATATAAAAATCCCCGTGCAAAACCAGAAATTATATAAATATTTTAATAAAATTGAGAGTTCTTGATGATCTTTTAAAAAGATACTACTTTTTTTGAAAAAAATCTGACCAGCTGCCATAAGTATGATATTAATTCCTAAAAGAAGATACAACATAATTTTATTTACTTTTTTATATTATTTAATCCACGTAGTGCTTCCTTCCTAACTATTTCTGAAATATCACTTTCTAATTTTTCTATATCATCCAAAAGATGAAAGATAAAAAGGAAAATAACAACAAACCCAAGAAAAATAAGCGTGTTAAGATTTTCACCCAACCCTAGATATTTTGAGATTGCATGTGTAATATCTGGGAAGAATGAAAACAAAAACACAAAACTCCAAATAACAACCATTAAAAATGACTTAAAAAGAGATTGTTTTTTTTTATAAAAACGCCATATTTTTTCTATAATAAAGTATATTGACAGTAAGCCGAGGATAATTTTATAAATTGAAATGTAAAAAATCATATTATTTATTAGTAAATTATCATTTTAAAAAGGGCATCGAGTCCATTTTTTATATTCATTTTGCTTACTTTGTTTATAGAATAATTAGTATAACGAACTTCAATTTGTATTTCAAAAAATTTTAACTTATTACGATAAATTTCTCTAATAATCTCACTATCATATTCATACCGTTCAGCTCTAGTGTTAATCATCGCAATAGCTTTTTTTGAGTAAGCACGAAAACCAGACTGACTATCAGAAACCCACAATCCACACAATATCCACGTACATAAATTTCCAAAATAATTGGCAATAATTTTAAAAATGGGCATTCCCTTTGAGTTAAAAAGACGTGATCCTAATACAACATCATTGCCTTGCCAAATTAAGTATAACATTTTTTTTATATCATTTGGATTATGTTGTCCGTCTCCATCAATTGTAACCACAACATCTGCTTTAAGCATTTTGGCTACCTCAATACCAGTCCTAAGCGTAGCACCCTTCCCTCTATTAAGGTAATGTCTAACAACGATAACATCATTTTTTGAAACTTGTTCATACGTACTATCCATACTACCATCATCAATTATAATAATATTTTTATAACCTGCCAATTGAATTTCTGTAATAACACTTTGAATAATAGCTGATTCATTATAAACAGGGATGACTACAAATATTTTACTTGATGTATACAATTTCTCTAAATCCTCCATGTGGTATATTATACAGACATAAGTCTGTTAAACAAATGCTTTCAATCCAAATAGTAACATACAATTCGGAAAAAATTATTCAAGGATGTATTGAGTCAATTTTCAAGTTAAATTTGAGAGATTTTGAGATAATTGTCATTGATAATGCTTCCACTGATAAAACCATTAAGGTAATAGAAGAATTAAAAGAAAAAAAATCGAATATTGTCTTAATAAAAAATTCTTACAACGCTGGATTTGCCAAGGCTCACAATCAAGCGTCTAAAATTGCAAAAGGCGACTATATTTTTATACTGAATCCAGACACTGTTTTCATTAAAGAAAGCACGAATGGATATCTTGAAAGCTTAACAAAAGGAGAAAATGGTGCAGCCTACGGTTTTCTTTTCTATAATGAAGATCTAACTATCCAACCAACAATAGGAGTATTTCCAAATATTTTCAGGATTGTTTTTGATAGATTGCCTTTATTAAAAACAAATCTTGGTATAGTTATACGAGACAAAAAATTTTACAGAGAAAAACGCAGAGTTGATTGGGTATGTGGATGTGGTTTTCTGATATCAAGAAAGAATTTCCTGTCTATCGAAGGATTCAACGAAGAATATTTTTTATATTGTGAAGATATAGAAATATGTAAAAGGTTAAATCAAAAAAACATTGACATTGTTTTTGACCCAAATGTTTCTTTCATTCATTTTAAAGAAAGTCGTGATGAAATAAAAAGACCGGAAAAATATTTTAGAATGAGACAAGGATTAGTATTATATTTTAAAAAATACAGACCGAAAATTGAGCAGACTTTGCTGAAAATTATTATAAAAATAGAATCAGTAACAAAATTACTTTTTCATACTAAAGACAAGAATTGGATAGAAAATATAAGGAGGGTACGAAAATTATAATTTATTTTTCAAACTTAATTTTCTAGCCAAATTAGTGGCTCTAAACAATGATTCAAATGTTCCTGCGTCTGTCCAATTTCCCTTCAGAGTAAAGTGCTTCATCTTGCCTTTGTTTATAAAAAAATTGTTTACATCTGTTATTTCAAACTCTCCGCGAGTTGATGGAGTCAACTTTCTTATAAAATCAAACACAGTATTATCATACATATAAAGACCAGTAACAGCTAAATTCGTTTTCGGTTTTTTAGGTTTTTCCTCTATCTTTATAATTTTCTCATTTTTTATTTCAGCTACTCCAAATCTGTTTGGGTCTTCAACTTCTTTCAGAAAAACAACAGCGCCTTCTTTTTGTTTTTCAAAATCATGAACCATATTTTTTACATCGTCTTCAAATATATTATCTCCCAATATTACAGTCATTTTGTCTCCATTTACAAAAGACTCTGCCAAACTTAAAGCGTTTGCGATCCCAAGTTCTTCTTCTTGTATCTCATAAGAAATTTTTATCCCGAGCTCCCGACCCGAACCAAGCAGTTTCAAAAAATCGCCGACATGTGGCCGTCCGGAAATAATAAGGATATCTTTTATCCCAGCATTTTTGAGAGTCGCAAGCGGATAAAGTATCATTTGTTTATCATATATAGGCAAAAGGTGCTTGTTGGTTATTTTTGTTAATGGCAACAATCTACCTCCCCTTCCACCTGCAAGAATTATCCCTTTCATAAAATTAAATTAATTATAATTTTTTAAAATACTCTCTATTGATTTATGTATATCTGGCAGTTTTATTCCCTCTTTCTGTAATTTGTCAGTATTCAACACACAATTTGATCTGCCTGCTTTGGTTTTTAAATCCTTGGTATTAATAATAGTATATTGAAAATTTTTATCAACCAGTTTTTTGTATTTGTCTAGAATTTCTTTATGAGTAATACTGCCAGGATTCGTCACATTATAAATTCCAGTTCTCTTTCTTTTAACAAGTTCTATTGTTGCCTTTACTAAATCATCTATAACTGTTATGGAATTTTCTTCATTGATAACTTTTTCATAATTCGTTATTTTCGTAATAAAATTTCTTGGACTTTTTTGACTATCTACAGGCATCCTTAACCTGCATTGCAATACCGGAAATTGTTTCAACATATATTCTGACGTGAATTTCGTTAAAGAATAAAAACTGGGGATGTTTTTTATATCTGGAATGTCTTCTTCTGTAAATCCTTTTCTATTATTATCTCCTTGATAAATACAGCCACTGCCGATATGAACCATAAAAACATTATTCTCAGAACATGCTTCTGCTAAAACCAAAGGTCCGACAACATTTGAATACATTGTTTCTTCTTTATGATCTTCGCACCAATCTATATTCGGTCGGCCGGTTTTGCCAGCACAATTTATTATAATTTTAGGCTTTTTTTCTTTCAAAACTTTTCTCACTTCTTCCATGTTCCCGATATCGACACTGGAAATTTCTGCTTCTTTATCTAAAAAGTCTTTGAATTTGTTACCTAAATAACCATTGCCAAAAATTAAATATTTCATATCAATTTTTTGTACCATTCTTCGTTATTTTTATACCAATCAATAGTTTTTCTAATTCCCTCCTCAAAAGAAACTACGGGCGACCAGCCCAGCTCCTTTTTTGCCTTTGTGAAATCAATTGCGTATCTTACATCGTGACCAGGTCTATCTTTCACAAATTCTTTTAAAGTATCTGATTTGCCAAGGATACCAAGAATGGTATCCGCTATTTCTATCCCGTTCTTTTCTGAATTTCCACCAAAACAATATTTCTCTCCCATTTTTCCATTATGCAATACAAGGTCTACCCCACGACAGTGATCATCCACAAAAATGTAATCCCGCACGCATTTGCCATTTCCATATATCGGCAGTGGTTTGCCATTCAAAGCATTTAGTATAAAAAGGGGTATAATTTTTTCCGGAAATTGAAATGGCCCGTAATTGTTCGAGCAATTCGATATTGTTACCGGAAGACCATAAGTATGGAAAAAGACGTTAGCAAGATGATCTGCGGAAGCCTTTGAAGCAGAATATGGACTTCTGGGATTATATGGCGTACTTTCACTAAATTTCTCTTTTTCATTATCTAAAGGGAGAGCCCCAAAAACTTCGTCTGTTGAAATATGATGAAACCTTTTTTTATTATTTTTCAAAGCTGACTTTAAAAGAGTATATGTGCCCATTATATTTGTTTCAATAAAAGAATCTGGACTTTCTATGCTTTTGTCGACATGACTCTCTGCCGCAAAATTGACAACGGCATCTACTGAACCCATTATCTTGTCTACTAAAATTTCATCGCAAATATCCCCTTTTATAAATTCATACCTGTCTTTGAATTTTAATTCAACTTCCTTTAGATTATCTAAACTGCCAGCATAAGTAAGCTTATCTAAATTAACAACCCTGTAATCAGGATATTTATTCAAAATGTAATAGATAAAATTTGAACCTATGAAACCAGCTCCGCCCGTGACAAGTATTTTCATTCTTTAATGATACATAAAAAGTAATGTTTTAACAATCAAAAAAAGATAGAGGAAATTTTATCGAAAGTTATTTCTCAATAAAGCTTAATCAAATCTTGCACAGCTTTTGCTTCGTCTTTTCTGCCCAATTTTTCCAGCGCGTTTATTTTCTGACTGCTCAAAAGAAAAATTTCAAATTTCAACATTCCTTTGTCCGGACTGGCCCAAAAAGAATCTTGAAAAACTCCTACGGGATAATATTTCATGACATCATCAACGACACTAATCACGTCGAGATACTTTTTCTCATCCGAATATTTTTGCGATAGCGACATATAGGAACTCAATCCTAAAGTTTTATTATTTTCAATCGCCTTTTTCAAATCGGCTTCGTATAAATCTTTGTTGCCAAGGTCGTTATAGATATCTGCTCGCAAACCAAAAAGGTCGGCGTCGTGCGGTTTTATCAAGAGAGCTTTGCTTGCAAAAGAGAGCGCATCATTCAAAGATTCTTTTTTGAGATTCGCGTCCGTTATGCTTTTTGATTGACTAAGCAGAAGAGCAGAGTAACCTTGCAGAACTTCAGGATTATATTTGTCAAAAGACAGTCCTTTTCGAAAAGCAGTAACAGCTTCATCATTTTTATTTTTCCTCACGAGATACGGCCCGTCCATTCCGCTGTTATTGCCAAGGAAAATCAAAATTGAAACAAGAACCACAATAAAACCGATTATCATAAAAACAATCCTTGTGATTGCGATTTTTTTCGCGGAAAAATTGCTATCGTTCTTGCTTAGCACAGAATATAAAACAAAAAAAGTTATTATGGATAAAAACATATTAGCGGGAAAATACCAATCGCTGTCCATAAAATTATGCAAAATAATAGCAAGAGTTCCAACTACCAATCCAAGTTCAACGGCAGAAAAATCTGAAAATTTTGTCTTCCACAGCTTAAAAAGAATGAAAACTCCAAGCATCGCGACTAAAACAAAGAAAGAAATCCCGCCAACAACGCCAGTTTCTGAAAACATTCTCAAATATAAATTGTGAGGATCGTTTGTTTGATAAATCACGTTGTCACGATACTTTATTTCGGCTTCACGATATGCACCTATGCCAACGCCATTCAACATATTATCTTTCGTCACCAACAAACCTGTCTTCATATATTGCAATCTTGAGCTTACAGCCTCCCCTTTTGTGGCGCCACCTGAAAATATGCCAGTGTTATTGCTTGTAGTGGTTGCAGTCGTATTGTTAGCAAAAGGAGCCGGCGCGTATGACATTTTTACTTTATAAACAGCAACGGAAAGCACTAAAGAAAGAGCAATAATTAATGTGATATTAAGCATCTGCGGAATTCTCAATTTGAATTCATTTTTAACAAGCGAAAATATTAAAATGAAAACCCAAACAAAAGCAAAAATCACCATTGCTCCGCGTGAAACAGTGAGTATAAAAGCGCTCAACGTCAACACTGACAAAACCCCAAGCAATATTTTTTTCTTCTTGTTTTCTGTATAAACAAAAAGCGGTAATAATAAAGAAAGTGGTAATAATAAAAATCCAGCAAAAGGATTCGGTTGGAAAAAAGTTGAGATAAATCTCAAATTAGAATAGTCATCAAAAGTAAAATACAAATATAAACCGCTCGCTACAGCAATGATAGATGATATGATCACAATATTCGAAAACTTAGCTAGTCCTTTTTCTTCTTTTGCCATTGCGCCTGCTTCTAGTCCGACAATAACTGAGATAATCAGCCAAAGAAAGACTATGACTGATTGATGAATGTCATATGATTTGAAAATACTGACAGCAGAAAATAAAATAAATATGGAAACAAAAAACAAAACGACTTTCGGAAGCTTCATCATTCCAGCCTCAGAATTATGTCGTAAGTACACAATGAGCAACACCATCGGCGCGACTAAAGCAAGAGACATAAGCGAAATTCCGCCGATAAAAAAAACAGCCGCGACAAGAGCGAGACCAAGTAGGAAAAAAGAAACACTTGTAAACGAAAGATTTTTTAAAAATATTTTATTTAAATCCATTTTAATACGCGCCCTTGCCAAGGAAAACGACCGGAACTGTTTTTGCTAAAATAATAAAATCAAAAAGAATGCTTTGATTGTTGATATAGTAAAAATCATACTCTAAATTGTCAGCCAAAACAATGTCCTTCCTTCCCAAAATCTGCCACAATCCGGTAATGCCCGGTTTGGCTTCGAGACGTTTCATCTGCCAAGGTTTATAATTCTCCACCAAAAAAGGCATTTCTGGTCTCGGTCCGACTATACTCATTTCCCCTTTCAGAACATTGAAAAACTGTGGCAATTCATCCATGCTGGTTTTGCGTAATATTCTGCCAAAAGGAGTTATTCTCTTATCTTTTTTGTCAGTCGGAGATTTTTCATAGAGCGGAGTGTTCACATCCATTGTGCGGAATTTATACATAAAAAATCTTTTGCCTTTATAACCCACTCTTTCTTGTTTTAGAAAGACAGGACCGGGAGATGAGACTTTTATAATTAAGCAAATAAGTAAAATCGGAAGAGAGAATAAAACCAAAAATAAAAATCCAAAGACTACATCAACTACCCTCTTCAAAACAATATGAGCAAAAGAAAGTGTTGATTTATGCAAATCAAGAACAGGTATTTCTCCGAGAGAACTCTCGTCGAACTTCCCGGTTGCAAGTTTAAAAATATCTGTTGAGATTCTAAAAATCAATTTCTTATTTGAAACTTTATAAATAAGATCAAGAATCGTGTCATAAGTAAGACATTCATCAGTAATGAATATTTCATCGACTTTGCTTTTTTCTATTTCTGAAATAATTTTTTCTGCTTCTTTTTTATGCAAATTTTTAATACCCTCCGGCTTGTACGTATGGCAAAATACAATATCCACACCTAAATATGGATACTCTTTCAAAATTTCAAGAAAATTTTTTACCTTTTCTTCACTACCGACAATGCCTATTCTTGTCTTGAATTCATACCTACGCACCATTTTAGCTTGAAAAGTTTTAATTAAAAGTCTAGTACAAACTAAAAACAAAAATAAAAACGGCACCCAAACAAAAAATATCATTCTGGAAAAAGAAATATGAAAAATATAAAAGTAAAGGACTAAAAACAAAATCCACCACAACAAAGATCGAAAGATAAGATAAATCTCGCGTAATTTTCTTGTATAAAAAATTTCGTCATAGAGACCAAAAATTTTGAAAATAAGAAGAAAAATGAAAAACAAAAAAGGTAATTGTAAAAGATATGAAGACAAAAATAGATTATTACCCAATAAATTCTTTATGAAATAATGTTCGCGCAAAAAGTAAACCGTAAAAAAAGATAGCAAAAAAACAAGACAATCTCCGAAAATCCTTACTCCTTTCCATAAATTTCTATATGTCCTTTGATTCATTTCCTTGTTCATTACTTTCTTACTCCATGTTTTTCATGAAGTTTCGCGACTTCTTTTTCCTCTAATTCTTCTTTTTTTCCCTTTCCGCGATCGCCCAGAGTTTTGAGCTCTTTATCTCCGAGCATATTCAAAGATTTAACTAATCCGGACAAGTGCTCCACCGTATTTTTCTCCGGCGCATCTAGCACTTCTTCTAAAAGCGCGTTTAGAATCCACCCCATTCGAGGTCCAGGCTTGATAGCAAGTTCTTTTATCATGAATTCCCCATCAATCTTGAGTTGCCCGACCGAAATTGGGTCATGTAAAGCCTCCTCTATCATCGCAAAATATTTTCTCAAACGATAAGGAGCCTCTTTTTTCTTCATTCCTACTCTGTCGCATTCCCTCACCTTCATTAAATCCCAGATGGGATGATTTTCTTTCTTGCCCGCCAAAGCTTTAGTGGCGGTGGGGCCGACTTTTACAATAATCCTGCGCACGGCAGAAAGTGTAATTAATTCTGTGTCAGAAAAAAACATATGATTGCGTACAAGTTTTTCCACCAATTCAATTTCTGTTTTTGGAAATTTTAATCTTTCCATAATTTTTTTTGTCATTCGCGCGCCGACAACTTCATGACCATAAAAAGTAAATTTCTTGTGAGCAGAGACAGAAATACCTTTTTGGGGTGTCTCGCAGGCTGACGAGCCGAGAGGCAGCGCTCCGCGAACATGCGGAGACAGCGACCCCACAAAAGGTATTTCTGTCTCTGCAAGCCTCCTAGCTTTTGGTTTCCCAATATCATGAAAAAGCGCCGCTAGCCTTATTTCCAAAGGCCAATTTTTCTCTGTCGCGTGTTGAAGCGCGTGCAATAAATGATTCCAAACATCATAAATATGTTCGCCAGATTGTTCACATCCTATTCCCTCTTCAAGTTCTGGAATTATATTTTTCAACAAGCCAAACTTTTGCAACATTACAATTCCGCTCGCAGAATTTTTTGACATAATTATTTTTTCAAACTCGTCACGAATTCTTTCTTCGGATATTTTTTTTATTAAATCAGCATTTTTTAAAATACTTTCTGAAACTTCATATGACACAGAAAAATCAAGTTGGCAAGCAAAACGAATTGCCCTCAACATTCGAAGCGCATCCTCCTTAAAACGATCGTCCGGGTTCCCTACCGCCTTTAACGTCTTGTCCTTTATGTCCTTTAACCCACCGAACATGTCCGTGAGCTGTCCATTTCTATAGGCCATGGCATTAACTGTGAAATCACGTCTCTTAAGATCATCCTCCAGTTTGTCGCTAAACTTTATTTCATCAGGATGTCTAAAATCACTATATTTTGCTTCGATTCTATAAGGAGTCACTTCAATAATGCTATACTCTGATGTTTCTTGTGAAACATTATTGGTATTTGTTTCACGAGGAACACAAACTCCAACAGTTCCAAAAGTGTTTTCATAAACAGTCTTTTCAAAGAGACTAATGATTTGTTCAGGTTTGGCATTTGTTGTAACATCCCAATCCTTTGGCTCTCTACCCATTATGAGATCACGGACACATCCGCCAACCAAATAAGCCTCGAAGCCTGCCTTCTCGAGTATATTGGTTACATGTGAAACTTCCTTAGGTATTTTTGATATTAAGTTTTTATAGTTTTCCATATTAAACTTTATTTTGTGCCCTTGGAGGGAATCGAACCCCCATAGCTGGTTCCGAAGACCAGTACTTTATCCTTTAAGCTACAAGGGCAACTTTACTTTTAAACCACTTAAATTCTTTTGCTGTTTTTCGCCTATGACAATTTGCACATCGAACTTCACATTTACCAATTTCTTCTTTAATCTTTTCAAAAGTGTAACGATACCTTATTAAATATGAAACGGCTTTAAATTTTGGGACTTTCCCTGTATGATCAAATTCCAGGACTGTGATATCGGATTCTCCACAATCTATACAAGGATTTTTTAATAAATATTGCTCAAGATAGCCAAGCAACCTTAATCTCAATTTAGTATTCCTTTTCTGTGTTTTTTCCAAGTAATACTCTCTATTTCTATTATAATGATTTTTCACAGATAATCTAGTGCAATCTCTGCACTGACCATGTCGCAAACCTAGACTTTTAATTTTGAAATTAAATTCACTTATTAATTTTTCCTTTCTACATTTACTGCACTTTTTCATACTACAAAATCATAGCATAGTATACTTCGAAAGACAATAGTATTCCGAAGAAAAAACAACCGAAATAATTGCATTATTAAAATAAAAATATTATAATAGAGGAAGTAGTCTTTGAAATAAAATATTATTATAATTGCGGTCATGGTTTAATGGTAGAACAGGTCCTTGCCAAGGATCAGATTCGGGTCCGATTCCCGGTGGCCGCACATTATTTTGGTGTCCTTTATTAATACCCTATTTAATAAGGATAATACTTAAAACTGTGGATAACCCTGTTAGTAATGTTTATAAAGGACACATTAGTAATTCTGTCTTTTATGATGATTTATATAATATATGTTGATAAATAAGGATATATTGATAAAAGACATTGAATTACTTAAATTGTTTCACGTGAAACGAATTGATAGATGTTATTCATGAAACATTAAAATGCCTAAGGTATTTACTTCAGAAACACAAAAAACAGGAGAAATTGGTGAAAACATAGCCGTTAAGTTTCTCATGAAACACGGTTTTTTAATATTGGATCGAAACTATACAAAAAAATGGGGTGAAATAGATATTATCGCTGAAAAGGAAAACAAACTTTATTTCATAGAAGTAAAAAGTGTTTCAACCCCCTCTTTATTTCTCCCCCTTGCTAAGGGGGAGATGCCAAAGGCAGAAGGGGTCTTGAGACCAGAAGAAAACATGCACCCATGGAAATTGAAACGGATGTCACGCACAATTCAGACATACCTTCTATCAAAAAAACTTGAGGAAAAAGCATGGCAAGTGGATTTATTGGTTGTATTTTTAGATATAGAAAACAAAAAAGCAAAGGTAAAAGTAGTCAGCGACATTATTTTGTGATATATTTATTTAACTTGAAGCAAAGCGGGTTTGCCCGCCGAAGCTTTTAGCGAAAACGGGCTGTAGTATATCGGTTGTACAAGTGCTTTGGGAGCATTTAGGCTGGGTTCGACTCCCAGCAGCCCGAAGGGATGAAGCAAGCAAATTTATTTGCTTGCGTTGGAAGGAGAAAGGCTTTTCTATATTGAGTGAAACGAAATAGAAAAGCACCTGGCTACGTAGTAGCCGACTCCCAGCAGCCCGACATTGCGGGATTAGTTTAATGGTAAAATAACAGTTTTCCAAACTGTGGACAGGAGTTCGATTCTCCTATCCCGCACTATGGTTATATTAATTAGTATCGGGGCGCTTGTTTCCACTTTTCTGGGTGGTATGTTCGCTTTGCGCTTCAAGGACAAGTTGCATTTAATTCTGGGTTTTTCAGCTGGAGCGATCATCGGCGTGGCGTTCTTTGACCTATTGCCTGAAGCACTGAAATTAGGAAAGGGAAACTATGATATTGATTTAATCACTTCTATCGTAGCAGTTAGTTTTTTTATCTACATGATTTTGGATAGATTTATTTTCTTTCATTCGCATGGCGCAGATGAGACTGAAGGAGCAAAACATGTTAATAGGGGAATACTGGGAGCGGGAAGTCTTTCTGCTCATAGCTTTGTTGATGGAGTAGCTATCGGGCTAGCGTTCAAAGTTTCTCCGATGATCGGAGTAATAGTCGCAGTTGCCGTGCTTGTTCACGATTTTTCAGATGGAATAAACACTGTAAATATGATTTTGAAAAATTCTGGTACACAAAAGCAAGCATTCAAATGGCTACTCGCTGACGCTATCGCGCCAGTACTCGGGATAACTTCAACCTTGTTTTTTTCTGTCTCCGAATCGGTTTTAGGGCTAATTTTGGCCGTATTTGCTGGGTTTTTCTTGTATATTGGAGCGTCGGACTTACTACCAGAGAGCCACCATAGCCATCCGACAGCTTGGACTACCTTTGCCACAGTTCTCGGCGTTGCAGTTTTGTATGGAGCAGTTCATCTAGCGGGAGTTTAGAAAAAAAAAGAAATAAAAACTTTTTTACGGTACAGATTTTTTGAAGCTTAAAAAATCCTGAAGTTTGCTCGCCGTCGCTCGCAAAACCCCTTCAAAAAGATTTTATTTCTTTTTTTTAGTATTTCCAAGATCCGTCTACTCCTGGATTTTGCGCGCCATGAACTTCAAAGTGCAAGTGCGCGCCGGTAGAATGTCCAGCGTATGGAGTTTTTGGAACACCTCCAGAATTTGCAATTATGTCACCTTGAGAAACATTTTCACCGGTGTGTGTAAACAATTTAGACAAATGACCATATAAAGTTTCTGTCCCATTTGGATGAGAAATAATCACAAGACCTCCGAAGCCTCCGTTATAGCCAAGTCTGGCAAGAGTAACGACACCAGAAGCTGCCGCATGAACAGAAGTTCCTTTCGCTATCGCCATGTCTATCGCATTACGATCATGGATACCTTGGCTCTTTCTGTAACCAGGAACAGGATTGACAAAGTAACCAGCTAGGTTTACAAGTGGGTGAGTTTCATAATATTTTTTATCTTTTGCGTTGCTTGTACTTAAATTTTGTATCGGCTTGCCACTCTCTTCGGACTTTTGAGCGTCTGGAATAATAAGCGTGTCTCCAACAGCGAGCTTGGTATCTTCGGTAATATCGTTAGATTGAACAATGTCACTTACATCAACTTTATAAAGTTTGGCTATACTTTGAAGTGTTTGTCCTTTAGTAACTGTATGTTTAAGCCCAGAAACAGGTAAAATAAAAAGCACGTCGCCAGCGACGAGCTTATCTCCTTTTTTCATATCATTTGCCCAGAGGATAGTATCTGTAGAAACATCAAACATTGAGGCTATCTGAGAAATGGTATCTCCTTGTCTTATGACATAAACACTTGTTTGATCCAAGGAAACGTCGGTAATATCCTTGCCATCTGAAACACCCAAGGGACCAGTTGCAGGAAGAATAGCGCTATCAGAGAGAATGCTTACGGTTGCTTTTGGATCAATCGGGCTGTCTTTAGTATCCTTTTGATTATTGTTTTTGTCATCTTTGTCTTGTAAAACTGAAACGGAAGAAACATTTGCCTGAAGAAGCGCTATAGTCTGGGAATTTTTGTCAGCCTGCACGGGGGCAGTCGCATTTGTTTGCGCATAAACGTCTTCACCTAAAAAAGAAGACAAAAACCCAGCTTTTGCTTGATTTGCTTGAATAGATAGGCTAGACAACAAAAAGACCCCTAGTAATAAGGAGAAGGTCGGAATGGAACTGGATATTTTAAGTTTAGGTTTTATAAAACAAACTAAATGTCGTGAGATTCCTTTTCCAACCCTCAATTAAACATTGTAAAATAAGGGTAGAATTACAGGACGACCAAAATGTGCTGCAAACAAAAGGTTCTCGCGATGGTTACTGTCTTCTCTATCGTTCGGTGAACTCGTGCCATACCCCTCTTCAGAACTACATTTATTAGGATAGTCCAAAAAGCGCCAAAAGTCAATCTGGCAAGAATTAGGTGTGGATAACTAAAAAGGGTAAAACTGAGTTGTTGAGTTAACCATATGGGGTGACAAAAATGCTAAATTGGGGTGACAAAGGTTAACCATCTTTAATCACCTTAATTGGCAAGAGAAAAACATATGGCAAACAAAAATCAAGAACCAGCGTATCCGGTCAAAGTAAGAGC
>JAPLXU010000007.1 GCA_026395915.1 Candidatus Nomurabacteria bacterium | reverse complement strand
TTTTAATTACTTCACTTGAACCGCATTTACTGCATATTTTGTTGTTTTTTTAAATTCATAGTTAAAAGTTAGCACTTTTAGCCATATACCACAATGTTGGAATGGTCAATTTAAGCCACGGAAAATGTACCTTATGCCATAAGTGAAGAGGAGAGCGAAGCTCAGAATATAAGAAAGCAGAAGCGGAAGCTGTTTTTCAATTTCGTGCCAGAGGCCAAGGTTGTCTATCGGTCCCCAAATGGCAGGCAACTTGAATTGAAAGACGAGTATCGTCATCACGATGGCAAAGATTCCGTCTGAGAGTTGATCTAATCTTGCGTGGCTCATCCCTATAATATAGCACAAAAATTATCAAATAAAAAAGGCTCCAGAATTTTTCTGGAGCCTCGAGTTACTTTTCTGCGACGAATATAATCATTTCTGCTTCTTCACTGTATGGAGACTCTTGCCAATCGGAATAGGTTTTGACTTCCTTGAACCCAACTGACTTACACAGGGCCACGAATTCCTCGACTTCGTAGACTCGAACGGAATACCCTTTCATGCCGAATAGTTCATTTTCTTTATCCACTAATGTCCAACACCCTTCGATCCTTTTCGTATCAGACAAATAACATTCGGTAATAATCAGAAACAGTCCATTTTTTAGATGACGCCTCTCGTAAGACTTGTATTTACCGCTTCGGATATGTGCCATGTTTACATCAGTGTGCATCAGAAATTTTCCGCCGGGTTTCAGTAGATCGAAGAAATTTCGTGCTACCAATCTATTTTCTTGATACGAATTGAAGAATCCGAAAGAAAAAAACATATTGATAACTGCGTCCATTGGTTCGTGGTTGGGTGAGTGAATAAGATACCGCATGTCTTCTATCATGGGTTGGATATTCCAATTAATAGCTACTCGCTCGACGATAATCCTTTTGTGTAATTCACTCAACTGGCTGGGATTATTGTCAACTGCGAGCACTTGATGCCCCATTTTTGCCAGCTCTATGGAGTGGCGTCCAATTCCACATGGGCAATCGCATATTTTTGCTGCCTGTTTTAGATCTAGAAGTTGAATGACTCCTTCCACTTCTTCTTTTGTTCTCTCATCTTGTGTCTGTTTAGTTTTTGATAAATATCCTTCCAACGAGTCGTCGCCCATCTGGTAAAGGGCTCCAAAAAAACCAGCCTCGGGGGAATACCACGGGGTTTCGCTCTTATAAAACGGCCTCTTGTTCATATCGTCGCTGTGCCAAAGGTTGTTGCTCATAGTTTTTGTATTTTGTTGTTTACGAACGTTCAAATACCACTTTACAAAAGCAGGGGACGTTTGTTAAATAAATTGATAATTTGTGTTATTTATCATTATTTGTTATAATCATAACAATGATAAAAGTAAGCGAAAAAATTGAAGAAATTATAAAAGGAGATCACGAAGCGCTCTTTTGTTTGTCGCGCGGTATTTTGAATCTTTCGAGATACGCTCGAGGAATCCATAAACTCGTTGAACAAAAAACAAAGAAAGAAGTAAAACTGCCGACGATTATCATGGCGCTCTCTAGATTGAAGAAAGAAATCAAAGGCGTGACCCCGTTGGTGAAAGAAGTAGAGATTGATGGAATGACAGTGAAGACGCCACTTGCCGAAATTGTGTTTGAAAAAACATCGACTACTATTTCCAGACTTCCTTTGGTGCAAAAAAGCATAAAACCAAAAAACGATGAATGGTTTAGCTTCTCTCAAAACTCTAAAGCTATTGCTGTTATTTGTAGTGAGCCGAGAATTGACACAGTGATAAAACATATGGGAGTGAAACCGCTTTTGGTGATAAAAGATCTAACCGCGGTCGGACTTTCCGTGGACAAGAAATATCATTTCAGACCAAACATCACTTTTTCTTTGTTGCACAAAATAGCGGAACGAGAAATTCCTTTAGACCAAATATTTACAACGCGAGACGAAATGATGTTTATTTTTGAAACGAAATATTTGTCGCAAATAGTCGAGATTTTTCAAAAAAATTAGATTTTTGTTATTAAAAAGTTTTTTTTGATTTAGTATTTAAACGAAAAACCCTCTCTGCCGAAGCGGAGAGGGGTGCGATGAGATAGCCCTTCAGATTGTTCCCGACACTGTGTCGAAGAACGCCCTAAGGTTGTTTAATGGTGTCTTCCCCGGCAGATCACAGCCGGAGGAGGGAACGAAATTCTTTTTGCCACGCGTGGCGGCGAGCAGTTCATTGGTCCTGTCTCGAACGCCATCAACGGTTGATTGAACGAACACACCCGAAGGATCAAGATTCCCGCACAGCACCACGTCGGTGGGAACCTCTGAAAGCGCTGTGACGATGTCCATCGGAGCGCCGAAGTGGAAGCTACTGAGCCCCGTTTCAAGAATAGCCGGCAGGTGGACTAGCTTTGCCGTGCAGTTGTGCAGAATGATAGCGAAACGGTCATCTCCTATAGCCTCTGCTATGCGTCTGACATAGGCTGACGAAAATTCCGCCAAACCTTTGGGTGACATCAACCCGGCGGTAGGCTCCGCCATGATAATGCCACTCGCGCCTGCGTTGCGGAAACCAAGAACATATTGCGTGAGGAACTCCGTGCTCTTCTCCAGCAACGTATGCATCAGTTCCGGTTCTTTCAGAGTTAATTCGAGCGCTTCGCTTGTGCCTGCTAGTCGTGCGGCGAGCGAGAATGGCCCGATACAGCCAGCAAGCACGAACTTGTTGGGATAAACTGCATGTAAACGCGAGACCACATTTGTAAACATGGCAGTGCGTCCAGCACCAAGTTTTGGCACGACAAGTCTTTGCGCGTCGCTTAAACTTGTGACGATTCGGTCAACAACCGCTGGAACTTCGTGTTGGGTCATCTGGATTCTCGAACCGAAGGCTCCAGCTTCCACGCTGAGATCCATAGCGGACAACACAAATTGCGTGTTGAACCTATGGGCCAAAGCCAGCGACGCGGACACTTGATTGTTGCAGCTATTAACAACGTCCATTATTGTCATGCCGGCCAAAGCTGCGCCGGGATAAATCCCGATGGTCATAGCTAGTCGTTCCTTGGAATCAAGGACGAGTTGATTGAAACAGTTCATATTTGTTGTCTGTGTTGAGGTTGAGCCCTTTATTAAGTTTTGTAAGGGCTATTGTTTTTCTATATAGACACTAAATCTTTTCTAGTTTTTGTCAACTTTTTGGAAATTAAAAATTTATTACATCTCCATCCAAATAGGGCAGTGATCGGAGCCGTAGTAGTCGGTTATCATGCCTGTGTTTTTAATTTTTGGGCCGCCTTCGTATTCCTTCGGCGAGCCAAGCATAAATTTTTCGTCAGCAAAAAAATAATCTATGCGCCAGCCGACGTTGCGATCTCGGCAGTGCATTTTTTGGTCCCAATAAGTGTATGCTCCGGTTTTTTCCGGATAAAATTTCCTAAAAATGTCCACGAAATCATTTTTTATCACTTTGTCTATCCAAGCTCGTTCTATCGGCAAGAAGCCGGTGTTTTCTACGTTGTCTTTCGGACGAGCGAGGTCGATTTCCTCGTGCGCAGTATTTATGTCTCCGCAGAAAATTACGTTCTCACCGTTTTTTCTGAGCTTCAAGACCAGTTTCAGAAAATTTTTATAAAAATCAAGTTTGTATTTGAGTCTTTTCAATTCTCTTCCAGCATTCGGAAAGTAAACGTTTATCAAAGTAAACTTTTCAAACTTTGCGCCGATCAATCTTCCTTCATCGTCGAGCTTTTTTACACCCATGCTGTAAAAAACTTCCTTCGGTTTTTCTTTGCAATAAATAGCCACTCCGCTATAACCCTTTTTTACTTCTGGATGCGAGAAATAAGAAAAATATCCCGGAACATTTCGCGCATTTTCTGGCAATTGTTCTGGCCGAGCCTTCGTCTCCTGCAAACACAAAATATCCGGTTTAAATTTCTGAAAAAGCGGGTCAAAGTGTCCCTGTCTAATAGTCGCCCGCAGTCCATTTGTGTTCCAACTGATGATTTTCATAATTTACTCTTCTATTATATCACTTTGTTGTTTTTTCTTGGGTTTTGCAAAGATCATGACATATTACGACTCGCTTGTTAAATTATAGCTTTTGTGTAGTATTGAGAATGAAAAGAACGTAAAATGCGTTCAAGTTAAATAAATAGAATAACTGAATATATATGTGTGACTCTTGCAAAAACATGGCAACATGGAGAGGCCGAGCACGTGGCTCGATGAATTGGCAATGCCCAGGATGCAGACAATGGTTTATGTGCATCAATACTCGTTTAAACCTGTGGCAACGATGCACAGAAGAACAGAACAGGCAAAACGTGAGTGCGTTTCTCGAAGATCCTCACGACCTTGCTTCACTCTCAGGCTGTTAATGCAACAGCATCCATTGAATCGCTCAACAACGAGAACCGTTGGAGGGCGGTTTTCTTTTTTACCTACAAAACATATTTACGCTATAGCGTATATATGTCTACTATCTTTTACATATGTTCGAGATGGTAGACAAATTTTATTTATCTACTAGTGTCGTGGAATTTTTTATGTATGTCACGCAAGTGCTTGTCTGTGACGTGGGTATAAATTTGCGTGGTGCCTATGTTGGCGTGGCCGAGCATGGCTTGCACGGAGCGAATGTCCGCGCCGTTGCTTAAGAGGTCGGTCGCAAACATGTGTCGCAACACGTGAGGAGTCACTTTCTTGGCGATGCCTGCTTTGATGGCGTAGTGTTTGACGATTCTTTCCACAGAATGTCGATCCAAATTGTCATATTCTTTGCCTCTATATTTTTTTGAATTGTCTTTGGTTTTAATTTTTTTGCCATTATCCGCAGAATCAAGACGAACGAACAATCCTTCTCCCATATCTTTTCTCGCATCTAGATAATTTTTCAGAGCATCTTGCGCTTGTTTGGAAATAAAAACCACTCGCACTTTTCCGCCTTTTCCGCGCACAGACAATTCTTCTGAATGCGGGTTTATATCTCTCGGCAGAGAACAGAGTTCCGCCACTCGAAGCCCCGTGGAAAATAGCAGTTCAAGTATGGCTTTATCGCGAAGACTTTTTATATTTTTTTCATCAGACGCGTTCAAAAGACGAGACAATTCTTCTGGAGTGATAAGATCGATAGTTCGTTCAGGAATTTTCGCCAACTCGATGCGATCTGCCGGGAGCGATTTTATATTTCTTCTGGTAAGATACTTCAAAAAAACTCTCAGAGCTATCAAATGAAAATTTTGAGTCTTTTTGGACAAAGTCACACTAGGATCTTTGCCTTTCTTTTTTGGCTGTCTATTCAACCACAAACGAAATTCTCTCAAAACATCGTCGTCGATATCCGATGCGGTCTTCACCTTTGTGTGCTCGAAAAATCTTTCCAGATAGTGCTGATAATTTTCGATAGTGCGGGCGGAAGAACCTTTTTCTATTTCCAAATACTCAAAGAATTCTCTCTGGAGCTCGGATATATTGTGCGACATAGAGTAAGTATACAATATATTTAGCCAAACTTTTACTCATACAACTCCGCATGAGTGCCTATGTCTGAAAGAATTGCCGTGTTTTCATCGGCATAGTAAAACATGATTCTATAATCTCCTGTTACATTCAAACTTCTTTTATTTTCATATTCGCCTGCAAGCGCGTGATTGTTTAATAAAACATTAAAAGGATCTTCTCGAAAAATTTTGATTCGTTCAAGAGCTTTATTTTGTATGGATTTGTCTTTCTTTTTAAAAGATTTATCGAAACCTTTTGTGGTTAATATCTCGATCATAGAGAGAGAAGGTGTTTTTCTAAAGCTTCATGAGTTTTGTAAATCTTCATCTTGCCACTTGCATACTCTTTTTCTGCATCTCTAAACGCTTTTCTCAAACGAGCGTTCGGTATCTCTGGCACAGTGAACTCTATTCTCTTTTCTATGATCAATCTTTTTAAATAAGCGTTTAAAGCAATAGAAAAATTCAAGCCCATTTCGTCGAGGACTTGTTTTGCTTCGCTTTTCAACTTGGCATCCGTATTAAAATTTATCACCGCATTATTAGCCATGTATATAGCATATACCTATCATATATATAAGTCAAGCAAGTGTTGAGTTAACCATATGGGGTGACAAAAATGCTAAATTGGGGTGACAAAGGTTAACCATCTTTAATCACCTTAATTGGCAAGAGAAAAACATATGGCAAACAAAAATCAAGAACCAGCGTATCCGGTCAAAGTAAGAGCA
>JAPLXU010000017.1:3022-53905 GCA_026395915.1 Candidatus Nomurabacteria bacterium | reverse complement strand
TCTTTTAATTACTTCACTTGAACCGCATTTACTGCATATTTTGTTGTTTTTTTAAATTCATAGTTAAAAGTTAGCACTTTTAGCCATATACCACAATGTTGGAATGGTCAATTTAAGCCACGGAAAATGTACCTTATGCCAGAATGTCTCGTTTGTCTACCCCACGATTGTATATATGATAATATTCTCCTGTGACAAGAGGCTGTTTTCTCACTAGAAAAGTATACCACAGATAGCGCCTAAAGCGCTATCTGCTTAAACTAAAGCGTAAAGTCCACTTTTGTTCTTTTTGAAATACTTTAAGTTGGCAAGATTGACCAAAATAGTGTTCTTTTTGAAATATCTTTCTTTGTTAACTTTCTCGATTATGTCTTCTTTTGAAAGCGGACCTTCGCGTTTCAGTATGTCGGCAATGACTTCCCTGGCAATACCTTTCTTGTAGCCCCATTCTGAAAGAGCGTACATTCCTCTGCCAACCAAAACGAATCGAGGATCTTTAATAAGCTCATTGTGGCAAGTAGCATAGTGAATTTTCTTATTGAAAGTTTTGGAAATGGAATCGGCAACCTCTCTGAAATGCATCGGGGAACCGTGACGTCTCATGACGAGGAAGGCATAGTCCTTCACTCCGCGAGTTCTGATATTCGGAGACGAAGCCTTGCCCCATTCACCTAGAGGGTTTTTAGCGACAGTCTTTGACATAGAAAGCCACCTTCGAACCATTTCTTCGCTTTTGTATTCTTCAGACACATCTTTCAAATAATCAAGAAACTTTTTAATCATTTCTGTTTCCGGCACGAGATCTTCGTCGTTTAGGCTAGTGTAAAGTTTCTTTAGAGAATCGTGCACTTTCTCAGTTATGCCATCATCAACGCTCCAACGAATATGAAAATGCTCATCTTCGCGATGTTTTTTGAAAGCGTCTCCAAGCGTTAAAAAAAAGTTGATATGATTTTGTGTTTCTTTGTCGTCGGAAATGAAAGGCAGAAGTTCGTGTTCAGCGACAATTGATCCAAGTTTGCGCAACAACTGCTTTAGCTCTTCAAAGACCGCTTGCTCCGCCTGATACGCGCTAGACTTTTTAATGGAATTCAGGGACGCTTCTTCGATTTGACGAACACGCTCCCTCGTAATGCCATATTTCTCGCCGATCTCTTCAAGAGTTTTTTTCTCTCCGTCTATTGTTAAACCGAAACGATTCATAATCACGTCCGAAGTGCGCGGAGAAAGCTCCGAAGTTATTTTTTTAGTGATTTTTTTTGGTTTGAAAGATATTGTTGACATGATTATTTGTTAAGGCTTGTAAAATATTTTTTCCTATCCAGTTCCGTTAGATACTTCTTGCGAAGCCTGACTGACTTCGGAGTAATTTCAAGATACTCATCTTCATTCATAACCTCGAGACCTCGTTCGATATTCAGGGCAAAAACTGGATTGAGAACTATAGCCTCGTCGGTGCCAGAAGCTCGCATGTTCGTAAGTTGTTTCCCTTTTGTGGGATTCACCGACATGTCGTCTCCCTTCAAAACATTACCGACAACCATACCTTCATAAACCTCCGTCCCATGCCCTACGTACAGAATACCACGTTCCTGTAAATTTGCAAGCGCGAAGGCTACTGCCTTGCCAGAAACCATGGAAGTCATCGAACCATACTCACGTTTTTTTATTTCTCCTGCGTATTCTCTGAAGCCTGTAACTCTCGAACTCATTATGCCTTCGCCTTTGGTATCAACGATGAATTCTCCGCGGTAACCCAAAAGCCCGCGTGTCGGTATGTCAAAAACGATTCTCGCTATACCTTGTTTTTCCACCATATCCTTCATAATGCCACGACGCTTGCCGATCTTTTCTATAACGCCACCGCTCGCTTCCATTGGAACATCAATCACAAGCTCTTCGTAAGGTTCTGTCTTCACTCCGTCTTTTTCTTTGATGATAACTTCCGGCTGGGAGACTTGCATTTCAAATCCTTCTCGACGCATGTATTCGAGAAGTATCGCGAGGTGTAATTCGCCTCTTCCATACACTTTGAAAAAGCTCGGACCGGATTTCTTGTCGCCTTGGTCCGGCCTGCCTGCATCGCTATGCGAAGCATTGCGGGCAGGAGAAAAATCAACTTTCAGTCCGACATTCACTTCGAGTTCTTTTTCCAACCTCTCTTTGAGCTGTCTCGAGGTAACGAACTTCCCTTCTTTGCCAGCAAATGGAGAATCATTCACCAAAAAATTAAGAGATAAGGTCGGCTCGTCAATTGCAATGTGAGGCAGAGGTTCCACACTTTCGTCTTCGCACAATGTTTCTCCAATATAGATGTCAGGAATTCCAGCGAGGAGCACAATATCGCCGGAGGTGGCGTAATCCACTTCTTTTCTGTCTATGCCTTCAAAAGAAAAGAGCTGGGCTATTTTTCCTTTTCGTATACCGTTTTCACCTTTCACAAAAATAGAACTTCCGGACAACATTTTTCCAGAATAAATTCTCGCAACTGCCATTCTGCCCAAAAAATTGTCATAACCCAAATTAAAAACTTGCGCGGACATTTTTCCGCCTTGGTCTGTGGAAGCTGGTGAAACTTTTTCCAAGATCACATCAAGAAGCGGAGAAAGATTTTCCGATTTGTCGCCTAAATTTTTAAAAGCTTTCCCCTCGCGTCCGATTGCATAAACTGTTTCAAAATTCGCTTGTTCGTCATCTGCTCCCAATTCAAAAAACAAATCTAGTATCTCGTTATGTACCCGGTGCGGTTCAGACGCCGGCTTGTCTATTTTATTTATAACGACAATGGGCTTGAGCCCGAGCTCTAAGGATTTTTTCAAGACAAATCTAGTCTGAGGCATCGGTCCTTCGACAGCGTCAACCAGAAGAAGCACACAGTCGACTGCGCGCAAAACGCGTTCCACTTCCGAACCGAAATCCGCGTGACCGGGAGTATCAACGATATTTATCTTCGTATCCTTGTAATAGATAGAAGTGTTTTTTGCGTAAATAGTAATACCACGCTCTTTTTCTAGAGCATTCGAATCCATAGATAATCCTTCATCTTGGAATCCGCCATTTTGCTTCATCAAGGCGTCCGTCAAAGTGGTTTTGCCGTGGTCAACGTGAGCTATTATTGCTATATTTCGTATTTCCATAAATATCAAACAAAAAAGCCCCAGAGAACATTAGGCTTTTTTGAAAGCTATATAGATAATAACATAACAAGGAAACAAAGTAAAGCTTTTTATTTATTTGACTATTTTCACTGTCTTCGCCGTCAAAATATTTGTTGTTTTATCGAGAGTTCCGACGACAATCACCTTCTGCCCCCCTGCCAAATCAGACAATGTTACCTTTACCCCATTCTTGCTATATTTGGTTAAAGCATTCGTGCTAATATCCGTTGACGACGTGATTTTTGTCTTCTTATTTTTAACCTCGACTGTAAAACCTGAACCATTTATAGCCCCAACTGTCCCAACTACATTGTTTTTTAAATTACTTTTAGCTTTTTGATTCTTGTTATCTTTATTTTGTTTCTGATAAATCGATTGAATATTTTTTATTCCCAAATCTTGAGGAGTCGAGGCAAAAACATTCGAGCCTCCGACTAATAATGATATTGCTAACGCACCTGTGGCTATTTGTTTTTTATATTTCATATGATTTTTTATTTTAATTAAATTAATAAACTTGGAAATTAATTATTTATAATGCTTATACATATGACCATATGTATATTTAAAGAGTATCTTTATTGAATGAATTCATTATGAAGAGATAGGCAAACAAATAATCACATTCGTGCCTTTACCCACTTGGCTTTTTATGAATATAGTTCCATCATGATTTTCAATGATTTTTTTTGAAAGCGTAAGCCCAAGCCCAGCGCCTTCCGTGCTTCGAGACAAGTCGCCTCTAAAAAACGGCTCAAAAATTTTACTCAAAATATCTTTTGGAATACCGGGACCATTGTCACTAACGGAGAGCGTGTATTTATTTGAATCGATTTTGTCTGACACTGTGACAATCCCATTCTGAGGAGTATATTTGATTGCATTGTCTAAAATATTGAAAAACACCCGAGTTAATTCTATTTTATTTACATTTACTACCGCCGATGATTCTATCTTTGCCTCAATTTTTATTTGTTTGACTTGAGCCAGACTCTTTTCTTTCTCCACGATGGATTTTATCAATTCATTGATAACGATGGGCTCTCGAGCTATTTGTATCGGCGTGTCATACTTTGAAATATCAAGCAAGCTGTTGGCAAGTTTTGAAAATTCCTTCATTTCTTCCAAGGTGTCTTCAAGTGTTTTCTTGGCTGAAGTAAGATCCAATTTTTTGTTGCTGAGATTCACTTCCAAACCTGAAATGACCACAGCAATTGGAGTGCGAAGTTCGTGTGAAGCGTCTGCAATAAATCTTTTCTGTTTCTGCATATTTAGTTTGATCGGCTTCAGCGTCTTATTTGTTAGAAAGAAACCCAAGACGACAATAAAAAAAACTATTACAGCATCTATCGTCAAAAAACGATTAAGAAGTATGTCTTGAGCTCTGTCTATAATCGCTTGCGAAACATTCGGATCCAAAAAAATATTTTCTGAAATTGATTGAGAAAAATTAGAAAGAATTGTATTGTAAAGAGCGAAACTGGCGCCACCCAAAATCACAACCGCTGTGATAAAATAAAAAAAAGTAAGTCTGAGACGCGCTATGAAAAACTCGTCAGCCTTATGACTTATTTTCCATTTTGTAACCGACTCCGCGAATTGTTTGTATAATTTTTGCATTATCATGAATTTTCTTTCTCAGATTTTTTATATGCACATCGACAGTGTTGCTAAATGACGAATCCGCAAAGTCCCATGCGTGAGAATAAAGTTCATCCCGAGTCACTACTTTGTTCGGATGGCGCATCATGTATTCTAACACCATGAATTCCTTGAGCGTGAGTGAAACGGGTTTGCTTTTGAAAGTCACTGTCCTGCTCGTGGTGTTGATGCTGATGTTGCCAGAAGTAAGTATATCAGGAAAAGTTTGTTTCGGGCGCCTGAGCAAAGCGTGAATGCGAGCGAGTAGTTCTTTGAAAGCAAATGGCTTCGCCAAATAATCATCCGCTCCGGAATCAAGCCCCACCACCTTGTCATCTGTCGTGCCTAGCGCTGTCAACATTAAGATAGGAACCACAACGCCATTTTCTCGCCAACTGTCGCAAATCAAAACCCCATCTTTCCCCGGAAGCATCCTGTCTAAAATCACAAGATCGTATTCATCGCGATTGAACAAAATACGACGCTCCGCGATAAGTCCGTCTTCTATTACGTCCACAGCATAGCCTTCCTGCATAAGTCCCTGTTTCAAATTCTCCGCCAACTTCTTGTTATCTTCAACAACTAATATTTTCATATATTTCTATAATACCACCAAAAAGTGAAATCTTCATGAAGCTTAAAATTGCCAGGTCTTGCCTTGCAGGCACTAGCAGACAATGGCTCAAATGGTGGAAATAATCCGTTAAAAATAAAATATAAAAGAAAAACCCGCTGCGACGAGTTCTTCCCCCCGTCGAGCGGATTCAGTCGGGCGATAGCGCAAGAAGAAGAGTTGCCCTGTCCTCTTTTTCAGCAAAGAGCAAATTGGAGACCTGTTCAGCGTCAACCCAGTTAAACGAATATGCTCCAGGAGCGATAGTTCCGATATTTTCCGACGGAAAGTCTGCTGTGTAGACAAAGACCTCCGTCGTCCTCCTGCGATAGTTTCTGAGTAAAGGAGTACTCTCGCAGATAAACATAATGTTAAAACCTACATCGTGACTCAACTCTCTGTCCACAGCATTGGCCACATCTTCAACCCACATATCCACTTCATGAGTGGGAACACACTCGATCGAGATTGGAAATGGGGTCCCATTTTTGACAAGCACTTTTTTTGTGCCGCCAACCTTTGCGGTGATAACTAGCTGAAGAAGCCTTGTTTTAGGTGCTTCTAGCACAGCCACCACCCCGCATCCATTTTCAGAAACGATGATTCTTTCCATGATCTTATTAAGTTTTGTTTGTTTTTACTATTCTTTATTTAGATTACATCTTAATATTTTTTTGTCAAAAATTTTCTTGCGCAAGGCAAGACCTAACGCATTACGCAAATCCGGGGAAAAAGTCGGTTTTGATTTGGCTTCTACCCAAGCCTAAATTTTTAATCACTTTTTCTGTATTTTCTACCATCGACGGAGGACCAGAAATATAAAAAGTTCTTTCTTTCCAATCTTTTATTTCCTCCAGAATCACTCTCTCGTCGACACGCCCTGTCCGCAGAGCCGGCTGCATGCTCATATTTTTTTGATCAGTAATCACGTGAATAATTTTCATACCCAAAATCCTAGACGCAGAATTCAAGAGGTCTTTGTACGCGACATCAATTTTTCTTTTGTTGGCATAAATCAAAACAACGTCCCTTCTTTGTTTCATATCGATCAAATATTTAATCATGCTTCGAAAAGGAGTAATGCCGATACCGCCGGCAATAAAAACTAATTTTTTTTCTCTGTTTCTTGGCAAGACAAAATCTCCGGCAAGTTGTGAAGCTATAACTGTGTCACCTTCTTTCATATCTAATAATGCCTTTTTGAAACTGCTTCCTTCTGGATAAAACTTCACGCCGAGACGCAAATCTTTTTCAGTCGGAGAAGAAGCGATAGTAAAATAGCGTCGATTGCCACGACTATCCGATTTTTCATGTCCCAAAGTCCACTCCAAATATTGCCCCGGCTTGAAATTAAGCGGAGAATCAGAAGAAAAAATAAATTCAGCCGCATCAGAAGCAATTTGAACAGCTTGTTTTAGTTTCAGGGTCAATCTTTTTTTCGGACTAACTAAATATGAAAAAACGTTTCCGAACAGCAAGGCGAGCTCCGGCGTCAGATAAAATGTTCCGAAGTGAACTTGTGGCGCAAACAAAAATCCGACCAATACTCCGTAAAAAATTCGTAAAACTTTTGAAGGCGGAGTAGTGAGCGGTTCTGTAATCATGATAAAAGTGAAAAATAAAAGCGGTGAGAAAAATAACGCCTCGCTTAAAGTGTTAAGCATGTTTCCGCCAGCAAAAAAAGTAAAAGCGAGAATGGTAAAAAGAGCGGTTATAAAAAAACTTAAAGCTAAATCCTTTCTTTTGATTTTTCGAATAATCATAAGCCCACCCAAAAGGACAAATGGCGTAAGCGCAAATGTCCCCACCCACCAACTCGCCGTTTGATTGATGAAAAAAGCTGTCACAGCCACAGAAAATGCAACTGGGTTAAAAATGTGTTTATGCTTAATCGCAAAAATATATTTTGAAGCCATCGCCAAGATCCCCGCCCAGCCTAGAAAAATATATTCAGAAGAAATGACGGCAGGAGTAATAATCAAAGCCAAAATAAAAACTGAAATATAAATAGATTCGACATTGGCGGGAACTTTAAAAATGAAAGAAAAAATATAATTCGTCGCGTAAGAAACGGCAAGAAGAATAATAAGCGAGATTATCATTGCAATTGATGAGTAAGGCAAAAAATGAAAGAAACTGAATATCAAAGCTATCAGCCAAAGAGCCATCAAGTAGTACAACACCACCCTATACATCGTCGTCCTATTTAAAAAATTATCGATAAATTTAATCATTTAATTTATATTGCATATTCTTCAAACCCGGTTGTAAATGTCGCTATCTTGTCATTATCGATCATATATCCTTCCAAACCCGGCATCTTTTCTAAAAAATATATCCCCTTCTTGCCCATAGCGAAACAAGCAGTCGCGAATCTGTCCGCTTCATAAATATTTTTCCCAATCACCGTCAAGCTGGCAATCTCCGTGACAGATTTTTTTTCTTTTGGATTGTAAATATGTTCCCCTCTTTCGTACAAACCTGAAGTAGCTATGCCACGGTCGCTCAAATAAACCACTTTCACATTTTCTTTTTTATTAAACGGATTGCGAATTCCGATAGCCCATTTTTTTCCTTCTTTGTTCAACCCAGCAACCTCAATATCTCCAGCGATTTCCACATAAAAATTTTTGAATCCTTTCTTTCGCAAGATAAGTGCCGAGTTATAGATCGCCCAGCCTTTCACGAGACCGGAAGGGTCAATTTTTCCTTGATATGAAATATCAAAATAGTTACCTGTGATTTTTTTTGTTTCTTCTGAAAGCCTGAAAACTTTCTTCATCTCGTCGCTTAAATTTTCTTCAGCGATTTTTCCTTCATTATATAAAGTTATTTCACTGTCTTTTTTATACGTGCTAAATCTTTCATCCACGGAAATTAAATAACTAAAAATTTCTTCAAATATTTCTGTTGAAGCGCTCGAATCAACAATTTCTATGACGACCGGCATTCCCATTATGATTCTTTGTTCCTTCATATTTTTATGCTCTCGCTTGATTTAAGGCGTATGCCAAGGATTCCGAAAAAGCTGGGCTGGTAGTAGAAGCTCCGGAAACGCCATCGACATTCGCGCTTTGCGCTGTGATAGCTTCTTGTCTCAAAATCGGCAACGCTCGCGAATTGATACGAATGGAGTTATTTCTATCTTGCGGATAGTCTAAAAATAAAACATCAGAAAGTTTGCCATTTGTGATTATCGCCTTCACTTGCACATTTCCATAATACGCATCTGCGACAGATCCAACATATTCACCATCGTTATATATTCCTGTTTTTTTTGGTGCAGGAGGAATAACAGGTGGTGGCTGAGGCGACGGATTGTTTGTGGCAGGAGCAGGAACAGGAGGAACAGTTGCGACCTGTTTTGGCTTAGAAACTTTTTTTGGGGTGCTAGCAACAGCAACTGGCGCTGGTGTTGTGAGACTGCCAGCCAAACTGCCCGGTTTCTGCCAAATGACATAAAACCCAAAAGAAACTATTACAGACATTGATAAAACGAATCTTTTCATGACGGTTTTATCATAATGTCTTGAAATGAAATTTTTATGAAGTGACACAGATTACTCTTGAAACAAAAAGATGCGAAAAAGTTTTTTTTATGCTATTTTGTGCGTATGCGTCGGTGGCGGAGTGGTCAATCGCAATTGACTGTAAATCAATCGCCTTCGGGCTGCGTAGGTTCGAATCCTACCCGACGCACAATAAAAAATATTATACCTCGGATTTGGCTTGAACTCGAATCGAGCTTTTTATTTTTCCTTTTTTGGTTTCAATTAGAAGTTCCGCGCCTTTTACAGAAACAACAACTGTGTCCCCTCTTTTCACCCCATTTCCAATTATGTATGACGCAACAGGATTCAGTATTTTATTTTGAATCAAACGATTTAGTGGACGCGCGCCAAAATGCGGATCGTAACCTTCTTTCGCAAGATATGACAAGGCTTCGTTAGAAATTTCAAAACTGATACCTTTTGCCATCAAGCGATCCACGACAACTTTGATTCGCAAATTCACTATCTCTCTGATTGCATCTTCAGATAAAACATCAAAGACGACGATCTCATCAAGGCGATTCAAAAACTCTGGGCGGAAATTGTCTTTCAACGCTCCTAAAACTTTTTCTTTCATATTGCTGTAATCTTCTCTTTTAGAATTATTGGAAAATCCGATTGATTCCATCTTTTCCACAAATTGCGAACCGATGTTGCTGGTGAGAATGATGATTGTGTTTTTAAAATTCACCACTCTGCCTTTTCCGTCAGTCAATCTCCCTTCGTCAATAACCGAGAGAAGCATATTGAAAACTTCCGGATGGGCTTTCTCAATCTCGTCAAAAAGTATCACTGCGTAAGGCCTGTGACGAACGGATTCAGTCAGCTGGCCGGCTTCATCATAACCGACATATCCCGGCGGAGAGCCGATAAGTTTCGAGACAGAATGTTTTTCCATATATTCAGACATGTCCACGCGAATAATGGCCTTATCGTCGTTAAACATAAACTGCCCGAGCGCTTTCGTAAGCTCTGTCTTGCCGACCCCAGATGGACCCAAAAATATGAAAGAACCAATAGGCCTGTTCGGATCTCCTATTCCTGCCCGAGAACGTCTTATAACATCCGCAACTCTTTTGATGGCATCGTCTTGACCGACGACTCGCTTTTTTAGTTCGACTTCCATCATTTCCAATTTTGCTCGTTCTTCCTCGAGCATCTTTGTAAGCGGTATGCCCGTCCAGCGAGCCACAACCTCGGCGATATCTTCAGCTGTGATTTCTTCTTTCAATATTCGACGGGATTTTTGCAATTTTTTCAAACGTAAAAGTTTTACCTCAAGTTCTTTTTTCAGGGTAGGCATTTTTCCATAACGTATTTCCGCCGCAAGAGAAAGATCCGCCTTCATTTCGGCATTCTCTGCTTCCAAACGCAAACTTTCGAGATCTTTTTTAATAGCGCGGATCTCAACCACAATCGTTTTTTCATTCTGCCACTTCAACTCGAGCTCTTTGGTCTTTTCGCGTAGATTGCCTATCTCATTATCCACTTCTTTAAGTCTATTTTTTATTTCAACATTTTTTTCCTTCGTCTTTTCTTTTTCTTCTTTGTCTTTTTCTTCGTTTAGATTCAAACTTCCAGTTTCTTTTTTAAGAGCTTCTTTTTCGATTTCCAAACGCATTATTTTCCGATGAGCGTCTTCCAAAACAGGCGGTTTGTTCTCTAGCATTATCTTAAGTGAAGAAGAAGCTTCATCTATCAAGTCCACTGCTTTGTCCGGCAAAAATCTGTTGGCAATGTATCGAGCAGAAAGATTAACAGCGGAAATGATAGCGTCATCAGTGATTCGAATGCCATGAAAAAGCTCGTATTTTTCTTTCAAACCACGGAGAATAGCAATAGCGTCTTCCACACTCGGCTCATCGATATAGACAGGTTGAAAACGTCTAGCCAAGGCAGGATCTTTTTCAATATGTTTTTGATATTCACGCAAAGTCGTCGCGCCGATAGCTCGCAACTCTCCTCTCGACAACGCTGGCTTCAACATATTTGAAGCATCCATAGTGCCTTCTGCGCCTCCAGCCCCGACTATCGTGTGAATCTCATCGATAAAGAGAATAACTTTTCCATCCGATCGCTCGATTTCTTTCATGATGCCTTTCAATCTCTCTTCGAATTCTCCGCGATATTTCGTGCCAGCCACCAAAAGCCCAAGGTCGAGGGAGACAAGTTCTTTGTCTTTTAGAGATTCAGGAACGTTATTTTTCACAATCATCTGCGCCAAGCCTTCCACGACCGCGGTCTTTCCTGTGCCGGCTTCGCCGATTAAAATCGGATTATTTTTTGTTCGACGAGAAAGTATCTGCATGATGCGTGTTATCTCATTATCCCTACCAATTACCGGATCAAGTTTATCTTCTTTCGCCAGCTTGGTCAGATTGCGCGTGTATTTCAAAAGCAGTTTGAATTTCTTTGGCTCTGTCACGTCAGTGATATTTTGACTTCGTAATTCTTCCAAAACTTTCATGACAGAATCTTTGTGAATTCGAAATCGCGCCAAAACTTCTCGCGCCTCGCTCGTGACTTCCAAGATCGCGATAAAAAGATGTTCCGTTGAAACAAAATCATCTTTCATTGATTCAGCCAATTTAGCAGACAACTCAATAACTTGCGCCAAGTCAGGATTGAGATAAATCTGGTAAGAAGGAGAAATAGTGCTACGACTCTCCGGAAGTTCAATCATTTCCAAAACAGAATCAGTTAGGAGCATCGTGTCGATTTCCAACTTATCCAAAATAGAATTGACCATGCTCTCGTCTTGCAATAGGAGCGCCGCAAGTAAGTGTAAAGCTGAAACGTGATTGATTCCACGTTCAATAGCAAGCTCGTGAGCCTTTTTAATCGCATCCTTTGATTTGGTTGTGAATTTATTCAGTGGTGGCATAAATAAGTTTTAAAGTTATAAAGTGAAAAGTTTGTGAAGCTGAGAAAATCAAAGTTTTTACGGCGTAGCAGGCGAAGATGGCGTGACGGAAGTCGGCGCAAGAACTGGAGCTCCTGGCAAGTTCGTCGCGGGGTTTAAATAAAGTTTCAAGGCACTTTTTATGTCGTCAATTGAAACAAAATTCGTTGTATCGCTATAAAGCGCAATTCCCAAAGCTTCCCCGTCTAGATTAAGAACCAAACCGCCTGCATTTGATTTTGTAACAGAAATATTAACATTTTTATCACCTTCAAAAATAGAAGAGATGATAGAATTTCCTAAAACTATAATTTTCTGTCCTGTTTTCATCTTATTCAAATCACCAAAGGCAGGCACAGTGAAAGCTACCTTGCTTTTGCCGTCAACAGCATCTCCTATTTTAAAAAATGAAAATCCTCCCTTGTCCGTCAGAACAAAATCCGCCTTGAACTTTCCACTGTCATTTTTTACATAATAAATTCCTTTATCCGGAACCAAATTCGCATCAGCAACCACTATGCCATCAGTGGAAATAACGAATCCTCGTCCGGCAGAAACCTCGATTGTTTTCCCGTCTGCATCCTGCGTTTCTTTGGTTATGGCAAATACTGCTGATTGATTTTTGGCGATAGCGTCCACCACCAAATCTTCTTCCTTTACAACCACGGTCTGCGTGATCGTCTTGCCTTCCACTTGCTGGATTTTTTCAATCGTTTGTTGGACAACTCGATTGATAGGCGCAGTAAAAGACGTCGGCGCTTGTTGCATCAAGGTCACTGTTGTTATGCCTGTAGCAATAGATGTAATAAAAGAAAGCAATACCGCCAACAATATAAGCTGTGATTTATTTAGATCTTTGATGTCCATACTTTGATTATATCACTTTTTTGATTAAGTCAAAATTTTTAATCATACCACTTTTTTAATTTAGCCAAAATTTCTGACAAAGCTTTTACGGTGTAATCAATGTCTGATTTAGTTGTTTCTCTACCCAAAGAAAATCTCAAAGACCCGTCTTCCTCCCCGCCTGCTTGCCCGACACGCTGTTGCGAGTCATGCGGGCGGGCATCAGCTATGCCTGAAGCATTGCGGGCAGGTTTTGCTCCATGCCGAATCGCTTCGATGACATGCGAAGCCTTACCATCTCCGGATTTGCAAGCACTTTTTGCCGAGGCCATTATCCCCTTCGCTGATAACTCTATTACCAAAAGATCGCTCGGAATGTTTGGAATAGTGATGTTTACATTGTTTGGCAATCTATTTTTCTGGTCACCATTCAAAATTATTTCAAAATTTACTAAACTTTCCGCGATAGCAAAGTTTTTAGTATTTTCTAAAATTTTTTCAAAAAAATAATCCCGGAGTTTGGCTAATCTTTTCACTTCTTGTTCTTTTATTTTTTCAACAGTTTGAAGTGTCTTAGCAAATTCGACAGCCAGAGCCACGTTTTCTGTTCCTGGTCGCAAACCGAACTCTTGATCTCCGCCGAACATAATTTTTCCTATCGGCGTATTCTTTTTCACATACAAAGCTCCAATACCTTTCGGTCCATAAATTTTTGCGCTGTTCATAGACATCAGATCAACACCAAGTTGTGGAACACTTATCGGCAAATAATTCACCGCTTGCGTGGCGTCGGTGTGGAAAAAAGGGAACCTCACCCCGACCCTCTCCTTACCAAGGAGAGGGTGCTGAAAGCGGGTGAGGTGTGTTTTTCTCCAATGTCGAATTTCCTTCGCAATCTCTCGTATAGGTTGTATCGTGCCGATTTCGTTGTTTGCATACATGACAGAAACTAGAACTGTGTTTAGTTTCAGAGCTTTTTTTATTTTCTTCACATCGACAATTCCGTTTTCTTCCACTGGCACATAAGTTACTTCCGCTTGTTTCATTTTTTCTAAATGCTTGCAGGTTTCCAACACAGACGCATGTTCAATGTTTGTCGTCACGATATGCGGGACAAGAGCAAGATTTTTGAAAGGTCTGGCCGGGGAAGGGACCCGGAGAACCGAGGACCTGAGAAAACCTTGCTCTTGTCCCGCATACACCAACCCCAAAATTGCCAGATTGTTACTCTCCGTCGCGCCTGATGTAAAAATAATTTCTGCATTCTGCGCATTCAAAATTTTTGCTACAGTTGCCCTTGCGCTTTCAAGTTTATTTTTTTCCTTCACTCCCAATTCATGTATCGCTCCCGGGTTTGCAGTTTGAGAAAGAGCGCTTGATGCGTAATCCAAGTATATTTTTCTTGTCTTTTTTATTGAACGGCCATTTGATTTAGGCATAAAAATAGTATATATTATCTAAATATGAATATAAAGCTCGACGGTATTTTTTTATTAGCTTTTTTTGTTTTCACATTAATCGCTATTATAGTCGGCGCTGTTTGGATTATTACCACAGAAAAGCGTCTAAAGAGATTCTTTCTCGGTAAAAAGGCAAAAGATTTGGAAGACACAATAGTAAATCTTGAACGAGATATTGCTAATTTGAGAAAAGCGAAAGACGACACACAAAAAGACATTACAGTTATAAATGCAAAATTAAAAAAAAGTATACGCGGACTCGAGACTATTCGTTTCAATCCTTTCCCTGATCAAGGCAGTAACCAGAGTTTCGCTATTGGAATGTTGAATGAGGAAGGCGATGGCGTTGTATTTTCAAGTTTATACTCCCGCGAACGAATGAGCATATTTGCCAAGCCTATAAAAAATAACAAATCAGAATACGAATTGAGCGCAGAAGAAAAAGAAGCACTGCGAAAAGCGGAAGTTAGATAGTTAAAAAGTTCATAAAGTGGAAAGTTATAAAACAAAATGCAAGAAAATAAAAATAACAAAACAATATCGAGACCACCAGTCGTAGTGGTCGTGGGACACATTGATCACGGAAAATCAACGCTTTTAGATTACATTCGAAAAACAAATGTGGCTGAGTGTGAAGCTGGAGGTATCACCCAATGTATTTCTGCTTACGAAGTCTTACATAAAGATGAAGAAGGAAAAGAAAGAAAAATTACTTTTCTGGATACACCCGGACACGAAGCTTTTTCAAAAATGCGCGAACGTGGAGCTTTGATCGCTGACATCGCTATTTTGATAGTCTCAGCTGAAGATGGCGTGAAGCCACAAACAATCGAGGCATGGAAAACAATCAACGAAATGAAATTGCCTTCCATCGTCGCAATAAATAAAATAGATAAACCAAACGCAAATATCGAAAAGACGAAACAAGAACTTGCGGAAAACGAAATCTATCTGGAAAATTATGGAGGCAAGATTCCATGCGTGGAAATTTCTGCAAAGACCGGCGCTGGTGTAGACAACCTCCTATCGCTCATTTTGATTTTAGCTGAAATGGAAAACTTCACCGGAAACGCAGAAGAAAACGCTTCAGGTTTCGTGATAGAAGCAAACCTTGATTCAAAATGTGGAATTCAGGCGACTTTAATTATCAAAAACGGAGAGCTTCAGAAAAAAATGTTCGTTGTTGCCGGAGATGCTATGACTTCCACACGCATAATTCAAAATTTCAAAGGAGAAATGATAAACAGCGCGCGACCTTCCTCCCCTGTTCGCCTTTGCGGTTTCGATAAAATGCCGAAATTGGGATCAGAATTTAAATCTTTTAAAAATAGAAAGGGCGCGGAAGAGTATGCAAAGATTTTGGGAGCCGAGCTCCCAAACTTTGGGAGCTCGGCTCCCAAAACAAAAAATCCAGAGAAAAACTCAGAGAAAAAAATAATCCCAATATTGCTCAAAGCAGATGTTGCCGGATCCTTGGAAGCCATTGAAAAAGAAATAACTAAAATAAAAAGCAAGGGTGAAATAGATAATGCTGAGTTCAAAATTATCGGAAAAGGAGTAGGGACAATTTCAGAATCAGATATAAAGAATATGTCCGACAGCAAAGATGTGATAATCATCGGATTTAATGTAAAAGCGGACAGGAACGCGACAGAAATTGCTCTAAAAAGAGAAATCACGATTTCGTTTTTCGACGTCATTTATAAAATGAAAGAGTGGCTCGAAGAGCAAATGGAAAACAGAAGACCTAGAATCGAGACGATAGAAACGACCGGTCGCGCAAAAATCATCAGAGCTTTCAGTCGAACCAAAGAGCGCCAGATAATAGGCGGTAAGGTTACTGAAGGACAAATGCTCTTAAATGGAACAGTGAAAATTATGCGCAGAGAATTCGAAATCGGACGCGGAAAAATCGTGAACTTGGAAAAGAATAAAGCGAAAACCGGCATCGTCGAAGATGGATCAGAATTCGGCATGATGATCGAGTCGAAAATAGAAATCGCGCCGGGCGACATTATAGAATTATTTTCAATAGCGCAAAAATAAAAAAACATGGAAAGAAAAGAAAAAGTAGCGAACTATCTCAAAGAAGCAACTGCGGAATTTTTGGAGCGAGAAAATAACGGAACTTCACTCATCACTGTGACTTCGGCAACTTGTTCGCCCGACTTGAAAAAGGCAACAATATTCATAACTGTATTCCCTACCGAAAAAGAAAAACCAGCCCTAGAATTCGCCAAAAGAAAGCGAGGAGAATTGCGAGAATTCTTGAAAAAGACTATGACTACAAAAAATATTCCCTTTGTCGATATAGCGATCGAC
Source organism: Candidatus Nomurabacteria bacterium (assembly GCA_026395915.1). Classification (GTDB taxonomy): domain Bacteria; phylum Patescibacteriota; class Minisyncoccia; order Phycocordibacterales; family UBA9973; genus UBA9973. The sequence goes on along the minus strand of JAPLXU010000017.1, from coordinate 37,412 downwards.
CTCGGAGAAAAGCACAGACAAAAAATTGACGAATTGCTTCGAAATAGTTAGGATGAAAGAATGGCGTGGTGGCGAAGTGGTAACGCTTCGGTCTGCAAAACCGACATGCGTGGGTTCGATTCCCACCCACGCCTCAGAGTATTTGAAAACAAAATATGCGCCCATAACTCAGCTGGTAGAGTAGCTCCCTCTTAAGGAGAATGTCGCAGGTTCGATCCCTGCTGGGCGCACAAGTTAAAAAGTTTGTTTTGTAAACTTTTTAACTTGTGCGTGCCTTGCCCGAGTGGCGTAATTGGTAGCCGCAGGAGACTTAAAATTTCCCGACCGCAAGGTCATGTGGGTTCGATTCCCACCTCGGGCACATAGACTAGGCAAAATCTAGTCAAAATATATTTTGGGCGAGTGGCGGAATTGGTATACGCGTCAGTCTTAGGAACTGATGTCGCAAGACTTGAGGGTTCAAATCCCTCCTCGCCCACATAAAAAAACGCTAAAAAGTATGTAAAAAATACCTATATTTTATGGGCTTAAATTGAGCTTGACAATAAGACTCCAATATGCTATACTATACCCAGTAAGTTAGTATATTGTTCTTTCAAAATTATTCTTTTGTTGTTTTTGTTTTTTTGCAGATAATAGCTAAATCTTTTGGCTACTGCCTGCAGAAAAACATAAAATCTAACACAAGAAATATAATGAAAAATATAATCAACATCGTCGGTCTCAGTTTGGTCATCGTGGTTAGCTCCGGCTGCGTCGCCATGAACAGTGGGAACTATGCCCACAAAGACTTATCTCTTCCCTTTAAACCAGGAGAGCTGGCAGTGACGACGACAACGATGACGAATATCGTCGATGGGAAAACAAACATTATGGCCGGTCAGGTGACCCAGACAGGCCCCGCCGTAAACAAGGATATTAAGATTCAACAGTTAAACGGCGCCAGGGACGCCGCTGTCTCCAAAGAAATTGGAGGAAAAGGGTTTCTGGCTTCCCTTTTCAGTGGTAACACCAACTATTATGGAAATGGGAGTTACTACAATAACGGGCCGGGTGGAGTGAACACTATCTCCGTCCAAGGAGGTGGTGGCTACGGCTGGGGTCATAATAACGGCCCAGGCGGAGGAAACACCATTTCCTCCATCCCTGGAGGTACCAGTAACGTTCACAACGGGCCGGGCGGTCAGAATGTCGTTGTCTCCTCGTGGTAACGAGGAGAAGGAAAATCGGTGGCTCCTACAATAAAGTCCGCTGAAAAACATCAATCTTTACGGCGCCTTCTTGCTAACCATGCAGAGGCGCCGTTTTGCTTGACATTTATATATGAATATGATATACTCTAACTGTATGAATAAAATAAACACAAAATCAATAATTTTCAATTTAGGAATATTGGCTGTTTCAGCTTCTTTGATGATTATGTCTCCTACCCAAAGTTATGGTTATAATAGTTATAATTCTACTTCTTGTAGTGAAGGCGGTTGCAACACTGTTTATAATAATGCCTATAGCCAACCAGTAACAAATAATCCAACACCAGTTATAAATCCAACCAACCAAAGTTCTAACAATTCTAATACGAGCACAAATAATTCCAATGCAAGCGTAAAAAAAACTTCTAATGTCACCATGAGTGGAGAAGTCTCTAAAGCAAACGAAAATAACAACAATCTCGCGGCAAACGCCATATTCGGCTCAAACAGTTTCTTGCCCAACAGCCTGATACAATGGATCTTTGTCGCAATAATTATTTTGATAATAGTTATTTTGGTGAGAAGGGTCTATGGCGGTAATGAAAAATATAATTCAACTCCACTGAAACACGCCTAATCATAAAAAACACAGCAAAAAAGCCTCCCATCTCGGGAGGCTTTTTTGCTTATGATTTAAAACTATTTTTCATTTCTGATACCTCCATTTGCAAATTTTATGATAAAATAATCTACATGAATAAAGTAAACATATATATTGATGGAAATAATCTATACCGTGGAGCCAAAGAGCTTGGATTTGAAATAGACTATAAAAAATTTAGAGGATGGTTGCGCCAAAAATATAATCCGCAAAATATATATTTATTCATTGGACTTGTTCCAGAAAGAGTGAAATTTTACGAATACCTACAAGAATGCGGTTTCATTTTGGTTTTTAAACAAACTGTTTCTGTTGGTGGAACAATTAAAGGTAATTGTGATGCAGAACTTGTATTGAAAACGGTTTCAGATTTTTACACCAAAGCATTCACTTCCTGTATCTTAATCACGGGCGATGGAGATTTCGGTTGTTTAGTAAAATTTTTAGAAGAAAATAAATCAATGAACTGCATTCTAGCACCGGATGAGAACAAGTGTTCAATCTTATTAAGAAATAAAAATATAGAAATAACTTTTTTAAACGAGCATTATCATAAATTTTCAAAAACACACTAAAAAGAAAAAGCCCCCGATGCAGACGTATCTGCATAAGGGTCTTTTTCATAGTTATGCATTGATTATCTATCAAGTATGATATTAAATCAATGTTGACTTTTATTTTGTTTCATGATATACTACGGCGGTAAACTGATCTTTGAAAACAAGGTTAAATGTGAATGGTTTGCCCGCCAAGTAGCTGAAAATGGCTTTGGCTTTTTAGCGGGCGACCCGTTCGCTCAAAACATTTAACGTAAATAACAACAACCCGCTCCGACCCTAGGTCGGAGCACAAAGAGAAAGAAAGAAAATATGAATCGAACTTTTCTTCAATGGATTGAGAAGGGACAACACACCCTTCTTGCCTCCACAATATGGCTAATTGTGTGTCTCGTGGTGGGAGCGATAGCCATCGCCCTCACCGCATGGTGGCGAGGGAAAAGGGCCAGAAAGGCCTACTGGAACGAAAACAACTGGTGGTTTGTCTTGCTAGCGAGCACAGCGGTCACATGTGTGATTGCTCTGTTCAATTGGGGACCGCCCCTATGGACATCATGGATACCAGATTGGCTGATGGAATCGATCAGGAAGTTCCTTAGCACAATCACCATCGGTGAATCAGTCGTCAAGAAAATCATCGGCTGGTTGGAATCAGAAAAAAATCCTAACAGGATAAGCTGGTTCTGGTGGAAAGAATCATTCTTCATGGCATTCTTAACTTTTGGATTCTTCTGGTTTGCGTTTGCAGATGAATTCAAGAACGTAATCAAGAAGATCCAAGATCTAATCAGGAAACACCATGATGAAGCTGTCGAAGAACGTCGCCGTAAAGCTCCTGAAGTAACTGCACATGCTGAAAGTGCAAGTACTTCGGCTCCACATGCGAAACTAGGTTTCTGGGAGTTCGCAAAATGGGACCTTGTAGTCGAGATCGGCGAAATCTTGCTGAAAACACTGTTCAGAAGCAAACTCGCATAAGAAAGGAACAACAGATATGAAAAAAATTGGCGCGATCATCTCGATCATCATACTTGCTGTCTTGCTGACAATAGGACTACCAGTTAGGGGATTGCTGGCAGTACTAACATTAATCCTCGCGGTTTTCTTTGCCGTTATAGTGAAGAAAAACATTGGAGACGATGGAGTCAAGAGCTTTTGGGGAGTTATGGAGATTCTAGTAAAAGCAAGCATGGGAGTAGCAATATTCCTTGTCTTAATGCTCCTCGGAAGCATCCTAGAAGGACTGCTTATCCCCCATCGCCCAGAAAAGTTGTCGTTAGCATGGAATGCTATCGCCATCTTATTCTCAGCCGGATTAGCCTACGTGTCGGTGAAAGGAAATCGTTGGTTGACAATAGGAATCGTTTTGGCAATTGCCTTCTTAGTCCTGACTGTACAGTTAGGATTTCCAACCTACGCCAAAACCTTGCCAAATCGGGAGGAAATCAGCACCAAATACCTCAAGAAGCATGGGACTATAGGAGGCCCTGTCTTATTGATATGGCATGGCGCTTTCGGTCCACCCGAACCCGCACCGACGAACTCGGTGCCAACGGGATCAACTTCGGCAAGTTCGGCAACGACAGCCGAAGCTCTCGAGCTCATGTACGAAGGAAAAACACCCTGTAGCACAATCATTGACTACAGGTTCAAGATAATCTGGGGAGATCATCCTCTACGAATTATCTACCCCGGCGATCAGATTGTCGACCGGGAAGGACAAGGGGAAGATTTTCATGCCCCTTCATCTATGCGGTCTGGGGAGACAAAGTTTGTCTCTTTGGATCCCCTGCTCCCAAGATTTCGGGTGCAGGTATATAAAGTGGTAACAATTCAAAAATGAACAAATGGCCGTAATCGCGCTGGCCACGCAAGAGGGCGTTTCGTTAACAACGAAACGCCCTCTTTATATTTTTTCAGAATTTTATTTCCTTATTTAGGCGAAGGCAGATTAACTTCTCCTTGTTCAGGCTTTATCTGATCTTGTATGTTTAGAGTATTCAAGATAATCCCTAAAATAGCCCAAACCCCCATCATTATGGTAAGTCCGACTATCCCCCAAAGCATATGGCTCTTCCCTGTTGTTTTTTTCTCGTCATTTGCGCCGTTAGCGATGAACTCAAATAAGCCGTAAAGAAAATACACCAACGCCAAAGCGAAAAGAAATATTATGAGCGGGTTTATAATCATGCTATCAACATTTGTTATAAACTGGTTCAAGTTTGTACTCGTCGCATAGGCTACTTTGGTAGAAAGTAAATCCATCCCGTTAGAAGTTAATAACTAATAATCTCTAAAAATGGTTCCCGAAAGTAGACTTCTAACGGGATCCATAATAATCTTAAATTATTGAACAATCGGAATAGTAGGAAGCGTTACTTGTCCAGTGTTATTAACTTGAAATGTGTTTGTCAAAATTCTCACAAGTCCCCAAACAGCGACAATAACAGCTAAACCAATAATTCCATAAACCATTTTCTCTCTGGCTGATTTCTTTGTTTCTTCATCGGTTCCAATTACATAAGAAATGACACCCCAGACGAAATAGACTATCCCAAGCGCTATCAAAACTGGAACAACAGCATTAAGAATCTGTCCTATTTTGCACAATACTCCAAGCAATGTTCCATTTACACCAATATCACAGTTATTAGAAGTAGCACCAACGGTCCCGACTTGCGCTAATGCCACAACTGGCGAAAGACCTAAAACAAAACCCGACAAAACAATTAATTTATTTTTCATTTTTGTAAACGTTTAACTAATAATCTAACTAATAATCTCCGACCCCCGCCTACATCGCTATGCAAAGCATTGCGGGCAGGTTAAATAATAATATCTTTTAATTATATCATGAACAAAATAAAACAACTATGGCTTAACTTGTGGAATAGTTTTTTCTATGCCAAAAGTATTCCCTAAAATATTTACCAATCCCCAAACTGAAACCATTACCGCCAAAGCAATAATCCCCCAGATCATAAACTGCCTGCCCTTTTCTTTTTTTGCCTCTTCATCGCTATTTATGACATATTGCACTACTCCCCAGACAAACAACGCCACGGCTAGAGCAAAAATGAGAGGAATAACTGACTTGTTTATGATACAGGTGGCGTAAATCAAAACGTCTTGAAATTTCGAATTACTATCAATAGCTAAACAACCAACCGTAGTTACTTGGGTAGGAGTATAATTGAGAGCAAACGCAGTAGGTATAATTGTAAAAGAAAATAACACAACAGAAAACAGGAAATATTTTATTTTATTTAATTTAATCATAATGCTAAGACTGTGCCTGATATCATTGTCGCGATAGCCCACGACCCCAAGAGTATCGCCGCGCCGATTAAAGTGTATAAGAGAGCGTCTTTGGCTTTAGTTAGTTTTTCAGAATTGCCACGCGCTGACACAAAAAGAAAACCGCAGTAAATAATAGCCAATGCGACAATCGGTATGCCGATTCTAAGTACACCCGTTAAAAGAGTTTGTAAGAAAGTCGGAAAATCAACCACCCCAGATTTTAACGGGTTACAGATCTTGCCTGAGCCGGCAACATCACACGGCGTACCGCTCTCTGAATTCTGTGCAAAAGAAACCACAGGCATCGAAAAAACATAAAATAGCGAAACAAATTTATACCAATTTTTCTTTATGAAAGTCATTTTTATATTATACATCAAATTGTAAAACCAATCCAAGCCCCATCAAAACCTAAAATCGACAATATCGTTCTAATAATAAGCCAAGCGGCGGCGGCTATGACAAGACCAAGAACTGCATTTGTGAAAATATTCTTCGCTTGTCCCCTAGCTTCCGCGCTACCTCCCGAAGTTACCATTTTAAAACCGGCATAGACGAACATCACCGCGGCAATCGGAATAGCCATATAAAAAAGAATGAAATGAATTACAGTGTTAATGAGGGTCATTAATTCATTAAACCCCCAAACACATTGCTTTGTAATTTGATCTACGCTACAAGGTGGAACTAACCCTTTCCACACATCCGCCTGTGCAAAAGAAATAACCGGCGCGATAAGTATTAGAAACACGAATACAGGAATTAAGAATTTGATTATTTTTTTCATATCGTCCTTTATTGTAACAATAATAATCCCAACTTGCCACTCGCATCAGATATCGCGCTACCAACAGTCATATCGTTCGAAAGCACTTTATCAACCATATTTTGAAAAATGTTGTCAGTATCTGCTACAGACGGATCAAGCCAACTTCTCGCATAGAGCGCGGAATCGTAAAAAATCGGGGAATATGCGTCTGCTGGTTTGACCTTGAGTAAGTCTCTGCGCGCAGGCGCCACACCAGTTGCCAAAACAAACTGAGAAGCAAAATTCCCTGTCGCCATCAAACTCGCCGCGGTAAAAGCCGTATTGAAATTTTTAGAAGAAGCAAGAAGGGCTATGCCTGTCACATGAGCGTCTGTTAACTTGAAACTAGCGCCTTTAATTTGAGGAAAGGACGCGACTGCCAAATTTTGATTTGGATTTCTGTTGATTAAAGAATTAAGTTCGCTCGCAAAACCAAAATAAAAAGCTAAATTTTCCGCCGAGAAGGCCACATCGGAATTTGGAAATGATTTGTTCCAAGAATACACATCCTTGTTGTTTGGATCAGCGAAGTCGGTATAAAATTTCAAAATTGAACCAAGATTATATTTTTGATTAGAAACATCGCCATTTAGAACAGAAATGAAAACTCCGTTTCTCTCTGCAATAATTCCATTGCCTGCTTGCATAAAAAGAGCAGCCAAAATATCTTTAGCATTAGTAATATTTGAAAAATGACCGAGCGCAACCGCGCTCTTTATTATTTTGTTTGAGTCGTCTTTCTTGGTAAGTTTCGGCACAAGGTTAACAAGATCGTCCCAAAGAACTGGAGGAGAAACTATTCCGTTCGCATCGAGCATGCTTCGATTGTAATACATCATAAGTGGATCAATAGATAAAGGAAAAGCTAAAATGCCTTTTGAAGTTAGAAAAACATCCCCTGCGCTGGCGAAATTGTTTTTAAACGAAGCTAGAGGATAACTGCTGTACGGAATAGAAACAATTTTATTTGCGTAATGAAAAGCTAAATTGTCCGGCAAGAAAAACATGTCAGGACCTGCGCCATTTGCTAACGCTTCAAGTAAATCTTGATCAAAACTCTCCGGCGATTTCTGTACATATTTCACGACAAAAGTGGGATTGGCATTATTGAACTGCTCAAGAATCGGCACCATTGTAGATGCTTTTATTGTCCCCCATAAAACGACTGTGCCCAAGCTTCCTGGCGTGCCATTATTTCCTATTGGTATCGCTCCGGAAAAAACTAAAATGCCAAAAATAGCCAAGGCGATGAACACGATTATAATTATAAGTTGGAAATTTCCTTTCATTTTTTTACTTTATGACTTAATTAATATCATACCATAATGATGCGTTCCTGCATCAATTTCACGTTGTAAAATGAAACCTTCTTTTTCAAACATCTCGCGCGCCTTGTTTTTTTGGATCATATTTTTTGTCGCTATGATTGGCGATTCTGACCAATCGATCAATAAAACTCTGCCTTTTTGCCTCAAGATTCTTTTTATTTCTTCGATAAATTGGATTTTGTCTTCAACTTGAAAAAGTATATTCGAAGCGATTACCACATCAGCAACACCGTCCCCTATTTTCGTACCGCCGATTTTTTCGACATTCCCAGAGAGACATTCGACATTAGTAAGATGAGCTTCTTTTACTTTATTTTTTATTGTCGCTAAAAAATCTTTCTGTAACTCAACCGCGTAGACTTTTCCCTTTGGCGCGAGCTTTCCAGCGACAACGGAATAATATCCAGTCCCCGCCCCCAAATCCACAACAATATCATTTTCCTTTATTCCGAAAGCTCTCAAATTTTTTAAGGGATCGGTGAACATACTCATATTATAGTACGAAATTGCATTACATGCATTAAAGTTATTAACAAAAATCGCTTGATGTCAAAGAGACACTTTGACATAATAAAACAATGAATAATAGAGACTACAAAAAATTTAATGCCGGATCAATTGCCCATATTTATAATAGAGGTAATAATAAAGAAAAAATATTTTTTGATGATCAAGATTATAAAGCTTTCCTATTTAGACTTGCCTTAGCTTTAGGATTTGATCAGAAAGAATTGAGGGGTGAGAAATTGTTGAGTATGCCTTATTCCAGGATAAGAATTAAATCTGAAGGAAAAAGTAAATTCAAAATTAATGCTTTTTGCCTTATGCCTAATCATTTTCACTTTTTAATTGAACAGTGTGGCGATATATCAATTTCAAAACTAATTTCAAGAGTCTGTTCAAGTTATTCAAAATATATAAATAATAAGTATGGTCGTGTAGGACATGCTTTTCAAGATTGTTTTAAAGCTGTTTTAATAGAAAATAATCCTCAACTAATGTGGACATCAGCTTACATTCACATGAACCCTGTTAAAGATAAAATCGTAAAACACCCATCCGAATATTTGTGGAGCAGTTATAATGACTATGCTTCTGACAGGAATCTGCCAATAATAAATAAAGAATTATTAATTGGAACTTTTGGTGACATTAACAATTTTAAAAAACAAACATTAATTTACGATGTCAAAGACGGTCTTTGACACTACACTATCTCTCAATTGCTGTTTCCCATCCGTCGTATTCTCCACCAAGAGATGCAGTAATGGCTTCAAATTGAGTACTGGCGTTCTGTATAGTTTCAAGGTTTGGAACCATAGAAATATTAACTAGACACAAAAATTTTTGTTTTTGTGAATCACTTACAGAAACTGAGGAATTTGCAAACCTTTCCTGAATCATTACTTTCCCCCTCTCTGCAGCTTCTTTGTTGGAAAAATAAAGGAAAAAATCAATACTATGCAATTTAGATAAATTAGAACCATATTTAATAAGCTGATTTAATACTGCCTGATCTTTATCCTGTATTTTTTGTTTTTTAAAAAAATTGAACATAAAAAAATTAAATACAGGCGAGTGATGCTATGCCATCTCCTCCTCTCAAACGCATTATGGTCACGCCTTGTGTCTGACGACCTAACGAAGAAATATCTTTCAGAGCTGTCCTGATGACTTGGCCTTTTTTGGACATTGCAATCAATTCTTCTTCCTCCCCTGTCAAAACTTTGGCAACGATAAGCGAACCTGTTTTTGGAGTGACTTTTGCCGTCTTTATGCCTGACCCACCTCGTTTCTGGACTTTGTATTCTTTCAAATTAGTTTTTTTGCCGAAGCCGTTAGCACTCATTGTAAGGAACGAGCCTTCCTTTTTTCCACTTCTCCCAGACACAACATCGACACTGATAACCATGTCGCTCTTTTTCAACTTTATGCCACGCACGCCTCCTGCCGTCCTGCCCATTTCTCTCACATCAGATTCTTTGAATCTAATAGATTGACCAAAAGCTGTCGCGATCATGACCTCATCGTTTTTTTCTGTAATTAACGCAGAAATAAGCTGATCGTCTTTGTCGAGACGGATGGCAATGATGCCACTTCGGCGCACATCTTTGAAACTTTCGGAAGACATTTTTTTGGCTGTGCCACCTTTTGTGACAAGCATGAGTGATGTCGGAGACTTGTCGATATCTTTTGGCATCGCTAAAATGGAAGTGACTTTTTCTTCCGTTCCAAGGGAAAGGAAATTCATAATTGATTTCCCGCGAGTAGCTCGGCGAGCTTCCGGGATTTCGTACATTTTCATCTGATAAACTTTTCCCAAATTGGTAAAGAAGAGCAGATTACTGTGCGTCGAACCGGAGACAAGCATTGTTACAAAATCTTCTTCTTTGGTTTCAAGATCGATCACGCCCACTCCGCCTCGCTTTTGAGCGCGATATTCACCCGGGTCGGTGCATTTGACGTATCCTCCAGCGGTCAAGACGAGCATCGTTTCTTTTTCCGGCACTAAATCTTCGTCGGAAATTTCTTTGACTCCGCCTTTGACGATTTTTGTTCGGCGTTCATCAGAATATTTTGCGCGGATTTCAGCCAATTCTTCCCCTATAATTTTCAATATTCTTTTTGGATTTGCCAAAATATCCTTCATTTCCTTGATGAATTTTTGTTTTTCTTCCAATTCGTTCTCCACTGCTTTTCGTTCGAGGCCAGCCAGTCTTGCTAATTTCATTTCCAATATAGCCGTCGCCTGCAAATCAGAGAACTTGAATTCTTTCATCAAATTAACTTTGGCAACTTGTGTATCTTTCGAACCGCGAATAACAGTTATCACGCGATCTATTTTATCCAAGGCTTTCTTGAGACCAAGCAAGATATGTTCGCGTTCTTCGGCTCGACGCAAGTCATAAGCCGACCTGCGTTTTACAACTTCCCTTCTGTGTAAAATAAATTGTTCCAGAATGGACTTAAGCGAAAGAGTCTGCGGTACGCCGTCCACCAGAGCAACTATGTTAAAGTTAAAGTTCGACTCGAGCTGGGTGTTTCTATAAATATAATTCAAAACTTTTTCCGGATGCGCGCTGGGCTTCAAATCAATGACAACTCTAATATCTTTAGTTGACTCGTCGCGTAGTCCTTTGATACCTTCCAACTTTTTTTCTTGCACAAGCTCGGCGATAGACATTATTAAATTTGCTTTATTTACTCTAAACGGAATCGAGGTAATGATGATTGAAAAATTACCGTCTTTTTGTTCTACTATTTCCGCTTCGCCTCTCGTCACCACTCCGCCACGGCCTCCGGAATAAGCATGGAGCATATCCTTGTATCCATAAGCAATACCGCCGGTAGGAAAATCCGGACCTTTGATAAATTGCATCAAGTCTTCCGTCGTTGCGTCTTCATTTTCGATTAAGTGTTTTGTGGCGTCGAGCACTTCCGCCAAATTGTGCGGAGGAATATTCGTTGCCATACCGACAGCAATACCGAGAGTACCGTTCAAAAGTAACGCCGGCACAGCCGCAGGAAGAACGACCGGTTCTTTTCGAGTCTGGTCATAGTTCGGACGAAAATCAACTGTTTCTTTTTCCAAGTCGCGCAAAAGTTCAGAAGAAAGTTTAGACATTTTTGTTTCGGTATAACGCATTGCCGCCGCGCTATCTCCATCGATTGAACCAAAGTTTCCTTGTCCCAAAATCAAAGGGTAACGATAAGAAAATTCCTGCGCCATACCCACCATAGAATCATAAACAGCAACATCTCCATGCGGGTGATATTTTCCAAGCACATCTCCGACAACTGCAGCAGATTTACGAAAACGTGCCGAAGAAGTAAGTCCCATTTCGTTCATGGCAAACAAAATTCGACGATGAACGGGCTTTAATCCATCTCGCACATCCGGTAAGGCTCGCGAAGTAATAACCGACATGGCATACGCCAAATATGATTCCTTCATCTCCGCAACTACGTCTACTCCGAGGATTTTATCCATACCGCCACTCTCCTCTTTTATTTCTAAAGATTTTTTCATGGAAAATTATTAAAATTACTGCGACCCTGAAATGCTTTGATATCCGCCGATTAAATTGGCCTTTAATGTGGAAAAAGTTTCGAGATCATTTTTCGCTTTCGCTTGCGTATCGGGACTGGTCAGATTCGTCCCCAAAGAATAAATCCAAAGCAAAACTAAAACAATGCCGAATACAACAGTAGTAACATGCAAGATGTGTCTCCTCGTTTTTTCCGGCTGTTTTCTTAAATGATGAATGATTCTTTTCATAAATTTTGCAGATAGGGCTTTAGGCGCTATCTGCTACGTTACTTTTAAAACCACAACCTCCCCTTCCTTGCCTTCTAAATCTTTTAATTTCAAAGTCAATTTATCTACCACTTCGGCTTTTTCCTCTCCAGTTTCTTTCAAAAACGCTTTGAGAGACGCATCGTCGTAGTCCATCGGTATGATCATTTTCGGCTCGAAAGAAGATGCTAGTTTGGCGGCGGATTTCGCATCAAGCAAACTCGCGCCGTTTGCAGAACCTTTTCCGCCAACCGGAACAAAAAGAATATCTGGACTATTTATCGCTTCGAGCGCTTCTTTTGAAATTTCAGAACTCGAAAGCGCTCCGAGGAACACAATATTGATATTGTCTATTGAAAATATGTAAATGGTGTTGATGTGTTTTTTGTCTCCGATAAGAGCATCCGACAAAACACCTTTGATAAAAATTTCTTTTATTTCATAATCTCCCGGACCATTGATGACGAAAGGTTCTCTGTCTCCATGAGAGAGTTGCTCCACGCCATTATAATCGGGATGATTTGTAGTGACCAAAGCGATGTCCGCGCCAAAGTGAGCGCTTATCCCAGATTTTGAGCTTTTGCTGACAGGATTAAAAGAGAGAACCGTCTCTCCTTGCTGAATCTTGAAAAATTGTTTGCCGAAATATGTTATTATCATTATATGTATATAATAGCACATTTTTAATTCAAAATCACCTCATCCCAACTCCTCTCTAGAGTATTGGAGAGAGACAAAAAAGTGAGGTTGCATTTTGTCTCGTTTCATAGTAATATCACTTCAGTTGAATATTTATTAAAAGCATGGATTTAGGGTAACCTTCCGACCTTATGTCGGAAAACCTAAGCCTTATATCCGCTTTATGGCGGATGTTTTAATTTTAGAAACATTTATGATTAAAAAAAAGGAAGTACCAGTAATAGTTGTGGATGAAAATCCGATCTTAAGTTCCATCATGTCTCGTAGTGTGAATAAGCCAGAAGTTGACGCCCTCGTGGAAGGCGCAGTTATTAGCGTCGAAAAATCGTCAGTTTATGTCGACCTCGCGCCATACGGAGCAGGTATTATTTACGGTCGCGAATTTATCAATGCTAAGGACATTATAAAAAAAATAAGTCCCGGCGATATCATCAAGGCAAAAGTTGTTGAAAAAGAAAACGAAGATGGTTATATAGAACTTTCGCTCAAAGAAGCCAAGCAAGCGCTTATTTGGAGTGAGGCTGAGAAAGCAATAAAAGAAAAGACAGTAATGAGTTTGGAAATAAAAGACGCGAACAAAGGAGGGTTGATTTTGGAATGGCAAGGCATACAAGGTTTCTTGCCTGCGTCCCAACTCAAAGCTGACCACTACCCTCGCGTGTTGGATTCTGATAAGGATAAAATTTTAAAAGAGCTTAAAAAATTTGTCGGACAGCAAATTTCCGTGATGATTATTTCGACTTTGCCAAAAGAAGGCAAATTGATCTTCTCTGAGAAAGACAATAATCCCGAAGAGAAGAAAGAGATTTTGAGTAAGTATCATGTCGGAGAAGATTTGGATTGCACAGTTGCTGGATTGGTTGATTTCGGAGTGTTTATCAAATTGGAAGACGGTCTCGAAGGCCTGGTGCACATTTCCGAACTCGATTGGGGACTTGTAGAAAATCCTCGCTCGATGTTCAAAATCGGAGATAAAATCCGCGCCAGAGTTATCGAAATAAAAGACGGCAAGATTTCGCTCTCTATCAAAGCTCTCAAGGAAAATCCTTGGAAAGAATTTGAAGGCAAATTGAAAAAGGGAGATATCATTAAAGGAGTTGTCATTAAATACAACAAGCACGGCGCGCTAGTTTCCATCAAGGAAGGCGTGGCGGGACTTGTTCACAATTCCACTTTCCCTTCTGAATCCAAATTGCGCGAGAAGCTGGAACTTGGAAAGAATTACAATTTTCAAATTACCCTCTTCGAACCAAAAGATCAGAAGATGACTTTGATTTATCTGGAATAAAAAAAATAACAAAAAATCCCGCACTGAGCGGGATTTTTTGTTATTTTGTAAGAACGATCCTATTTAGTTTCAAAGGTAGCTTTTAAATTGCAGTTTTTCTAGTCAGCTTTTTCGTGCACCATTCTTTCCCATTGATTATAAATAAATTGACTACTACCTGAGGGTTTCTCTCCATTGGAGAATGGCACACCTAGACCTGCTCGTCTATAACCAGCGATTTCAAGATCTAATGCCTTTTTAGAAGAATATTTGGTAACATACTGAACTCCGCCTTCGGTTACAAAAGAAATAAAACCATTATTACTTCCAAATGTTTTTTTATCTTCTTCAGAAGCACCAGGAAGAATTTCTCCACCATCCTCTAATCTGATAGTACCTGATAATTGAACAAGTGCACCCATCTTTTTCATATCCAACCCTTTCTCTTGTTTTATTGCAACTGGCGGTTGATCAAAATTCATAATTTTTTTATTAAATAATAATACCCTAAGTCTACCCCCCCCCGACAGGTAAAGTCAAGATCAAAAAAAAACGAATTCCAATCAAGTGCGGGATTTTTTGGTTTTAACATGATAAACTTCTAATCATGGGTATTCTTTTTGCATTAACTGCATTATTTTCTTGGGGTCTCGGCGATTTTCTTATTCAGAAAAGCGCTAGAAAATTCGGCGATTGGATTGCTTTATTTTATATAACCGCATTCGCCGCAATTGTTTTGTTCCCCTTTGTCTATAACGAATTAGCAAGTTCTTTCAGCAACTATCTTGTCTTGCTCTTAATAGCAGGACTCGCGACATTATTCGCGGCCTTGCTCAACTTTGAAGCTCTGCGAATAGGTAAAATTTCCATCGTGGAACCAATATATGCTTTTGAAATTATTGTGGTTATATTTTTGTCCACGTTTATAATCAGAGAAAAATTAACTTTTTTACAAATTCTTTTGGTTGGCTTATCTATGATCGGCATCTTCCTTGTGTCGACAAAATCTTTCAGCCATTTCAAAGGAATGAAACTCGAAAAAGGAATATTGTATGCCATCTTTGGAACTCTATGCATGGGAATAGCTAATTTTATGTTTGGGCTCGGTTCAAGAACGATCAGTCCTTTGATGATAAACTGGTTTACTAGCGTTTTTATTGCTGTTATCGCCTTAGTTTATCTCGCTTCAAATTCCAGATTAAAAGAGATCGCAAAAGATTTTAAAGAAAACAAAAGATTGATTTTTAATGTGAGTTTTTTTGATAATTTAGCCTGGGTAATGTTTTCTTTTGCAACACTCTATATTCCGATTGCCATTGCAACAAGTATCAGCGAAGGATATATCGCTTTCGCCAGTTTTCTTGGTTTAGTTTTCAACAAAGAAAAATTGAAACGCCATCAAATTTTTGGATTTCTTGTCGCCTTTGTTTCAATAATAATATTAAGTATCATCACCGACAAATAAACGTATTCAGCATAAAAAACGGAGGCCTTGCTTTCGTTTTTTATGTGGTTGTATTAGGAATTACTACCTCGTCCGCTTTACCAATAGTATCCATGATGTTCATCACCTGCTCGGCATAACGAGACACGACGGAAGGTGGATTATAGGCGCGCAAGATTTGCTTTGTAGTTTTGTTGTCATAATAATGTTCAGTTTTTGGATTATTGCCTCCCAAATTTTTAGCCACAACTTCAATAGCTTCTTCTGTTGATTTAAAACCGATTTTGCATGAACCCCAACCAAAAGCGTTAAAATTAACTTTTTTGCAATCATTCTGACCACCCGTCGATTCCCTGACAGATATCGCAGGCAAAAGGCGCCAATCAATTTCGTTCTTTTCAGCTTCCAAAACCATCTTCATGCCCATACCTTCTAATGGCATACCATGCGTCTTGAAATAACTATCAATAGCTTCCGCTTTGATTTTCTCCGCTTCTAGCTTCTCGTCCGTGGCATCATTAACAGCCAAAGAACCAGAAGCTTCATTATTTTGTTTTTGAAAAGACACAATTGATGGAGTATTAACAACACCTACTACGGCTTGTGAGATAGGCCCCACAGGCACTGATGATATTGTTAAAATTGGTAAAACCACGAAAGACTCCACAAATCGCACCCATTTTCTATTTTCCATATTAAAGCGGTTTTGCTCCCCGCCCGCCATCGCTTCGCTCAGGCGAAAGCGGGCAGGTGCCAATTCAGTAACTGTATATTTCTAGTCTAAAACCGCCAATAAACTAAAAAAGCCTTATTTATTAAGCTTGGAAGCCTAAAAACAAGGTTATCTATATACTATACTATTTTGAGTCAAAAGTCAAATTTTTAGCCCCGAAAACCTTATCGGCAACTTTGTAGGCTTCACCAGCCCCCATTGTTACAAAGACGTCTTTTGGGCCAAGTTTCATCTTTGAAACCCATTCTTCTGCTTCAGTAAAACTATCAAAAGCGACTGCCTCTCCACGGTGCATGCGTATTGCATCGGCTAATTTTTTACTTGAAACACTCTCGTCCTTAGCTTCACGCGCAAAATATATCGGCAAGAGCAAGACATTGTCAGCATCATCAAAACAGGTCACAAAATCATTAAACAAAGCCTTCGTACGGCTGTAAAGATGCGGTTGGAATAAAACAGTAATATTATATCCACCTTTCGAGTAAAGTTCTCGGAGAGCTTGCAAGCTCGCCTTGATTTCCGTCGGATGATGAGCATAATCGTCATAGACAATAGTCCCCTCTTTCGTTTTTCCTTTTTTCTCAAGCCGGCGCCAAGTGCCAGAAAATTCTGCTAAGGATTTTTGAGCGACTTCTTCGTTGATATTCAAAATGTCTGCCACAGCGAGCGTAGCCACCGCATTCATCCTGTTGTGCTCACCGGGTACTGATAATTTCGGCACCTTATCCAAATATTTCGTATAGTCCAAAACTTTATTCTCGCTTTGTGAAATAAATTTATTAAATGCATCTTTTATGTCCGCCAGGTCTTTATAACAATCCAAATGATCTGCTTCGATGTTTGTCACGACTGCAATAAACGGATGAAAATTTAAAAAATGCCGATTATATTCGTCTGCCTCAACTACCAGATATTCTCCTTTTCCAGCGCGAAAATTGGAATCAAATTTTTTAACGAACGAACCAACTATGACCGTCGGATCTAATCCTGCGTCTATTAAAACTTCTGCCACCATTGCTGTCGTTGTCGTCTTTCCGTGAGTGCCAGCAATCGCTATGACTTTGTACTCCTTTGCGAAAATGCCCAACGCCTCGAAATAACTCATAACCGGTTTGCCAGTTTTTTTTGCTTTTTCTAAAATTTCCGGTCCGCGATAAAGCCACGCATCGCTGTAAACATATAAATCCGCCTCCGGTATGTCAAAGACGGTCTTTGACATTATCACACTCACGCCGAGTTCTTTGAGCGAGTCTATGGTCTTCCCTTCTTCGTCGTTTACGCCAGAAACTTCCATCCCGCGCGAAAGAGCCATCTTTGCCAAAGCAGAAATCCCAATCCCGCCAATACCGATGAAAAATATTTTTCTTGCACTGAGTATTTTCGAAGTGTTAATTTTTAATAAGTCTATATTCATATTGTTTTTGATTTAAAATTTTTATAGATCTCCAATATCTCAGGCACAGAAAAAGAATTACCTTCTGGAAGTTCTCCTGGATTGCACCAAATTAATTCAGAAATTTCAAAATTATCAATCCTCACAAAAGAAGAATCTACTTTAAGGTAAAAGCATTTTACAATATTTTTCTTAAAATTTCTATCTGAGATATATCCACCCATCTCAATTAAGTGCTGCGTTTTTATTCCAACTTCTTCTTCTAGCTCTCTTATTGCTGCTTCCTCAAATGATTCTTTGCGTTTTACGCCACCACCCGGAAAGGTCCATTTTCTGTGAGCATAACTAATTCGAACCATAAGAATTTTCCCGTCATTATTTTCAACCACTGTTTTTACTCCTAATGATTTTGGCCTAAATATAAAACAATATAATTTATAAATAGGATTTCGGAAAAAATAAAAAGTTTTTTTAATTTTCTGTCTAAAATTCATCTTATTTTAATTTCTTAACTATTTTCATAAACAAATCATTCCTCTCGTACTCGTTGTTGAACATTCTAAAAGACGCAAAGGCTGGAGAAAACATAACAATATCTCCACGTGAGGCAAGACCTAACGCGGTTTTTAATGCTTCTTTCAGACTTTCAACTTTATGACTTACAATTTTCAACTCGAAACTAGAAAGCTTATCTGTGCCACTGCCCGGTATCATCACGATAGCTTTGCAATACTCATTCACAACTTTTACAAAACTATCCAAAGGCAGATTTTTATTCGACCCGCCACAAATTAAAATTATGTTTTTCCTTTTGTCGTCTTTCAGCGCTTCAATCCCCGCGACAGTGGCCTCCGGAGTTGTGGCGTTGTTGTCATTATATATTTTCACGCCTTTTATCGTTTTCACATATTGCAATCTGCCTTCCAATCCTTTAAATTTTTCTACAGCTTTTTTAATTTTATCTTTTGGTATGCCAAGCGTTTCAGCCACAACAACGGCACAAGCTAGATTTTCTCTTTGATGTTCTCCGGGGACGAGAAACTTCCAATCTTTCACATTGTTTTTATTTGCTACGAGAAGTGTCCCTTTCGTATCATCCTTATTAATGAATTCTTCCATAGGAGGACGAATTATCAAAAAATCTGCGCTGTGCTGATTTCTAAAAATATTTGCTTTGTCGTTAAAATAAGCTTTCATGTCATTTTTATAATAATTCATATGATCAGGCATAAAAGAAGTAAAGACAGAAATATGTGGAGAAATTTTCGCCTCGCCAAAGCCTTGCAATTGCCAAGAATCAAGTTCGCAAACCAAAATATCTCCGGCTTTTGCTTTCTTAAGAAGAGGAAGTGTAGCTACTCCGCGGACGTTTCCACCGATATGGACTTTTTTCTTTAAAAATTTTTCGTTAGTTTTTAGAATTTCATAAATGAGAGCAGTGGTCATAGATTTTCCTCTCGTCCCTGTAACGCCGACGATCATCACCTCCTGCATTAATTTTGCAAAAAGAGAAACATCCATCTCAATCGGGATGCTATTTTTTCTTGCCTCGGCAATGTATACAGAATCGAGAGGCACGCCAGCCGCTTTTATCACCATATCCCTATTTCCGAAATCTTCCAGTCTATGTTCGCCCAAAACAAATTTTATGTTTTTGTGTTTTCCTAAAACTTTTATTGATGTTGCTAATTGCTCTTTGGTCTTCAGGTCAGTCACGATCAAATCGGCTCCGCATTCCGCTAAAAATTTTGTGTATCCCAATCCCCGCCCTAAAATCCCCAGCCCCATAACTGTGATTTTTTTACCCTTAAAAAATTCTTTATAATTCCGCATAAGCTTTTTTGAATTCTTCCATATCGTCAAAGTGATGCTTCACGCCTTTGATTTCCTGATAATCTTCGTGACCCTTACCAGCGCAAAGAATTATATCTCCTTTTTGCACTAGTTTAATCGCTTCCAAAATAGCTTCGCGTCTGTTTGGAATGGTTTTTATTTTTTTAAGATCATCGACGGATAGACTGGTTTTCATTTGCTCGATAATTTTCTCCGGATTTTCGCTTCGCGGATTGTCTGAAGTGAAAATTGCGATATCGGAATTGACAGCCCCGATTTTTCCCATAATGGGACGCTTGAACGGGTCTCGATCGCCACCGCAACCGAAAACAGAAATTAATTTTCCTTTTCCTCCGATTACTTCTTTGATTGCTGAAAATATTTTTTCGAGAGCGTCCGGTTTGTGAGCATAATCCACTATCACAAGCACTCCGCTTTTCGAAGTAAAATGTTCAAACCTTCCTCGCGGTGGCTCGATGTTTTCCAAAATCGTGTTTACTTTTTCCATATCAAAACCGAGAAGCGAACATGCGCTCCAAATCGCGAGCAAATTATATGCGTTAAACTTTCCCAAAAGTTTGGTCTTGATGGTGATATCGTTAAAAGTCATTTCTAGACCATCGAAATCCATTTTTTTTATTTCTCCATGAAAATCTGCCCAGAGGTCAGACCTATGGGAGATTCCCATAGGTCTGACCTCTGGCTTTTCAAATCCATAAGAAAACTTTCTAGCTTTTATACCTTCGAGCATTTTTTCACCGTATTTGTCATCGATATTCGAGAGAGCAAAAGCTTTTTTTGACAGCATCTTGAAAAATTTTTTCTTTGCTTGAAAATAATTCTCAAAATTTTTGTGATAATCAAAATGATCTTGAGATAAGTTGGTGAAAACTCCGCCGACAAAATTTATACCTCGAACACGGTTTTGATCTATGGCGTGGGAAGACACTTCCATAAAAACATACTCGCAACCTGCGTTGCTCATCTTATTAAAAAGTTTTGTGAGAGTCAAAGAATCCGGAGTGGTCATCTTTGCTACTTCTTCTTCTTTTACAATGATATTTTCCACAGTGCCTATCAATCCGGTTTTGTAACCAAGCTCGGTCGAGATCTTATAAAGCAACGTGGCTGTCGTGGTCTTCCCGCTCGTGCCAGTAACTCCTACGACTTTTAATTTCCTAGACGGATTTCCATAATAATAACGAGCAACAAAAGATAAAGCCCACCAGTAAATCGTTTTAATTTTTTTCTTTAAGTTTTTCATTTTTTCTTATTTTAACATATTCAAATCAAAAATTACCGCTTTGAACATATTATTCAACGATTCTTGATTTTACTTTGATAGTATCATTTACCGCATTTTCTGTTATGGATTTAATGAATCTATAAATTTTTCTTATAAAATACACCACGCACAAAATGCCTAGGAAAAATATCACGAAAAGAAATTTGAAAAAGCCATAAGGACCGCCAAGGAAAGTGGTAAAACCCAAAATGAAAAAACCGCATACGATAATAAAAGAAATCAAAGATGGCATAAACAGCACACCCAAAAACATCTCTCCTATTTTCCCGCCCGCAAATTTGCCAGGATTTTCCCTTACCTCATTAGCCATTTTTCGAATTTGTAATATTTTAAAAATCATAACGGTGTATTGAAAATGCCAAAAGTTTTTTCATATTTTACTGTCCTATATATTCAAACCTTGAAACTTTTTTACTTGCCCGTCCTTCGGCGTGGCCATCGACTTCGACTTTTTCCAAAAACATTTTCAACGGCCTGACCCAATAATTCGATTCTCCTGCGCGTTTTCCAGTAATATGTTTGTATAAAACAAATTCTTCAAGAGTTTCACTGTGCAACCCCACACCAATCACTTCCATAATATCTCCTTTGAAATGTTTATATTTACCTATTTTTATATTATTTGTACTTCCCATAAAATTTAACAATCTTACACATTAGATCATTAAAAAACAATCTTTTTCATAACTCTATTTTACAATACTTCCGGGAGCAACTTCAGTCTCTGGGTATAATAAAACAGGACGACCATCGACATCAGCTGCCATTATCATACCCTGGCTTTCATAACCTTTAAGTTTGCGGGGTTCAATATTCACTACTACCGGCATTTCCTTACCCACCAATATTGATGGGTCGCTATAAAATTCCGCAATGCCAGACATGACCTGTCTTTGTTCTCCACCCATGTCAAAAATTAATTTCAAAAGCTTGTCTCCCTCAGGTATCTTTTCTGCAGATATTACTTTACCTATTTTTATTTCTACTTTTTTGAAATCCTCTATGTTAATCATAAATTTAATTTATCAACGACTTTCGATGTTGGGGAGCATTTATCAAACCGCATTTTTTATATTTGTAGACTTCGCCAGTGGCTGGATTAATTGCTCCGCATGGACAGGGGTCATTACGGCCAATATCCCCGCCTGCATCAGCTATGCCTGAAGCATTGCGGGCAGGTTTCATGTCTCCTATTTGTGGAGATGCCTCTTTTTCTTCGTCGAGCTCGGAAGATTCTGCTTGACTTACTACCAAAGTCTGCTTGGGAGCATTGTCTTCCGCTTTAGCTGGTTCTGTAATAGTACCGATCAAAGAAAAAACTTGCTCTTTGAAAGTTTCTTCCATTTCTTTAAACATCATGAGTCCGTCTTTTTTATATTCAACAATCGGCTCGCGTTGTCCGTATGCTCGCAAATTTACTGAACCGCGCAGATAATCCATCGCCTCCAAATGTTCCATCCAAAGCGTATCGGTAGTGTAGAGAGCAATGCGACGAATGACTTCCAAAAATGCTTCCTCGCCCAATTTCTTTCTTTTTTCTTCAACGATCTTGTCCGCGCCTTCTTTTCCTTCTGTCACATTTTTGAGCAACTCTTCTATCTCATTTTTGTCCGCTCTCAACATCTTTTGCCTTCGCTCGTAAATAATTTTGCGTTGATGATTCATCACATCGTCATATTCGAGAGTGTTTTTTCTGGCATCAAAATGAAAGCCCTCTATTTTGGCTTGCGCTCCTTCGAGAGTCCTACCAATGAAACGATTTTCGATCGGCTGATCTTCCGGTATGCCGAAACGTCCCATCATCGTTTTTATTTTTTCTGAACCGAATACGCGCATCAAGTCATCTTCGAGCGAAACATAAAATTGAGTCTCGCCCGGATCGCCTTGTCTGCCGGAACGGCCTCGAAGCTGGTTGTCGATTCTTCTCGCTTCATGACGTTCCGTGCCCAAGACAAAAAGTCCGCCAGCGCCTTTCACGAATTCGTATTCAGATTTGACGATAGGATTGCCACCGAGCTTGATATCGATTCCGCGTCCAGCCATGTTCGTGGCTATAGTTACCGCATCACGTTTGCCGGCCTGAGCGATAATTTCACCTTCTTTTTCATGATTTTTTGCGTTCAAAATAACATGAGGCACGCCTTCTTGCTTTAGATATGCGGAAAGAAGCTCGTTTTTTTCTATGGAAATGGTGCCTATCAAAACCGGCACGCCTTTCGTGTTCAGCTCTTTGACTTTTTTTGCAATGGCTTCAAATTTCCCTTTCTCTGTTTGGAAAATCAAATCGTTGTGGTCTATGCGGACGACGGGACGATTCGTCGGAATCACGATGACGTCTAATCCGTAAACTTTTAAAAATTCTTCAGCAGAAGTTTCCGCCGTGCCCGTCATGCCGGAAAGCTTTTTGTAAAATCTGAAATAATTCTGGAAAGTAATCGAACCAGACGAACGAGTTTCTTTTTCGATTTTCACGCCTTCTTTCGCTTCAATCGCTTGATGGATGCCCTCGGACCAACGCCTACCCGGCTGGAGACGTCCGGTAAAAGGATCTACGATGATGACTTCGCCTTCTTTCACGACATAGTCTTTGTCTTTTTCAAAAATGGCTTGCGCTTTTACGGCTGTCTCCAAGTGGTGCACATATTTTATGCCCTTTTCCGTGTAAATATTTTGGATGCCGAGAAGAGTTTCAGCCTTGGTGATGCCAGCGTCAGTCAAAGATATCGCTCTCAGTTTTTCATCAACTTCATAATCCGTATCTCGTTTTAATTGTTTAGCGATCTGATAAAACTTAACGTAAAAATCTTCGGAGTCACCAGCCGCGGAAGAAATAATGAGTGGAGTACGCGCTTCGTCGATCAAAATAGAGTCTACCTCGTCGACAATGGCGTAGTGATGACCTCTCTGCACAAGACCATCGAGACTCGTAGCTAAATTGTCTCGCAGATAGTCAAATCCATATTCGTGATTGGTGCCATAAGTGATATCCGCTTGATACGACTGTCTTCGAGAAGACGGTTTCAAGAAATCATAGACAATTTTAAATTCTCCCACTTTGTCGCGCTCGGGATCTTCTTCTTTGTGAGTAGCATCATATAAATATGAAACATTGTTGGAATTTATGACTCCAACACTCAAACCCAAAAAATTATAAACTTGTCCCATCAAGACGGCGCCGATGCGAGACAAATAATCATTTACGGTAACTATGTGCACCCCGCCACCCTCAAGCGCGTTCAAGTATGCCGAAGGAACAGCAACCATCGTTTTTCCTTCTCCGGTTCTCATCTCCGCAATATGACCTCTGTGTAAAGCTATCGCTCCGATCATCTGCACATCAAAAAGACGAATACCATCCGTGCGTTTCATAGCTTCGCGAACGAGAGCAAAAGCTTCAGGCAAAATGTCGTCCAATGTCTCTCCCTTGCCTAGCCTTTCCTTGAGCTCCTTCGTTTTCTTTGGAAAGTCTTCATCTGCCAACTTCGAAATATCCGCTTCAAAAGCGTTTATCTTGGCCACCGTTTCAGCCACATTTTTAATGAATTTTGAGCTTTCGTCGCCGAAAACTTTGCTAAAAATAGACATAAATATATACTAGCACAAACAAACCCAGCACCAAAACAGAGTTTTGGTGCTGGGTGAGAAATTATTTCCATTTGAAGCGGGTGATGGCGAAACTCCAACATATGTGCCTATGTGAGTGCGACCACCCGCTACAGATAAAAACAATCCTTACTACTTAAATATACCATAAAAGAGTCTAAAGATGTTCTATCTTGCCAATTTCTTCTTCAGATTAAAAGTATTTGCATGTCCAAAATGTCCTAGATAAGACTGTATCATTGGAATGTTAGAAACTAGTAAAAATCCTTCTTCGTCAATATTTTGATATAAACGATTTTTAAACCTCCGAACTACTCTCTGCCGAACTAATATATGAGAGGGTTTGATAAAATAGCCCAAAAAATCAATGCCTTTGTAAATCTCTTGAAGATATATTTTCTTAGGATGAATTCGTAAACCGAGTATCTCTTTCAAAAAGATGTCTATAGATTTCGTAACAGATGTTAACCGATTCTTGTCTTCGTGAACTATAACAAAATCGTCAACATATCTGATATATCTTTCAATGCCAAGGGTGTCAATCACAAAATGATCGAGCTCATTGAGATACACATTTGCAAAGAACTGACTAGTGAGATTGCCAATCGGTAAGCCTTTATTTTTGACGCAAAAAAGTGATTTATGAGGAGGAATAAGAGCTTTTTTCTTTGGATCACCTTTATAAAAATAATTTTTCGTCGGGTCGTGAAAAATTATTTTTTTTGCAAGGGAGAGCGTCTCACTTCGCCACTGTATTAAATTCATTTCCTTCGAAGCCCCCCCCCGACAGGTTGTGAACAATCTCTAATCTTTTTCTCAACAATAGAATACAGAATTTCTCTATTGATCGAACAAAAAAAACTCTCTACATCAAGCTTAAGATAGTATCCATTCTTTGTTTTGCTCTTTGCTTCTCTAGTATATTTTTGAAGTTGCGCTACAGCTTTATGCGTACCTTTTCTCTTTCTGTTTGCATATGAGTCAGAAATAAAATCCGCTTCAAATATATTTTGAATTTCATTGCATAAAAGATGATGCACTATCCGGTCGCGGAAATCAGCGGCAAATATCTCACGGGCAGTCGGATTCGTAACAATAAAATAAACAGAACGCGATATCTCGTATGTTCCACTTTGAAGCTCATTGAGAAGCAGTATTAAATTTTTCTCCCGTTCCACTTCAAAACAAAGTGCGTTAATTGTGTTTTTCTTGCCTTTTTGGCATTCCTTATATGCCTTATAGAGCTTTTCTAATGTAAAGATAGTTGACATAAGAAATATAAAACAGACTGGGGACTGGAGGCGGGAGTGCTCGGACACAGCGAACATAGTTGCTATTGGTCTTATTGTTGTTGTTCGTGTTGCCGTTGTTGAAGTTCACGTTCATGGCGTTCGTGAAGTTAGCAGGTCGTGAAGTAGATGACCAGTAGTTGTTACTCACTGTAGCGGGAAACGAAGAAGTTTCCGACTGTCCGTGACCATCGAGTACTTTTATCCTCTGTTATCTTTTTTTTCTGAAATTAAACTCAAAAGACAACAAAGAGCGGAAACTGAATTCCCAAACCCTCGCTTTATAATCCTGCGGATCATAAATTCTGGGGACACATTTCTAAATTCTAGAAACGCTTTTCCTCCAGCCCTCAGCTTGTTTTGAAAGAGCTACCGTTTTTTCAAGAAGATAAAGATAACTTTTTTCCCCTCCTAATTGCTTTAGTTCATTCGCTATCCGTAAGAAAATAATAATCGACTCGGAATTCCAAACTAGATGCTCAAGCAGAATTTTTCTCTTGACCGCATCGCGAGTATTATTCGTCTCGAGAATTAGACGGATAATTTCAATATTCGCTCCGATAATTTTTTCTCCCAATAAATATTTGTATTGTTTTCCAAACTTCGGCACCCGCTCATACATTTCGCGAAGCAGAATAAATGCAGTGTTATATATAGGAAGATGAGAATATTGAGCCATTGGATTTAAAAAAATGCAAAATGAACAAATACCCAAATAACCAAATTATCCTCGGACACAGCGAACATAGAGGATATTGGTCTTAGTGTAGCCGTTCGTGAAGCCGTTGTTGAAGTTCACGAGCATGGCGTACGTGAAGTTAGCAGGCCGACAAGTAGATGACCAGTAGTTGGCACTCACTGTAGCGGGAAACGCAGTTGTATTGGTATTGATAAATGGAGCGCTCGCGACTCCGAAATCGACCAGACTGTAAAGCTCATAGACATTCGGCAAACGCCAACCACTACCGGGAAGAGTAGCAGTATTAGCATTGCAATAGGTAAGCGCATCCGCCCAAGTCGCAGTTACAGCTGAACCAGTCTCACAAATGGTGCCACTTAAACCTTTTGAGCATTTTTGCCAGACAAGACCAGTAGAATTGTCTGTAATAGTGCCATCATTGTTGTCAGTATAAGAGCGGGCTGTGCCTTTTAACAGTTCTCCATCTTGACCAGTGCCTGCGCAGGCTACGACACTACCTGCTGTGTCGTAGCATATAGTTTGATTAGTTTTTAAAAAACCGGCAGAAGAACCTCCGCTGACGCTTCCTGCAACTCCGAAAATAGTCGCGCCACTTTTTATGTTGCCAGTGACTAAACTAGAATTAAGAGCCACAATCTGCGCGTCTGTGGCAGAAACTTTCGCTGTGCCATCATAATAACCTTGAGCCGCCGTAAAGTAATTTACGCCACCTGCTTGAGATTGAGCAGTAGAGGCAACATTTAATCCTGTCTTATCTGCCATAGTACCCGCATATGTGGCCGAAGTAAGAACTTTAGAAGCATCAACATCTCCGTAAAGAGCGCCAGTAAACCCGAAAGCAGAAATGTTTTTAGCAATTTTACCAGCAGATAAAATACCAAGCTGGGCGGATATGGCATCATAGACTTCTGTTAAAGTTTTACCAGTTGCGACAATTGAAGCAGGTGTCGTGGGTATGACCCCAGTTCCTAATGTCGTAGTCGTGCCTGCTGACAGGTTGAATATATCAGTCAAGCTATACATTGTATTTGCGACTGGTCCGGGTGGAGTAAGATTGCCCGCATAAACGACTGTGACTCCGACTAAAATAGTGACTAAAAGATAAGATACAGTTAAAAATATTTTTTTCATAATTATATATTTTTTTATTTATTAATAATAACAAAATTCATTTTTGCTTTTGTGGCTGGGCCGACAAAACCATCAGCTTTTAGACCGTTAGCTTTTTGCCATTTCTTGATTACGGCAAATGTTTTCGGACCTAATTTTCCATCAACTGCCAAATTTGACTTCAACGCTTTATTCAAGAATATCTGCAACTCTTTGACTGGTTCACCTTTGCTTCCATTATTGAAAGTTGGAATGCAGAAACTGCAGAAATTACCACCCGCGTCATTAAGGAGGGGAGCTGAAGGCGGGGTGGTTGGAATTATAATTGGTGGAATGACAGGAACAGTTGGTGTTGCAGATGGAATGGAAATTGTTGGAGGAGTAGCTGGTAAAGGAATAATTATTGGCCGTCCTCCTCCATGGCGTCTTGGACGAGCGCTTAATGGCCGCCAATCTGTAACTACTTTATTATCGCCTGCGCCAAAAGTTATCCAACCAACGTTTCCATTATAAGCAGAACCAGAAAAAACACCATCTGAACCAATGGTAACCTTACTAAAATCTACCCAGCCAACATTCTCTCCCCAAGCGTAACCGGACAATACGCCTTCATTATTATTTGTGATTGTAGAAAGATCTATCCAGCCGATATTTTCTCCATAGAAAGAACCGGAAATCGCAGAATCTGTGATATGAACATTTCCGGCGGATGAACCAAAATCAACAAAACCAATATTTTCTCCCCAAGCATAGCGAAAAGTCGAATCTATGGTGCCGTTGGTGTTAGAGGCAAGAGAAAAAGTTGGTACAAAAAAACCAAACATAAAAACAAAAACTAAAGTATTTTTTAGTACTTTATCCATGAAAATTTTTGTAAAACTTAAAAAGTTGGATGCTACTCTCTCTCTCTCTTGAATTTTTATTTAAAGTTTTTAACATGTGTTTTTTTAATTATTAAAATCATTTTTATATCTTCGCTTCTATTTTTTGAACTCTTTTAACTAAAGATTGAAATTCATCATAATCAACTTTCTTTTTTAAGTCGCTTTTTATCACAGAAAGGTCTTCTTTGACTATGGTCATGTCAACCATCAAAGTTCCAATCATTTCTGTGTGCGAATCAAGCTTTTTTGTATGTTCAGATAAAATCTCTGTGTGTTTATCTAAAATTTTCGTATGCTCCGACAAAGTCTCTGTAATTTTATCAAGTTTTCTATTCACAACAATAGAACCTTCTCTAATCCCTTTAAGAGTCTCACCGTGTATTTCATTAAGCGCGCCTAAATATCGATTCATTTTTTCGTCTTTTTTATTTGTATTTTTTACAACCTTTTTCATACTCCGTATTATAAATCAATCAATAAGCTAAAGCAATGTCGGGCCGTTGGGAATCGAACCCAATCTACATCCTCCCGAAGGATGCGTACTACCGGTATACTACGGCCCGGTGGTGCCGAAGAAGGGAGTTGAACCCTTACGAGGTTACCCTCACTGCGTCCTGAACGCAGCGCGTTTACCAATTACGCCACTTCGGCAAATTATATACCAATTCCCCGCCCGCTTTCGCCTGAGCGAAGCGATGGCGGGCGGGCGCCACATGCCCTTAAATTTCATATTAACAAAATATGGATATTTAATAAATGGTGGACCTAGCGAGAATCGGACTCGCGCCCCTACAATGCGAATGTAGTGTAATACCACTTTACTATAGGCCCAAATTTTTTACCTAACTTTGGGGGTGCATCTTGTAAGGATCGAACTTACGACCTTCCCGATGTGAACGGGACGCTCTACCACTGAGCTAAAGATGCTTGTGGACCGTACCGGGATCGAACCGGTTACCTCGCACATGCCATGCGCGCGCTCTACCAAGTGAGCTAACGGCCCTAACTATCACGCATTTTCTATAATATGTTCTACCACATGATACATTTTTGCGCCAACAGACTCGCAGGCTTGTGAAAAATGCGAATGCGATTTCAAATTTGGCATCAAATCAAAATCGAGAAAATAAACTCTGCCATTTTTATTCAAAACAAAATCTGATTTCAAATAATATTTGGCGCCGAGATGATTGTGCAAATTTCTTGCGAGATTGGTTAATTCTTCTTTTTCGAGAGAAGAAATGTTGCCGAAGACGCTTACGGGCGGAAAGACATAAGTCTCCTTGCCACGAAAATGTGACACTGAATGCATCGAAGCCACTTTCCCTGTGATAAATTCTTCTATTAAAATACTCTTTCCGTGCTTCACGCCATCTTCTATCCCAGCCACTAACTCATTAAAAGTTTTCGCCAAATGCACCGCCATATTGGAGTCCAGAGTAAAAGATTTCACAATCCACGGCGCTGAAAATTTTTCATGGATTTCTTTTGCTTTTTTTATGCTATATCTTTCACGGGGGCCGTCAAAATCTTTTTGGTAGACTGGCAAAACGATGGACTTCGGCATAGAAATACCTACTTGTTTAATATGTTCTCGTAACATTTCTTTACTGTTCACAAAGGCAGAAGAAAAAGAATTGTGGCTGATGTTTGGAATAGATAAACTATCAAGAGTCGCAGATAAAGATGAATCGGAAATATTCCAAACAAGATCAACTTTGCTCATCAAGTCAGCAGGAACTATCGGCACACCACCCAAATGCCAAACGCCTTTCTTGTCAATCAAAATATCAACCACTCTATACTTGTCTTGTAGATTTTCAAAAATGTGAGAAATAATTTCCCCGCCACGTTTGAGCGACGAAGCATAATGCTCCCCCGTCCCGCCTCTGATTACTCCAATTTGTTTTTTAGCCATTGTCTTATTATACAAATTTACAAATAAAAAGTCTCAGGTTCTTTCTGTCTTAAAAAATCTTGGAAGAGACCTTTTTGGTTGGTGAGGCCGTCAAAGGTTCCTTCTTGGACTATCCTGCCTCGTTCAAAAACAAAAATCCTATCAGTGTTTTTGAGCGTCGTCAGTCGGTGAGCAATTGTTATGGTCGTCTTATCTTTGAACAATTGCTCAATGTTTCTTTGAATTTTGATTTCGTTCGTATTATCTAGGGCAGAAGCCGCCTCATCAAGTATCAATAGTTCTGGTGATTTTAATATCAGTCGCGCAATAGCGAGTCGCTGTTTCTGTCCACCGCTCAAGTTATTTCCATTCTCGGCGACCCTGCCCGATAATCCTCCGAGTGAATTTTTTATCTCTTCATATAAATTCGCCAGTTTTGCGGCTCTGATAACTTCTTCATCTGTGATATTCTCTCGTTCGCAACCATAAACAATATTGTCTTTTATAGAACCCGAAAATATATGTGTCTTTTGTGGCACATATGCAATACAATCCGCAATTTCTTCTCTGCTTACGGTATTCAAATTCTTGCCAAAAATCTCTACGTTTCCAGAATAGCCATGCACTAATCGTAATAGAATTTTTATGAGCGTAGATTTACCGCAACCAGACGCACCAGCTATGCCGATTTTCTCTCCGTTCTTTATAACGAAATTGATATCTTGCAAGACTAGCGAATTTTCATATTTGAAAGATAGTTTGTTTATCTCTATTGCGTTGGCGTTGTTTGAGGCAAATCTTTCTTTGTCATTCGCTTGGAAAGAAACATCTCTCGGTTGATCGAGCAAATCATATAAGTCATTTACCCTAATTGAACTTTCATGAGCTTCATCGAGTATTCTATGAATTTCACGCAATGGTCCTGTGATACTCAAAAACAGAATAGAATAAACAAGAATGTCGCCTTTTGTGATTATTCCTTGTGCCGCGAGAAAAATTGAAAGAGAAATTACTATGACATAGAAAAATGCCTCATTGAGATATTTTCCGGAATCAAACAACGCCATAAAAATATGATGCCTAATTTCTTTTTTTCTCATTGCTTCGGCAACTTCTTCAACTTTCGCCACTTCTTTATTTTCAGTATTCAATGCTCGCACTGTTTCTATACCACCAAGCATCTCAACGACTGCTCCGTCGATTTTTTCTTTTCCTCGCAATAAAGTCACTCGTATTCCTTTCTGCGAGGAAACTTGCCACACAATGATGAAAAGTCCAACTGGAATTACCAAAACCATTACGCTAGCCAGTAATGGTTTTTGAGTTAGTGCGATAGCAATTGCGGCTAGTCCACTGAAGAAAACCGGAAAAAAATCGAGAAATCCGAGTTTGATAATTTTTATCATTCCTTGGATTGATCTAAAAATTCTTCCGTGGAGCGACCCGATTTGCTGTTGATTAATATTTGCAATATCTGTTTTAAGCAAATGCTCAATGACATTTACTGTCTGTTTTTTATCAGTTTGTGTCGCCACATTTTCAACAAAATATTTTCTTACAACAGTTAGCACTTCGCGTATGAGAATTATACCGATTATTAAAGCAATAAACGGAACCGCAATACTCACATCAAAATTTTCTACCCCGACAATTTTATCCACCAAACGCCCTAAAATAACAGCAGGTAGGTTAGTGAGAACTCCAGTAATGAGCATAAGGAAAGACGCGAAAACTAAAGCAGTTTTCTCTGGTTTTTCCATGAGTCGCAAAGTGCGTTTAAATCCATTTATTATTTCCAAAAATTCTTTATTCACATTATTTTTACTTAATCCACTCTTTGATCTCAATTCCAGACTGATTAATTATGCTTTTCATCGTTTTTGGATGTATTGCTTTATTGCTATGAAATGGCACACAAATTTGATGTACTCTTCCTTTAACCGAACCAACATAAAAATAGTGACTGCCCTCGACATGACTTAATCTGAAATTATAATCGGAAAGAAATCTTTTTACATCCGCAAAACTCCAATTATTAATTCCGCGAGGCATATTTTTTACGAAATTATTCTTTCCCCAAAACTATAAATTTGATACGGGGATTTTACTGGCTTGGGAGAATTTAAGTTTTTCCAAAGATCTTCGTATTCTTTATCGGAAACTTGATTTAGAATACTCGGGCGAATTTTTGATTTCTTGGCAGAAATAACATATCCACGAATGGCTTCATCAAGCATGAGAAAAACTTCTCGAGGATCGTCTCCAGTTTCAACAATATTAAACTCTAAGGCAACACCAACCCACACATCATTATCCTTAAAGATTATTGTGCGGACAGAACCTTTCTGATATGTATTCATAATGGTTACATATTATCACAGTAATGAGTGTCGCACAAACACAAAAATCTCTTTTGTAAAATGGTATAAATAAAAATCGGCCGTGAGCACCTCGAGGGTGACACACGGCCTGACTTAACTGGCATATTGCTGTTGGAGGGCCAGAATCCTCCCATCGTCATCTGGTTCTTCGGGCTTAGATTTGGGTTCCCAGCTCCGAAAGACCAGACGATGGTGCTTATACTGCTCTTCAGAAGGACAGGACTGTTCTTTTTTTTGTTCCATAAAACTTTTGTGCAATTGACTGTCTTCCACAAGATATATCAAAAAATAATTTTTGTCAAAACAAAAAACACCACACTTGCGTGTGATGTTTTTTTAGTTTTTGCTGTTCTTTATTTTGTTTCGTTCCTGCCCGCAATGCTTTCAGCATAGCTGATGCAGGCGGGCTTTTAACCTCGGGTCTTTGCCTCATGTCAAATAGTTTTTAGGACATTCTATCATTGTCCATTGCGCGCTCAATTGAGGCGTGCAATACCGACTCACATCCCAAACACTCAGAGAGTGCTTGGGATTTTAATCCCCATCACCGAAGTGATGGAAGACATTTTTCAAATTGAATTATTCCACGAGCAGCTTCCGCTACCCGTGCCTTGTTACGACTTAGTCCCTGTCACCGAGCTTACCTTAGGACCTGCTTATGCGGATACTTCGGGTATTCCCGGCTCCCTTGACTTGACGGGCGGTGAGTACAAGACTTGAGAACGTATTCACCGCAGTTTAGCTGACCTGCGATTACTAGCAATTCCAGCTTCATGAAGGCGAGTTGCAGCCTTCAATCCGAACTGACGCTATTTTTAAACGATTAGCTTAGAGTCGCCTCGTCGCAACGCGTTGTAATAGCGATTGTATTATGTGTGTAGCCCAGGGTATCAAAGGGACATGCTGACCTGGCGTCATCCTCTCCTTCCTCCCCCACCTAAATTCACAAACTCACCTCACCCCAAATACCTGCTGGTATCTTTCCCCTCTCCTTGATAAGGAGAGGGGCTAGGGGTGAGGTCGTATTTATGATCTTAGGTGGGGGCGGTCTCGTGTGACACTTGTAACACACAACGAGGGTTGCGTTCGTTAGCCCACTTAAGGGTACAATTCAAACCACGAACTGACGACGGCCATGCATCACCTGTCCTAGAGTCTTGCGAGGCCCCGAGTTTCCTCGGGCTTTCACTAGGATTTCTAACCCTGGTAAGGTTCTTCGTTTACCATCGAATTAAACCACATAATCCACTGCTTGTGCAAGTCCCCGTCTATTCCTTTGAGTTTTAGCCTTGCGGCCGTACTTCCCAGGCGGATCTCTTAACGCGTTAGCTAAGCCACTCAGAGGGTCGATACTCCGAATAGCGAGAGATCATCGTTTAGGGCGTGGACTACTGGGGTATCTAATCCCATTCGCTACCCACGCTTTCGTGCTTCAGTGTCAAATATGCGCCAGCGTACTGCCTTCGCATTTGGTGTTCCCCATGATATCAACGGATTTCACCCCTACACCATGAGTTCCGTACGCCTCTCACACTTTCAAGTTCTGCCGTTTCTTTTGCGATTCTCAAGTTAAGCTCGAGGATTTGACAAAAGACTAACAGAACAACCTACGCACCCTTTACGCCCAATAATTCCGGATAACGCTCGAGGCTCTCGTATTACCGCTCCTGCTGGCACGAGATTAGGAGCCTCTTATTCATGAGGTAC
>JAPLXU010000017.1:0-2981 GCA_026395915.1 Candidatus Nomurabacteria bacterium | reverse complement strand
CAGTACCATCGGTGGGGGTCAGCCTCTCAGCTCCCCTAGACGTCATAGCCTTGGTAGTCTTTTACACTGCCAACTAGCTGATATCGCACAGGCCTTTCCTTTAGCGTTAAAACTTTACTCGCTGAAATTATCTTTGAGACCATCGTGTATTAGTCCGTCTTTCGACGGATTATTCACGACTAAAGGGGAAGTTCCTATGTATTACTACCTCGTTCGCCACTAATTTTTTAAAAACTTTGACTTGATATAATCTCATCTCGGAACATAAAAAATTCGTTCGACTTGCATGCCTTATCCACGCCGCCAGCGTTCATCCTGAGCTAGGATCAAACTCTAACTAAAAGTTAATTACCCGATACACTTAATTTAAGCGTATGGGTTAAGAACGAAACAAAACAAAAAACAGCAATGCCCACCAGAGGCGGGTAAATATTTTTTGTCTATGTTAGAGTTCAATCTTTGCTCCAAAAATTATTTTATACTTACTCAAAAAAAACAGAACAGACTTGCACCTGTTCTCTAAAATTCATTCTGTTGTCAAAGAGAGTGTTTACCCGCCTTTGGCGGGAAATTAAAACGTCATTCCACTAAAGGAAAGACGCTAGAAGCAAGTATATATGAAGGCAAAGTCCATGTCAAGCACAAAAAATGCCCATAAGTAGGGCATTTTTTGTGCTATTTTATTTAGCTTTCTTTGGTTTCTTTTTCTCTTTTCTGTGCCCGTCTCCTTTTGCCATAAAAATTTTTCAGCCCAAGGCTGATCCGCCTTTGGCGGAAGGTTAATAATAATTAATGCCCACCTGCGACTTTTGTAAACCAATACAAAAACAAGAAAACCCAAACCATCAGATTATCTACAAACCACTTGTGATAAGTTTGACTAAACGCAAAAAAGATTACCACTAAGGCGTATATGAGGAGTATTCAGAAAAAAAATTTTAATGAATTCTCTTCCACAATTTTTTCTCAAATTAATAACTATTTCATCTTCTCCGCGTCTACCTTCGACATAAATTTAAACTGATTTCCTCCGCAAACACTACATTGACCCTTGGCAGAAAATCTGCCATTCTTTTCTTCGACTTTCAAATTTTTCATGACTTGCATTGTCGGCTTATTCTCCGCGTTTCTACACTTCATGCACAAAGCTTTTAGTTCTGTCATAATTTTTTTAAATTAACCCTTCGACTATGCTCAGGGCAAGTTATTAATTTAGCTATTATAGCATATTTTCTATTTTTCCGCTTCGAGTTTCATCCTCTCCTTCGTCTTTGCTCCAATAAGTCCATCAGGAGTTAAACCATGAGCTTTCTGCCATGCTTTGATGACAAGAATAGTCTTTGGACCTAGTTTGCCATCAATGGTTAGATTAAGATTCATTGTTGCGTTCAAGAATCTTTGGAGTTCTTTGACTGGTTCACCACGGCTACCGTTTTTGAGAGTAGTGGTACCGAAGTTGTAAACTGTGGTTGTCGGATTTGTGTAAGGAGGCGGGGTGGTTGGAGTTGTATTTGATGGAATGGAAGGAGTTGCTGGAGTGGATGGAGGTATTGAGATTATGGGACGACCGTTTGGACGACGAGCAAAGGTGACAGAGATAGTGTGATTATCTGTAACGTTTGAGAAAGTGTAGGAAGCAATTGTTCCTTGTGATGTTCCGTCTACTTGAACGTCAGAGATGCGGTAACCGTTGTTTGGGATGATGGTGAAGGTTTGATCAGTATTGTAAGTGACTGAAGTGGCTCCGCTTGGAGAGATAGAGCCATTGCCATTTGTTGATGAGGTTATAATCCTTGGATACCAGACAGTGGTTGGTTTGTATGTTGTTTGATTGTGGTTAAACTGAATCCAGCCTGCGTTTTCAGACCAAGCATAGCCAGTGAAGTTGCCTGAGGAGTCTATTGCTACTTGTGAGTCTGTTGGATGAAAATTAATCCAGCCGACACTTTCTCCCCAAGCGTAGCCTGAGAGATTGCCATGGCCATCGTTGACTATTCCCCAGTTAGTGGAAGTTGTGTTTGTGGCTCCGGCTACTCCATCATAATCAAGCTGAATCCAACCTACATTCTCTAACCATAGATAACCAGTCAGACCGGCTGTGGCAACTGTCACTCCGCTGTCGGTGGAATTGAAGTTTGCCCAGCCGACGTTTTCTCCCCAAGCATAGTTGGTGGTGTTGCCTGTGGCTGAAGCGAGGAATGGGAAGAGGAAGAGAGCTGAGAGAATTAGAGTGGTGAAAAGTTTTGTGTTGTTTTTTGAAGTCATTTTCAGTTGTCCGACTTTTTCGGACAACTCACTCAAATAATATCTGCAATCTGTTGCTTGCATTTTCAGTTGGTGACATTTTGTCACCAACTCGTTTCCTTCAAAAATTGCTATTTCATTTTTCGGCTTTTTAAGCATTTTTAAATTTTAATTTAATTAGCGGACGCAACGGACATACTTACTACTGCTCTTAGTTATGTTGATCGGGGTACCGTTGAGGAAGGACATACCTATGGCGCTCGTAAAAGTGCCGAGACGTGAAGTAGAAGACCAGTAGTTGTCACTCGCTGTAGCAGGAAAATAAGTACTGTTGATAAATGGAGCGATTGCGACTCCAGAATCAGCCAAACTGTAAAGTTCGTAGGTATTCGGCAAACGCCAACCACTCCCTGGAAGAGCAGCAGTATTAGCATTGCAATAAGTAAGCGCGTTTGCCCAAGTCACAGTCGCAACTGAGCCTGTCTCGCAGTTAGTTCCGCTTAAACCGTCAGAGCATTTTTGCCATACGAGACCAGTGGAATTGTCAGTAATAGTGCCATCGTTGTTTGGGGTGTAAGAACGGGCTATGCCTTTTTATAACTCTCCATCTTGACCGGTGCCGGAGCAAGTTACGACAAAGCCTCCCGTGTCATAACAAATTGTTTGATTAGTTTTTAATAATCCGGCAGATCTGGCGTTTCCCGTCACTCCAAAAATAGAAACATTATTTTTGATAT
>JAPLXU010000015.1 GCA_026395915.1 Candidatus Nomurabacteria bacterium | reverse complement strand
TCCCGGATTTGCAAAGGTGGCTCCGTTCAAAGAGCTCGCGTTTAAGTTGGCAACGTTGGTTGTTGAAGCCACGACAAATGGAGCTGTGCCTGTGGCTAGGGTGGAAGTGAGTTGACCTGAAAGACCGAGAGTTGTGATTCCTGACAAAGCGCCAGCGGTTGAGACATTCAGTCCAGAACCTGAAGTCAAACCAAATGTGGTGCCGGTAAGAGTCAAAGCTCTTGTAGAGTTTCCAATCGTTGTCGCAGAAGTTCCTGTGGAATTGATCAGAGTAGTTCCAAGAATTGTAGTGGCTCCGTTGATAGCGTTTGTTCCTCCACTTGCACCGATGGTGTTGATAGCAGATGTTCCAGTTCCAAAAGTGTTTGTGAGAGAAGCGCCAGTGCCGAGAGTGGAAGCGCCATTTGATGTCAGAGTTGTGAACGCTCCTGTCGATGGAGTGGTTCCAATCGCTCCCGGATTAGCAAAGGTGGCTCCGTTCAATGAGCTCGCGTTTAAGTTGGCGACGTTAGTTGTGGAAGCCACGACAAATGGAGCTGTTCCTGTGGCTAGGGTGGAAGTGAGTTGACCGCTTACTCCGATGGCGCCAGCGACATCCAAAGTTTTTGTTGGAGTAGTGGTGCCCAAACCTAGTCTATGATTTGTGGAATCGTAGAAGAGATTGGAATTGTCTTGCGCTAGACCAGAAGAATCAACAAAGAGAACAGAGCCTGCTGTACTGCCTGTCACTTCCCCACCGATTTCAGCCGAGCCGACATTCTTCCAAACAGTGCCGTTGAAGACGTTTAGTTTGTTTAAGGTAGTGTCAAAGATAGTTAAGCCAGTAGCAGGAGAAACGATAGCGTTCTTTTGGGTGGTCGTCATTCTCGGAGGAAGGAAACCTTTAGTGGTGGAAGTTAAATCTAGAATAGAAGTCGAAGCTGGAGTGATCGTGCCAAGACCAAGAGCGTGATTGGTAGCATCATAGAAAAAGTTTGCATTGTCTTCGGTGATACCACTTGCTCCTTGGAGAAGGACAGAGCCGAGAGTGAGATTTGGATTCATCGAACCAGTGACATTTCCAGTGATAGTGCCGGTAACGTTTAGAGTGCCGGCTAATGTGGTTGCTCCTGCAACACTCAAACTTCCGGAGAGCACAGAACTTCCAGAAACAGTGACATCGGTAATATGAGCAGTATTTGTTGTAAAATGATTTGAAGATAAATCAGTGGCGGAGAAAAGAGTGGCGCCAGAGAAGTTTTGAGCGGGATTGGGTTGAATGATGCCGACATAGGCAGGCTGAAAGGAAGGAGAAGCTAGACTCGTCGAAGCGCCCGCTGGTCCTTGAGGACCTTGGGGACCCACGGGTCCTTGTGGTCCTGCTGGACCTTGGATGTAGACGATCTTTGTATTCCCCTCTTGAGGGGTGGACTTTGTAATCAAAGGACGGGGTGGAAGATTCCCATCTTGAGGGGTGGCGGAAGCCGGGGTGGACACTCCACCTCCCCCTAAAGGGTACTCCTCAAGAGGAGAATTTTTGACTGGCGCAACTGTTTTTACCGGATACAAAACAGTAGCAAGTCCAGAGGTGTAATCGTTGTAATAGCTTGTGAAAGAATTTGCTAAATCAGAAGAGAGATTATTTACTTGTTTGTTGAGAAAGTTTGAATAGTTGTTCCAGTAGGAAGAGACGCTTTCTCCGACAGTGGAAGCTACAGTATTAGCTTGAAGAAAGATAGAATTGATATTAAAAGCTTGGGCTTGCCTTCCAAACAGCAAAACAATTGAAAACATTTTTATGTTGCATTTTTTCTTATTCCGCTTTTGCTTTCTTGAAAGCAAAAGCATTTAAGAACCTATATATTTTAACAAATATAGGCTGGTGATAACAAGGGAAAATATGGGAGAGGTGGGGATAACTTTTTTTGCTGAAGCAAAGGCTTCCATGCACTTCCGCACAAATTTTTAAATAGGCTTAAAATTTATATAATTTATTCCAAATTAGAACTACCTGTTTCGTATCACTTGCATTAAAAGAGCCAAGTTGTTTGAAAATATCGCTTTTACTTAAACAAGAAATTTTGGCCAATCTGACCCATGAATTAAGTAGTAATCCGGATTGTTGCCAATTTTTTATTTTATAATCTCCTTTGCTTTTTCTTTCAGTGGTTGTTATAGGAGCCAAGATAAGATCATCATCACCAATATCCAAAACAACAAGCGCGGGACGTTGTTTTCTAATACCGTCTGTCTGGATAAAAACAACCAAAACAATATCGCCAAATCTATATTTGGTCATAAATTGCGTCAGATTTATTGTAAGATTTTAAAAATTTATCTTTAGAAAAATTCCGCCATGCGTCTAAAGTATCGGTGGGAAATTTAGATATCATTATGCCTTGATTGATAACAAATTGCCTTAAAGACGCATTCACTATATCCGTCAAAGAAAAACCAAGATCGCTAGCTAATTCTTGCGCTTTTAATTTAAGATCCTTTTTAGTTTTGATTAACATTGTGGTATCCATATCTGAAAGTATATACAAATGGATAATCTATGTCAAGCGCAAATTAAGCCACGATATTTACCAATCTGCCTTTCACATAAATGACTTTTTTCACGTCTCGCCCAACCATGTGTTTCAGAATAATTTCATTCGTCAAAGCTTTTTGTTTTACCGTATCCTCGCTATCGTCCGTTTGGATCATAATTTCTGCTCTGACTTTACCGTTTATTTGCACCGCGATTTTTACTTCCTCATCTTTTATCAGATTCTCGTCCCATTTTGGCCAAGCGGAGAGATGGATAGAATTTTTAAGAACGGTTCTTGGGGAAACTTCTTTAAGAACCGTTCTTTGCCAAAGCTCTTCCGCGACATGCGGAGCGAACGGCGCGAGAATTTGCAAAAACTTTCTGAAATCCTCAACCAAAACATATTCAGCCTTTTCCATTTCAGTGGAAAGAATCATCATTGCCGAAATCGCCGTATTGAAACGCATCTCTTCAACGTCTTCCGAGACTTTTTTTATGGTCTTATGAAGAAGTTTTTGCAATTTTGAGTCACTGTCAAAGACCGTCTTTGACATCTTTGGGTTCATGTCAAGGACGGTCCTTGACAGCCTCCAAACTTTTTCGATAAATCTCCTCGGCCCAATCATGCCATCCGAACTCCAAGACACAGATTGATCAAAAGGACCCATAAACATTTCATACAATCGTAAACTGTCTGCGCCGTAGATTTTCACAATCTCTTCCGGATCAACTCCATTGCCCTTTGATTTTGAGAATTTTGTTCCGTCATCAGCCAATATCATTCCATGTGAAGTGCGTTTTTTATACGGCTCGGACGTCGGCACTAAACCCTCATCAAAAAGAAACTTGTGCCAGAAACGCGAATATAAAAGATGCAGAGTAGTATGTTCGTTGCCTCCGTTGTACCAATCGACAGGCGTCCAATATTTCAAATTTTTCTTGCTTGCAAATTCTTTATTATTTTTTGGATCAACATAACGAAGATAATACCAACTTGATCCCGCCCAGTTTGGCATTGTGTCAGTTTCCCTCTTTGCTTTGCCTTTACACTTTGGACATTTGACATTGACCCACTTCGCGATATTTGCAAGTGGCGATTCTCCGCTGTCCGTTGGCTGATAATTTTTTACTTTCGGAAGTTCAACAGGTAAATCTTTCTCCGGCACAGGAATCCAGCCCGCATTTTCCTTGCCCGCCGAAGCCTTGGCGCAGGAGGGACAATGAATTACAGGAATAGGCTCGCCCCAATATCGCTGTCGAGAAAACACCCAGTCGCGTAGCTTGAAGTTTACTTTTCGATAACCAAAACCTTTTTTCACAATATAATTTATTACATCCTCACGAACTTCAGACCATTCCCTGCCTTTGAATTCTATCGGTTCAGTAAGAATTCCATTTTTCATGATGGATTTCTCTATACCTTGAGAACTTTCCCATATCCATTTCATATCGTCCCTATTGAGAGAAGATTCAACTTCGTTTTTTGAAACCCAAACAACTTCGTGCAAATCTTTTTCCTCTTGTGAAACATCTTCCCTGTCTCCATTTGTGAGCTCGACATAAACTGGGTGAAAATGGGCAAAACGATTAACTTTTTTAACCGGCTGAAAAAATTGGGAATGAACTTTTGGAAGGGATTTTATAAAACGCATATTTTTGTAGCCAGTTTCTTCTCGTATTTCTCTTAACGCTGTATCTTCGATTTTTTCTCCTCCCTCGATGCCACCAACAACAAAACCTCTCCACACAGCTTTTTTCCAATTCAATAAAAGATACTTGTCTTCAGACCAATGCTTTATAACGCAAACAACCGCATTTCTTTCGACGAAAGGTTTGTCTTTCTGAAATGCATCCTCACCGTCAGTTTTAACAAAGAGAGGTTCCGCGACAGTGCGCAGAGGAATATTGTATTTTTTCGCAAAAGCAAAATCACGTTCATCATGAGCGCTCGAATTCACAATACCCGTCCCATAATCGGCAATTACGAAAGTAGCAACCCAGATCGGCAAATCGCCTGTGCTAAAAGGATTGTCGACATATCGCCCAGTAAAAATACCTTCAATTTCTTTTTCTGTCTCAACTGGATTTTTGATTTTTCTTTTTTTAAATTCCTCAATGAAAGACAAGACGGGTTTTTCATATTTTGTTCCTTCAATGAGTTTTTTCACGAGCGGATGTTCCGGCGCGATGACGCAAAAAGTCTGCGCCATGAAAGTCTGAGGTATGGAATCATACGCCTCGATTTTGATTCCCAAATCTTTTACTTTTTCCGTAAACATTATTCCCTCGCTTCTCCCTATCCAATTCCTCTGCCCGAGTTTGATCTGTGACAGATAGTCCACGTCATCCAAATCTTTATAAAGTCTGTCTGCATATTTTGTAATCGCGAGCATCCATTGTTCTTTCTCTCTCTTTTCCACCGTAGCGCCGCAACGTTCACACTTGCCATCCACTACTTCTTCATTTGCCAAACCGATCTTGTCTTTTGGGCACCAGTTTATCGCCATTTTAGCCTTATACGCCAAGCCTTTTTTGAAAAATTGTAAAAATATCCATTGCGTCCATTTGTAATATTTCGGATCTGTTGTGTTAATTTCTCGCGACCAGTCAAAAGAAAAACCGAGAGCTTTTAATTGTCTCCTGAAAGTATCTGTGTTGCTCTTTGTCACTTTTATCGGATGAATGCCGGTCTTTATCGCATAGTTTTCTGTCGGTAAACCAAAGGCGTCCCAACCTATCGGATAAAGCACATTGTATCCTTCCATTCTGCGTTTGCGAGAAATGATGTCCATGGCGGTATTGGAACGTATGTGCCCCGCGTGCATTCCCGCGCCGGAGGGATACGGAAATTCGATCAAGCCGTAGAATTTTGGATTTTTAGAATTATCTTTGGCGTAATAAATTTCTTTTTTCTCCCATTCCTTCTGCCACTTTTTTTCAATTTTCTTATGATCGTATTCTTTCATATTTCTGTGGAGGACCGTCCTTCATAATTA
The DNA here is from genome assembly GCA_026395915.1 of Candidatus Nomurabacteria bacterium. Classification (GTDB taxonomy): domain Bacteria; phylum Patescibacteriota; class Minisyncoccia; order Phycocordibacterales; family UBA9973; genus UBA9973. Next base: position 59,218 of record JAPLXU010000015.1, on the reverse strand, counting down.
ATTATTCTTAAACTTTTTAATTGCCACCCAAATCAAAATCGCCAAAGCTATCGCCAAGATAATCACTTTTATCAAATCGTCAGCTGAACCCCAGTATCTCATCGAAGCGATGATGAACGACAAAACACCTGCCAAAGAAAGAGCGACACTGATTAGCAAATTTCCAGCAAAAAAATTACCGACAGCCACACAGATGGCACCCAAGATGACCAGAGTGATGAACACATTTCGATCGTAAACTTTTTGCGCCGAATCAAAATTGTTTCGGCAAGTGAATTGCTGGTCACAGTAGCCTTGAGGAGCTGTTTTATCTATTGCCATTGGTTGATTGTATGCCTGATAGTTAGTATTGGGATTCCACTGACCGCCAAGATCAACACATTGCTTTTGAGTGTTCACAACATTTACAACCTGAGAGGTGTTCGGGCAAAAATTTTCGAATTTTGGATTTTTATAAACTAAAGACAACGCATAATTAAAAAACATATTTAGCACAATAACAATGCCTATAATGAGAGCCCATTTCAAAACTTTTGATTGTGTTTGCATTACTGTATATTACTCCAAACAGCAGTATTCGCAAGCGGAATAATGCGATTGTTGGATTTTTCCAAAACGCATAACTCGCCTGCCTCAACTGCACCGGAAAAATCCCCGCCTGCATCAGCTATGCTGGAAGCATTGCGGGCAGGTTTCATCATTTCTTCTAACGCATAACCAAGCGAGAGCGAAGAGGAATCAATTGCATAAGAAGTCAAAATCACAAAAAGTGGTTCGCCACTTAAAACTTTTTTCACAGAAGCGAGAAGCTTCGGCAACATTTCTTCAATCTTCCAGACTTCTCCTTTTGGACCTCTACCGAATTTTGGCGGATCCATTATGATTGCGTCATACTTGTTCCCTCTTTTCGCTTCGCGTTCGAGAAATTTTATAGCGTCATCTTCTATCACCCGCATCGGCGCCTCAGCAAGCTCGACATTTAATTTTTGATTTTCTTTTGCCCAATTTAAGATTTGTTTTGAAGCGTCCAAATGCCAAGACCTTGCAGATTTAGATTTTCTTTAATCTTTTTTTCTATAAAATCCCAATGGCTCGCCTGCTCAGGGAAAAAACCCAAGTGTCGGAATGGTGTAGGCGAAGCAAAAAATCTAATTCCTTTATATTGCATTTCCCATTTGAGCAAGGACTCCCCTTGCTCATTTTTGGAATATGCCCATCCTGCCTTCGCGCCAACTTTTGAACTCCAAAACTTTCCGTCAGCTTTATTCCACTCCTTCTCGGGCAAAGTTTTTTTCCACACAGCATTTTCGCAAGGTCGCACAAAAGTATGCGGACCAAATCGTTCCAGCTTCTCTCCTTCTCCGGTATCAAGAAGTTCATAACTAACTTTATCCTGAGCAGAGTCGAAGGACCAGTCTTTCGAACAAAAAATTTTAATTTCGTTTTTCATATTATTTTTATATTAGAAATTCTATCATACTTTCGACTTACTCAGTATCTACGAGTTTTCATATCAAAAACTCTACGACATCGCCATCTTGAACAATGTATTCTTTGCCTTCGGTGCGGACCCAGCCTTTTTCTTTCGCTTTCGCGAACGAACCCGCCTCTACAAGTTTTTCATAAGCCACAACTTCCGCTCGAATAAATTTTTGTTGAAAATCTGTGTGAATTGAACGGCCGGCGAAAGGCGCCGTCGCCCCGCGAAGCGTAGTCCAAGCTCTCGATTCGTCCTCTCCTGTCGTAAAAAAAGTAATCAAGTTTAAGAGATCATAGCTCGCTTTTATAAGCCCATCCAAACCTTTACCAAAAATTGGGTCAACTTCTATATGTGGACCGGGCAATTTTGAAATAAAATCTTTTTTTACATTTTCGGCGACTTCGGAAGTGTTCAAGACATACAAGGTCGGTTTTTTTATTCCTGCAGTTTCTAATTCAAAATTTATAACCTCTATGTCAAAAAGCGGATCAATCTTGTCATGCACATGAATCATTTGTTTGTCTTCAAAAATTCGCACAACTTCAATGATGGCGTCCACTTCGCGAATGTGCGAGAGAAATTTATTGCCAAGTCCAGCGCCTTCTGATGCTCCTTTGACTAGCCCCGCGATGTCTACAAATTCCACCACAGCAGGAATAGTTTTTTTTGATTTGGATATTTCCGAAAGCCTAGTCAGACGAAGGTCCGGCACCGGCACGATGCCCACCGATGGATCAATAGTACAAAAAGGATAGTTTTCTGCTGGCACGCTTTGCTTCGTAAGCGCGTTAAAAAGCGTAGACTTGCCTACATTTGGGAGCCCTACAATTCCGATCTTGAGAGAACAAGAGGACATAGATTTCGTTTAAGCTAAGAATACCATAAGTTTCTAATGATTTTCGACTGGCAGTTATGTGATTGACAGTTTGCCGAATGAGGTTTTGTTTCATCTTAAAACTCGGATTTTCAAGATATTGAACGGCTTCTTTGGCAAATGTTTCAATTTCATCCTTGCTTGGTAATAGTATCTCATTTTTAGGATTTTTTTCCAAATCTGCTTTAGATATCTGATTTTTAAATTCAAGAATTTTTACTCTTAATGGAGCGACATATTCTTCAAACTTCTCAAGTGAAATTATTTCTTGCGAATATGCTTTCGCGTAACGATCTTCCTGCGTTTGTAATTTTATTATCTCATTCTGGGTATGTTCAATATCAATAGTTGAATCCAAATTTTTATTATCATTGCGTTTCTCAAGCCATCGTTCTATTTGTTGAAACATTAATTCCGGTGAACTCATGATCATTTTAATTCTCTGCCATACTGCCTCATCGGCAATTCGCGCATTGATTCCACCCTCTTTACAAACAGATGGAAATGGAAAACTATTAACTCGATCAGAGCAACGATAATACAAATATTTACCATGTTTAGGACCTTCCCCCGCCCTTCTTACACCACACATGCACCAAATTCTACCAACGAGCAAATAATCATTTTTCTTATTTCTGCCGAGTGTCTCAAAATTCTTCTTCAATTGTAATCCAGCGCGTTCAAATATTTTTTTGTCTTTCAAAATAGCTGGAACTGTTATTGGGAACCACTCTTTCTTCGGTCTCATTTTTCTACTAGATTTTTTTACCTTCTTGTATCCATCTTTGTTAGTAGGATTCAATGGCACAACAGCATACGACGCTCCCCAGTAAGCTGTGCCAATATATGCCTCATGCCGAAGAAGTGTACTCAATCTTCCCGTAGTCCAAGTTCCCTTTAAACTTTTTCTTGGTTTTATTCCAAGCTCCTGCAATTTACGCACCACCGCGCGAAGAGTAAATTTTTTATTCGCCACCCAAAAAAATATTTTTCTTACAATTTCAGCCTCCCTCTCGTTGATCTCATAATGACCAGCAACATAATCAGTGTTTCCACGTTTACCCTTATTAAGAATATAAGTATATCCGTAAGGCGCAACAGTTGTTAAAACATGATTATTCTTAACACGATTAACTTTTCCAATTCTGAAACGCTCGGCAATCTTTGCCTTTTCATATTGCGCGAACAAACCCCGGATACCGAACATAAGTTCATCACTTTCATTCTTTATTGGTGGCATTGTCACAAAAAGAATATCAATATCCAATTGTTTTAATTCATCAATGACAATTTGCTGATAGAAAAGTCGGCGACCAAGCCTGTCGGGGTCGTAAATAAGCACCGCATCCCATTTCCTATTTCGCGCATCATGACGCAACTGATCAAGATTCGGTCGAGCAAGAATATCTCCGGACCAGCCTTCATCAATATATTCCTTTACAATAATGTAACCATTCTTTTTAGCAAATGCATGCACTTCAGAAAGTTGCGCTTCAATCGTTTTTTGGTCCTCCTGATTTGAGGTTGAAACCCTGGCGTACACTGCTATAAATTTGATTACTTTTGATATTATATTTTCCATATTTTTATATTATACTAATAATAACTCAACTTTTCACTAATTTATTTCGACTTACTTCCCTAGTTTTAATAACTTCCTCAAATAAAATATCGAACATGCTATTAACCCGTTCTACGAGATCCGGCGCGTCATCCTGCCAAAATGTAACTTGAATCCCTTCAAACACATAGGAATCAAAAGTTACCCTCGCACGAACATCAATAGAATCAGAACAAAAAACCGAAAGAATTTTTTCTGATTCTTTTTCTAATCCATCAACATAGTTTTGATTTTCTTTTTTCATAATTTTTTATATTTTTTATTGATAATGAGCAATTATTCGTTTTGCGAACTAAGGGTCCGCTGACAAACTTCGGACCCTTATTTCACAACGCTTTTCTGACGACCCTTTTCGTAGAAACGATTATATGCTCTTGTTCTCTAGCTCAAACGCTACGAATGGAGTATCGGTATTTCGAAATGTTCCTTTTTTAACTTCTTTATTTATCGCCAATTGTTTTTTCTGAAATTTTTGAAAAGGTTTTAACTTACACACTTCCTCTCCCGGATACCAGGGATGCTCGTTTTTATAATCCGGTTTCGGATCTCCAGCGCAAATGGCTGCATTACAATACTCATGATGTTTATATGACATAAATTTTGATTCCTGTGCCGGTGTCCGGCGCAATTATAATTTTAATAAGACTCCCGCTCGTCCCAAGCATCTAGGAATCTTTCTATTTCCACTTTGTCCTCTTCCCATTTTTCCACCTGCGTTCTATATAAATCCAAGTCTATATTCCGGCAGATAGCTCTTTCCAACCTATCCGCTATAACATCCGGCTTAAGCGCGTCCAATTCGTAAACATCTCTGAAACCATATCTTTCTATGTATGCTGACGTTCTGGTATCTTTCGGCTTTACCGGGCTTGGCAATAATTCGTAATCGGTTATGTCCTGCTGGACCAGCAGAACTCTTTGCACATCAACTTCCAGTCCAAAGACTTCTCTCATACGGGTTTCAATATCCCTTTCGATATCTAGTCCACTGGGATCAAAGTCACCCAAATACAAAATTACAATTTTCTTGCCAACATCCCTGAAACGCTCCGCTGCTTCATACAATGCTGAACTACTTCTATAACCGCCACCAGCAAGTAAATGCACATCATATTTATCAGTGATATGGCGAATGGCTATGGCTTTTTCACACCAAATTTCCAGATAAACTTTCTGCCCCTGCTGTAAGTCCCGCTTGTACGACCAGCGATCTGCCTCAAAGAATTCTTGTGGACTTGTCCACGAAGATTCCTTTTTCGGCTGCCTGTTCAAGTCAATGATCCTATCCCACGAGACTAGTCCATCTTCTCGAAGCCTTGAAAGTTTGCCTGAAAGATTTTTGTATACATTTTGGGAATTCTTTAATCCCAGAGCAACAAGCCGGTAATATACCTGTCTTAATGTTAGAGGAACATTGTATTCCTCTAAAATGCTGTTAATTTTTTCTGCTAATTCCTTTCCATTTGAATACGGAAAATTGTATCTATGATTTTTCATAAGATTTTTTAATTAAATTAGTAATATTATTAAAAACAAACGAAAAAACCCCATTTACTGCGCAGTAGGAATATTCTTTAAAAAGACCTACCACGCAAAAAACGAGGTTTAAAGAATATTTTACCCAAAAGGGATATTAATTTGTTCCTAAAACAAGAGGCCAGTTATTTGTTAAAAACTGACTTTTTCCATAATTTATATTCATATTTGCATATCATTATTAAAATTCTAGCAGAGTCCCACACTGTTCTCCTATAACATTATCCACTAGGCTAAAAACGCAGGATACCTTGAAAATAAAGGGTATTTCACAAAAAAAGGCAGACCTAAAATATGGGACCGCCTGTTTTTGTTTACTTTATTACCACGTCGCCATCTCAAACTCGAATATTTCCGCGGTAGCTTCTTTTGCCGTTAAATCATCCAGCGCCGCGAGTCGATATTCCCTCTCGCTGTCGTCTTCTATTGAACGCATAATTAATTCAGTAAGTGTTCGGCGCTGTTCCCTAGAAATCATTTTTTCTTCTTCCATCGTGTAATTTTTAAGAAAAGCGCGACTTTTTCTTGAATCAAAACCACTCGCTATCATTGTATTTGTAATCATTTTCTTATCTTCATAATAATTATTTCATTGGTAATAAACTAGAAATTAATTCTGAACACTGGAATCGGCTTAAATTGGGATTTATTTGTTTTAGGTATTCTTCTCTTGAAGCTGAATTATGGATTTTCTCTGCGACCAAGGTGCGAAGTAACGCCTCTTGTTTTTCAGTCATTAATTTAGGAAGATCATCGTGATTAAATGAAGCGACACTATCCCTTCCCTCAAGATCCGGTTCTTCTTTGCTATCTTCCGACAAAAAATCTTGAGAGAATAAGAAAGACATTCCTGTAACTCTCAAAATTCCATCAACAAATGCGCTCTTTTGTGCAACTTTTATCGTGGAATTAACCGAGTCATCGTGATCTTTTAAAGAGGCGCTACCACGACCCTCACCAACGATGGACCCGTTTCTTTTTAGAATGCAACAATAAGCGACCGTATCACTAGCATTACTAAAGAAAGCGAGCGACTCTTTATCGGCGATAAACAAAGCGGTGATGGAATAAATTTCCGCCAATCTTTCCGCGCCACCTTTGCTCAAAACTTTTCTTCCACTGTCCGCGATGAAATAATCCTGCCCTTCGACTAAGGTAGGCAGGATAGATTCAAGGAAAAACTTACGCTTTTCTGCTAACGTTTCCGCACCTTTTTTCACATTACTGATGTCCATTTGGACCAAGTTATCCGCAATCATAATAATAAGTTTTAATTAATGATAATATTTATTCGACTTTATGAACTTGATTCTTGAAGAACAAGCAAATTGTCTTAGGATATTTTTTGATCACTTTGCCTGTTATCTTGTCCTTCTTTTCGACTATAACAACCGACTTAAGAGATTTGGCACCATAATTAACGAGAAAATTATTTCTCTTCCAATCGTTGTAGGTGCGACAATTTACTAGCGGGTCATATTCCTCTGCAACTTCTTTACCGAAACGATCTGAAATTTGCTGTTTTACGCTCAAAAAGTTCCTCTCACTGCCCAAAAAATTAGTCTTGGGCAAGGTTTCGATTTCTGTTTGCATATTAGAAAAAGTAATTAAATAATAAATAACTCTATTACGACTATAAAAAGTTAGATAAGATAAATTAAATTATCTTTATCACTGACATAGTTTTTATCTGTGTCATTAAGTATTTCAAAAATGGTGAGAGCGGGGCTGTCAGTTTAGGTTCAGCGAGGTGTGTCGCTGAGTTGGAAACGAACGTAGCCACGGTTTTTTAAAAAAAATGGCAATTTAGAATTGAGGGCCTCAAAAAATTTCGCAGAAAAATTAGAAAATGACAACCAGTTTGACCACTGAACCGGTTATTTGCAGAGGTTTAAAAAGAGAGTATGATAAAGAGGTGTTAAAAATTTAATAGGAAGACCTAACCCCTAAATATTTTAGGATATGGTCAAAAGACCCATGACTGATACTGAACCGCACGTGTTCAACAACTCAGTCATGGGCTATATCGGGAAACTGATATAGGGTCGCAAGACCTAGCTGGCGCGTGCGGTTCTGTGCGTTTCATAGAATCCTGCGCTAGCTATTATCAGCTAGCTTTTTTATATGGACAGGAAACAGATTGAAAATATTTTAGAACAAGCAAAAATTCGCTTTTTAAAGAATGATCTGTATTTGCTTTTGGCTGAAGCAAATGAGCGGTCCATTACGCATAAATTTGCAGAACATTTACAAGCAGTAATTGGATGTTCGTGGGATGTAGACTGCGAATATAACAAATTTGGTTCGGAGTCAAAAGTAATATATGCAATAAAAAAAACAATTGGCAGTGAAACCTTGACGGATGATATTAAAGCCAAAACAGTATATCCAGATATTGTTGTTCACAAAAGAGGTAATAAAGGACCAAATTTATTGGTAATTGAAGCAAAAAAGGATGCCACCAACAAAGACCGTCAAAAAGATATCGAAAAATTAGAAAAAATACGGGATGAGTATAAATATAATTTTGCAGTCTTTATTAATTTCAAAATAAAGGCTGGAAAAATTGAGTGGGAGTTTTGTGAGTAAAAAATAATAAACTTTATTTTATGAATCCATCAGACAATGAAAAATTAAAATTTAATAGCGAGTGGCAGTCAATAATAAAGGGATGTGCTGTTGCTGTGACTATTCGCAATAGTAACAACAAAAATGTCGTGCTTGCCGCTGTTAAACTCGACCCTTCTGTATTTAAATATGTTTCAGAAGAATTTAAAAAGGATCCTGACATAATTCTTGCTGCAATTGAGCTTGAGAATCCTTCTTTTATGGGTAAGGCTCATGATGAAATTTTTTTATCTAATTCTCTTGAATCAATAAGCAGACATCTACATATTGTATATTCAGATGATTTAAACTTTCTTAATACCTGCAAAACTAATTCCCGTTACTGGGTAAAAGAGATTAATTCAATGAGATGGTATAGAAGAAATTTCTCAAAAGAAGTTAAGCAACTAAAAATGTTGCAAGGTCTTTATAGGGAGAAAATAAGAATATTAATGAAAAAAATTCGAGAAGATGATAAATATCAGCAAGAACAAAGAGAAATTGAATTAAGAAAAAGAAAGGGCGAAGAAGAATTTCAAAAGTATTCTGATTGGAGAAAAAAAATAAAACAAATGCCAATATATGAAAGATGGAAACAGGATGTAATACAAAAATGTGGAAACAAATGCCAGCTTGATAAATCTCATGCAGATAGATATGCAGAAGTCCACCATATTGTCTCGTTGTACAAAATCTATAAACAAATTAATAGCACCTCAACAGAAGAAGCTATAAAATTCAAACTTCTATGGAATGTCGACAACGGCATAGTCCTTTGCAAGGAATGTCACGACACAATGGAAAGTTCACAAAATAGACAAATTATGATGTCAAAAAAATAACATGGGAAAAATTTGTTCAAAATGTAGAAAAGAGACTTATTATGATAACGATTTACACTGCCGCAAAATTTTTAAAGATAAAATTTTCAACTTATTAATGTCAAATGAGATAGAAAAAGCGAAACTTTTATTTGACTCGGAATTATTTGATGAGAAATGGAAAAAGAGCTTATTGAATGAGTTAAGAGTAAAATGTGAAGCAGGAAGAATATTGAATAAGCTGGTAGAAGTAAATATACAGTTGAAAGAAGAAACAACCAAGCCAGATCGTGTTGTGCGCTGTTATAACTGTAAGGAAAGTTTAAGTGGCTCTACTCACAAAGAATGTCTTGATTGCCACTGGTTTGTCTGTAAATGCGGTGTCTGTGGTTGCCAGTATTCATTTTAATGAAAACAAAAATAATTTATATCTCAACATTAGTCATTCTTTGCGCAGGATTCTTTTATCTTGGATGGTATGAGCATAAAACAGCGCCAAACGTAAAAATAGACAGCACCATTACATCGAACCCGGAAATAAACACCTCTACTATTTCAAACGAATACGACCAATATGTTTTGAGTTTAGACAGTATCTGCCCTTTCGTAAGCACCGCTTTTACCGGCGATTGTTTAGACAAGCAAATAAATAAACAGAAACAGCAATATAATCTCTTATCAAAAGAAATACTTGCTATAGCTAAAACAGAAATTGAAAAAGCTAAAGCGCAGAATGTACCTTATGATTTAGAATCATATGACATTTTATCTGCACTGTCTGCATATAATAAAACAAGAGACAACTATATAGAGCAATTATGCTCTCTCAAGCTTGCTTCAGTAACAGGCACCGCCATAATTGAAGAGGCTCGCAAGTGTGCTATGTATTACAATTTGAGAGATATACAAATTCTGGAAAATATAAAAATAGACGAGACAAAACTCATTAAAATTAACTAAAACAACATGGAAAATAAAAACAAAAAGAATAAGGAATTAATATACTCGACTATCTTTTTTGTAGCAGCGTTTACTTGGTCTGCGTTCAATCCTTTTAGACAAATACGGAATCTGATGAACTCTAATTATGTATTACCTATAGGAGCAATAGGATTCTTTCTCTTTATTATATCTATATTTTATTCAATCTTGGAAGTTTTTAATATAATTTCCATCTCAACTCAGTAGTTTTTGGTACTAGTATAGAATTAGGGGTATGAGAATCTTAGTGGAATCTTGTTTTAGTTTAACTGCCAAAACAATTAAAAAAGATCTCCTACGCGCCAGAGAGCAGAGAAAGAATGTAGATGGCTTCATAAATATCGATTTTGGACAAGTGAAAACTGTAGCTGATTATTGTATTGAATATGGCGCCGAAACTGACTTTCTGATTTTAAGATATGGCATGGAAGAGCAAAGATTTAAAATTGCGGATAGCGAACTCTATTTTGGTACTCGAAGTTGGTTTATTTGCAACTGCGAACGGCGCGTGGCTAAACTCTATCTTCCACCGCAAACTACAAAGTTTAAATGTCGTCATTGTCATAAATTGACCTACGAATTAAATACCTTCAATCGAAAATCTTCTCATGGATTAGCTTTTTATAGAACTAATCGCATGATTAAGATGATGAATAATAGGGAAAAAATGAAATCATATTTATATAATGGGAAGCCCACCTTGCGTTTTAATCGTTGGCTTAAACTTTCTGCATTAGCTGGATATGAAAACAACATAGATGATGCAAAAAAGCTATTTTCTGCAATAAATAATTACAATTGATAATTGATTTATACAATTCCTGTGGATTTTAATAATTGGCAAAAATAACATGTACCGAGATTTAAGTAACAGAATCTCAACTTGCGCCTGCGAGCGAGTAATTTCTAGAAATTAGCAAAAAAAGATATATTCTGTCAAAGCTTTGTAAAGTCACTATTTCTAGCTTAAATTAGTACTATGATAAAATGAATATGTTGGTTAGAAAAATCAACCAGGATGACAGAGTAAGATACATTAAAGGTATAAGAACCTTTTCAAAATGTACTCAAAACTCTGGGTACATCCTGAAAATGTTTTTGTTTAAGTAAGACAAATGAACTACTTCGTTAAGCTATAACATGGAACGCCTTTTTTCCTTTTTAGGAAAATATGTCAGCATTGAATCCATTGATGCAAAAGTACAAGGTATTCATACAATGCCATTATCACTGCTCTTAACAGCAAATAAGGGCTACATAGAACAGTCGAATAAGCACGTTAAGGGACCCCGTTGGGCAACTAATGAACAGGCGGGGTCTAAAGAAAATGGAGAACTGGAGATGTTGATTCCAATTAGGGGTTTCTGGAATCAGTCCTTGCAAAGAAACACTTCAGTAATTGACATATGAATGCGAGTTCATAGTGTAAGTCCACCAAACCTAGGTTGAAAAACCTGCATATACGTCGGAGAAGCAAGACATCATCTCCTTCGAAAAACATTAGATCTTTTTTGAACTGATTTTTCTGGCAAATACTTACTAGATAAAACGGTATCACGCTTATTCGCGAGTTCGGAAAACGAGACTATTTATTCAAAATGCTTTAAATATACCATCATCTACCAGTGCTCTAAACATAAAAGAGCTGTAAGAATAAAGTAAATTAAAGTAAAAAATGAATTGTCCGACCGGGCTGTTCATTTGCTTTACATAAAACACAAAAAAATATTTGCTATTAGAAAAAGTTATAACGTCAATGTGTTTGCATGTTAACGTATTTTAAAAAATAAAAACGCGTGGGCGTGGCTATTTTGTCTAAATTGGTTTTTTAATATTCGTTAACGAAAATGTAACGAAACTATGTACAGGGTATAAATGGTATGCATAGTGTCATACCACTGGTTGCCAAATGGATACATTTCATAAATCCTGCGCAACTTTACCTTGTTTTCTTTTGTTCTTTCAGAGGCATGAAATCATCTCATAAAAAAACTTTCATCGTATCGTGGCCTGTTTCCAATCTTGGAACAGGCTTTGTCATTTTTTGCTTTGTATTGAATTTGAATTTCATTTTTTCTGTAATTTTTCCAAATCTTTTGGCATATACCTTATAACATTGCCTTTTTTGTCTACTGAAAAAATATGAAGCAATAATTTTTTGGCTATCTGAAATGGAACTCTACGAATAGCCTTAATGGCGGATCCTGCTGGTAAAGCTAAGCCATAATAGTAGCGTGTTTTGCCAGAAGTATTCATTCTTGTAATAATTTGACCAAGTGAATATATGAAGGCAACTTCTTCACTAGAATTATTTTTTGCGCCTTTTGCTTCAATTAAATAGTATCTGCTGTATTTATTATGCCTTGCCTTTATATCAACCCCTTTCTCTCCAAGCGTTGCAAGCGACATAATACGCCAATCGTTCTTTGACAACCATTTAATGACTGCGTTTTGCACAAAATCTTCTTTTATGTCTTCATTTTTTCTTTTCATATTCTTGTTGGCTGCGCAATCCTTGGTATAATTAACCCACAACTAGAAAATAAAACTTCCTTCCCTTCTCTTATTTCGTAAGCAGTATGAAAAAAGGAATATTCCTTCTTTTTTGAGTCCAAATATAATTTCTTAATTTCTGGAGTATTGTCATAAGAAACAATCCATTTCGTATTTTTTATCTCTTGTATTTTTTCACTTACTTCCTTGTGGTTTTCCTGTTTATAGTGACTCATATAAAGTGATGGGCCTTTTAAATAATAAGGCGGATCAAAGTAGAAAATTGTATTTTTATTGCCTCGTTTTTCCTGTATTTTTTCAATCAACTTTAAAGCGTCGAGATTGAATAAATTAATATTAGCTTTGTGCTTTGCAATTAATTTAATTCTTTCAATTAATTCTTTTTTATTAAAACGGCAATCAATTTTGTAATTTCCTTTTTGATCTATTCCACCAATTACACCCCCATCGATAACTCCCGAATGATTTGTTCGATTAAGAAAAAAAGTTGCGAAGCCTAAACTGAATAATGATTCTTTGTCTTTATTCTTGTGAATTTCTTTAAACTTTCTCCAATTCTCAATAGTTATCTTCGTTGTCCTAATTTTATTACAAAACTTATCAGTGTCATTAAGCACAGAATACCAAAAAGCATATATTGCCCTGTCTAAATCGTTAATGGTAACTTCTTTTACATATCCATTTATCAAAAGATGTAAAGCAACTGACGCACCTCCCGCGTAAGGTTCTATATAGTGGCCATTTATACTGTTCTTTTCACACACTAAAGCAATAAACTTCGCCAATTTGTTTTTCCCCCCTGGATATCTTAATGGTGAATAAAATCTCATGATTATTTTCCCTTTTTTTCTATTTCAATAATTTTTGTAATCAAGAATTCCCAAAAACATTTTGAATTTTTCCATAAAGCTTTAACAGTATCTTTTGAAGAAAAAATATATCGATTGTGTGCTATTTTGTTTAAATTTTCAGTAAAAATTGAATTACCATTAAAAACGGAAACTGTATCCTGAATTTCCCTTGGAGCATAATTTGTCGAAATATAATCTATTTTTTCTTTTAGAGATTCTTTCGTCTTACCATTATTACCAACTCTAAAATATCCATTATTGTCTGATTTTATTCCAGCTTTATCGGCAAATTCTGCAATCGAAATTTCCATCAATGTGCGCAACAACAGAGCTGCAGCCGTGGGGCATAATTCTAAATTTATCTTCTGTAATTCACCAAAAACATCTCTAATTTTTTCTGCTTGTACTCCAGGAGACAGAAGCGTTGGATCAAGTAAAGATTGGTATTGTTTTGCTTTGTTGGTATAAATTGGAACTCCTTTATCGTTTTTGAAATTTATGACTTTGTTGCCAAATATATCTGTACGAGTATTATCTTTTATTTCTTTATCTACTCTTTTTTTGTCTTCATCTTCTATTGATTTTAAATATTTCTCTTTCTGATTGGTTTCATTCAAAAAACGAGAGTCTAATTTCTGTCCATCTATAACCCTTTTTGTCACTATATCAAAGACAATGATTTTCAACCTCTCGTTAAAATCCTTTTGGTTTTTGATTTTTATTGTCCCATTTTCGTTCTTTTCAAATCCCAAATTTTCTGAAGCAGGCTCACTATCCATCAAGCGGTAGAACGTAGTAACAAATCCTTTTCCAAGAATCGTTTCTTTTATTTCTTCGGGTAGATCAAGTTTTCTAACTAATTTACCCAATTCATATCTAAACACTTCAGTTTTAGCACTCGCATTACCTCTTCTTACTTTATAATTATGCCTTTCTGGTTCACCCCACCCTACTTCATTATTACGCTTAGTATGTTTGCGATCAACATAACGCAAACCAGAATCCTTATCTGAAGTAACTAATGATTCTAGTTGAAAATTAGCATCAATTTTCAACTCTTTTGAAAGTGTCTGAAAAAATGATTGAATATTCGTATCATTAGTTAAGGTTGGTTCCGCAAGTAATTTATAAACAACAACACGTCTATTTCCTTCTAAAATAATATTTTTATTTCTATTTCTATAGATAACCAATTTTTCAAGTTGAGGTAAATCAAACTCATTAACTACCTCTCTTGCAAAGTATTCTATTTTGAAATCTTTTTTCTTTAGAAAATAATCTATTAGGTATTTTTCTGATTTATTAAAATACTCTTCTGGAAAGCGAGCATTTTCATCCCAAAGATCAAGGTTGCTTATTGGAATTTTCTCAGACCAAATTTTTTTCATAATTTATATCATAATTAACTAAACTCTAGTATCTCATATTTTTAGTTATTTTTCCACTTAATGCCAATGACTCTATGTTTTCATTTTTCTAAACCCATAATCTACTCCCCTTCTAAGTGGCGCCGGAAGTTCTATCGTAAATTCAAACGGAATCTGTTTTATTCCAATATTGTTAGATAAATTTTGTTGGGTAGCGCTCGTGCCGTGCCGATTTTTAGCGACATGTTTAAAATATAACAGAAAAAACGCCATTATCAAACATTTAATTCTTCTCCACAGAAATAATCTTGCCATCATCCAAGTGGATGACACGCTCGGCGAACTTGCTGTATTCCTTCTCGTGAGTGACCATTATTATGGTTTGCCCGCTTTTGTGCAACTCTTTGAAAAAATCCATGACTACACGGGAAGATTCGTTGTCCAAATTTGCGGTCGGCTCGTCGGCAAAAAGAATTTTTGGTTTGTGAGCAATAGCGCGCGCGATGCTGACCCTTTGTTGCTCTCCACCGGAAAGTTTGCTTGGCAAATTATTCAATCTTTTTTCGAGACCGACTCTTGTCAAAGCTTCTTCCGCTTCCTTGTACGCTTTTTTCTCAGAAATATTTTGCATAAGAAGCGGGAGAGCAACATTTTCAAGCGCAGTCATCTCTGGAAGAAGCGCGTAGTCTTGGAAAACGTATCCCAAATCAGAAAGACGGAAATCGGTTTTTTCATTTATTGAGAGAGACGAAACATCTTTGCCCTCTATAAAAATCTCCCCGCTCGTCGGCTCGTCCAAGAGGCTCATTTGGTAAAGAAGGGTGCTCTTGCCGGCTCCGGAACGTCCCATAATAGCGACAAATTCTCCGCTCTTCGCCATAAAATCTATTCCCTTCAAAACTTCTGTCACGCTCTCCCCGTCTTTGAATGATTTTTTTAAATTTTTTACTTCAATCATAAATTTTCATATTAATTCCTTCCTAAAATCGAATCCAATGTATTTTTTCGGACGACCAAGCGAGCAGGAATGAACCCGGCGATAATTGTCGTTATCATAAGCAAGCCTACACGAAGCATCGTTCCGCTAATTGGCGCGACAAGAATACCATCACTGAAAGGAAAATCGATAGGGTGCGCTGTCATAAACGGTTGCAAAAATGCGTAAAGCACAATGACGCCAACAAGCGAACCGCAAAAGGCATAAAAGAATGATTGTAAAATGTATGATATCTCAATAGCTGATTCGTTTATTCCGATTCCTTTTAAAATACCTATAAACTTTCTCCTCGTTATCGCATTGATGAAGATCACGATGAAAATCGTAATCGAAGCGACCACCAAGCCGATCGAAGAAAGCATGTTTCCAAGCAAAGCGAAAGTATCTACCATATCTTTGATGAATTTCGGCTGAGCGTCTGCATAGGTTTGAACTTTGGCAACTTTATCGACTCCATTTTTTTTCAAAATGTCCCGCACGAGAGCCGGATCAGTGCCCGGTTTTAGTTTTATGGATATCTCGGCGACGTTGTTGTCGCTCCTGCCGATCATGCTCCGCAATTGGGAATCAATCATGAACACTCTCATAGAAAGCTCATCAACTTTGGCTTTGATTATTCCTTTTATTGTAACCTCGCGTTCTACTCCGTGCACTTTCAAACGAATTTTTGTCCCCGGCGCGACATTATTCAAAGCAGAAAATCCGGGAGAATCGATCGGCAAATATTTCTTATCAAGATACGCTCCTAAAAGGACTTGATCATAATCTGTCGGAGTCAGATATTCTCCTTCGACAATAAATTTCGAAAGGCCAGTCACTTTATCTTCAGCTATCGGATCAATACCAGTTATCGAAGCCACTGCCGTGTTCGGTTTTTCTTTTTCATTCGTGCGCGTTTTGTAATTCGCTTCCAATGTGCCACCATCCAAATATCTCGCCGACATGACTTCCACTTGTGGTAAAGATTTCACGATGCTGATAACTTCAGGACTGTTTTCTATGTATGTCTTATCATTTAAATTGGAAATAATCACATCGCTCGTGTAATTAACACGCACCGCATCGATAGCGCCTTGGATAAGTCCTACCAAAATTCCGCTTATCACCACGAGATTGAGAAAAGTGAAAAACATCACAAATATTATCAAAAATGTAGTCCATGGATTTGATCTTTTTATTTGGCGTTTTGCAAGAAAAAATCCGATACGAATATTTAATGAAGAAAACATACTATTTTATTGCAGTATTAAGCGGGTTAAGAATGACCATATCACCATCCGAGAGTCCTGAAACAATTTCTGCCTGACCTAAGGCAGAGATGCTTCCGAGTACAACTTCCCTGTCTTCTATTTTTTCATTAATTTTTATCTGCACAAATTTCTTCCCGTCTTTGTCAAAAATAACTCCGCCGGGAACAACAATAACGTTGGGTTTGTCAAAAGTCGTTATTGAAACATTTGCTGTCATGCCGGACTTTATGCGATCATCTTTCCCTGAAAATTGAAGTTTTATTTTATATGTAGAGACTCCATCTCGTATTGTTTCGGCTGGATCTATCGAGACAACTTCTGCGTTAAATACAACTCCTTCACCATAAGCGTCCAAGGTAACTTTTGCTTTATCTCCTAATTTAATTTGAACAATGCTCACTTCGGGTACGTAGCTCTCTATTTGAAAAACATCCGAACTCATCATGGAAATGAGAGGAGTATTTAACGAAGCAATTTCGCCGACTTTTGCGTCCATTCTTGTTATTATTCCGTCAAATGGCGCAAAAATAAATCTGTCATTGTAGTCACTTTGCGCAACCAACAATGAACCATTCACCGAAGAAAGATCTTCCGGTCTCCCTTTTGATTGCTTAAAAATGAGAGCTGATTTTGCCTCGTCAAGATTTGATTTTGCAACACTAACAAGCCTGTTCTCCGTTTCAAGAGCTGACTGATAAGCATTAAAGTTTGAAAGATAATTTGTCGCTTTTTTGTTTGGAATTGAAATTATCCATTCTGAAACAGTGCTATATGAAGTGGAAGGAAAATTAATATATAATCCTGAGTCTCCTAATGGCTGAGGATTTATAGTAGTCACTGTTCCACTTCCAGTTGAAACGCCAGAAATATTAAAACTTGGACCGCTACCAGTATAATAAATATTAATTTTTATCTGACCTTCTTTTCCTAAAACATAATTCCCGCTTATTGTTGGAGCAACGGAATCATTCGATCCTGAAGAGATTGCTTCTAAATTTGAGTTTAAAAGATTTTGGTAGGCGGTCTTCACGGCTAAATCTTGCTGTTTGACGACAGCGTCAAAATTTGTCTGCGCTGTTTCAACTGCAGATTTTGCGACATTGATATCATCCTGTGTCGCGCCATTCACAACTTTTTCATAATTTGCTTTTGCTATTTCAAGCGCGCCCATCGCATCGCCAGAATCCAAGCCTGCAATCTTCTGTCCCTTTTTGACAAATTTTCCCACCGAAAAATAAATTTGGCTGATTTTTGCAGAACTCTTGAAACCAAGATCAACGCTTTCTGCCGGTACAACTTTCCCAGAAATAGAAACTTGATTGATAAAATCTTTATGGCTAATCGTGATAATATTACCTACTGTCTTTTTATTGTTAAAAATAAATACGCCACCGACAATAATCAGCGCGACAATAACAGTAAAAACGACCCATTTCTTTTTTAAGATAAGCAAAATTTTATTTATAAAAATCATATGAACACATTATAGCAGAAGTCACTGTTTTATTCATCTAAAATCTTAAAATCGTCTCCGACATTTGGAATAATTCTTCTTTGTCGAATAAAATAAACCGCAACGGCGCTTCCACCAAGCAGAATTAGAAAAATTGTCATTGGTAAATAATTAAAAACCGAATTATTTTTTACCACATCGCTTGAAGCTACTGAGGCTTGTTCGTCCGCTGACGTGGCTAATGAATTTTCTGCGGAAACTTGTTCGTTTTGATCAACTGAAACAACTTGCGCCGGCGCGATGGCTTCCGACACGACATTTTTTACTGATCTGTTAGCTTTAGACAAAGCAGGCATGTTAGCAGAGGTAATCGAGGTCGCATAATCAAATATAATTTCATTTTGCGGGTTCATTAGTTTCAAAACGTCTTTATCTAAAATAGAAAGTCCAGTTACTTTTGGAGAAACGGTTATTTTCTTTTTTGCGCCAAGGATAGTATTTTTTGGAAAGATGAAACTTTTCAAACCACCCCCGAGAATCCAGTTTGAAATATTAACATCATAATTTGTATTATTCGAGAGCTCGACAAAAAAATCTTTTTCATCTCCAACTTTTGAGATAGAAACGTCGGCTGGAATTATTTTAATTGTAATTTGATTGGAAGCATCAGGAACATTCAGATTATAAGAATTCTGATAATAGTCCAGAGACACGACATATTCGCCCGGATAAAAATAAGTATGTGTAAATTGCGCACTGTCAGTCACCGATACTTCTTTGGAATTTCCGTCACCAAAATTCCAAAAATATTTTCCATAATATAGTTTTTCTCCGCTTAATCCGAAAGCTGTCGCTTGAAAAGACAACGGCAAATCGACAAAGCCGAGCGTCTTCGTTGCAATTTGAACTTTGATTTTCGGCTCTTCAGTTATTTTGCTTTTTGTTTCTGCGGTGGTGGTAGTCTGAGTGGAAAAACTATTGCTCGAATTGCTAGATGTCGAACCGCCGACTATAGAACCAGATGCTGTTGATGCAAGCGTAGCCGAAACTTCATTTGTGGCTCCAGGTGTAGGTGTAGCAATAACCCAAGATCCGCTTCCTGTTTTTTGAATACTTTGTCCTTCTGGTGGGTTAGATGGACAAGGATCACTGCAATCACTTACATCCCCCCATCCAATTTTACTAATTGAATCTTCGCTTGCATTATATAAAATAATTGTATTGTCATTTGCAAAACTATATGATTTAGCCCATGTCACGTTTGATGTAATATTGCCTATATAACCTTCTTCGTTGGTTAATAAAAAATAACTATCAGCCGGAATAGATTTATCCTTCAAACGACTTGCAGAGATAAGCGGATATTCTAATCCACTGGCAGTTTTGCGTTTAATGAACCAGCCAGTTAAATCTTGAGAGGCACCTGAATTATAAAGCTCAATAAAACTTTCTCCTATAGGTTTTATTTGAACTTCATTTATTATTACCTCTGCTCGCGCGAAATTAAATCTAGAGAAAAAGAGAACCACCATGAAAATTAGAATTATTTTTTTAGACATACACAGCTCTTTATATTTTATAAGATGATATGCTACAATAATAACATGAGCGCAGAAAACAATAAAATAGATTTCCTAGCTATTGGGGATATCGTTATAGACGCATTTATTAGATTGAAGGACGCCCATGTGCATTGCAAGATCGACTCAGACGCTTGCGAGCTTTGCGTGCGTTTTGGCGACAAGGTTCCTTATGAATCCGTCACAGTAGTGCCTGCTGTAGGAAACAGTCCGAACGCCGCCGTTTGCGCCGCTCGACTCGGATTGTGTTCATCGCTTGTCACCAATATCGGAGACGACAAACACGGACAAGATTGTCTTACTAGTTTGAAAAACGACAAAGTCATTACTGATTACGTAACTACAGAAAAAAGTAAAATCACAAATTATCATTACGTTCTTTGGTATGACATTGACCGCACGATTCTGATCAAGCACACAAAATTTGAATACAAACTTCCCGAGCTGAAAAAATCATCTTGGATGTATTTGAGCTCGCTCGCGGAAAATTCTCTTCCTTACCATGAGGAGATATCGGAATACCTGAAAAATAACCCAGAAACAAAGCTCGCCTTCCAGCCGGGAACTTTCCAGATAAAATTCGGTGTTGAAAAATTAAAAAACATCTATGCGCGAACAGAAATTTTCTTCTGCAACGTTGAAGAAGCCGAAATCATTCTCGGAATTCAAAACAAAGACATTTTGGTTTTATCAAAAGGCATTCAAGCTCTGGGTCCAAAAATGGTTTCAATCAGCGATGGACCAAATGGAGCTTATCTCTATTTTAACAATGAACTTTGGCATCTACCGATTTATCCCGACATAGCTCCGCCATTCGAACGCACTGGAGCCGGAGACGCTTTTTCTTCGACTGTTACATGCGCGCTAGCCCTAGGTAAATCTCCTCTCGAAGCTTTCACTTGGGGACCGATAAATTCCATGTCCGTGGTACAAGAAATCGGCGCCCAAAAAGGATTACTCTCGCGAGAAAAATTGGAAGAATATCTCAAAATCGCGCCGGAAGACTATAAGACGAGAAAAGTATAGAACAACTTTTGGAGGGGTTTCGAGGCTGACGAGCCGAGAACTTCAGGATTTTTTAAGCTTCAAAAAATCTGTACCGAAAAAAGTTCGTTCTATACTTTTCTCTGTAAAACCCTTTTCACCGCTTCTTTTATTGAATTTTTGCCCATGCCGTAATATTCCACTAGCTCGTCTGGCGTGCCGGATTGACCAAATTTGTCTTGAACTCCTATGAATACCATAGGCACAGGATAATTCTTTGCAAGAACTTCCGCCACCGCGCTCCCCATACCTCCAGCGACTTGATGTTCTTCAACAGTCACTATCGCTTTTGTCTCTCTTGCGAGAGCAATGATGGCATTCGCGTCTATCGGTTTAATACTAGAGAGATTCATTACTTTAATTTTTATTCCTTCGACCTCTAATTCTTTCGCTGTAATAAGCGCTCGATACAAGAGACCGCCAGTAACAATTATGCCAACTTGCGCGAGTCCAACATCCGGTAACCAATAAATTTCCGCCTTGCCTAATTCGAAAGGAGTTTCTTCGGTAGTGATTATCGGCGTCTTTTCGCGAGCTAAACGCAGATACGCCGGCTTCTTGCTTTTCGCCAATTCGATAGTCGCCCTTTTCGCCTCGAGCGCGTCGCAAGGAGAAACTACATCAATGTTCGGCATCACTCTCATCAAAGCAATATCTTCGAGAGCTTGATGAGTAGCGCCATCCGGTCCGACAGAAACACCTCCGTGGGAACCGACAATTATCACTTTTCTGTCATTATAGGCTATCGTCGTCCTTATTTGCTCCCAATTTCTGCCCGGACTGAACATCGCGTAAGAAGAACAGAAAGGAATCTTCTTCATCGCTGATATGCCGGAAGCTATCGTCACCAAATTCTGCTCCGCCACGCCGACTTCAACAAAACGTTCTGGAAACTTTTCCTTGAAAAAATTCATCTGCGTTGATTCGGTCAGATCCGCGCAAAGAGCTACGACATTTTTGTCTGCTTCCCCTGCCAAAACCAAACCTAGCCCGAAACCTTTTCTAATAGGCACTTGTTCACAATCTTGATTGAAAATCTTCGGATTAAGTTTTAATTTTGCGTTAAGCATAAAAAATAAATTATTTTAAAACCTTAAAGCTGAAAGTTCTTCAAGCGCTTTTTTGCCTTCTTCTTTGTTCGGCGCTTTGCCGTGCCATCTATAATCGTTTTCAAATTCTTTCACGCCTTTGCCCGGTATCGTGTGAGCGATTATGACAGTCGGCTTGTCAGTAACAGCTTGCGCTTCTTCAACTGCTTCGTTCAACGCTTTGAAATCATGTCCGGAAACTTCTATCACGTGCCAATTAAAAGCTCGCCATTTATACGCAAGAGGTTCGAGAGGCATAATACTTTCTGTTGGGCCATCTATTTGAATTTTATTTCTATCAACAATGGCAATTAAATTTCTCAGCTTATTTTTACTAGCAAACATTATAGCCTCCCAAGAATTCCCCTCGTCGAGCTCACCATCGGACATAAAACAATAAATAAATCTGCTTGTGGTGAGCAAAGTCGAACCATCTTTGTCTTTGTTATCCATCTTACCAGCGAGCGCCATACCGACAGCTTGCGAGAGTCCAGCGCCAAGAGGTCCAGACGAAGTTTCTAATATTGGCAAAAGTTCCCGCCAAGGATGCCCCTGAAGCCGAGAGCCGAACTTGCGCAAAGTTTTTAATTCTTCAAGTGGAAAATATCCGGCATGCGCCAACGTCGCATACAAGACCGGACAAATGTGCCCATTACTGAGCACCACTCTGTCACGTTTTTCCCATTCAGGATTTTTTGGATCGTGCTTTAAGATATGAAAATAAAAAAGAGTAAAAATATCAGCCATCCCTAGAGGCCCTGCTGTGTGTCCACTTCCTGCTTCCACAAGCATCTCAATAATACTTTTACGAATATCGTTCGCTTTGATCCCAAGTTCTTTTATTTTTTCATCAGTTAAAAACATTACACCAATTATACCACTCAAATATAAAAAAACACTATTTAATTAACTGAGGCATTCATTTTTGCTTTTGTCTTTGCTCCAATAAGTCCATCAGGGGTTAAACCATGAGCTTTCTGCCATGCTTTGATGACAGTGATAGTCTTTGGACCTAGTTTGCCATCAATGGTTAAATTAAGATTGAGTTTAGCATTCAAGAATCTTTGGAGTTCTTTGACTGGTTCGCCACGGCTGCCGTTTTTGAGAGTAGTGGTTCCGAAATTGTAAGTTGTGGTTGTTGGATTTGTTGAAGGTGGAGTGATTGTAATTACTGGAGGGGTTGTGACTGGCGGAAGAGCAACTGGTGCAGGAGGAACATAAGGACGACCGGTTGGACGACGGACGAAAGAGACTGTGATTGTGTGATTGGTTGTAACATTTGAAAAAGTGTAGGAAGAAATAGATCCTTGAGAAATTCCGTCTACTGTAACGTCAGAGATGCGGTAACCGTTGTTTGGGGTGATGGTAAAGGTTTGAGAGTCTCCGTCATTGATTGTGGTAGTTGTGGATGGAGAGATGGTGCCGTAGCCATTTGCTGTTGGAGTAAGAGTGTGAGTAGTGATTGCGAAGGTGGCAGAGATTATGTGGGTGGTGGTGACGTTTGTGAAAGTGTAGGTTGGAAGGACTCCTTGATAGATGCCGTCTACTAGGACACTGGCTATGTGATAACTTACGTCTGGGGTGATGGTGAAGGTTTGGGAAGCCCCGTCGTCTACGCTTGTGTCTCCTGTGAGAGAAATGGTGCCGTTGGCGCCGGCTGTGGCTGTGATGGTGTGGGAGGTTACTGGTGAAAATACTTCAACGCGATTATTGCCAGAATCAAGCACATATATGTTTCCCGAGGAAGATAATATTGCTACGCCTTGAGGATAATTAAACTGTTCATCTCCTGAACCTAAACTCCCAAACTGAGATTGATAGACGCCAGAGGAGTTAAAAATCTGAATATTTTTATTATCATAGTCAGACACATATATGTTACCTGAAGAATCTAGCGCGATGCCATAAGGATTATTGAATTGCCCATTGCCTGAGCCATGCGTTCCGAATGATGACTGATAAGCATAAAAGGGGTTAAAGACCTGAACACGATAATTTCCAGAATCAACGACATATATGTTCCCGGAAGAATCTACCGCTATACCAGCTGGGTTGAGGAGTCTACCATTGCCAGATCCAGATCTCCCAAACTTTGATATAAGGACACCTGAGGGATTAAAAACTTCAATGCGATTGTTACCAGAATCAACAACATACATATAGCCTGAAGAATCTACAGCTATACCAGTTGGATATTTAAATTGTCCGTCTCCTGTGCCAAAACTTCCGAACTGCGATTGAAAAACTCCTGAAGAGTTGAAAACTTGAACGCGACTATTTCCATAATCAGTAACATAAATCTTCCCAGCTGAAGCTGATACTGCTATACCGTAGGGAGTACTGAATTGTCCGTTACTTGAACCGCTTGTCCCGAATTGAGATTGATAAACATAGGTGGTCGCGCTGGCGTGATTAGCAAATCCAAATAATCCAAGCAACAAAAAACCGACGCAGAACAAAACCGCAACGGCTTTGACGAAACCAAAATTAAAATCGCGAGGCGATTTTACTCTCTCTCTCTCTCGTAAAATGCAGATTTAATATTTTTTGCATACATAATTGTTAAAAACTATAAAGACATTAAACGATCTACAAACGGATTAAAATAACTAAGCAATTGATCTTTGTTGATTTCAAATTTCTTTTGATTTAGATCAGCAATAATTGATTTAAGAATTTCAAGCTCACCAGTCCTGCCTTTCATTTCTTCGAACTCTTTAATTTTCTTTATTATGTCTTCCGCGCGAAGTATAGAGTCTCGCATCTTTTGAAAATCTTTTTTTTCATACTCCAAAAGAGCGCGAGAAATTTCGCTGCCAAGGTTTGCCATATAGAAAAGTGGTGTGCGAGTTGTGTTCATGATATATATCTTAATATTACTGATTTCATTTTATCACGCAAATAAACATTTTGCACCTCCATAGTCCTGTTGTTTTGTTTTGGGCGGATATTTATCAAAGACACATATTCAATCCGCCCATCTCCTTCTTTGTCAAAATACCAGTTGAAACCCCAAATATCTTTTTGTTTAGAGCCATTTTCAACAAGAACAACATTTGCATCCATATGATATTCCCCGCCCATAGCTAGAATTTCTCGATCAATATCCACCACGCCTTTTATTAAATTTCCATAAAATTCTTTAGCAATCTCGCGAAGTTCCGATTCTTTTATTTTCTTGTCTATTATTTTTATATTCATGAAAATACTATACCAGATTTTGAAAAGCTTGGAGAGCGCCGATTGGGTCTCCATTTTTCCAAATGCTAGAACCTATGACTAGCCTGTCCGCCCCAGCGTCCAGTATGCTTTGCGCATTTTCCAAATTGATACCAATATCCACCGATATCACAATTCCAGGCAAATCTTTTTTGAGAAACTTTATATTCTCGAGCGCCTTGTCAGAAAATTTTTCTCCTTGGAAACCGACTTTATCAGAACCCATGCAATGTAGAAAATCAGCCTTGTGAGAAAGTCTAGACACTATCGACAAATCATCACTCGGCTTGAAAGCAACGCCAATTTCCACCATGTCTCGCACATACATATCGAGTCCTTCCAAGAAATGTTCGAGTTTTTCAACATCATCTCCTTCGCCTAGATGAAAAATAATTCTCTTGCCACCTAACTTCAAATACAAATCAAAATTTTTTATCGCGTCCGCCACCATCAAATCAAATTCAAAATCAAAATCTTCCCAAAACGGCATCCCCTCTTCTTCATTCATAATTTTTTGAAAATCAAAATCTTCAAACCCGCCCAAATGACCTAAGCCAAAAGGCCAAGACACGCTTGGCACAAAGACGCCATCGCAAACGTCAATGTGTACACACTTCGTTTGCTCACGCAAGGCCGTAAGCTTGTTTTTTATTTCATTAAAATTTTTTTCTAATATCGCCGGAATTATTTCAGCCATAATTATGTTTATTTATCTATCTGAACTGCGTCTATCTTTGCTAGCCGACGAATATGCCTCTCGCCTTCGCTGTAAGGAGTCGCAAGCCAAAGATTGACTGCTTCCATCATTTCATCTTCTGTAAAATATCTGGCGCCAATGGAAAGAATGTTTGCATTATTATGTTGCCTTGATCTGACTATGATATCCGACTCGTCATCCACGACTGGCTTTGCTTTTCCATAATAAACGACAGCTCTGACGTGAGGAAATTTGTTCGCGGCGATCGCTTCTCCTTCCCCTGTCCCGCCAAGGATGATGCCTTTGACGCTGTCTGGATTTTTCGAAACAGCGCGCGCAACCGGCATGACAAAATCCGGATAATCATCTTCCTCGTTATATCCAAAAGCGCCCATGTCTTCAACCTCATACCCCGCGCCTTTTAAAGAAGTCACAAGATGTTCCTTGAGCACATACCCCGCATGATCTGTTCCAACGTAAATTTTCATATTATTTTTTTATTATGTTATAAATCCACTAAAAGGGTGAGTCGACATCCAACTAAAAAAAACAAGAATGAGAACAACAATTGCAATTACACCCAATGAAATCACAGCTACCCATTTTTTATTTAATTTAGTATAACTAATTATACCAAAAAGAATCAAGAAGGTTGGGATTATATAAAAAAGGGGTGTTAATCGAATGTATGAGGAGGAAACAAAAAATATAACCAACGCTGTAGTCAATCCCAAAATAATCATATATCGATTCTTTCGCATATATTTTAATATTACCATTATAATACTACACTGCCTTTCCAACCTAATTCGGATAAAACATCATCTGCAGTTTTAGCTTCAAATATCTCTTCCAGAAAAAGATTAGCCATTTCGATAAATCTTTTTTTTGCTTCTTTCACAGATTTCCCAGAAGTAGACAAATCAAGCGCAGGAGTAAAAGCCACAAAACGCTTATTTTGCTTGGTAATCACAACGGGAAGATTAAAAGATAAATTATTTTTTTGCATAAGATAATTATAACACAGATCCTATTTTATTTCTATAAATTATTATTTTATTGTCCCACCTGTTTTAATAACATGTTCGACTAGAGTAAACGTATACCCCATTTCATTATCATACCAGCCCATAACTTTCACAAGATTCCCTCCGACAACTCTAGTCATTTTCAAATCGGCTATTGAGCCGTACGGACTTCCTAAAATATCGCTCGAGACGAGTTCTTCTTCTGTAACATTGAAAATCCCCTCCCATCTTTTTTCTTGCGATGCTTTTTTCAAAATGCTATTCACCTCTTCGGCTGTCGTATTCTTCTTTGAAATAAAAGTGATGTCAACGATGGATCCTGCCGGAACGGGCACACGCATTGAAATGCCATCAAAAAGTCCTTCCAATTTTGTAAATGCTTTGGTTACAGCTATCGCCGCTCCCGTCGAACTAGGCACAATGTTCTGTGCCGCCGCGCGACCTTCTCGGAAATCTTTTTTGTTCGGTCCATCTACAATTCCCTGGCTGGCAGTATAACCGTGCACAGTATTTAATATCGCTTTCTCGATGCCGAGGCTTTCGTCCATTATTGCGATTAACGGCGAAGCTGCGTTCGTCGTGCAAGACGCATTCGAAGTGATGTCACAAATACCGAATTTTTCTTCATTAACTCCGAGCAAAATAGTTTCACCTTTCACACTGCCATCTCCTTCTTTGGCGGGAGCGGAAATAACAACTTTCTTTGCGCCCGCATCCAAATGCATTTTTGCTTTATCGTAAGAAGTAAAAAGTCCAGTTGACTCTACCACCACGTCAACGCCCAAATTTTTCCAAGGAAGTTTGTTCGGTTCTTTTTCCGCCAAAACTTTTACCTTTCTATCACCAACCACAATATAATTCTCGCCTGTCCCGTTAGAGACTTCGGCTCTAATGGGATGTTTCCATTCTCGATAAACCGTGTCATGTTTCAAAAGGTATGCCATATTTTCTACGCTACCCAAATCGTTAACTGCCACAATTTCTATCTCCGGCCTATCCCAAGCAACTTTTAAAAAAGCTCTGCCTATCCTCCCAAAACCATTGATACCAACTTTGATTGTTTTCATAGATTTTATTATATCACTTTTAAAATCAAATTTTAATTTCTAATTTTCCACCAAGCGCAGTTGAAAGTTTTTTTAAGAATGAAAGTGTCGGATTATATGCTCCAGATTCAAACCGAGCTATCGCGGGTTGTTTTGTGCCAAGTTTTTTCGCTAAATCTTTTTGAGACATTTTGTTTTTTAGTCTCATTTTTATCATAGCGCGGACAATAGCAAACTCCGGCTCTAGATCATCATAGGCTTTTTTAAACTCAGGATCTTTCATCCATTTTTTTCTCAAGTCGGAAAAGGATGTCATATCTTTTATTGATTTTTTTTGTTCTTTATTCATACTTTTAAGTATAACATATGTGTTATATTAAGCAAGTGAATAAGTTAAAGAATTGATTTGTGCCTTCTTTTAGCCAAATATAACTCTTTTTTTGGTATTTTGTCAGCCTTTTTTATGAAGGCATGAAGTAAAATAACGTTATTTTGATAAAAACAATATATTATTCTTATATGAATTTTTCCAGATATGCGTAGTTCAAAAAGTCCACTGCCCAAACTTTTACTATAAGGCATTCCAATTTCATTACCACATAGTTCCAACATATCAAAAACCTGCAAAACCCTGCTTCTTACTCCCTTTTCTAAACCATCTAAAAATTTATCTATATCCGTTGTGAAATTTTTAATTTCCATTTTGAATTAAATTTGAACATTTTTATATTTTTCGGGGAGTTTGCCAATTCTTCTTAAGAAAGGTATAGATTTTAACAAAAAGTCTCTTTGGGATTCTTTTATATACTCCGCTACACTTCTATCATTAATTAGATTATTAGCTTCATCCAAAATGCCCTCAATCTCAGTGTCACTAAGTAGTTCATGTAACGCTTTTTCAGAATCACTCTTCAACTTAAAGGACGGAGTACTACCTAAAGCTAAATGATCTTTTGCATTTAAAGCAAATGGACCATCGACAGCTTTTTTGATAGCTTTTTCATAAGCCACTTTTCTAAAATCTCTTTTAAGAATTCCGCCACCTTGCTCTTCCATATCATTTTAAGTATATCACAAAATACTCTTTGCCATACTGAAATAAGTGTTCGGAAGATTAAGAAAAAATATGCTATTATGTGGAAATGGAAAAAGAGGTTAAATTCATACATTTGCATACGCACAGTCATTACTCTCTGCTCGACGGACTATCGAAGATTGAGAATTTAATCGCCCTCGCCAAGAAATTCAAAATGCCAGCTATAGCTCTCACCGACCATGGCAACATGTATGGCGCTATTGAATTCTACAAACTCGCAAAGAAAGAAGGCATCAAGCCCATCATCGGGGTTGAAGCCTACATGACAGCAGGAAGTCGCAAAGATAGAACGGCAGAAGCCGGAGGCACAAAACGTTATTACCATCTCATTTTGCTCGCAAAGAATCTGGAGGGCTACAAAAATCTGCTAAAACTGGTAACCATTGCAAACTTGGAAGGATATTATTACAAACCGAGAATGGACAAGGAAATTTTGCGAAGACATTCCGGCGGGCTGATAGCTTTGTCTGGATGTCTCGGTGGAGAATTATCACAGACAGTCTTGAAGGGCGACATGAAAAAAGCGGACGAGTTAGTCCTCGAATACCAAGATATTTTCGGTAAAGAAAATTATTTTATTGAAATACAATGCCATCCGTCGGTGGAAAATGACAAAGCTGTGCGCAACTCGTTGGTGGCGCTTGCCAAAAAACACGGAGTTTCTGTCGTCGCAACTCAAGATTCACACTACCCTTGCAGTGACGATCATGATGCGCATCATACATTGCTTCAAATTAACACCCAAGGCGATGCAAAAGACGGAGCCAAGTTTGAATTTTCTGACGACGATTTTTCTGTCATCAGCACAGAGAAAGCTTTAGAGATTTTCAAAGACGTTCCGGAAGCAGTGGAGAACACAAAAAAAGTAGCAGATATGTGCAACCTCGAATTGGAACTCGGCAAGTGGGTTTTCCCAGATTTTAAAATTGAAGATGGAAAAACTCCTGATGAAAAAATGCGAGAGCTGGTGTATTTAGGATTTGATAGATTAAAAATAGAAAAAAAACCAGAGACATTGGAACGCGTAGAGTATGAATTAAAAGTTATTAAAGATAAGGGTTACGCGCCATACTTTTTGGTGGTGGGCGATCTCTTGAGACACGCAAAAGAAAATGGAATCTTGACGACAATCAGAGGATCGGTCGCAGGATCGATGGCCACATATTTGTTAGGAATTACTAATGTAAATCCAATAGAATACAAGATCCCTTTTGAAAGATTTTTAAATCCATTCCGCCCTTCCGCTCCCGATATCGATATGGACTACGCTGACAATAGACGAGATGAAATGATCGAGTATGTAAAAAAGAAATATGGAGAAGATAAAGTGGCGCAAATAGGAACTTTTGGAACCATGATGGCGCGCGGAGCAGTCAAAGACGTTGCTCGCGCTCTCGGTTATCCGTACGCTGTTGGCGACAGACTTTCAAAAATGATTCCCATGGGTTCGCAAGGAATGCCTATGACAATAGACCACGCGATGGAAATGACACCCGAACTAAAAACCGCATACAATACAGAAAAGGACACAAAAAAAATAATAGACTTGGCAAAGAAACTTGAAGGGTGCGTCAGACATATCTCAGTGCACGCCGCCGGAGTCGTCATTTCCCCTCTACCGCTCGTAGAATATGTTCCTCTTCAATACGATCCGAAAGGAGAAAATAAAATAATCACCCAGTACGACATGTATAATATTGAGGAAGCGGGGCTTTTGAAATTCGATTTTCTAGGTATCAGAAACTTATCCATTTTGGCGGATGCTGTCAGTTTGGTTAAAAGATTCTATAACGTAAATATAGACATAGAGAACATTCCTCTCGATGACAAAAAAACTTTCAGACTTTTAGCAAGTGGGCAAACCGAAGGGCTGTTCCAGTTGAACGGCTCCGGTATGACAAAATATTTGAAAGAATTGAAACCGACTTCGATACACGACATCAACGCTATGGTCGCTCTCTACCGTCCCGGACCGATGGAATCCATTCCGGAATACATCAAACGCAAACATAATCCAAAACTCGTGAAATACATGGATCCTAGAATGAAAAAATATCTTGGAGATTCTTACGGATTAATTGTGTACCAAGATGACTTGCTCTTGTCTGCTATCGAACTCGCCGGATACAACTGGGAGGAAGCCGACAAATTCCGTAAAGCGGTCGGCAAAAAAATACCTGCAGAAATGGCAGCTCAAAGGGAAAAATTAACAAAAGGAATAATAAAAAACGGCCAAACTCCAGAATTCGCGGAAAAACTTTGGAAACTTTTTGAACCGTTTCAGGCGTACGGTTTCGGAAAAGCGCATGCCGCTTCGTATGGAAAAGTCGCATATCAAACAGCGTATATGAAAGCAAACTACCCTGTCGAATACATGGCTTCAATACTCACAGCCGAATCCGGAGACGTAGAAAAAATTTCGGAAATAATTCAGGAATGCAAAAATATGAATATACCAGTTCTCCCTCCGCACATCAATGAAAGTTATGGGGGGTTCACTTGTTTGCCAGAAGAAAAAGACACAGTAATAAGCGAAACAAATACAAGCAAAAAAATAAGATTTGGATTTTACACAATAAAAAATTTGGGAACCGATATTTCCGACGCTATCATAAGAGAAAGAAAATTGAATGGCAAATTCAAATCAATCACTGATTTCTTGGACAGAATCAAACACAAAAATCTAAACAAAAAATCTCTCGAGGCATTGATCAAATCAGGATGCATGGACGAATGGGGTGATCGCGGAATAATGCTCGCAAACGGAGAAGCGATGCTTGAATATAATCACGAGGGAACCAAGCAAAACGAGAATCAGATTTCTCTTTTTGGCGGAGCAAATTCAATCAAAGCTCCGGAATTCAAATTGCAAGATGCCAAAGTCGCGACTCAAGCGGAAAAATTGCTTTGGGAAAAAGAGTTACTCGGACTTTATATTTCCGGACATCCACTCGATCGCATCCGCGAGAAATTGGAAAGCCGTAATATGAACATCAAAAAAATAAAAGAAGAAATTGGCAATGGCATGCAAATAACCATCGCTGGAATAATAGAAACCGCAAGAATCGTAATCACAAAAAATAACGAAAGAATGGCATTCTTGAAAATATCGGATTTGACGGATTCCATCGAAGCGGTAACTTTTCCATCGATATTCAAAGAATCAGTAGACATATTAATTGCTGAAAAGTGCATAGCTCTTTCCGGCAAAGTCTCTTTGCGCAACGGCGAAAAGAGCATTATAATAGAGGCATTAAAAGAGGTCTGAAATTATTACTAATTATACAAACTCATAGCCTTATCTTTTCCTTCAGTGAAAATCATTTCCACTGCTTCGGCGACCTTTTTGGAAAGTTTTTTAATTGTTTCCAATTCTGGCTTTTTATATTCCCCCAGCAAAAAATTCAACATCGCTTTTTCTCCTTTTGGCTTTCTGACTACGCCTTTTGGAGTGGCCGGTGATATACCAATTCTTATTCTCAAAAATTCCTCGCTTTTTAGAGCCTTGATGATGGAATTTAAACCATTGTGTCCGCCCGAAGATCGATTAAAAGAAATTTTCATTTTTCCTAACGGCAAATCGACATCATCATAGATCACAATTAAATCCTTTAAGGCTTTCTTGCCCGCCAAAGCCTTGGCGACGGCGAGGCCGGAATTGTTCATGAAAGTGTCCGGCGTGATAAATTTAATTTTCACTTTGTCTATTTTTTCTTCTATCAAACCAACCACAATCCGCCCAGTATTGTGCCTGGTATTTACATATTCTTCGCCCGGATTTCCCAAACCAACAACAAGTTTCATGATTCAATCATAGCACAAAGTGTAAATTAAGAAAATTCCAGAATATAACTTTTTTTGGTACGGATTTTTTGAAGCTTAAAAAATCCTGAAGTTCTCGGCTCGTCAGCCTCGAAACCCCGCAAAAGCTATATTCTGGAATTTTCTTAATTTATTAAAAAACAAATTTTGACAATGTGTCAAGGATTTTTTGTGCTATATTATACCGATGGAAACAACAAAAACAAAGATGCAGTCGTTTTGGGAAATTGTGCGTTTTACTCTCATCGCAGTTATTATAGTTCTCCCGATTCGCTGGTTCATAGCCGACCCTTTTGTTGTTTCAGGTCTTTCAATGTTCCCTACTTTCAACAACGGAGATTATCTGATTGTGGATCAATTGTCTTACGAACTTGGTAGTCCGACAAGAGGCGATGTAGTAATTTTCAAATACCCGCTTGACCCCAAGAACGATCCAACAAGAAATTTCGTAGTAAGATTTTTTGACCCAGGAAAATACTATATAAAACGGGTCATCGGTCTGCCAAACGAAACTGTTGATATAAAAGGAAGCGCGGTGACAATAACAAACGCCGAAAATAAAAAAGGATTTACGCTCGACGAACCTTATGTGAAAAACACCTCTGACAACAACATTCACTTCGTATTAAAATCAGATGAGTATTTCGTTATGGGCGACAATAGAAGCGGTAGTTCCGATTCAAGATTCTGGGGACCGGTAAAAAAAGAATTCTTTACCGGAAAAGCTTTCTTGCGTTTATTGCCAATAAATAAAATTGGTGTTTTGCCAGGTTATTATCAACAAACAAGTAAGTAGGAAGAATGAAGAAAATGACTAATCAAAATAAAAATAAGGGAGCAGAAATATCTTCGCCAAAGGGAATGAGAGATTTAATGAACGAGGAATATTATTCATTCCAAGGATTTTTCGAAAAGGCTCAAGAAGTGGCTGTGTATTACGGCTTCAAACCTATCGAAACTCCAATGCTTGAAAATGAAGAAATTTTTACCACCAGCATCGGCGAGGGCACGGATATAGTCGATAAAGAAATGTACACCTTGAAAACCAAGGGTGGAGATCATCTAGCGCTTCGACCTGAACACACCGCGCCAATGATGCGCGCTTATATTGAACATGGAATGCAAACACTCCCCCAACCTGTGATGCTTTATCAATACGGACCGTCTTTCAGACATGATAAACCGCAACGTGGACGTTTCAGACAATTCTGGCAATTTGATTGCGACGCGCTCGGAAGCGAAAAAAGTATTATGGACGCGCTTGTGATTAAAACTTGCATAAGTATTCTAGAAGAAGCTGGAGCATCAAATCTTTCCATCGATATCAATTCCATCGGTGATAAGGAATGCCGAAACGGATACGTTAAAGAACTTACGAATTATTACAGAAAAAATATCGGTAATTTGGCGCCCATTGATCGTGAACGTCTGAAAACAAATCCCCTTCGGATTTTGGATTCAAAAGAAGACAAAACGAAAATTATAAACGAAGGCGCTCCGGATTCCGTTTCATTCCTCTGCCCTTCCTGCAAAAAACATTTCAAAGAAGTGCTGGAATACTTGGAAGAAATGAATATCCAATACAACATAAATAAAAACTTAGTGCGTGGACTTTCCTATTACACTCGCACAGTTTTTGAAATCATTGAGCAAAAAGGCGGAGAAGACGGCACGCCTCTCACTCTCGCGGGAGGCGGACGTTATGACTATCTCGCTCGCCAGATCGGAAGCAAGAAAGATGTTCCCAGCGTGGGATTTTCTATCGGAGTGGACAGAATAGTCGCATCGCCTTGGTATAAAAAACTCTGTCCTCGTATTTTGAAAAAGCCGAAAATTTATTTCATTCAACTCGGCACAGAAGCAAAACTGAAAAGTTTGAACGTAATTGAAATACTGCGAAAGGCTCATGTGCCTATTTCTCAATCACTTTCAAAGGATAGCCTAGGTTCGCAACTTGCAATTGCCGAGAGGCTTGCTATCCCCTACGCGCTTATTTTCGGAGTCAAAGAAGCGCTCGACAATACCGTCATAGTCAGAGATATGGGAAATAGATCTCAAGACACTGTAAAATTAAGCAAACTATTAGAGTATTTAAAAGAGTTAAAGTAATGAAAAAAATTCTCCAGAAAAATGAAAAAGTCCTGCGAGAAACAGCTAAGGAGGTAAAACTTTCCGATGTTAAAACAACAAAAATAAAAAAGATATTGCGGGAAATGTCTTCCGCCCTGAAAAGCCAAGATGATGGCGTGGCCATTGCAGCACCCCAAATCGGATATTCATTGCGCATCTTTGTGGTTTCTGGGAAAGTTTTCGCGACAGGATTTCCTGAGCGGGGTGTCTCGCAGGCTGGCGAGCCGAGAGGCAGCGCTCCGCTAGTAAGCGGAGACAGCGACCCCGATCAGGAAGATCCTGTCGCGGTTGATATGATTTTCATCAATCCGAAAATCTCCAGACTTTCTCGCGAAAAAGAATGGGTGCCGGAAGGATGCTTGTCAGTCCGTCCGCTTTACGGCAAAACTTTTCGTTCTAAAAAAGCCACCGTTACTGCTTATGACGAAAACGGAAAAAAGTTTACTCGCGGAGCGTCAGGATTGCTCGCGCAAATTTTCCAGCATGAAACAGATCATCTAAACGGCATACTTTTCATTGACCACGCCGTGGATGTAAAAGAAGAATTACCCAAATAGTTTACAAAGTGTAAAAGTTCATAAAGTTATAAAGTGGATACAAAAAAGCTCAATTTCATATTTTTTGGCACGCCGGATGTAGCTTCGGAAACTTTGGAGATTCTAAAAGAGAGTGGCTATTTGCCGTCACTCATTGTCACATCCCCCGATAAACCGCAAGGTCGCAAAATGATCATAACTCCCCCACCAACAAAAATTTGGGCGATAGAAAACAAAATTCCATATATTCAGCCAGAAAATACAAAGGAACTAGCAGAAAATTTTAGTGGTGAGAAAAATATCCCAGATTTCTTTCTCGTCGTCGCCTACGGCAAGATACTATCAGAAAAAATTATAAACATGCCAAGATTCGGCTCTATCAATATCCACTATTCTCTTCTTCCGAAATATAGAGGCGCTTCGCCTGTAGAATCAGCCATTTTAAACGGTGATACCGAGACA
The DNA here is from genome assembly GCA_026395915.1 of Candidatus Nomurabacteria bacterium. Classification (GTDB taxonomy): domain Bacteria; phylum Patescibacteriota; class Minisyncoccia; order Phycocordibacterales; family UBA9973; genus UBA9973. Next base: position 23,118 of record JAPLXU010000015.1, on the reverse strand, counting down.
GGAGTCACAATCCAGAAAATGTCTTTTGAATTGGATTCGGGACCGATAATAGCGCAAGAAAAAGTTGCAATCGGTAATAACGAAAAGGCGCCAGACTTACGCAAGCGTCTGATAAAAATTGGCGGAGAACTTTTGGTGAAAACTTTACCTGAATTCGTGACTGGAAAAATAAAACTAACTCCACAAGATGAGAGTATTGCCTCATATTGTAAAAAAATCAAAAAAGAAGACGGATTGATAGATTTGGGAGCCGAGCTCCCAAATGTTCTGTACAACAAATTCAGGGCCTACGCAGGTTGGCCAAGAATTTTCTTTTTCAGAAATAGTAAAAGAATAATCATCACTGATGCGGAATTTAAAAATGGAGAATTCGTAATAAAAAGAGTTTTGCCAGAAGGCAAAAAAGAAATTAAATACGAAGAATTTACCAAAACTAGTATTTCGAAGTGAAAGGATTCCTTCTTGAAAGGCCTTTCATCATTTTTTTGATACTGCGAGCTCCGCGATGGAAAAGAGTTTGTGTGCGATCTTTATTTTTATTTATTTCATTGTATAGGCTGTCTTTCACAGCGTCTATCGCTTCATACAGGTCTTCTTTGTCCGCGCTACCGTAAAATTCTTTTCCATCAATCTTGATCAAACAATCTGTATGAAAAACTTCGCCGGACTTGTGGTGCTTCGTAGATTTGCCAACTTCAAAATTTACCATCACTTTGCCCCCTCTTTCTTCAATAGTGGAAAGTAATTTGCCCAAATTAGTAACTCTTTTCAAGACATAGTCTTTGATGGCCTCCGTCAAATCTATATTTTTCCCGAATAAATTTATTTGCATGAGTCAATTATACCACAAAATAGATATTTTATTTCTTGACATCTCTCGTTAAAGCTTTCAAAACAATTTCAAGTTCTATGGTTGCTACTCCGACGACTGTGTCCGCTCCGCCATAATATATATAAAGCAAGCCGTCTTTCAAAGTCATTCCACACGGAAAAACAACATTGTTGACGACACCAACTTTTTCGTATGATTCTTCCGGTTCAAATATCGGGTCGGCTGTACGCGCGAGAACAATAGCCGGATCTTTCAGATCAAGCAAAACCGCTCCGACTCGATAAGTATTGTGGTTTTTAGAAATGCCGTGATAAAGAAGCAACCAGCCGTATTCTGTTTTGAGTGGTGGCGCGGAAATACCGACTTTGGAACTGTCCCAAGTGTTTATTCTCGGACCAATAATACGGATGCATTTTTTGATTATCTGCGTTTTAAAATTGAGCGATTTAACATAATCTCCGCAAATTTCATTGCCGACGCGATGAAGGATAAAATATTTGCCATCAGTTTTTTCAGGGAAAATGCAAGTGTCTTTATCGTCAAAACCGGCCGGCGTAATGATAATCGGTTTTTCCCATTGCCAATTTTTATTCAGAAAATCTTTTTCGGAGATAGAAGTGACAGCGACTCGGGGTGGTCCGATGCCGTCAAACGCCGTATAGCACATATAGATTTTTTTGCCTATTTTTGTCAACCTTGGATCCTCGCAACCGGAATTTCCTCCGGCGATTTTTTTCAATTCAAAACTTTCTCTCGGAATGTAGATGGGTTCTACACCTCTTTCATCGATAGAAAGACCATCTTTGGAAGACGCGTAACCGATGGCGGAAGTATTATCAGGAGAAAGAGCCCGATACAATAAATATGTCGTATCTTTGATACGCAAAGCGGCTGGATTGAAAGTCGCTTGAGCTTCCCATGGATGCGTTTTGTCCGGAACAATAATAGGATTCTTTGGATAGCGATTAAAGTGCCACTTCGCGTAAGTTTCCGGACGCATTGTCGAGAGGAGATCGGTCATGTTCACATGCGCCATACAAGTCGTCGTATCTGCAGCGCCATAATAAATATAAAGCGTGTCTTTTTCTAAAACCGCGCCCGAAGGGAAAACAATATCTGGAACGTGCCCAACAAGTTCGTAGGATTCCCTCGGAACCAAAATAGGACCTTGCGTGCGACCGATTATTTTAAGCGGATTGTTCAAATCGAAAAGCACCGCTTCAATTCCAAAAATGCGATCAAAATTTTCCGGCGATGGAAAATAATTCTGAATATGCGAATACAAAAGAAGCCAACCATATGGAGTTTTGATCGGCGGAGCTCCGACTTCTACATGGTCAGACTGCGAGCGTTTCAAATCGATAGAGTGTTCATCTATATTTGCGTACCATTTGTCCCAAAACTTTTTGCTCCATAAATTTTCTATTTTATCAACTTGAGCGATGGCGATTTTTGAAGGAGGCATGTCGGTATTTACTGTCAAGATAACCGTGATTTTGCCATTTATCCGTTCCGGAAAAAGCGCCATGGCTTTCGCGTTAAACGGAGTCACTAAATGTCGTTCATCTATTTTCTTTAGATCTTTTGAAACTGCAACAGCGACTTTGATACCACTCGCCTCAAATGGATACTTGGAAAGCGCTGTGTAAAAAGTGTAGTAATTACCTTCAAAAAAAGTTATACGGGGATCTTCACAACCAAAACTTTCCCATTCTTCGACGGGGGTGATAAAAGGAACGCAATCTTCGAAATGCGCAGTGTTCTCGCTTTTGCCTATGCCTATGATGGAAATTTGTTTCGGAGTACGCAGTTTATCTTCTAAACCGATAGCTCGATACACGCCGTAAAAAGTTTTTCCTTTTTTGATAACACTCATATTGAAAGAAGCGAAAGCTTCCCAATAGTGGTCTCTATATGGCGCAAGAATCGGGTTGTGATGAGATCTTTTTAGGACAAACATAAAATTTTCAAAATTAAATAAATTGTTTTGGTAATACTGATTTTAATAATTCGGCTTTAAGCGTATAAGCTCGCACGAATGAATCGTCCACATGAGCGTACAAAATGCCTTCTCCTTTCCCTGTTTCCACAAACTGACTCGCGAAGGTAATAGTTTTGGCTTCGCTGTCGATAATCAAGGGCTCAGGCGAGACCCAATCTATCTTACCATTTTCATAGTCATAAACAAAAAGACCGACTGAAAACATGCCATATTTTATTTTGTCGTCAACTTTCTGATTAACTTCCCTGCCATTTATCACGCCCAACAATTTGTTTTTGCCAACATCGATGAAATTTTTTGAAAAAAGCGGACCAGGCGAAGCATGACCGGCAATCCAAGAAATGTTGTGCTCTTTAGGATGAAAAACTGTCTCGCCATATTCCCAAGGTTCGCCCATTTCTTTTGAAATCGCTACTTTAACAGTAGAATAAGTCGTATCATTTTGACGATCTTTTGATTCAATGAGATTATAACGAAAACCTTTTGAATTGACTGGAGCAATAGATACTTCTTTGGCGCCAATTTTATATGTGCCAAGGAGAACAGGCATAGTCATCTCCAAAGAATCTAAATTTTTTCCGAAAGCATGACCTAAGTGAACATTAACCTTTTCATTTTTATTTTTGGGTATAATCGGTATCGTAAAATAAACATGCATTAAATCTGTCTTTTCATCTATCCAAATGTCTGGATCTTCTAATCCAATAAAATCATCTCCTTCTTTAACAAGCTTCTCAATAATTTCTTTTTCGTTCTTGATATTCAGCCTTTCGCCTATTTCAAAATGTTCCAGAGAACTTCCTCTTATTTTATGCAATTCACTTCGGTCAGTATTGCCTCTAAACATGAGGTCTCCGCTTCGACTAGTAATGCAACGCGCTATACCCTCCTTGTAATTCGTTCGCGGATCGAGAGTAATTGCCATGACATATTTGAATTGACCATCTGTATTTATCACCCTGCTTTCATGCTCTTCGTATAATTTTGACATAATTCTTACTTTTTCTTTTCACCAGCGCGGGCAGTGGATTTTAGTTTATAAGCATTATTGCTAATCAATTCTTCCAAAAATTTATTTAAATTGGCTGTCGCCACGCAAGAGACTTTGTCCGCTCCGCCGTAATATACAAACAGCTCCCCTCCTTTTACAACTGCTCCGCAAGAATACACGACTCCACTCTTGTATCCTTCGTTTTCGTACCATTCCTCCGGTTCGAGAATCGGTTCTTTGGAACGATATAAAACTTTTGTCAGATCTTTGATGTCTAAAATCATCGCGCCGATTCTGTATCTGTCGGGATTTCGATGATCCATTGCATGATAAATAATCAGCCAGCCATATTTGGTTTTGATTGGAGCAGGCCCGACTCCACGAAACCAGCTGTCCCAAGTCCGAGTTGTGTCCACAGGTCTCGTATTGTTACTTTTTATAAATTTCTTGCCGTTGAGTTCTTCCAAGCTATCAAAATAGTCAACCAAAATTTTTGGAGCGAAGCTATGCAATATCGCATATTTGCCGTTAATTTTTTCCGGGAAAAGCACCCAGTTTTTATGTATCTCGCCGGGCGGAGAAATGAGAACGGGTTCTTTCCAATCCCAGCGTCGAGAAATAAAATCATTCAGACTAATGGAAGTGAGAGCGATACGCAGAGATCCCCAACCGTCAAAAGACGTGTAAAGCATGTAAACTCTGTTTCCTATAAGTGTCAGCCGAGGATCTTCGCAACCGCCACCCCAACCACCACCGGAAGAATAAAGAATTTGTGGCGATAATTTTCCACTGGTAACTTGTTTTGCTTTGGAATAATACGCCATCTCTTTCGAATCTTTATCGAAAGAGTAGCCATCATTGCTTCTCGCATATCCCAGCACAGAAATATCGCTATCGCCGATCGCTCGGTAGATTATATGAATTTTGCCGTCGTGATAAATCGCGCTCGGATTGAAGGCCGCCTTTGATTCCCAATACTTGTGACTTTCCGGTTCGATAATAGGATTTTTCTTTGACCTTTTTAAATCGAGAACAGAAATTTTCGCAACGGTTTTTTTAACAGTTTTCTTTTGAGGTGTTTTGAGCCGAGATCCTGACCCGTTCAAGCGTCGAGATTTTCCTCTAGGAACGCGAACAGATATTATTTTTTTCTTTTTTAGGGTAGCCATTATCTCTTTAAATATTAAAACTGATATCGTTATTATACAACTAAACGATCCTTTAGCCAATCCACAAAAAACCTCTTCATCTTAAAATGACAAGATCTTTTGCATTAAAACATCTGCTGGGAGAAATTCGCCCTCCAAAGGAACGTAGAATTTAGCTTTAACCCTTGTTTTATCGGCAGATACAGACATTCCGCTCTCTTTTACGAGTTCTTGGTCATTGTAATTATCCCCTATAGCCATGACATTCTCTCTTTTTAATTTAAAGACTTTCATCACATGTCTCAGGCCTACCGCTTTCGTCTGGTCTTTTTTCAATTCAACATCATACGCTTCACCATTCCAGAAAGTGGTAAGCTTTGGATATTTTTTTACTATCTCCTCAATTTCTTTAATTTGTTTTTTGCAATGCAGAGTTATAATAAATTCTTTTGGTTCAAATCCTCTTATATCTTTATTTTCGCTTGCTAATTTTTTCAGTTTAGGAAAAACATCTTTGAGATATTCAAAACTATTCACATGCTGATAGATTTTCCCCCTATACCAAGTCGCGCTGCCGTTTTCGTAAGTGAGACTGACAAAGGGTAAAATGTCTCGAAACATTTCTTGTAACATATAGAGTCCTCTTCCAGAACTGATGTTTATCAAGTATCCTCTTCTGTTGAGCTCACTTATTTGTTCTATTTGTTTTTCCGCGATTACTTTTGTCTGCAAAGTGGTTGTATTTCCGACTTGCTTGATTTTTGTCCCTCTTGGAACAAGCACTCCGTCAACGTCAAAAACAATCATTTTAATTTTACTGAGATCCTCTTTTGAAATTTGATCTAATGGTTTCATTTTTTATTTTTTATTTTTTGCTTTCTGGGCTTTCTTTACTAATTCCGACGAGCTTTGGACCTTGCCACCTTCACCTACATTGTATATTATTTCACAACCTATTTCTTCACAAAAAGTCACTTCAGGAGTTGGAATAGGAACATGGGAAGGCTTGCGATCACCCCCTTTAGCAAAAATGTGCGGACGAATCATCTGTAGTTCGTTATAGATACTAATGTCTTCTGTGTTTGGTTTGTGTTTAGAAATCACAACTTCATCAACATACTTTATACCTTCCAATATCTCCTTGCGTTCATTTTCCGGCATAAAAACATATCCTTTTTTTAATTTAAGCCAATTATCGTTATTTAAAACCACGACAAGTTTATCACCTAAAGCTTTTGCAGCTTTAAATTGACGAATATGTCCAATGTGAACAGGGTCGTATCCCCCGCTGACCATTACAATTTTTTTTGATTTTTTTGACGATTTTTTCTTAGTCATTAGTTTATCAAAAATCTCAAACTGGAAACAACGCGGATTTTTTTGAATTCTGGGGAGCCGGGATCTTTGTCGGAAATATCAAAGACGCCTTGATTCCCGCGAGACACACTGCCAAGACTCGATCCGGATTCTTTCGCGAATTTGATAGCAGCGTCTTTCGCATTTTTTATAGCCTCAGCTAACATTTCCGGTTTCACGCTGTTGATATCTGAAAATTCAAAAGAAATGGAATTCTGGCTTAGAGTAACCCCTTTTTTGACTAGAAGCAAAGAATCTTTTGAAGCAGATCGGACTAGATCAACTTTTTTCGTGTAGACTGACAATTGAGTAGTTGAATTGTATCTAAACAATGCGTCTTTGTAGGTGTCTTGGTAAATATTTACTGGCGCGACATTTATTTCTGATGCGTCGAAACCTCTGTCCTTCAAGAAAGAATCAATCGCTGTAGTGTTTCTCTCGATCTCAGCATAAAGCGAATCAATATCGTTCGATTTGACTTCAAAGTTCATTGACCAGATCGCAACATCGGCTTTGACTATTTTTTCCGACAAGCCCTTCACTTCGACATAAGACTGCTGTTTAGAGAAATTCTGCGCTGCAAAAAAACTGAGAAAAGAAAAAATTAATAGTAATCCCCCAAAGACCAAAACCCAATTCTTTTTTATATTTTCCATATATTTATTGTAACACGAAAATTATTTTATCGAGACTTTCTGCGCAAAGCTTTTTTATCAAGCATAGATTTCTTGATTGCTAATCGCTTCTTGGTCTTATGTGAACGTCTTGATCTAGGTCTCTGACTAAGTGTTGTGCCTCTTTTTGCCATATATTTTTTTACTTAAATAATTATAATACTGCTATTGTAGCATATTATTTAACTCGTGTATAATGTTACCATGAACTATAAATTCTTTACCAACTCAGAAAAAGCGTGGAAAGCCATGTTTGAGACCATTTCTAACGCGAAAAAATCAATTTATTTAGAAATGTATATTTTTGAAGATAATATGAAGGAGTTCGACTTTTTTAATCTGTTAAAAGAAAAAGCTGAGCAAGGACTACAAGTTAAAATTATACTGGATTCTCTTGGTAGCGCCGACTTAAAAGATGATGCAGTTTTCGAATTGGAAAAAGCTGGAGTTGAAATATTGACGATGTCATACCTGCTTCACCGCGCGCATAGAAAGGTCTTGGTCGTGGATGAACGTGTTGCGTTTGTCGGAGGCGTAAACATTTACCAAACTTCCAGATTTTGGAATGACTTGATGGTCAAAATAAAAGGCAATTTGGTAAAAAAAGTTACTGCGTCTTTTACAAAGTCTTATATGAATGCCGGAGGCAAAGACCCAACACTGTTATCAAAAAACAACAGAACTAAAAAGATAAAAATGAATACTTGGATAGTGGAGCATTCTCCTGTCAGTAAAAAATTTCACCTGAAAAGAATTTATAAACAATATCTGAACAAAGCGGAAAAAAGCATTATCTTAATAACTCCGTATTTTATACCAAGACGTTGGATCAGAGCGGCTCTTCATCAAGCTATATTGCGCAAAGTAAACATAGAAGTGCTCATCCCAAAAAGCACCGACCATTTTTTTGTCGATCGCGTAAATTATTTTTACATATACAAGCTCTCCAAGCTAGGTGTTAGATTTTATATAGAGAAAGAGATGAACCATGCGAAAGCTATGATAATAGACAAAAGGGAGGCAATGATCGGCTCGCAAAATCTGGATTTTTTATCTTTTGATTTCAATTCCGAAGTCGGCATTTTTTCAAAAGATATAGAAGTAGTTTCAAAACTTTGTTCTATTGTGGAAGAATGGAAAAAGGACTCAATTTTGTTTGATTACAAAACATACAAACCAAAATGGTTCGATTATGTTCTGTCGCCACTCATCAACCTCAGTTCTTTTTTCTACAGGATCTTTTTGGATTAAATAAGAAAAAATATTTTTCGATTAAATAACTAAATTAAAAAGATACCCTGTGAAGATAATGCCCACAGCCACTATTCCGGCAAAAATAAAAATTAGTTTAATTTTCATTACCTTTTTCAAAATCATAAATTCCGGCAAGGATAAAGCAGTGACAGACATCATAAAAGCAAGCGTGGTACCCATGGATACTCCCTTTTCGGTCAAAACGGACACAAGTGGAATAATTCCAGCCGCATTCGAATAAAGAGGAATGCCAATTAAAACAGCAAGTGGCACAGCATACCATTTACCACTTCCAGCATATTGAGCCAAAAAGTCAGCAGGAACATAGCCGTGTATCCAAGCGCCAATTCCAATACCAATTAAAATATATGGCCAGACTTTTTTCAGAATATCTTTTGTGTAATCAAGAGCGTAAGTAATTCTTTCTTTTCGAGACATGGATGGCAAATCAACATTCCTATTTACAGTATTTTGATAAACAAATGGCTCAACCAAACTTTCTACTTTCATCTTGCCAATTATTATTCCGGAAAGAATAGAAATAATCAATCCGCTCGTTATATACATCAAAGCAATCTTCCAACCAAACATTCCAAAAAGCAAAATGAGGGCTACTTCATTTATCATTGGAGAAGCCACAAGAAAAGAGAAAGTGGTTCCGAGCGGAACACCTGCTTGAATAAATCCCAAGAATAATGGAATAGCTGAACAAGAACAAAATGGAGTTACTATTCCAAAAAGTGAAGCGACAACATTACCTGTATATCTATTTTTATGAGACAAAACAGCTCTTATTTTTTCGGGTGGCAGATATGAACGGATTATTGAAACGGCAAAAATAATTACACCTAAAAGAATAAATATTTTTATCGTGTCATAAATAAAGAAATTGACTGCATCAGCCAAAAGAGTTTTTGGTGTAATTATAAAAACAGAATAAGTAAGCCAATCAGCTAGCAATTTTACAGGGTAAAAGATACTCATAATTAATTCCCTTTTATCAACTTTTTAATTTTCTCTATGTCAGAAGTAAAACCAATCAAAATAGGTTTGCCGTCCACGACCAAAACAGGACTTTGCATTAAACCCATAGCCACTATTTTTTGAATATCAGTGATATATTCAACATTCTCACTTAAACCCAATTCAGCTACAGCTTTTTGAGTTATTTCATATAATTTTTTACAGGTTTTACAACCCGAACCTAAAACTTGAATTTTCATTGTTTAAATGTATCTACAACTTTACCTGTGTTCACATCAACATAATACCAACCAAAAGTAACATCGTGGTCGGGCAAGCTTTCGTAGGCATGTATCATATATTGTCCGCTTGTCTTGCCATCTGACGTTATCATGGCTTTTCCACCAGTTTTGGGATTTGTATTTTCTGGACCAGTGAATGCAGAAAGCCAATGTTTTACATCTGGAAGATTCTTTACAATATTGATTGCTTCTTGTCCTGAGATTAAAGTTGTTTGTGTCTGTGGAACTTTGTCTGTCTTTTTTATTAATTTAAAAGTGGAGACAATTTGTTTCAAAAACTTCTTTTGGTCATTAAACTTTTTATTATAGTCTTTATCATTCTTACCAGCCCTTTGACCACCAAGATTGATCCCCCAATACTCTTCTCTTTTAACATCTTGAATTACGTAAAGAATATCAAAGTAATCTGACGAATGTTGTTCACTCACTTTAGCTGGCAGATTATTTACCGTAGTTTCCGTTATTGTTGTAATCTCCTTAGGATCTATACCCCCAATAATATGAATATCATTTGGGGTATTAAAAGGACCCGATAAAAGAGCATCGAATTCATAATAAGAGATTTCTTCGCAACGACACCAAGGCATCTCATTCATTGGCTGTACACTTCCGCCATCTGGGTATTTTATTTCAAATCCACGTTGAGTGTTTGTATACGTTTTCCAATTAGCGGTTGGGTCTGCGGGTTGAACTATGTTTGTCTGCTGAATTTTTTGTATTACAAAATGTTGATACGCAAAAACTCCGCCGAGGAAGACAATTATTGACGCGATGATTATCGCGATACCGACTAAAGTTGAAATTTGTTTTTGTTTGGGCATGTGAATTTATAATTATTTAATTAAAAGATTTTTATCTCCATTGGACATTGAAGATAATTTTCCCAGAGAGAAACCAAGAGTGATATAAGAACCATCTTTAAGAAGATATTCTGGACAAAATAAACCAGAACATATATCCCCATCCGCTTCTCCGACCGATTTTACCACTTCTTCAGGAGTCATACCTATCTTTAAATCTTTGAAGGACTTAATAGTTCTGGTTACTGGAATAATTTTAATAGTTGAATTTGTAATATATTCACCATCAAAACATTGGGAAATTGAGTTTGGTGATAATTCATTTGCTTTTGTGCATGTATTTTCATGTAATATACCTTTGACTTCTATTAACTTACCAATATATTTTTTTGCTTCGTCAATGGTCAAATCTGCAATTAATTTTCCTTGTGTCATGGGGGCGATTTCCTGAATAAGGAGTCCTGCTTTTGAATCAACTCCTATTCCTTTAATGGTTACTATGTTGTTACTTTTAAATTTAAAGGTATCAATAATCATCTCCGCCATTTTTTGTGAGGAGAAGCCGTGATCTTCATTGATAGGAATTTTCATCTCAACAACTTTAGCGCTGACTTGAGCTATGCCAGTCACAGGAATAATAAATGATAACCAACCATCATTTTGGTATTTAGTATACGTAATACCTGCAGGATTTTTTGGGAGAATATCGGGAAGAGCAATAGGACTGGGCTGTAAATTGACTGAAACATGAATGCTTGGTGCCACAACCGTCTCAAACGGAACTAAAAACCAAACACTCCACGGATCTTTATTTGCAGTAGCACCAGATGTCCACCCCTTAAACTCTGGATACTCGAAAGAAAAACTGCCGTCAGGTGAAGTATATGTTTTAACCGAAGCTATCTCATATTCTTTAGCAAAAAAGTCCATATAAATAATTATTGCGATTATTATTAATGCTATTGCCCCAATTGTGATTAATAATGTTTTGTTCATTTGGTTATTTTACCATTTATTTTTCATAAATACACTACTAACCTAATGTTGCACAGGGCTCGGATTTACATGTATCTCAGAAGCATTATGTTTGAATAAATCTATGAAAAAATCAGCGAGCGAAAATATGTTTTGTATGTCAGACTTACTATTTATTGGCTTAGTAATATAGATGTACATTTTATCGCCAAAGAATTCCAAACTACTCTTTGATGTTTTATCAATGTCAATAAGATTAGTCATAACATCAGGAGTTAAAAGCTCTAGAGTTTCCATTTCATAGCCTTTTGTGACAAATAGATAAAAATAATTATTAAAGTCCCCTTCCAGTTTAAGAGGTTTGCTTATAGAAAAAATATCAGGTGGCATTTTCGCTATATTAATTTTTGAAAAAAGAAGTATTTCAGGCATACTGCTTTGAAATGTCACTTCCAGTACTGAAAATGCATAATTGCAAGCATTCCTACCTTCGCCACATATATATGAATATGTTAATAATCTTAAGGGTATACTCCGATATTGTCCTGATAAAACATCTGTTAATTTGGGATTATGTCCAAGAGAAAATAATTTTCCTCCTACTCCGACAGGTGGAGCAGTAGAAGAGTATGTGAATCCCATAGATATGCCGATCTGTTTTATAAATTCGGATCTAACTTTTCTGCGTACATAAAAATACAGCATAATACCTAGTGCAATCACAAAAAAAGCTAAAGGAAAAAGAGGAATCCCTATGATGAAAAGAACCGATAATCCTACGGCCTGCATAAGATAGTGCTTCCGTATATAACCCCAAGTGGTTTGCCTTATATTATCAATCCGTGTTTCTTGTAGGCCTATTGGCATAAAGATTATAATAACTATTATCTAACCCAAACCCATTCTGAATCTACTTTACCTAAATAAATTTCTTGTTCGCTTGTCATATCTAGACTTGGATTTTTATTCAAATAAACAATAAGATTATTCGTACTCTTACGATTACTATATATAACCTGAACTTTATAAGTTCCATCACTTTGGAGGACAAATGTTATAGTTGAAAAATCAACAGGCAACAAATCTTCTGTATCATCATTGAAATCCATTGATAATACCCTAAGTTCATTCTTTTCGTAAGAATCGAATGATTTGTTGGCCTTGACGGCGTCATTCGTAATTTTTGTCTTTGCTAAAATTTGTAGTGCATTTACATCCTTTTTCTTAAAAGCTTGATAAATGCTTTTTGCTAGATCTGTCATTTGTGACTGATCATTTTGAGAGAGATTATTTTGTGAATTCATATTATTTGTCTGTTTATTATTAATTTGATTTGAATTATCGACCGTGGGAGATTGAATTGTAGTGTTTTGTTTTGTATTACCCATTGTAAAATAATATATACTTACACTTACAACGACGACAGCTACCACTACGATTATAATAATTAAAGATTTCTTCATATAGTTATATTTTTATTTATTAATAATGAATAATGTTTTGTTCATTTGATTATTTTACCATTTATTTTACTAAAAACACATCGCATCCAATCAAAGATTCATCGTTAAAACCCTTATTCTCAACCGTAATACTTGCGATTTTGCCAGAAATTTTATATGGAGTTCCATCTTCCAAAAGAGCGTCAAGCACTACCACTGTATTTGTTTTCCCAGACGGAAAATTTACTTCCACAGAATCGCCCGATTTCAAATCCGCCGAACAGTCGCGGTCAAGCAAAATCACCCTCTGCGTACCCTGCATAGTGAAACTGTCCACAATTTTTCCAAGTAATTTTGTCATTTTATTTAGACCTCTATCTTCCATACACCAAGGTGGATATCCTTTCCCCAACTTCTTTCCTCCTCCTTATCAATCCCTTGTCTCCTATGCCTTTGACCTCACCTAAACCTCTATCTTTAAGTTCTTCCAAGAGATCTAGAACCTCCTTGAGTTTTTTCTCATTTTCTGGAGTGCCATCTTGCAAACGAAAAATAGCAGTTGTCACTTCAGATGTTGAACCACCCATCAACTCGCTTTGATTTATCATATTTCCAATAATTGCCCTAAAACCTTCTACTCTTTCCCTTATAGATACCCCCCTTTCTATCGCAGGCGTCCCTCTTTTTTCTAGTCCTTCCATATTCATATTATTTTTTTGATTTAATTGCTAATATATCAATTATACTACGAAAATATTTTCACGCCATTCCCTTTAAATATGCCTTCCGCCTTGTCTCTGGAAATTTTTCTATAGCGTAACGGAGCATGACACGAGGCATTTTTTTATAATATTTTTTAAGAAATGCTTCTTCTGTCTTTTGATCTCTTTTGCCTACCTCTCGGAGCATCCACCCGACCGCCTTATGAAGCAGGTCTTCTTTGTCATTCAAGAGTATTTTTGCAATTTTAAACGTGTCAACAAAATTATTTTGATAAATGAAGTAAGATGTCGCTATTATCGCAATACGTCTCTCCCACATATTTTTTGAGCGCGCAAATTTATACAAGATTTCCCTGCCCTCATTTTTATTTTCCCACAAATACGCGCCGACGATTCTGTTGACAGTGACATCTACCAAGTCCCAATTGTTTATGTATTTTGTGTTATTTAAATAAAAATTATAAATCTTTTTTTGTGTCTGCTTATCAGTCTTCTTAATTTGGTATGAAAGGATGACAAGAGCAACCATGCGCTCTTCATGGATCTTTGATGACAACAATTTTTTTATTTCTAGAAGAGAAAGTTCGATAAACTTTTTGGAAACAACACGAATGTCTGGCATCGAGACGCCGACAAATTTATCACCATGCCCATAATCCCCTTCGCCAGTTTTAAAATACCACTCATTACTTTTTTTGCGTTTGAGAGATGAAAATTTCTTCAGTTCTTTTTGAACATCAGCGCATTTCATAAATGTAAACCTAGAAGCAAACTAAACAGCAGAAGCAGTCGCCGTTGTTGCCGTTGCCGTTTGTGGTTTCGCTCCCACCATTTTTTGCATAAAGTACACAAAGCTGAGCAAGAACAAGAAAGAAGCAATCGTGAAAGCTAGGTCCGAAACATCGCCGTTCCAATATATGTCATTAGCAGAACGATAGGTAAAAAGGAAATCTGCAATGAGTTGCATTATGCCGGCTGTGACAAAAAGCAAAATAGTACTTCTCAAGTATCCACCAGAAACACGCAGAACTATCAAAATCAAACACAGAAATAAAGTATCGCTGACGGGATATAGGATATTTAGGGCCTTTTGCATAAATGACAAATCAGAAGACAGATCAGGTCTGAAAATAATTGCCAAAGAAACAATGAACACAATCGGCACGAGAATCACAGACTCGATTGCCACTTTTTTCGTGATAGATTGCTTAAAGGTATTTATAAACAACATGAAGCCTATGAATATCAGAGGGAAGAATAGCAAAAAGAAAACATCGGCGATAGACGGATAAGGAATTTCCACACTAGAAGACACATTGTAAAACAGCCAAACGAACTGAGCTACAGCATAAGACACAAGACCTGTTCCAATAAACGCAAAAGCCTTGCCGAAAACACTTTTGAATCCGAGTTGTCTCGAGTATATGAGGCCGAGTATTCCTCCTGCAAGATAGATCAATCCATAACCTGCATTGAACCAATAGTTCAACAGCGTTGATTTATCTGGATTAAGAAATAGCGCCACATCCCAACACAAGATCGCAATCAAATACAACGAAGCAAAAATAACAACAGGATTCTTAAAAAGTAATTTCATAAGCTTATAAAAATATTTTTTATTAAACGACCACCACACCATCTTTACTTAATAAGGTTATTATACACCCAAGCGGATTGTCTACGCAATGTTATAAAGTGAAAAGGTTCTAATTGCTCAATTTATAACCCAGCCAAATTCCGAGTATGCCACCAACTGCCGTTAATAGCACGGAGGACATAGACAAAAATCCAGCTCCCCACAAAGTGGGAATGAAACCGCCGATAGCCGAACCGATGGCCATAAAAATCCAAATGAGAGATTTTGAATTCATGTTTATACTAAACTTTAATATTCGGTTTCCCTTTTGAGTCCCCTCTCAACGTAGCAAAGGCTTCTTGAACTGTAGTCATGAATTGGGCTGGGAAGATAATCGTTGAATTCTTTTCGGTAGCAATCTCGGACATGGTCTGGAGCGTGCGGAGTTGTAAAGCGACAGGATGAGCGGCGATAAGGTCGGCGGCTTGTCCGAGTTTCTCGGCAGCTTGGAATTCGCCTTCGGCGGCGACGATCTTGGCGCGACGCTCGCGCTCGGCTTCGGCTTCTTTCGCCATGGCTCTCTGCATATTGTCCGGCAAAGTGATGTCTTTGATTTCCACCGCTGTCACTTGCGCGCCCCAAGGCTCCGTATGAGAATCGATGACGTCTTTGATTTGAATATTAATTTCGCTTGTTTGTGAAAGTAACTGATCAAGAGAGAAACGTCCCACCACATTTCGCACTGTCGTCTGGCTGATCTGCTTGACTGCATCGTACACATTCTCGATTGCCACGACGGATTTTTGAGAATCAACTATGTTGTAATACGCGACTGCTGCGATATCGATCGACACGTTGTCTTTGGTAATAATTTTTTGCGAGGGAATATTCATCGTAATCGTGCGCAAGGTGACTTTCGTCATTCTTTCTAAAATTGGAATCAAAACAATAAGCCCCGGACCACGCACTCCTGTGCATTTGCCTAGGAAAAAGATAACACCACGATCATATTCTTTGACCACTCTTAATGATAATAAAAGCAACACTATAACAACCCCTATTATTATGTATAACATGTAGGTAGTATAACATTTCTTATAAAAATTGCTAAAAGATTTTGGCGCGCCGCTTATCTATTCAAATATGTAATCGTGAGTTGTAAAACAGTGGCAAAAGAAACCCAAAGCAGATATGGGATCTGAATATAAGTAATCCACCTTGCATGAGGATATATGGCAATCATCGCCCAAATGATAGTTCCCAGAACAAACAAAATATCAATCGCGGACAAAAGATTACTCTTCAAACCAAATTGTAACGGCGTAAAAATAAAATTAAAAACAAGATTCAAATTTGTTTTTTTTGCCAATTCTGTTAAGATAACTAAAGTTCTTTAAATTCAAATACATTCCGGGGTAGTTGAAATGCATTCATAGCATTTCAAAGACGGAGGCACAATGGTGCCGAGTCGGGGTCGCGAGATTTTTTAGCAAAAAAATACTTGTGACCAGCGGTGTCCGCTGAGCTACTTCTGGGTGTATATATACAATATTCCGGGGTAGCTCAGCGGTAGAGCGGTCGCCTGTTAAGCGATTGGTCGTAGGTTCGATCCCTACCCCCGGAGCCCCCTGTTTTTATAATAGAGGGCCCATAGCTCATCTGGTAGAGCGCCTCATTTGCAATGAGGAGGTAAGCGGTTCGAGCCCGCTTGGGTCCACAATTCCGAATTTGAAGAAAGATTGACCTCGCCCGCGCCAAAGGCGCGGGCTCGGACTCTCGTTTCCGCCAAGCCCCGCCAAGGCATTTTGAATTCCGCCAAAAGAATTCCAGCCGCTATGCGGCGGTTCGAGCCGATGTCTGCAAGAAAATCTTTCATCCCCAAAAGATTTTCTTGTTTAATGAGATTTCCGACTTGGTTGGCTTCTAAAATCCAGTTTCGCATGAGTTCGAGCCAATGATTTCCTTTTCGCTCAAAATCACCCAATTTTTCCTCCAGCAACTTCTTTTCCGCCATCAGCGCGTTCTTGCGCTCCAAGTAATCGCCGAGCTCCAGTGCCTCGTTTAGATACGCGTCTGTGAGGCGAGAGAGACGCGCTGAAACGGCGGAAATATCGGTTTTGAGATTTTGAACGAAAAGGTCTGATGAGTGGCGGACATCGGCGTTTTCGCTCTCAAGTTTTTTGAGATATGCGTCCCGCCACTCATCAGGCAAAGAAACTTTTTGAACCATGTCTTTCACTTGTCGCGTCAATTCTTCTTCCCGCAAAAAGCTAGTTTGCGAACATTTTTGAGTGCGGCTTTTGAAAGTACAGTGGTAGTAGTGATACACCAACCCACTTTTCTTGATTTTACGCTCGGCAGTTATCGCATAGCCGCACTCGCCGCATACCGCGAACCCTTTGTATAGCAAACCTTTTTCTCCACGCTTTTTGCGGGGCTTCCCATTCACGACAAGTGCCTCTTGGATTTTGTCAAAAAGTTTCTTTGAAATCATTGGCTTATGCGAACCTTGATGCACCTCGCCTCGGTATTGGAAATGTCCGTAGTAAAAAGGATTTTTCAAAATATGCTCTACCGAGGCGAGGACGAGCGGCTTACCGCTTCGGGAGCCAACCAAGCCGAGAGAAAACATTTTGCGTTGAATTGCTGTGAGCGTATATTGTCCAGTAGCAAAAGCCCCCAAACATTCCTTTACTTTGCTAAAAGTTTTCTTGTCTGGCTCAATCGTTCGCAAACGAGGTTCGTTAAAATATCCGAGAGGGGCTTTTGCCGATAATTCACCACGGCGGATTTTCTGCCGAATACCACGCAAAATGTTTTCTCTTAAATTGTCGGTGTAATATTTTGCTTGTCCGAAAGCGACACTCAACATAAATTTTCCTTGAGGTGTCGCTTCGAACCAAAATGTCGGAAATTTTAGCGCAACAATTTTTAAGGTGTCTACAAAATAAATAACCTTGCCACCGTCAATCGAGTTTCTCGCCAAACGGTCTGGATTCCACGCTAAAATACCCGAGGCAACACCTTTTTCAATTTCGCCAAGCATTTCGTTGAAAATCTCTCGCCCCGGCTCTTTCGCTGTTTTACTTTCATAAAATTCTTTCACTACGAACAGATTTTGTTGCTTGGCGAATTCCCGAAGCTCCGTCAATTGTGCTTCAATACTCAAAACTTGGCGTTCTTCGTCCTCGCTTGATTTGCGACAATAAATAAAATATTTGATCATAGCTTCGGGAATTAAATTGATAAAAGGTTTTGCATTACATCGACAATTTGTAATCTCATTATACATCGGCTCATGTGCCTGTGGCACATACCAAATTTCATTTGGTGAACCGCCGCCTTGCGGCGGGAATGTTTTTGGCGGAATTCAAAATGCCTTGGCGGGGCTTGGCGGAAACGAGAGTCCGAGCCCGCGCCTTTGGCGCGGGCGAGGTCAATCTTTCTTCAAATTCGGAATTGTGGTCATTATACCAAAAAGTTCGGACATATTTCCAGCAGAATCCCGACTGATGTACCGCGCGCGGAGCGCGTGGTGGCTCTGACCTAAATCATACGCTCGGAGAACGCCCCGCCACCGCTCGCTTCGCTCGCGTATCCCGCAGAAAAATGTTCTCCACTTTTTTTGATTTTGCGTGCGCCGAATTTTTTTCTTCTAAAAGGACGAGAACATTTTTCTGCAGGACTCTGCCCTCAATGCTTCGGGCAGGTGGCGGGGCTTCAATGCGGACGAAGTTTTGGCAAAACTATTTTCTGGGGAAAGGATTTGCTAAAACTTCGGCTGATTCTTTTTTGAATTCGGAAGTCGCAAGCGGAGGAGGAGGGGTCTGGGGAGGAATCCTCCGCTTGCTCCGCTGTTATTTGGGCGGGGGGAAAATCAAGAAAAATTAAAAGTTATTTCCAAAAATTTCTTGCAATTTTGCTCTTGTCTTTGGTCCGACAAAACCAAAACCCGGATCGTTTTTTGAACTAACGACTTTGTAATTTAGTTGAAATTTTTGCACAGCTTTTTTCGTGAGTTGTCCAAAATATCCGGTAATTATTCCCTCGGGATAAATTCCAGGTTTTGTCGCAAGCAATGTTTGCAATCTGCGAACATCGTTTGACGACATTCCAAATGAGAGTGGTTTTGTAAAAATTGCAGATGTTAAATTGGGCAAAGCAGGCAAAGGATTTTTTGCTGGATTTGTTGATAGATTAATTTTTGTAGTAACAACATTGGAAGACACACCGAATTGCGTATAGAATTTTATATAAACCGTATATTGTCCGTCAGGACAAGTTGGATTTTTTATCACGCCAAATTTTGAACATAGATCAATTTGCTTGGTTGCGCTGTAATTTTCTTGGCTGGCATCGTTAAAATCACCAGTCAGAGATATCGCCATTTTCTTAACATCGGAACTGGCGTTGAAATTTAGATTTATAATTCTGTTCGTGGTTGTGCTTACACCAGAATTTACAGAAACTTTAAACCCACCTGCCGGTATTATTGGCAAATTACTCCAGCCTGCTGGCATTCCTCCGCCACCGCACCCGCTTGTTGATTTTGTAGTAGAAATTGAACTAGTTTCTGTTCCGTCACCGTTTCGGTATATTACGGAGTAGTCGTATGAATGGCCGCAAGACAATCCAGTATCTGTCCATGAATTAGTTTGTATCCAACCGGAATTTCCGCCACCGGAGCGGGAGAAATAATATCCCGATGAACCACTTGTAGCGTTTGGAATACTATCTACTGACAGAGTAACGCTATTTGAATTTGAAGAAGCCGAGAGATTGGTTGGAGTATCTGCTAAAGTATATTTTGCAGAAGCGGCTGAAGACGAGGCAGAATTTCCATAGCCATTGTAAGTCGTAGCATATCTGCCGGAATATTGGGTATTTTCCGATAAACCCGTTTCGTCAAGATAAGAAAGACCTGTTGTGGCTGATGAAGTCGCTAATGTATCCGTATTGTCGTAAATGCGAAAACCGGTTTCGTCGTCGGAGTTGTCGGTAAAATTCCAACGAATAGAACTAGACGATAGAACTGTGGGAGTGCCAATAGTCGGCGCGAGCGGAACGCCGGCAATATCAATACTATCTAATTGTACTAATTGCGAACCATCGGAATGTAAAAATGCTTTGAATAAGAACAGGCCACTTCCAACCGGGAAGGTGGGAATATTTAAGTTAATATCTATCGCTGTATTCGTTTCTGCATATCCTGAAGTAGCTGTAGTCCAACCAGAATTATACCAATACCAAGTTGTTCCCGAATCGTTAGAAATTTGATATTTTATTTGACCACCATTTTTCGTTGCAGTTTCAGAAAAAGCCGAGAGCGATGTAAAAGTTTGAGCAACAGAAGATTTTGGATTCACCGCAGGACTGCCAGTATCATAAAGTGTAACTTCTGAGCCAATGGATATTGATGGTTCTGGGGAAGTGTATTCGCGGGTAAAAATCCAATCAAACATAACATCATAATTGTATCCACTTGTGCCTTTCATCCCCGCTAAAAAAATATGGAAATCTGCCGTTGAACAGTTTGAAGATACCGAAGCCTTTTCAATATTATCGACGATTAACTTTGCGGAAGATTGGAGCCTTTGTAGTTCTTTTGTGTGCCAGTCAGTATCATAAGTATAGTTGGCTTCTGTTGCACTCCCGCCTACTTCGCAATGCAAATATTCTTTGCTGTCGCTCCACACCATGGAATCTACACCATCGTTGCTTTGAGAAGAATCTAAAAACCCCGTTTCAGATTTTCTGCTTGTAGAGGATGATTTCATTCTGTATCTAACTGCCTTATTGTAGCCTGCTGTATATGTTTTTGATTTAATATAATTTTGAGTACTACCTGAAGTAGTTCCTTGTATGTGTACTATACCATTAGAAGTGGTGGCAGTAACACCAGAACCAATATCCCATTTAATTGTGCTGGGTCCACCTTGGTCGGGACCATATTTGCGGACACTTACTCCTCCTGTCGGGGCATTATTCTGATAAAATAAAAATAATGTACCATTCCTAACATAGTACTGAAATTTTTCTACTACGGTTTCACCTAAAGTTTCTCCGTTTTCTATTTTTTCTTTCTCGTCAATGGTGTCAAACATTGGATTGCTACTAATAGCTCGGGTAATATAATCAATGCCATCAGCTGAATCTCGACTAAGATAAAACATTACATATTTGCCATCGACCATGAAATCACTGTCAATATTTCCTCCTCCATAAGCCAATTCATCTCCTGCAAACATAAGGCTATCAAGGGGGTTGTTTTCATATCTTTCAATCAGGGTTACATCCCCGGTGTTTTTATTTATTTGAACTTTGGCCCAGCCAATTCTATATGTGCCTCCCATATGTTCTATTCCAATCCAACCGAATATATTGGTATCATCTTCAGAAATCTTACGCCACATTTCATCAGTTTCCAAACTAGTGCTTTCCCAACCTCCTTGAGCCGTAATTTGAAATCCACTAACTTGATTAAAATTTCCGTTGGGAGTAGTGGATGTTGCTACTCTGATTACTGTATTACCACTAGGCTGGGCGGTATAAAACATAACATAAAGCGAATCGCTAATCTTGACAACTAAATGAGAATTGGCCCAAGTTCCACCATCTGCGTCATTTGTTTTTACTTGATAGCTAGTTTCATCAACAGTTAAAGTATCAACATCTATCTGTACTGCATAAGTTGTCCACGGACCACTTTGAGGATAGTGGTAATACAACCAAGTTTTATTACTTTCATCAATTACAATATGTCCGTCTTTGTCAAATAGTAAATTAGAAAAAAATCTTCCGTTTGTGAGAATATTTTTTTGATCTATCCGAACCATGTCGTAGAAGCTTTCTTCACCATCACCAGTGAAGTCATCAAAAAATGGAAAGGTATTATCTCCGCTTGAAGTACTGCTGACGCTTGAGTTGCCATAATACATATAAATAATTTTATTTGAAGAAGCAGAAATGATAGGAACTTCTACCCAAAAAGTAGCTGATGATGAATCAGTTTTAATCTCTAACCAGTAATCAATCAATGTCGTGCCGTCGCTATCAGTAAATCTAATGTCGTCAAAATCAGCCTGCATGTCGGAATCATAGGTAACTGAAATTTGAACTTGATAATTTGTTAATATGTTTGAATTTCCTGTATTATCAATTGTAACTGCTTTTCTTCTTCCCCAAGCTGTGTTATACCAAGCAACCGGAGCACTCGTCGCTTTAAGTTGGGCTTGCCCCGAAGAAAATTCTATTTTTGTATTATTAAAAGTGTAATCCGAAGATGTTGAAAAATCCCAACTTTTTGTTGCGGCCAGAACTTGTGTCGGTAAGATGAATTGAAGTATTAAAAGAACAGAAATGCTAACAGATACCGCTTTTTGATATTTATTTTTAACTTTGCTAAATTTCCACATAAGTTTTATTTATTCACCACTGTTGGAACCTCAAAAATTGAAGTTTTTTTCAGCACAATTTTGTAAACACTTTCTAAAAAATCACCGCCAGCATAACCAACAATAAAAGCCAGTGCTGGAGTAAATTCACCTAGCCCAAAAAAGTTTAATCCGAGCTCTTTTGTGGCAACTGCGGTTAAAAGACCGATAATGCCTGAAATAAAAACCATAACGAAAAAATACAAAGTTTCAAATTTTGGAGTTTTGTAAGAAAATTGTTTAAAAAATCCAACCAAAGCCCTGACCATTCCTCCGCCAAATCCAGCGATTAAAATTGAAAAATAAAATTGTTCCCACATAATTTTGATAAGTTAATAATAAATACAAAAAAACACCGTCAAAAACGGTGTCATAATTTAAGTGGAAAAGTTAAAAATACGAAAAATCGGCGAGTCTCGTTTACTCTCTCTCTCTCTCGATTCGAGCCAAAATTTTGTTCATAATTTTTTTGATAATAATGCTTCCAACCTTGATTGTATTATAGCAAATTTTGGTGTAGTGTAAACATAAAGTCAAGTTGTGGATTGATTCCCCCCGCCCAAATAACAGCGGAGCAAGCGGAGGATTCCTCCCCAGACCCCTCCTCCTCCGCTTGCGACTTCCGAATTCAAAAAAGAATCAGCCGAA
>JAPLXU010000014.1:45595-80600 GCA_026395915.1 Candidatus Nomurabacteria bacterium | reverse complement strand
TCTTTTAATTACTTCACTTGAACCGCATTTACTGCATATTTTGTTGTTTTTTTAAATTCATAGTTAAAAGTTAGCACTTTTAGCCATATACCACAATGTTGGAATGGTCAATTTAAGCCACGGAAAATGTACCTTATGCCTATTTTTGACGAAGCAACATTCGAAATCAATAAAACTGAGACAAAGAAAACACTAATGGCACCGAGATATTTGTAATTTTTTTCCATATATTAAAATCACTAAAGCTATGCTTGACGAAGGCGGGCCCACTAGGAATCGAACCTAGGTCAATCGTTTTGGAGACGATTATTCTACCTCTGAACTATGGACCCACGGCAACATTTGTTGCTTGTGGATTATAGCAAAATAAGCGAAAAATTAAAAGGAAAACGAGATTAAGCTCCTATGGTTCGATCTATCGTCTTTATTATCATATCCATGCTTTCTGATGCCTTAACGACATATCCTTTGACTCCCACTCCCATACCGAGCACGACACCTTCACTGATATCTTTCATTTTCGAAAGTTGGGAAGAAATTAGAATTGGAATATTTTGTGGTCCTTGTTTCTTTTTAAGAGCCTTCAGAAAATCCAACCCTCCCATTTTTGGCATAATCAAATCAAGAATCATCAGATCAGGTTTTTCTTTTTCAATTTTTTCTAAGCCTTCTTCGCCATTGTACGCACGAACAACCGCATATTTTTCTTTAGGAAGAGAATCTGTGAGAGTTTTTACAAAAACATCGTCGTCGTCAATAATCAATATTTTTTTCATATCATTTAAGATCAGTTAATTATTAATAAAGAACTATTTGATTATACCAGTGGAAGAGTGAAAAAGAAAGTACTACCAACACCAATTTTGGATGCTACGCCAATATGTCCATTGTGTTCTTCGATTATGCCTTTAGCTATAACCAACCCTAGGCCTGTGCCTTTTTGCTTCTTTGGGACAGCGTGTTTGGTATCTAGCTGTCTGAATTTACTAAAAATAGTACCAAGACTTTCTTCCTCAATACCTATACCATTATCAACAACCATAACAACCAAACAAGAATTTTTTTCGTCCCCTGTAACTTTAGCTGGAAAGAGATTGACCAATGGATAACCCGCCACTTTTGCCTCTTCTTCAATATTGCCTCCACCTTGATGGAAAAATGTCACGACTTGCACTTCTCCTTTTTCATTTGTGTATTTAATTGCATTTGATATTAAATTATTCAAAACGTGTTCTATGCCCTCTTGATCAAACATCACTTTTTCCGGAACATTTACTCCAAAAGATGATTTCAAAGAAACACTTGAACTTTTAGCAAAAATTGAATAAAAATCAACTCTATCTCTAATAACATTCACAATATTTCCTTCTTGTTTTTTAATTGAAAATTTACCTGATTCTATTTTTGCCACATCTAAAATATCATTAACAAGATCGAGCATGGTCGAGGAATTTTTATAAATGAGCTCAATATACTCGTCATGACCTTTATCATCTAACACAATCTTTTTGTTTTTCAAAACTTCACTGATTTTTTTTATTCCATCCAAAGGTGAACGTAATTCATGAACTAGCATAGAAGTAAAATCTTTACGCAAGGTTTCCACTTCGACTTCAGAAGTAACATCATGAAAAATTACCACCCCACCATGCACAGTCTCTTGACCTAAAATTGAAAGATTCTTGACTGGAGAAACAAAAATTTGAAAAAACCTCTCCCCTAACAAAATCCTCTCGGAGATGTATTCTTTTTTTAACTTAACACTTTCTTCTAGTCGACCCCTAATATCAAATTTACCGCCAAGATTATCGATAAAATCAAAAATTGTAACTTCTTTTTCATCGGAGACCTTGATAGCTTTTTTTGCCGCAGGATTAATAACCAAAATGCGATAATCTAAATCCGTCATAAAAATACCATCAGTCATACTCTCAACCATGGCGTTCAATTTTCCTTGTTCTGTAGTGACAACTTCTTGCAATCTTGTGACTGCTTGAGAGGCTTGATTGGTAATTTTATACAAGATAGTCATCTGCTCTTCTTTATACAGACCAGCTCGAGTGTCAGCTACAGTCAAAACTCCGACAACCTTGCCGGCAATGACGAGCGGGATGTTGAAAAATGATTTGACAGGTTCTTGGACCGCTTCTATCAAAATGGCCCCTGAGATAAGTTCTTCTACTTGGGTATTTTTGAATTCACGATCGAGCAAAGCAGAAAGCGATTTTAACATTCGATCTCTGATGTCATCAATAAAACCCCGATGCACTGATTTTTCCAGATGAATCTTGAATAAGATTTTTTCTGGATCAATTATCATATAGGAAACCGCGCTGTAATCTATGAATTGATGAAGTGAACCAGTGATAACATCGATGATTTGATGAACATCGAGAGAATAACCAACCCTATCTCCCAACTCTTTCAGAATAGCCAACTCATACATTTTGCTATTCATTTCTTTTTCTTTGCCAATGATTTCGTTTTCCTTATCTAGAATATTTTTTGCCAGTTTTTTATTTTTTAAAAACAAAAAACCTACCACAAGAATTGCGATAAAGACAACTGTTCCAGTTATTACAAGAAATATATTCATGAAATCTCCTATTCGACCCTATTAATTCCCGGATATTTTTCAAAGATTGAACCTAGAGCATTTTTGACAATCATGCCCGACAACTCAACATAAGCGTTTACTAGCTGTTGCAATGCGGCATTCCCGTCTCCTTTGATATCTGTAACCGTACCCGCATCATTGATCGTTAATCCCGGAACATTTCTTGCTTTTAGCACAGAAATTTCTGGTCCTAATATAATAGACTGTTTTGCAATTATTTCAGAAAGTAACGCTTTGTATTTTTCAATATTTTCTAATTCCATATTTTTAAAAATAGCACACTAAATCGACCTTATCTTTTTAATAAGATTATTATATCAACTACATTTTTAATAACAAGCGCTAGAAAAGCTTGAGTTATTTTTTCACCTCTTTATGCTTGGTCTGCTTTCGGCACCATTTGCAATACTTTTTGAGCTCGATTTTTTTAGTAACGAGTTTCTTATTTTTGCTGGACCAGTAATTTACGCGTTTGCAAGTCCCGCAGGCAAGTTTTATAAGTCTATCTTGTGACATATATATAGAATAGTATAAAAGTTAATAAAAAGCAATAATACTTTAAACCTTTGCCTTTTTCGCTATGATTTTACTCTTTAATAAAAGATTGGCTGTTTTTGAAAATTTTGACGGGTCGAGAGTTGTAAAATATGAAGTTTTACCATGTTTCTTTTGATTATTTACCATAGAGTTTGTCACCAGCAAGAATCTAGCGCGTTTGGCAATAGCCTTTCCGCTATCCAAGAATTTAACCTTTCGACCAACGATTTTTTTGATATTTTTTTTAAGAAAAGGATAATGAGTGCAACCTAAAACAAGATAATCCGCATTGGAATCCACTACTGGCTCTAAATATTCTAAAAGTAATTTATCTACGACAGAAGGCAGACCCCGCTCCACCATCTCAACAAGATTTTTACAGCCGATATTCAATACATGCATGCTCTGACAATAGTTGTTGATAAGTTTTTTTAAAGCCTGACTTTTCGAAGTTGCTACAGTCGAAATAACAGCAATTGTTCCTGTTTTTGTTTTCTCGGCAGCCACTTTCACGGCAGGGATAGTGCCAACGATTGGAAAAGAATATTTTTTTCGCAAATCATCTATTGTATTTGAAGTGGCGGTATTGCACGCCATAATCATCATTTTGATATTGTGCTGGTGAATAAAATAATCAGTGATTTTTGAAACACGCGAAATAAGTTCTTTTTTATTCTTTTCGCCGTAAGGAAGATAGAGCTGGTCAGCCAAAAATATGAAATCTTCGTTCGGCAATAAATGCTCTAATTCTTTCAACACAGAGAGCCCCCCTACTCCCGAATCAAAAACTCCGATCGGCTGATTATTTTTTTTGTTGTTTTTCATTTGATTAATTAATTATTCTTGGCAATAAAGAACTAATGCGGGTAGTTATTTCATAATTGATAGTATCAGCCAAACTAGCCATTTCTTCTGCTGTTATTTCCTCCTTGCCCTGCTGTCCCAAAATTATAACTTCGTCTTCGATTTTCACTTTAGGCAGATGACTCAAACCAACTGCAAACATATTCATCGACACCCTACCGAGAACCTTGCATCTTGTGCCATCTATCAATACTTCCCCTCTATTTGAAAAATCTCTAACAAAACCGTCGGCATAGCCCTGTGGAATAATCGCGATTTTTGTCTCTTCTTTTGTCTTATAAGTCAATCCGTAACCAATCGTACTTCCTTTAGGCAAAGTTTTTACTTGAGCTATTTTTGTTTTCCACGACAACATGGGTTTGAGCTTTATTTTATTTTCATACATTTTTTTAATATGTTCCGACGGCCACATGCCGTAAACTCCAATACCCAAACGTATGAGAGAATTTATGCCAAGATTTTTTTCATATACTAGGAGACCAGACGTAGCAGAAATATGGGTCTCCAACTTTTCAAAACCAAAATCACCGGCTATTTTCAAAGCTTTTTCGTATTCTCCAATCTGTTTTTGCGCGTGAGAAAAATCGCGAGTGTCTTCGATATTAGCAAAATGCGCATAAAGACCAGAAAAATTAACATTCCTGTACTTTTTAATTTCTTTAAACAAATCAGACAATTCATTTATCAAAAATCCTTCCCTTCCTAAATATGCATCGACAGGTATATGGACTTCCTGAACCATTTTACATATTTCAGCCATGGCTGAAATATGTTTTAATTGTTCTAACGAAAATACAGATAGAATGCATCCGAGTTGCATAGCTTTTTTCATATCACTTTTCTGAACATATCCCAAAAGAAGAACTTTCTTCTTACTCACCTTTCGCAACAACTCGAGTTCCTCCACACTATTCACTTGAAAATAATCCACATAAGGTTCAAGAATTTTTGCGATCTCATTCTGCCCATGACCATAAGCATTGCCTTTGATAGCCACAGAAAACTTCGTCCCCTTTTTTGCCAAACTTCGAAACTGCTTGATATTATGAATCAAATTTTTTTTAGAAAGTTCGATATAAGAAAGAGGGAAATTGTTTTTCACGATATCTTCAGGCGACGGTAGTTTTTAATTTTTGTTCTTTCTCGAATCGTTCCATGGCAAGCTCTATCAATTTGTCTATGAGTTTTGATACAGGCAAACCGCTCGCCTCCCATAATTTCGGGTACATGCTTATGTTGGTAAATCCCGGCAAGGTATTTATTTCGTTTACAAAAATCTCGCCATTTTCTTTCAAGAAAAAATCCACCCGACCCAAACCTTCGCAATTGAGCGTCTTAAAAGTTTTCACTGCGAGCTCTTTGATTTTTTTTACAGTATCGTCTGGAAGTTTAGCTGGAATTTGCACAGATGCGCCATTTTCATCTATATATTTCGCTTCGTAAGAATAAAATTCGCTGTTCACGATCACTTCGCCGGGGATAGAAGCGACAGGATTTTCGTTGCCCAACACCGCGCATTCGATTTCCCTGCCTTTGATGTATTCCTCGACAACAACTTTAGAATCATACTGGAAAGCGTTTTCAAGAGCAGTATTCCATTCACTTTCATTTTTTACTTTGCTGATACCGACTGAAGAACCAAGATTCGCCGGCTTTATAAATAACGGTAAGCCAATTTTTCTTTTAACTTCACCAAACGACATTTCTTTTACAGAGCGTAAAGTCAAAAATTCCCCAATCGGAATTCCTGCTTCTCTCAAAAGTTTTTTCATTATGTCTTTATCCATCCCAACTGCCGAACCCAAAACCCCCGCGCCGACATAAGGCACTCCAGCAAGTTTCAAGAGTCCCTGCATACTGCCATCTTCGCCGAACGGCCCGTGCAAGACTGGAAAAATAACATCAAAATTCTTTAGAACTTCAAATTTAAATTTACCATTTTTGCTTATTTTTATTGGAGTTATTTGATATTTTGTTTCATCGAGCGCCTTGATGACATTATTTGCTGAATTTATTGAAACCTCATGTTCAGCTGACTTACCGCCAAAAAGCACCCCCACTTTGATCTTTTTCTTTGCCATTTGGATAGTATACTCTATTTTGTTTTTTTTCAAAATTATATTTTTTAGTAAATCTCTTGATTGTAATGCTCTGTGCAAACTACTTTTTTCGGACCGCCTTCCGATTCCGGCAAGTAAGTCGTAAAAACTTCTTTGTCTCCAAAGAAACACATTCTCTTTCGCAAAATCATCGGGTTGCGCAATTTCAAACGCCTGTTGTGTCTCTCGTCCGGATGAATCGAAGGCAGAGGCAAGTCGAGCCTTTTGTAAAAACTTAATTCTTGCTCGAGAATTTTAAAAGGCTTTTTAGTAATTTCGCACTCGATGACTTCGTCGAGTATCGAATCATCCACTTCGGCGATAGTTTGAGGCAAATCTTTACCTTTGATTGTGGTTTTATAAGCGTTCGGAACATATTCCCTCCAGAGATAGCCTTTTGCTTCAGCTACTTTTTCATTTATCGGAAAATAATCCTGTGCCACGGTTTCGTTATAAGCGAAAGGCGAAATTTCAGGAGGAAAAAACTCGCCGAAGCCGTATGAATTACCTTTCTTGTCTATGTATGGCATCTCTTTCATCTGCTTAATAATTTTTGGTACCAACGTTTCATATTCCTCTTTAGTATATTGTTTATTAAAAATACAATATTGTTTTCCATTCATCTCCGCGCAACCGAAACAATAATGACAATTGTTCATCATAAAACTATAAAAAACATTGGAGGAATACCATGTTGTCGCATTAAAAAAACATCTATTACTAGATACTCCTATACTTACGCTTTCATATGTCAATTCTGAACTTCCACAACCTGGACCAACATCATAGGAATCTTTAAGTCCTTGTATGCCCCAATTTGCGTACTTGGAATTTTCAGCTTCGCCATTAATATCAAACACGTAAAAACAATCTCTTGAATTAGATACATGATCGCCTACTACATTATTTGTATTAATAAGCTTTAAATGTTTATGAAAAGCTTCCTGCCATAATTTTTCAAATTTTATTTTTGCTTTTTCAACACCAAGACAAGTATTTAGAGCAAGTTCATCTTTCTTTTTTAAGTATTCTTCTCTTGTATACTGAACATTTTCTATACAGTAACTTTTGTTTCTCGAATTTGTACACAGGATACAGTTAGAACAATTTCTGCAATCGTACAAAAAATATGAATCTAAACAACCTTCACTTTCTCTAGAGAAAAACAATCGGCTTGAATTTTTACAATAAATATTTTCATATCCTAATTCTATACTAAAACAAATATAAGAATCATGAGTAAATTTACATTTTTCAATTTTGTTACAATACATCGAATCTTCACTAGCCCAGCCTGCGCTGATAAGATAACAATTTTTCATCTCCACTGTAACATTACAGAATCTAGCATTGACAGATTTTGAATCGGATAATGTTAAGTGTGGCACTCGTTTTAAAAGTTCCTTAAATTGTTCAAAAAACGGACGAGAGAAATCATAATCAGTTCCATAATCGCACGGATCCCACTTGTCGCCCCACCACATCTCTTTGTCGTACGAAATTATTTTTGCGTCAGGATGATAAATGGAAATATGTGTACTTGATTCGCCCGGTGCGCTATTTGGACGGCGAAAAAGCGAATGTTCATTACGCCACATCAAACGTCGAACCAATCTACATTCCGGACAAAAAGTCGGTGGCGGAACTTTTATTTTTTCATAAAATCCAAAATCATCCGGCTCTATCGTGAAATCTTTCTTACAATTCTGACATATTATATTTTGTGATTTATATTCCATAAATTCACCTCACCCGACCTTCGGCCACCCTCTCCTTGTCAAGGAGAGGGGCTGGGGGTGAGGTCAAAATAATTTCACTATATCGTGAAAAGTCACAACAACCATGAGCAATATCAAAATGCCGAAACCGATCATGTTCGCCCAATTGGCAAACTTTGGATTCAGACGCGAGCCTTTTATTTTTTCAATAAGTAGAAAGAAGAGCCGTCCGCCGTCGAGAGCCGGAAATGGAAGTAGATTTATGATTGCAAGATTGACGGAAATAAGCGCGGCGAAGGAAAGAAGATAAACGAAACCGAATTGAAAAGCGTCACCCACAATACCCACCATTCCGACGGGGCCAGTAACCGAGGCAAGCAAGTCAGTTTTCCCATGTATACCCCCTATAATAAGCGTATAAAGCCCTATAACTGTGCTTTTTGCGACAAACCACGTCAATGTCATTCCCTCCTTTAAAGCCATAAAAAAGGGCAATTTAGCAGTGCCGATCATGTCCATCGAAATACCAATTTCAGGCTGATTGTCTGTCTTGTTTATAGTTGGAGTAATGATGACAGAATGAACTTCATTGTTTTGCCCACGAATATAGCCGACATCGATTTTTTTATCACCATGAGATAAAATGAAAGATTTTAATGTATCCGGATTTATATCAGAAACAGAATCATTGTCACTTTTTATACTCATTATTTTGTCACCGGATTTGAGACCTGCTACTTCGGCTGGAGATTTTGGAGAAACTGAAACTACAGTCAAATTTACATTGTTCAATTTATAACCTGCGGGTTCACTGCCGACTGATGTCGGAAGTCCAGACATAAAACCGATAGAAAATAAAAGCCAAGCCAAAAGAAAATTCGCGAAGACTCCGGCAAACAAAACGATAGCTTGTTGCCATTTTGGTTTGTTGACAAAGCTCCTGCTCGCATCCGGCCCATTTGTGTTTTCTTCATCCGGATTTTCGCCGAAAATTTTCACAAAGCCCCCTATCGGCAAAAGATTTAGGCTGTATTCCGTTTCCCCATATTTTTTGCCAAATAATTTTGGAGGAAAACCGAAACCGAATTCATCAACTCGAATGCCAAACCTTTTCGCGGTAAAAAAATGTCCAAACTCATGGACGAGCACAAGCACAAGCAAAATTATGATAAAAATAATGATACTCATAACGATCTTATCCCATCACTTCCTTCTGTTTTTTCTCGAAACTTGCCTCTAGATTCCTATTGACTTCATCAATGATTTTTTGCAACTCATCTTTAGCTTTAAATTTTTCGTCTTCAGTTAATTTTCCGTCTTTTTCTTTTGCTTCCACATCCTTCCAAATGCGTTCGCGTTCACGACGCACTGTGATCCTCTGTTCTTCCAATTTTTCTTTCAAAACTTTTACGAGAGATTGTCTCGTCTCGGCAGTTAATTGAGGAAAAACAACTCTAATGCCGAGGTCATCAGTCGCAACAGAAAGTCCGAGATTGGCGGCGGCTATTGCCTTTTCGATTTCCTTGATTTGACTTTTATCCCAAGGAGCTATGCGTAGAGTTTTCGGATCTTCGATGGTGACGGAGGCGACATTTTTCATAGGAACGCGTGAACCATAAGACTCGACAGAAACACCGTCCAAAATCATAGGCGAAGCACGTCCAATATTTAGTTGGCCATACTCCTTACTCAAAAAATCACCTACCTTTTTAAGCTCCGTCTTAAAATTTGAAAAATTGTATTGCATATTTGTATTGTATCACAAATAAAAAAGTGTGTAAAAATGAGAAGAACCTAACCGAGGTCCCCCTCATGTTAGGTTCTGAGTTGTTTCCTCGAGTTTGGAGTTCTAAAGCTGAGGACGAAAAGTAACAAAAAGATTCCCACAGAAAAAGTCCCCAACAATAGACACAAGATCTCGCCAAGTTTTTACCCTCACTGGCTTGACCACTTCTTGGACCGATTGCACAAGAAACGGCTCCAACCCAAAGCGCCGGTAACCTTCATTGACACCATCTTTGAAGGAAGCGACTCCAACAATTTCTTGTTGATGGATTAGAGCGTATTCGTTAGGATGACATGCAACTAACCTTCGAGCGCTGCGTCGTAGCGTATCGAGCATTTCAGGCATTCCAACAAACCCGTTTTTTTGTCGGACCACTCGCGGAATGCAGATTCTAAATATCTTCATAAGAACAGCTTTCTTTCAAGAAACCATTGACCATTTCGGCACGATACCGAAAAGTTTTAGCCTCTTTTGTTTCGTCTATTATATCACAAATTTGGAATCAATATTGCCACGGATTCCATCAAGGTTTTTGCTGAAGACCCAGGCATGCGGAGAAACTTACGAACTTTGAAAAAATGTTGCAAGCAAATTTGCAAAGGATTTTGAACGGTGTGGGTCCCACCCGGTACTCCGGGAAGGGTCAAGCCGGAGAAATTCTTTGCAAATTTGCTATGTAGTACAATTTCCAGTGCGTTTAGAAATTTCAAGGCTTTTGAACGAGTAGAATCTAAAACAGCAATTTCATTTCCCTCCTCATCCTCTTCTTCCGGTCCAGCCAGAAATTCTTTCAAAAAATCAATCCTCTTTTGTAAAGGCATAGCAATAAATTTTTCTGCATCTTCTGTATCTCTAACTATGTCCCCGCCTGCATCGCTATGCGAAGCATTACGGGCAGGTTGCCTTGCAGAAATAAAATAAAATCTAGAAACAAGAGTTTTCAAAAGAGAATTAACATCTGGAACCACAAGAAAAAAATGCGTATTTTCTATCGGCTCTTCAAACATCTTCAACAAAACATTTTCCGCATCAAGAGAAAAACTGTTAACGCAAATCAGAAATATTTTTTTTGATGAAGAAAATCCTTTATCAGAAGACATCGCGCGCAAATCAAACGCTTCGTCAATTTTGAAATTATCGATCACGATATGACAAAAATCTGGATTACCAGAAGTCTTGATATCCAAACTCTCGCAAAAACTCAAAATCTCCGGCACGACTTCGTTCCGATCCCCTTCTATCAAGTACGCATGATGTAAATTATTTTTATCTAAATGCTTCGAAATATTCATTATTTCTTGCTTAAAACTGCCTTTTTGTACACATCCAAATGTTCCAGCGCTATGCCTGTGCCTTTCGCTACACAAAAGAGCGGATCTTCTGCCAAAGTCGCTTTCACTCCTGTCTTGCGGTAAACCAAATCTGTGAAATTTCGCAATTGTGACGACCCTCCGGTCATTATGATGCCTTGATCTATGATGTCCGAAGCGAGTTCCGGCGGAGTTTCTTGCAAGACATCTTTGATCGCTTTTATTATTTGTTTCAATTCTCCGTCTATCGCGCGAACTATTTCATTCGTTCCCACACGCGCAGATCTCGGCAAGCCTTGGATGAAGTCCCTGCCTTTGATCGTTACCGAAAGTTCTTCTTCGAGAAGCACAGCTGCGCCGATTTTTATTTTCACTTCTTCGGCAGTCCTGTCGCCAATTGCAAGATTGAAGGTTTTTTTGATGTAATCAGCTATCGCCTGGTCAATTTTATTTCCCGCGCATTTTACGGATGTGGAAGCCACGATTCCGCCGAGCGAAATAACTGCAACGTCCGTCGTGCCTCCGCCGATATCCACCACCATGTGACCTTTTGATTCATAAATCGGAATACCAGCGCCAATAGCCGCCAAGATGGGCTCCTTCACGACATAAGCGTTCTTTGCGCCGGCGCGAATAGCCGCTTCTATCACAGCTCGCCTTTCCGTGCTCGTGACTCCAGCCGGAACCGAAACCATCACGTCGGGCTTGAAGAAATTAAATTTCCCCATCGCTTTGTTTATAAAATAACGCAACATAGCTTCCGTCACCCGATAGTCCGCGATCACTCCGTCTTTCATCGGGCAATAAGTAATGATGGATTCCGGAGTTTTGCCGATCATGTCTTTGGCTTCAAAACCGATAGCTAAAATTTTGTTATCTTGCTCGGAAACAGCCACCACGGAAGGTTCGTTTAAAATTATTCCTTTGCCCGGCAGAAACACCAAAGTATTTGCCGTCCCCAAATCTATGCCTAGTTTTTTCGTGAAAATACCCATCACGTCAATATATCATATTTATGCTAAAATAAAAGGATGAGCCCTACAAAAGAAAAAGACAAAAAAGAAGAGAAAGATGAATTAGAAAATCCGTTCAAGGGATATTTTGAAAACTTAAAGAAACACAAGCAAGCCGTCAATCCTGTCCATGAAATTGTGAATTGCTATTACAAAATGAATGGCTGGGAAAAAATGCCGAAAGAATTTTACACTGGCCGTTATGCGTATAATAAATTGGCGAAGGAGGCAAAAATGCTGTACACGGCGTGCAACGAAGTCCTCGACGACGCCATCTGGGCGCTCGACAAGATGAAATATCTAGCGGAAAAAGGAAAATTCGATTGGTCAATAATCACTTGCCTAAAACACAAGTTGAAATAACTTGTTGCAAAAAATTTTCAGATGGGGTATAGTATTTTTTGAACCTGTAAATTTGAATAAATATGACAAGTTTTGACGTGAACGATTACCATTCGAGGAAAGCTTTCGAGAGAGCTTGGATCGCAGCTAGGTGGGAGTTTGGCGAAGCTTTGGGCACAGAACCACTGCCAGAGCCGACAGCCTCTGCTCTTAGGCAGACTCTTATAAAGAAAGAACCGACAACTGATGTCATTTCTCCTAAAGAGGATTATTCTGACGAATGTTGTTGGTTTCCAACGGTTTGGTACTGGCAGGCATGCGAGCACTCACGAGAGGAAATTGCTCGCATAGGGCCAGTAGCGTAAGGTTTTAATCGATGCATGAAGGGCGGTCTATGTTCTAGACCGCCCCACGCTATTTTTATACAAACTTTCACGCGACAATCACCGTAAATTCACCTCTTTGTTTATCAGGATTTTTATTATAATATTCCAAAACTTCAGCCGGACTTCCGGTTTTAAATTCTTCATAAATTTTTGTTAATTCCCTCGCCACGCAGACTTTTTTCTGATTCTCTTTGGGACAAAATTTCACAAGCGATTCTAAAGTTTTTAAAATTCGATGCGGAGATTCGTAGAACACCATTGTCCTTTTCGCCTCGGCGATTTCTTTGAATAATGTCTCCCTCCCCTTTTTGTGTGGCAAGAAACCGAGAAAAGTAAATTCGTGGGTCGGCAGACCAGAAGCAGACAAAGCGGTGATGACGGCCGAAGGGCCTGGGATGGGGATGACTTGGACACTATCCAAAAAATTTTCTTTTATTTTTGAAACAAGCATAGCACCCGGGTCGGATATCGTTGGCGTGCCAGCGTCGGAAACTAATGCGAGATTTTTCCCCTCTTCCAGCAATGTAATAATTTTCGCAAGCTTGCTCTGTCTGGAGTCTTTTCCGACTATATCGTCGGATGGGTAGCTCATCGTCGGCTTGTTTATGGCGTATTTTTCTAAAATTTTGTGCGTCTCGCGAGTGTCTTCGCACAATATCAAATCAACACTTTTCAAAGTCTCAATAGCTCGGAGTGTAATGTCTCCCATATTCCCGATCGGCGTCGCCACAACGTAAAATTTTGACATAATTATTTCCTATACTTTCTCGTTCGCCATTTGTCGGCTATTTTTACGCGAGTGAGCGAGCGTTCGAGTTCGGCCTCAAAATGCTCAAAGTCAACATGATCCTTATTTTCCCCGCCTGCAACGTTTTGCCAGCCCGCAGTAGATACAGCGTTTCTGGCGGGCGTAGCATTGCGGGCAGGCATTTGCTTTTTTAATTCTTCCGCGCGAGCTTTGGCCTGAATTATTTTTTCTTCTGTAAGCTCGCCAATAGTTTCGGCAAAGTCAGCCAAGATAGCCACTTCGGTAGTTTTGTTTTCGCCTTGTCTTACTTCCACAAATCCACCCACGACAGCCATCGGCACATGCTCGCCATTCACAACAGCAACCACGTCTCCCGACGCAAGACCAGAAATGAGCGGAATATGTTCCGGCAGAATAGTTATCTCGCCTTCCGAGGTCGGTAAGGTCACTTGGTCAACCATTTCTTCCAAGACAAGGCGTTCCGGCGTGACTATTTTTAATTTTAATTGTTTTGACATATATGGTTACTTTGAAAAATAAAATATTTCTTTTGAAAAGCCTTGCACAGGAGCTTAGAAAATAAAAATGGTATTCCATTTATTATTTTCTTGAGCGACGAGCAGTTCGCTGGCGAAGCTTCGCCAGATAGATTGCTTTTCGAGAGAAACTATTTGATTTTTCAAAGATCATTAAATTACAACGCCCCTTGCATATAAAAATCATTCTCCGATTTGTTGTCGTGTTTGCCTTCCAGAATTTCTTTGAACGAACGAATCGTGTCAGCTAACGGTACATAGACACCCTTTCTTCCCGTGTATTGTTCTGCAACGAAGTTCGGCTGAGAGAGAAATTTCTGAATCTTGCGGGCGCGGGAAACAAGCTCACGGTCAGCTTCGGACAATTCTTCCATACCCAAGATAGCAATAATGTCTTGCAAATCTTTATAACGTTGAAGCACGCGTTGAACTTCGCGAGAGACATTGTAATGTTCTGCGCCGACGATATTCGGATCGAGAATAGTCGAGGATGAGTCTAGCGGATCAACTGCAGGATAAATACCGATTTCAGAAAGCGAACGATTCAAGACAACCGTCGAATCCAAGTGAGCAAAGGTTGTCGCCGGAGCTGGGTCGGTCAAGTCGTCTGCTGGCACATAAACAGCTTGCACGGAAGTGACAGAACCTTTATCTGTCGAAGTGATGCGTTCCTGCAAGATTCCCATCTCTGTGCTGAGCGTAGGTTGATATCCGACAGCCGAAGGGATACGTCCGAGCAAAGCGGAAACTTCAGATCCAGCTTGCGTGAAACGGAAAATGTTGTCGATGAATAGAAGCACGTCCTTGCCCTCGACATCGCGGAAGTGTTCCGCCATTGTGAGACCAGATAGAGCCACTCGTAGACGAGCGCCTGGCGGTTCATTCATTTGTCCGAAGACCATGGCAACTTTCGGAAGCACGCCGGAATCTTTCATTTCGTGATAGAGGTCGTTGCCTTCGCGGGTTCGTTCGCCAACCCCGGCAAAAACCGAGTATCCGCCGTGATTACTTGCGATGTTGTGAATGAGCTCTTGGATGACAACAGTTTTGCCGACGCCCGCGCCTCCGAATAGTCCAACCTTGCCTCCTTTCAAAACCGGGCAAATGAGGTCAATAACTTTGATACCAGTTTCGAGAATTTCAACTTTTGTCGCTTGCTTCACGTATTCCGGAGCCTTGCGATGAATCGGCATTCTCTTTTCAGCCACCATGGTTTTTCCGTTTGCTTGCGCAGGCATATCGTCAATAGCTTCGCCGAGAACATTAAAAATCCTTCCGAGAGTTTCTTTTCCGACAGGCACAGAAATCGGCGCTCCGGTATTCACAACTTCCATTCCGCGAGAGAGACCGTCGGTCGTGTCCATGGCAACCGCGCGGACAACTCCGCCACCTAAATGCTGCTCGGTCTCAAGAATTATTTTCTTGTTTCCGTTCATTACCTCCAAAGCATTATAAATTTCCGGTAAACTCTCACCGAAGTTTACGTCTACGACCGGCCCGATTATTCTTTTGATTGTACCTTTGTTTTGCATAATGATAATTTAATTAATAATTTTTTACTTTATAAACTTTATAACTTTTTACTTTCAACTTACTGATGCCATTCCGGCGCTGATTTCTGATATCTCTCTGGTAATGTTCGCCTGTCTCGCTTTGTTGAATGCCAGAGTCAAGTCGTCGATCATTTCTCCTGAGGCGTCCGAAGCGTTTTTCATGGCAACCATTCGGGACGACTGCTCCGAAGCGTTTGACTCAAGAAGCATCTGGTATATTTGCATTCTGGTCAATTTTTCTGCGAGCGAACTGATCAATTTAATTTTGTCTCCTTCAAACAAATAATTCACTTTTCTGTCTTGCGAAGGACCGTCCTCCACTTTTTTCTCATGCTCGATTTTTTCCATTGACTCGATGAGCTCTTTCAAATCTGTTTTGGAAACAGGTAATATTTGTTTGACGTTCGCCCTCTGTGTGAGCGCTGAGATAAAATCTGTGTACGCTACCAACACTTTATCATAGTGGAGAGCGATATATTCGTCCATCGCCAGTTTCGAAATAGGAATAATTTCGGACAAAAAAATGCGATCGCTCAATTCTGCAAAAGTAGCTATAACTTTCACGCCGAGTCTGCGCATCGCGACGTCTCCTTTCTTGCCGATTGTCACGACATCGATTTTCACATTTTGATTTTTTAACAACGAAATAGTTTTTTTGACGACTTGCGCGTTGTATGCTCCGCACAAACCACGATTTGAAGTGATCAAAATCAATAAAATTTTTCCGGTGATGTTTTTTTTGTTTCTTTCATTAAAAAGCGGATGGTCAAGTTCTTCAACATTTTTGGCAACTGAAGTCAGAATCTCCCAAGAATATTCGGAATACAATCGCGAAGCGAGCGTCGAAGCCACCGCGCGTTTCATTTTTGAAGCCGAAACGAGTTCCATCGCTTTGGTGATCTTTTTCGTGTTCTTTACGCTCTTTATTCGTCTTTTGATTTCTTTGGTACCTGCCATAAAATTATACTAACACTTTTTTATTTTAATTTCTTTCTATTTTTAATGCTTAAAAAATTATTACCTGTTAGAATTTTTTTACCGGAACGACTTTCTATTTCTTTGCGTGTCTTGCCGACTATCTCTCCTCCTTCTTTCGCATCACCATATAATTTATTAAAACCCAAAGAATCACGATCGACAGAAAGCTTGGTTGTTGTCGCCTCGGCAAGCATTGTCAATATAAGCTCTATGTCTCCCATATGATCTCGCAAATTATGTTGAACGGAAAGATTTTTATGTTTTTTATAATCATCTACTTTCATATCGAAAGTTCCCTGCATTATTTCGTTGGTCAAAATCGCGTATTCAACTCCCTTTTTGAGACCTCGCTTGTTCCATTCGTCAGTCAAAGTATTACGGACAGCAATACCGCGCATTCTTTTTGCTATCCATTCTTCGGGATAACCTTTTTGTTCATATAAACTTTTCATTCTCTCCATTGCGAGTTCTGGATTTTGGATTTCGTCAACTCTTTCTTTACCTACTTTTGCTAGCCACTGCTTGAAAGGTTCTGCTTTGGGGGATGGAATAGACTGAATAATGCGAAAAATGCCTTCCAAATCAGCACAATTCATTTTTTGTATGCCACCTTTTGTTGATATGTCTAGGATATGTACAATTTGTACCCACCCTTGACCAAGCTCTAAATCGCGTTGTTTCATTCTTTGTATATACTGCTTCACATCACTTGAATCAATGAGAGTAAGCACAATATCTTCAATAACAAAAAACCATTTGTCATCATGCCAAACTCGACGGACTTTGTTTCCTTCGAATAGTTTAATATTTTTATTTGTTACCTTTGCTCCTGTCATAAATTATTTATTATCAGATGATAAAATACTAATTGCTAAGAAATATAAACTGTCCTCTGAACCATTTTCAATATATTTCCCAACCTTTGCCAAAGGAAAAACAAAATCCCTAGGTTCTGCAAAAAGTATATAAAAAGTATAAACGGATTTTTCAAAAGATTTTACTAAAGGATCAATGACAATCGCATGATCATAATTTATCCAGTATCTATTTTTCTTGGAATTTTTTCTTATGACTTCTCCACAATAAGCACCACATCTCAGGACTATTTTGATAAGCTTGTCTTCACTTAAATCCTTTTCTTGCTTTCTTACTTCATCTAAATAAGAATCAACTAATTTTAAACTTTCTAATGAAAAATCAAGTTTCTTAGGATCAAGAAATTCCTTTAAAGGTGTCGGCATATCTGAACCAGTGTCTTCAATAAGAAATTGACCAACAGCAACAACGGTTTTACTCAAATCTTGATACTTATTTTTTTTCTTAAATAAACTAAACATAAATTTATTTCACAAAACTGCTTTTAAAATCCGCGATAACTTTTTTTAATTCTTCTTCGCCTTTGTCGGTCCACATTTTGCTTTCTTTGATTTCCTTAAAGAAAACTTTTGCGTGGCGTTCACTGTATTCGACAAGTCCAGTCTCAAATTCTTTTATTTTGTCTATCGCAACATCATCCATAAAACCTTTTGTAAGAGCGTAGAGAACAACAATCTGATACTCGATTTTTACTGGAGAATATTGCGGTTGTTTCAAAACTTCCACAGCGCGCTTGCCACGTTCGAGTTGTTTCTTTGTGCTTTCATCCAAGTCAGAACCGAATTGAGCGAAGGCTTCAAGTTCGCGGAATTGCGCGAGATCGAGCTTCAGCGTTCCCGCGACTTTTTTCATAGCTTTGATTTGAGCGGTTGAACCGACGCGAGAAACCGACAAGCCGACGTTGACAGCTGGACGAATTCCTTTATAAAAAAGATCAGTCTCTAGGAAAATTTGCCCATCAGTGATAGAAATAACGTTGGTTGGAATATACGCGGACACGTCTCCTG
Source organism: Candidatus Nomurabacteria bacterium (assembly GCA_026395915.1). GTDB lineage: Bacteria > Patescibacteriota > Minisyncoccia > Phycocordibacterales > UBA9973 > UBA9973. The sequence continues at coordinate 62,230 of JAPLXU010000014.1, read as the reverse complement.
CTTGCGTCTCGATGATAGGTAGCGCGGTGATAGAACCTCCTCCATATTTTGCATTTCTTCGGCAAGCTCTTTCGAGAAGTCTTGAGTGCAAATAAAAAACGTCTCCCGGATACGCTTCACGGCCCGGTGGACGACGAAGAAGTAGAGAAATTTCGCGATAAGCGACAGCGTGTTTCGAAAGATCATCATAAATAATGAGAACGTCTTTGCCTTGATCCATAAAATATTCGGCGATAGCAACTCCGGCATACGGCGCGATATAAGACATAGACGCCGCTTCTGACGCTCCGGCAGAAACAATGACCGTATAGGCCATGGCGCCTCCAGCTTCCAACCGCGCTCCCAGTTTGCGGAGCTTGGAATCCTTTTGACCGATAGAAACATAAACGCAAATCATATTTTGGCCTTTTTGATTTAAAATAGTGTCGATAACGATAGCCGTCTTTCCTGTCTGTCTGTCACCGATGATGAGTTCGCGTTGACCGCGACCAATAGGAATAATGGCATCGATAACTTTTATGCCAGTCGCCACCGGTTCCGAAACGCTGAGACGTGTGATAACACCAGGAGCCACTTTTTCTATTGGATAAGTTTTCCCGGTCTTCAGAGCCCCTTTCCCATCAATAGGAACACCAACCGCATTGACAACTCGCCCTAAAATATTATCGGCAACCGGAATTTCCAAAATTCTTCCGGTAGATTTAACTTCATCTCCTTCTTTAATTTTTGAAAAATCTCCCAAAATAATTATTCCAACCGCATCTTCTTCCAAATTGAGAGCAACACCGATTTCGCCGTTCGGAAAAGTCACCATCTCGGATGATTTAATGTCGGAAAGACCGGAAACTTTCGCGATGCCGTCAAAAACTTCCAGCACTTGGCCGACTTTCTCGACTTTGAGCTGAAGTGAAAAATTATCTATCTCCTTTTTTAAATTTTCTATTATTGTGTTGCTACTCATGCTGATTTTGTTAAATATTCTTGTAATTTTTCGATTTTATTTTTGACTGATAAATCGATGACTTCGTTGTTCGCTTCTATTTTTAGTCCGCCTAATAATTTTTTATCTAAATTTTCAGAAAGAACAACTTCTTTCGCCGAATACCGTTTTTTTAAAAAATGCTCAAGTTTTATTTTATTTTGCTGGTCAAGTTTTTCCGCACTCGATACTCTCGCTACCGTCCTGCCTTCTTCCTCATTTATTATTTTTCCCAATCGTGAAAGAATTTCTGAAGTTTTTGACAAAAGTCTCTTTTTAAACAAAAATCTGACAACTTTACTATACTTGGAGGTCTTGCCTCCAAGTGGAGGCAAGACCTCCAAGTCGCTACCTTTTAAAACAAGGTAAACCGCGCGAGCTATGTCATTGTTTGATATTATCGTCATAATTTGTTTTCAAGAACGGTTCTTGGGGAAACTCTCTTAAGAACCGTTCTTATAAATTGTTCAAGTCCTGTTTGCTCCCCATTAATTTTTCTGTCGCTTTCATCGCTAAAGAAACAATTTCTTTCTTCGCTTCTTCCACCATTTTCACTTTTTCGATCTCAAGACTTTTTTTGCCGTTTTCGATCATTGTCTTCATTTCTTTTTTCGCTTCTTCAAGCATTGCCGTTTTTTTTGTTTCGGCTTCTTTTTTGCCGTCTTGAAAAATCTTATTTGCTTCAATGCGAGCTTTTGACAGAACAGCTTCATATTCCTTGCTGGTTTTTTCAAGAACTTCGGCGTTGATTTTCGCGTCATCTATGCCTTTCGATATTGTTTCCCCTCTTTCTTTCATGAGCTTGCTTAAAGGTTTTGCCGCAAGCAAGTAGAACGCCAAAAAAACAATCCCAAAATTTATCAATTGGGCGATCATCAATTTCCAATCTATATGAAATGTCGCTATAAATTCATTCATAATTTTCAAAAAATAAACAGTTTTCAATTTTTTATAAGGTCCTCGGTTCTCTGGGGCCCCTCGCCCCAGCCAGACCATTCTAAAAAATTAAAACTATTTATTTTTTTATTTAATCGAGAACGCTATGACCAAACCATAAATCGCCACCGCCTCCGCAAAAGCTGAAGCAATAAGCATCGGAACCAAAACTTTACCTGTGGCTTCCGGATTCCTGCCGATAGCCTCCATAGCTCTCGCGCCAATAAGACCGATACCAATACCTGCTCCAATAGCAGAAAGACCTATCGCTAGAGACTTCGCCAACGGCGCCAAATTTACAACTGCACTAACTGTTTGATTATCCATAAATTTTTTTTTAACTGTTAATAATTTCGACTTACTTTTAATTTTTTAATACTTGCTAATTTTTCCTCGCGCTCCCCGCCTGCATCACTATGCGAAGCATTGCGGGCAGGTTCATGTTCTCCGTGATCCTGCGACGCTATCGTGAAATACACGGTCGCAAGAAGAGAAAATATGAGCGCCTGAATGAGCCCGATGAAAACCTCCAAGATAAGAAACGGAACTGGCAAAACATAAAGAAAAATAGCGCCCATCGAAGCGAGCAATACTTCCCCCGCAAAAACGTTCCCAAAAAGTCGGAAAGAAAGCGACGCAACCTTGGCCATTTCTCCAATAAGTTCCAAAATGCCGACGAAAAACGTGATTGGCGCAACGATTATGACATTTTTATCTTTGCGGAATTTTGTCACGATTTCTCGGAGCGCATTTATATTAACATATTTATTAAAAATTTTCCAAGCGCCAATGGCTACAATTCCAAAAACATTCGAACCGATGACGATCGCTATGCTCAAAGCGAGAGTCGTATTGATGTCGGCAGTTCCAGCGCGAAAAACCGGTATAAAAAAAGATTGGCCGGAAACATTTTCCAGAAAACCGATCGAACCCACGATAGGCAAAAGCCCGAGCCAATTATTCACCAAAATAAAAATAAACAACGACACAACAAGCGGAAAAATTTTGACTGTTATCTTGCGATCGTTCGTCACTTGGTCGCACAATGACAACGCGCCCTCCAAAAGAATTTCAAAAACATGTTGGATTTTACCCGGGACTTGTTTCATTTTATAACGTAATGCCACGCAAAAAGCGATTATAACCAGAACCGCCAGCCAAGAATTTAATAAAGAATTTGTAATTTGAAAACTGCCAACATGAAAAATAGGTTCTGCGTAAATTGTCGTTTCGTGAATCGGCTGATTCGTAATTTGATTTGCGTTATTTGTTGCCATTTTTTCTTTGCCCGTCTGTAGCCTCTTGCGAAGGCGGGTCTTTTTCTAAACTTTTTTTATATTCCTTGATTTCGCGATAAATTCCGAAACAAGTGATGCCAAAACCGACCATGATGATTCCAAAAAATAAAGCCTGACTGCCAGTCGAATTTCCGACGTATCTTCCTAAAATCAGACCTAAAACCAAGGGAAAAATTATCCACGAAGTCGTCTTAGCATAAAAAACTATCACTGGTTTCCAGTCCATACATATACTATAGGGTAAAAATGAACAGGATGCAAATAAAAAGCAAAAGGGACACTGGCAAAGCCGAATGGTCCCGATTGGAAGATTGTTAAAAGTTGTTTTAGCTCCCCTGTCCAATTTCAATCAGATACGACCTCCTATGTGGAAGCCGATCTAAAATCGGGTAACTGAAATAAGGGGTCCCTCCTACTGTGAACAAGGATAAAAGTGCTTTTTTCCCTGTCCAAGTTGTTACTGAAGCACTTGGAAAGATAATTCCACCGCTCGATGTTGTATAATCACAACTAAGAAAGTGCGAGAGCGAACCCGGAATTAAGTCCGGATGATCGTTAAGGACTTGCGCTAGCATTGGATGAACCAAAGGAAGACCTTTCAGCAAGGAGACTGCCTGTCGAAGATCGACATCGTTCGGACATTCCGCTTGAAAAGCAGGCATGTACGGAACGATCCTTTTCCCTTGCACAAAAAGCTCTCCTTGTTCAATCCAAATTTTCACTTCCCTTTCACCAGTTGGCCAATCAAGGAGTGTCGCGCTTTCCTCCTCAAGCGAAAGCGGAGGACGGACGCTAAAGTCAAAAGTTGTCGTTGTCATAAGAACAGGTTTTTTCTGATGTTAACATTTTAAACTTATCCTGTCAAGCGAAAGTGCATTTTTGCGTTATCCAAACACGCCTACGTATAAGTAATCCACAAAAAGTAAAAAAAAGTTAGATATAAGTTAAATTATACAGAACCATATTTCTTTTTTAAAAGATGAGACCTAATCTTGAGCGATAGAACAATCAAAATTAATATCGGAGATAACGTAAATACAATTTGAGGAATTGCGATAAAAAAGAACAATGGCATATAACCGATATTAGGAGATTGAAAGAGATCAATAGTAGCTGGTATAGCTTTGGTTAAAGCGTATATGTAAAACGGTGTTCCAATTATTATTATGATGGTTGATATGATTATTTTGATTGTTTTCATTTTGATTCCAACTCCAGCTTTTCTACACGAACAGTCAAATTATTAATTTTTTTATCACAGGATATTCCGTCAGTATTCAAACTTAAAATGCTTTCCCTGAAATATTTATTATCTTCATGGATGGCTTTAATTTCTTTAAGAATCTCTTGCAAAACTTTTTCATGAGTTTCTAAAGACGCATCCACCCGCGCAAAAGAATTTGCAATATTTCCCATATGCTTTTCAAAAGTATTTTCAGTAACATATTTTCCGATTGTTTTTTTAATCGCCTTTTTCACAATTCTATTTTACCAAATTTTTAGAATCAAGCAAATATAAAAACGAAAAAGCCCCATGGCGCCGAATTGCGCAATGGGACCAGATGATGAAAGATAATTCGAAAGAACAAAAATTGTTTTGAGTGAGGCCGTGTCCTCGACTCGGTTTAGTTTAGTGATTAACGGCACATGCTATTAGACATACCAATCAATATAAGCCTTGGCACTTTCATGACATGACCACGCCTAGGAGAAGGTAAGATAAAAAGCGCTTCCGCTTCTTTCGTCTCGACTCCAAAGGAACTGAGATCTATCTTATCAAGATTAATGCCAGTATCTTGAAAGAAGACACACCTCGTCCTAGGACCAAATCCATCTTCAGAAATTCCATTCGCTTCCTGGAATCCTTGGATCGCATATGACAACTGGCAATCGTGCTCGTCGTTAACAACGATATTTGGATTTGTTCTTCCCGCCAAGAACAGAAGCTTCAAGAGCTTCGTTAATGTGAGAGGTCCGAGCTCGATATCATCCAGGTTTATTCTGGTGACATGCTGGAACTCCGTTTTCGTCACAGGACCAAACGACCCATCCTGTGAGATTCCAACCAAAGCTTGGAACCCCTTGATGATATGCAGCAATTGGTCGTCGTATTCATCATTGACGACGAAACTGCACCTGATTCCCATAGCCATAAACAACAGCTTGAGAAGCAACACCGCCGACCCTTTCGCGCCGGGGCGAAGATATTCCGGGAACATTCTCATTTTCAATTTTTTTGTGCGTATTTGTTAAACTGCGCGCACTCCATACTTCACACTATAAAAAAGCAGAGATTTGTCAAGTAAAAATTATTTCTTCTTCTCTTCCATTATTTTCTCAACCGCTTTAAATAAATTTGCAAAAAAAGGTTTAGCAACATATACGGCGCCTAAAGCTTCGACATCTTTCTGAATTTTTCCATCATCGTTATTATCACCAGTAAATACGACGACAGGAATATCATTAAATAGTTTTCCACTACTACGAATTTCTCGAAGCGCATCTATCCCTTTCTTTTCTGGCATACCATTATCCGCAATTACAAGATTAAAATTAGCGCCAGGTTTTTCAAGTTCTTTTATTAAGAGATCCCCATTCTCAACAACCGTAACTTTATGACCTTCATTTTCAAGAACCATTTTCAAAGGATCGTGAAAGCCTCTTTCATCATCTGCCACTAAAATATTTAATTTAAATTTTTCATTTTGCTCCCGTTCTGGCACCGATTGTGGAGGCGACTGAGTTGGTGATGATGGTGATGTTTCCATATTTTTATTATATCACAAAAATTAAATCAAGTGAGCGTGGAAGGAATCGGACCTTCGACCTCTGTCTTATCAGGACAGCGTTCTACCACTGAACTACACGCTCTTAAAATCTCTTAAAAAATATAACAGAAAAAAACAATTTCAGCAAACACACCTCACCACAATCCTCTCCTGAAAGGAGAGGAGGAATTAGCCCCTTCCCCTTTCAGGGGAAGGCGGGGGATGAGGTTCAGCAAACAAAAAACCACCCAAGGTGGTTTTTTGTTTAATCTGAGATCTAAATTTAAATTAGTATTCTCTTCGTCCGCTTCCTCCCCCATAACCTCCTCGGTCATTGCCTCCACTTCGTGGTGGGCGAGCTTCCATTGGACGAGCTTCGTTGACAGTAAGTTTGCGTCCTTCGAATTCTTGATCGTTGAACATTGAGATAGCTTTTGCAGCCTCATCTTGCGATGACATTTCTACGAATCCAAAACCTTTTGAACGACCAGACATCTTGTCCATAATAATCACAGCGGAAACAACGTTTCCAGCCTGCGCGAAGAGCTCTTTGAGAGCGCCTTCTTGTGTGCTGTAAGGGAGTCCCCCTACATATAGCTTTGTAGCCATTTTCTTTACTTCTCCCGTTTTACAAAATCGGGCAAAAACTACTTATAAACGTAGAACTCGATTTCGCTAAACGAGAAACTACATTTGAAAGCATAACATATTAAAAATTTAACGCAATAAAAAAAATTTGGAAAATAAAAGAACCGGCAGCTTTCGCATACCGGCTCCTAAATCGTATCCAATTTTCGCATGGAAATGCGGATTCGAGTCCGTAAACTCAAATCGATGTAAAAGAACAATGCGTTACGGCGCAGGGAGAAATTTAATTCCCCACTGGAATCGGCTCTCCTGTAATGGGACTAAACCCACCGCCGCCGTAATTGCTGTACTTCCAGATCGAGAGATCAAAGGTGCTTTCGCTCCCCCCAATCCTTGTCACGATGATCTGATAGGCTGTGTAGCCAGTACGGCCATAAACCTCGTTGACAAATCTCGAGGAATGCGGAGTGAGATCTGTGAGGTCTGTTAAGATGCCGTCCTTGAATCCGTAGATTCTGAACGCGGCCAAGCCTCCAGTTTCGACATTCAACCCATCGCCATTGCTGACGGTGACGTTGAAGTATTTGACTGGAGCCGTCCAATCCGCCCAAGGCGAAACCGAATCGTATGTCTGATCTGGCAGGTAGGTAGAATTATCACTCGCGAAAAAAACCTCCTTGACGCCACCGTCATTCGAGACTTCGACACCTGACACGCCAGTATTGACAGCAGGCGTGATGCCGGATCCAACTGTGACCCGAACCGTAGTCATCCGCCCTGTCGATTGATCGGTAATGATGCAATCCCAAACACTGCCGAGTGGGACTTGAATCGGATCGGCCCAGACGCTAAAGATGTTCTGGCCGAGTGCGCTGGACAAATAGGGATCATAGCACCCGCTGTAATCCCCGATCCTGATGATCATGTCATCCGGGTTTCCCTCTAAGGTGCCAGCAACGCTAAGTAGCAACCGGTCCCCCTGAGGGTGAACCTTAATGTTGACTGCGTCGCCAGGCTTGAAGTTGAAAGCTTCAAAATTCCCGTACCGAGTGTTCTGACCTTTGTCGTTGGACATCTGTACCCATCCATTGACATAGACGCTGAAGTAGTAACACGTCTTACCAATGCTGGGAAACCCGGGCAGTGGTTTCTTGGGATCAATGAAGATCTCGTTGGTGCCTCCCACGAGGAAACGAGTAATCATGAATACGCCGCCGGCGCAGGGCTTCATTGTGAACTCCCCAAAGGTGATGCGGTTCCATGCCGTATCGTACGCATAGAAATCGCCCGTGTAGTAATCCGCCCTCTTGTCCAGCAGGGCGACCGACCAGGCCGCGCTGTTCGTGATCAGTGAAGTGGCATAGGCGACAGAGCTTCCTCCGCCTCCGGATGACACCACAACCTGAGCGTTGATGTTGAGGGTGAGTGCCGTCAGCATGACAGCGACGATGATTTTCAATGTTGACTTCATATCTTTCTGTTTATTTTTCTTTGGTTGTTTCTGTTGTTTGTTACTTCCGGTTCGTACTGCCCACTGTAATAGTGGAGAATCCGCCGGTAAATCCTGCCTTCTTGAGCTCCGCAGTTGTCCGCGGGTCAACGGCGCTTGTTGTCTGATTGGTTCTGGGCGTAAAGGTTGTTGTTCTTTTCAGAACAGGCTCGTCCACATTGGGGCCACCTGGCCTCCATCCCATAACCAAAGCTAAAAAGAGGCCAAAAAAACCAAACACACCCAACACCGCAATAATTCTCTTCATGATCTTTTTTTTTGTTGTACTGTCCTCGAAACAGCCTTCTTTTGCCCATCCGCTACTCGCGGAAAAGCTAGTTAGGCCTTGTTTTTGTTACATTTATTCAATTTTCGAGGAACTGTCTTCTAGAATAGCACAACCGTGCCATAAAGTCAAGGCTTTTGCCTTAATTAAAACTTCATTAAGAATGACGTTTATATTCACTCATTTCTTACATCCACATTCAAAAAAATTTATTTACTATAATTATGCTATAGCATCTTTATAGCGAACTTTGTTTTTTACTTAATTTTAATTATAAAGATAGCCCCTTCGCAAGAACAGTTCTTGCGAGTTGTACGAGTTCGACACTGCTCTCCTTTTTGTAAATCACTAAATCATCTTTAGAATTTTTCCACGTCTCTTGTATCGAGTCCAAAATCCTCCAACTATCGAGCACTTCACCACTCGAAATAAACAAATCATGATCCCCTCTGATTGTAGCTTCTATAACTCTTTCGTAGGCGTCTTTTTCGTGTTCAATTTTAAAAATTTTCTCAGAACCATTTTTGTATTTTATTTTTATTTGCGTCAGTTTTTTATCTAGAGCTTTGCCAGTTGTGAGATTTATAGCCACTCCGCGCCAGATCGGATCATTGGAAACCAGATTGATCGAGACAAATGTTTCCGTCATGCTCGTCTTATTATTCACTTCTCTGCGATATCCTTCATATTGACCCCTCTTTACACATTCATGGCTTTTAACATCACAAACGATTTCCAGATTCTTGAGCGCGTTGTGTCGGCGAGTATTTTCAAATGATTGAGCTAAAACGACAGCGAGCATTTCCAACAAATGACTTTGCATAAAATCTTTTAACGCACCAGTTTGCTCATAAAAATTAACCCGCCCTTCGATATCTATTTTTTCGCTAGCGATTATTTCTACAGTGGAAACATTTTCTCTTTGCCATTTTTCCTGCACTATTTTTTGCATAGATTGTTTAGCTAAATAATGATCCACTCTATAAATTTGGTCTTCGGAAAAATATTTATCAATGTGTTTTATCAAATTTTGCGCGGATTTCAGGTCGCTACCGAAAGGTTTTTCAAGAATAATTTTTATGTTTTTTTTATCTAAATTGTCACTAATTATTTTCACAACATCAGGCACAGCTTCCGGCGGGACAGCTAGATGTATTATTTTTTCGCCGTCATTTGAAATTATATTTTTTAAGTTGCCGTAATCTTTGCGAGAAATATGAATGACATCGCCAATCTTACCTAAATCTTTTAGGCGTCTCGTGGCCGGCATCAAATAACGTCTAGACAAATCGCCAGACGCGCCGAAAATTATGTAAGTTGGTTTGTTATTTTTCATATTGTTTCTATTAAATCACAAAATTATGTTTTTGCGATGGTCTGGCCGGGGCGAGGGGCCCCGGAGAACCGAGGACCTCGCAAAAATATAATTTTGTGATTTAATTTTTTAATTTTTATTAATTTTATGACCGCCAAAACCATTTCGCATGGCGGCCAAAAGTTTTGTGGCAAAATTCACCTTGCCTTTTTGTGAAGCCAGTCGCACATCAAACGCCACGCTGATCGCAGGCGTTTCTATTTTTAATTTTTTTGCGGTTTCCAACGCCCACCTCGCTTCACCTGACTCCGCCACAAATCCCTCTATTCCTTTCAATGTAGGATTTTCCACTAAAGCGTCACGCGTGAGTTCATTCAACCAAGAAGTTACCACGCTATGATGTTGCCAGACGTCACCAGCTTTACCCAAATTAATATTTTTATACGGCCCCTCTTTTAACAATCGGTATCCCTCGGCCAAGGACTCCATCATGCCGTATTCAATAGCATTGTGTGTCATTTTTACATAATGCCCCGCCCCGCTTTCGCCAAAATGAAAATATGCTCCTTCTGGTTTCGCTAAAGTTTTCAAAATCGGTTCAATTTTTGCAAATGATTTTTTATCTCCTCCCGCCATCATGGAAAAACCGTTCTTGTAACCCCAGATTCCTCCGCTAGTCCCGACATCAATCAAAGTGGAACCGCTTTTAAGAACTTTCAAAGCCCTCTTTTTTGTAAGACGAAAATCAGAATTGCCACCATCAATCAAAATGCTATCCTTTTTCACCAACTTTAACCATTCTTTTAATTCTTGATCTATGGCATCAGCCGGCACCATCATCCAAATGATTATCCTCTCTTTGCCAAACAAAGCCACGACCTCTTCCCTCGAATAAGCCGAAGTCATACCCAAAGATTTCATTTCATCAATCGAATCTCTGCTTCTGTTATAAGCAATCACAATATGCCCATCTTCGTGAAGCTTTCTCGCAATCTGTTTACCCATCCTACCCAAACCTACAACTGCTATTTTCATATTTTTTAATAATCAGAAAATAAAGTTAATAATGGGACCTTTTTTAATATTTGAGCCGGTTGTTTTTTTATATCAATTTTCTTTTCTACTAAATCTCGCACCATACTCCATTTTTCTTCGCCTTGCATAAACACCACAGCTTCATCTAGATTTTTTATTAACTCCGGAGTAATTGTGATGCGGGAAAACTCCGGCGTGGTGTACCCACAAGCTAAATCTTTCGACTCCACTGCCACGCTAAGAGGAAGTATGCCCGCCGTGTGTCCATCCTTGCCTACTCCAAATAAACCGATGGTGTATTGAGCTACGTTAAACTCATAGGCGAGATCTTCATTAAATTTTTCCACCGTCGTTTCAAAATCATCTCCAGTCAAAATAGGAATGAGTTTGGCTCGGGAAAGGTTAAAACCTTTTTCAAACATTTGATGCCAGTTCGAATCGACATGATTAGGCTCGCCATATCTCTCATCGGTCATCATAATGGTCAAGTTTACCAAATCATGATCCTTCAATAGTACTGAAACTCTCACAGCCACAGCTATAGACGAACCACCAGTAACAAAAAACAAAACAGTCTTGCCAGACTTTAGTTGATTCAAAATAGAGGACGCAATAAAATTCACCGGATCCTCTGCCTTCGTTGTGGTTTTTATAACAAAACTCATAGACTGATTATAACAAACTATTACAAACTTGTTCTATTGCCCGTTTATCACCAAAACATTCTGGTGTCATCAAAACATTCTGATATTTAGTTATCCCCATTTCACCCTTCACTTTACTTGACTAAAGTACTTTAGTTTGCTAAAGTGGATTGTATGAGCAAAGGAATGAATGATAAAACATCAATAAAAACAGTCAGAGAGATTATGCAAATCGGAGGGAGGGTTGACTGGAACGAGAAGAAAAACAATCAATTGATTGAAGCTATTCTGGCTCTCAAAAATGAAAATGAAGCCAAGCGTTTTCTGCGCGACCTTATGACCGAAAAAGAAATTAAGGAATTTGCAAATCGCCTCGAAGCTGCTTTCCTCCTCTCAAAAGACGCGCAATACAATGTCATTATGGAACGTACCGGTCTTTCTTCGACGACCATTGCTAGAATTTCAAAATGGCTCAAAAGCTCACTCGGTGGATATCGCTTAGTCTTATCTCGTCTTTCAAGCCATCATACCCCTTCCAAACTTGGGAAAGGGTTGCATTTGAATTCGTAAAATTTTTTCGAAACTAACCCCTTCCTAAGTTTTAGGAAGGGGGTTTTGCGTTGGCCGTCGAAGCTTTATGCGTAGGCGGTCGTTACCCGAAAACGCTTGGCTACTCGCCACACAGAGTGTGATAGTTATTTGAAAACAAAATATGAAAAAACAAAACAAAAAATCGGTTGGACTTAGAATTGCACTGCCGAACGGTAGCCTGGAAGAAGGAACAATGCGCCTGTTTGAACAGGCAAATCTCAGGATATTCAAAGACCCTCGCAAGCATAATGCTCGCATTGAGGATCAGCTTTTCTCAGAGGTCACCTTCATGCGACCGCAACATATTCCTCGTTTGGTTGAAAACGGCACATATGACATAGGAATTTGTGGACTGGACTGTCAGTTCGAAAGTTCGGCACATAATTGTGTGATTGCGGAATTACCATACGGACGCGGGAACTCCTCTGGAAAGGCAAAAGTGGTATTGGTTACTTCTCAATCCAATCATGCAAAAAGAATTGAGGATGTCGAACGTTCATCCATCCTGGATGAATATCCATCTATCCTGAGCGAGTATCCATCTTTGACCAAGTCTAGTTTCAGAGATCGCAACATTGATGTCAAAATTGAATTCTCTTACGGAGGCACGGAAGCGCACATTCCACGCGATTATAAGTATGGCGTGTGTCTCACTGATACAGGAGCGAGTCTTGTCGCAAATGGATTGAAAACAATTCATACCTTCCTTGAATCGTATACTTGCCTCATTACGAATCAAGAAATCTGGTGCCGTTCCGGAACCAAAACATCAGATCATGCCAAGAAAAAGTCTGTTGTTGCGCTAAAACATCTTCTTCTGGGAACATTGGCTGCGCGTGAGCAAGTGTTCTTGGTTATGAATGTGACAACACAAGACAAAGACAAACTCCTACAACAACTTCCCGCGCTCAAGACTCCTACGATCACACCACTTTCCGGTGGAAATTATTTCTCAGTTGGGGCAGTGATATTCAAAGAAGAGCTCAACACATTAATTCCTGCATTACTCACAAGTGGAGCAGAAGACTTAGTCGAAATGCCAATCTCGAAAGTCATCAAGAGTTGGTAAACCTCATGAAAGAAATAAACAAGGCCTAACATCGCGTTCTTGCCAAACGCACAAACAGGCGGTTCGTAAACGAACCGCCTGTTTTAATTTGTGTATTTTAATTTTTTTTTATACAATGACCACATGAAAAAATTAATTACTCCTTACTGTGCTGATTTTGGGAGATCAAATGTGGTCATAAAACATTTTCCCGACGCCGAATCATACGTTCAAATACCTAAAACTGAAACTTTTAAAAATGAAAAAATCACTATATACCACAGACTTTATCCCGAGCCAGACAAAAGAATCTTTGAACTTTTGCTTGTATTGTCCCGCGTTAAAAAAGAATCCAAACATATTGAACTTTTTGTCCCCTATCTCCCTTACGCCCGCCAAGACAGAGAAAATAAAAAAGGAGAAGCGGTCAGCGCGGACGTGCTTTGCGGAATTTTAAAATCATTTGGGGTCAAGAAACTTATCACTTACGATTGCCATTTCTTGCCAAAGCCGGGCAATTTCGAGAGAAATGGTTTGCAAATAGAAAACAGATCAGCAGGCAAACAACTTTTTTCTTACGCTAAAAAATATTTTGACAAAGAAAAATTCGTAGTCATATCTCCAGACGAAGGCTCTTCGTATTTTATCGAAAATGCGCAAGGATGCGAGTGTCATTCGCTCACAAAAGTCCGTCACGAAAGCAAAGCCACTGGAGAAAAAACTGGCATCCATGCGGATATTCATAAAATAGAAGGAGAAGTGGACGTAGAGAATAAAAATGTTTGCATTTTAGACGACATCATTTCAACTGGTGGCACTATCATCCGAGCAATAGAACACTTGAAATCTCGTGGCGCAAAAAAAATAATTGTCGGCGCGACTCATGGAGTGTTTGCCGGAGAAAAAATTGCAGAAAAAATATTAAAAGCCTCTTGCGAAAAAATTTTTGTCACAAATGCTATCATCCAAAGCGAAAACAGCGACATAGAGATCATCAAACTACCCAAAAACTGAAAATGGTATACAATAAAAGCTTAACAAGTAATACTTGATATTTTAATGAAAAACAAAATTTTTATTGGTGCGGGAGCAGTCATAGTAGCGGCATTGCTTTGGAGCTTAGATGGGATTTTTCTGCGTCCACGCTTGTCATCTGTCGCGCCCACCTTTGTAGTATTCTTGGAGCACAGTCTGGGGCTCATAATTCTTCTGCCGTTTTTGTTTATCTATAAATCAGAATTGAAAAAGATCACAAAAAAACAATGGTCAGCTATCTTTTGGGTGGCTTTGTTCGGTGGCGCGCTCGGCACTATTTTTTTCACAAAGGCTTTATTTTTGACCGGCTTCGTGGATGTCTCGGTGGTTGTCCTTTTGCAAAAGTTCCAACCAATTTTCGCCATTTTATTGTCAGCGATTATTTTGAGAGAACGCTTTCCTGCCAAGTTTTATCTCTACGCGCTTTTGGCGCTAGTTGGCGGATACTTCGTTACGTTCAAAGACCCAAGCTCGATAAATTTCGGTAGCGCTACAGTCATGATGGCAGTTTTTTCATTATTGGCAGCTTTTTCTTGGGGCTCGTCAACCACGTTTGGAAAATATTCGCTTAAAAATATAAATTATGGACTTCTCGCTGCGCTTCGATTCGGCTTCACCGTAATTATTCTGATGATTCCTGCCATAAAATATTTCTCGACATTGCCATCGGTCAGCATCGATGTCTGGAGAACTTTGGCGATTATAGTTTTCACTTCCGGAGCTGTCGCCATGTATCTCTATTATTACGGTTTAAAAAAAATTCCTGCTTCACTCGCGACTTTATGTGAACTGGCATGGCCGTTTTCTGCCGTTATTTTTGATTATGTATTCAACCACAACGTACTTTCAACAACTCAAATCGCCGGCGCCGTTCTCTTATTTATTGCGGTAACTTTAGCTACTCGTTTGAACAAGACGTACACTATCAACGGAAAAGTTTTAGTTGGAAATAATAACGGGGAAAAAGTCGGCGCAAGAACAGCAAATCTTGATATCAATCTGGCAAAAGATCTTCCAAAAGGACTCTATTCATGCAAGGTTGATTTGAACGGAGAATTTTATTCCGGGCTAATGTATCACGGAATCAATTCTCTCACGAACAGAGACTGTCTCGAGGTTCACGTTTTGGAATTTAACGGGAATCTTTATGGCAAAGACATTGAGGTCGTCACAGAAAGATATCTGCGTTTTCCAAAAAAATTCAAGAGCGTAGAAAAATTAAGCGAACAGATAAAAAAAGACTTGTCTCAATCATTTAGCGAGTAAGAAAATTTATTCTGAAAGTCTAGTGTCTATGCGAGTCATATCTCGAGGAAAAGCTGTCGCTTCTTTGACGTTTTGAAGTTCAAGCATTCGCGCAGTAAAACGTTCCAAACCAGTAGATGATCCCCCATGAGGTGGCATACCGCACTTGAATGTTTGTAGATAATAAGTAAACTTATTCGGATCCATTCCTCTTTCTTTTATTTTTGCAACAAGAATATCATAATTATGAATTCGTTGAGAGCCGCTATTTATTTCCAAACCTCTAAACAATAAATCAAAACCGCGCGAATACGGCGCTTCGCTTGGTTCCTCAAAGGTATAAAAAGCTCGCTTCTTTGTTGGAAATCTCGTGATGAACACAAAATCAGATTTAAGATTTTTCTTTGCATATTCGCAAATCTGACGCTCATCTTCAGGAGACATATCATTTATATCTTCAATTTTGCGATTAAATTCTTTGGCGATAAGGGCTTGCGCTTCAGCCAAAGTAAATACTGGAATTTCGGTCGGAATTTCTGGAACAGTTGTATTAAAGCGAATAAATATATCCTCATGTAATTCACCAACCTTCTTTACTGTATTACGAATCGTATTTTCTAGAACTTTCATAACATCTCGCTCGTTTTCGATAAAACCCATTTCAAAATCCATCTGAGTTATTTCGCTCAAATGTCTAGTCGTTGCGCTCTTTTCCGCGCGAAAAACTTTGGCAATAGTACATGCACGTTCAAATGCCCCCACCATTATTTGTTTATAAAATTGGGGACTTGTTGCCAAGTAAGCTTTGTGATCTTTAAAATAATCTACTTTAAAAACAGCTGCTCCACCTTCAGCATCTCCACCCACAATCCCAGGAGACATAAACTCCGTAAATCCTTGAGATCTCAATGAAGAACGATATGCTTCAAGAATAGTTGATTGCATAGTAAAAATATCTTTTGATCTTTCTGAACGCACTGTGTATGGAAGATTATCGAGATGAGTATCGAGATTCACAGATTCATTTAACTCGAAAGGCAAGTCCATTGCTTTAGATAAAACTTCAATCATAGTCACTTCTAGCTCCACGTCGCCGTTTAAGACTCCAGCTTTCACATTTTTCGCCGGGCGTTTATTGACTATGCCAGTAATTTTCAAAACCCATTCCGGTCTGATTTCTTTTCCTTTTTCTATCACCTCTATTCGGCTCGGCAACGCCACGCACTGCGTCTTGCCAGTCATATCGCGCATGTCAAAAAAAACCATTTTCCCCTGATCGCGCCTTACATCCACCCATCCGGCAATAGTGACTTCTTTCCCCACATTATCCTTCAAATCTTTTATATATACTCGATTTTTCATAATGAAAACATTTTAT
>JAPLXU010000014.1:0-45582 GCA_026395915.1 Candidatus Nomurabacteria bacterium | reverse complement strand
TTTATCATAAAATTCTAGAAATAGAAAGCGGCGAACGTTCTCAAGGGAGAACGTTCGCCGAAATGCGCTGAGCCAAGCGCGATGTTTTAGCTCCTTAAACCGCCGGCACAACCAACTGACGTGAGATCACGATCTGTCCAGGCTTGCATGGAATTGCGAGCCTAACACAACAGTGTAGTGGACTCAGGGATGGTTCCACCCAATCTCTAGGGACATGAGGAATTACAGTACCCACTGTTCCTTCCTCAATTTCTACTCCACGTCCAGTCTTAAACTTCCCAATAAGTTTGAATTTGAGAGGTTCTACCGATTTTGATTGTTTTTTCTTTTTTACTTTTGCCACAACTTGCCTTTCGTTAGATTTTTGTACAAATCCACACCCTCTAAACAAAACACCAGCTTTAGAGGGCTGGTGTTTGAGTTGTAAGTTTTTCTTAAGAGATTTTTTACAGCGCAAATATCAGCCTTCTAAATTTAGTAAAGCTGAAAAAGAAGAAACTATTTGCCTGTATGTTTTTATTCACGAACATAGTGTAGCATCTTGTCATAAAAATGCAAAATTATAATTTAACCCCAATTTTTTCACGCACTTCTTCCATTTTTTTTGAAGCGACTTTTTGGGCTTTTTCTCCACCTGCTTTTAGGATCGCTAACGCTTTCGGAATATCTTTTTCAAATTCTTTTCGTCTTTCACGGAGTGGCGCTATAAATTTTTCCAAATCTTCTATTAGTAATTCTTTCAATTCTTTATACTTGCCTGTCTTGCTTTTGTAAATCGGATCAAGTTCGGTCGCCGGACGAAGCAGATTGTGTATCGCGTAGACATTTTTTGGAATTCCTTCACCCGAATCAGTAACAATACTCATCACAGCTTTTTTTATTTCTTCGTATTCGGCAAAAAGCGGAATCGTGTTGCCGTAGCTCTTGGACATCTTGCGTCCATCTGTGCCAGGAACGATTGCCATATTTTTCAAAATCATAGGTTCCGGCAATTTAAAAGTCTCTCCATAGATATGATTAAATTTTTCCGCAATGTCGCGAGCTATCTCCACGTGCTGTTTTTGATCAGCGCCCACAGGCACAACATCCGGACCATAAAGTAAAATATCCGCCGCCATCAAAACTGGATAATTGAATGTACCCACATCGATTTCCTTATTTTTCGCTTCCGCATCTTTGAAAGCATGCGCTCTCATCAAAAATGGCATGGTTGTGATAGTATCAAAAATCCAAGCGAGCTCGGTATGTTCCGAGATATCGCTTTGTTTGAAAAAGGTAACTTTCTTTGGATCAAGACCAATCGCTAAATAATCAAGCAAAACGCTTTTTATATTTTCATTCATTTCTTTTGGATTTCTAAGAGAATGCAAAGCGTGATAATCAGCTATAAAAGCGTAGCCGTCATATTCATTCTGCAGATCAACGAACTGCTTCATTGCTCCGAAATAATTGCCGATATGGGGTTTACCTGAAGGCTGGACGCCTGATAAAAATATCTTTTTTGACATGTTTATATATTATCATATTAAAAATATTTCTCCACATCTTAATAACATCTTTACGCACTTTTTTGCTTTGACATTTTTTTTACCGTGCTAGAATGACCCTATGGAAAAAACGTCACCGAAAGCATCAAAAAATATTACAAAAAAAAGCGTGCGCATCCCACCACAGAGCATCGAATCAGAACAAGCGGTTTTAGGTTCTATAATGCTCAGGAAAAACGCGATACATGAGGTAGAGGACATGGTATCTCCTGATTCTTTTTACGTTGAAAAACACAAAAAGATTTTCCAAGCGATGCTTGATCTATTTTTGAAAAATGAGCCGATAGATATGTTGTCGCTCTCCACAAAACTTGGCGAACAAAAATTATTGGACAGTGTGGGAGGAAATGTTTACCTCGCCGAGATAGTCAACGCTGTCCCCTCTTCCACAAACATCAAACACTACGCAGACATCGTACAGAAGAAATATGTTCTTCGAAATTTGATTGAAGCTGCAGACTATGTATCCGAACTTGCGTTTGAAGAAGGCGACGACCAGATGGACGACATACTTGATATGGCGGAAAAGAAAATTTTCAACGTGGTCTCTTCTCCAAAAAATCAAAAATTTGTAAACTTGAAAGACGCTCTGCCGGAAGCATGGGAACGTCTGGAAAAATTACACGAACACAAAGGAATGTTACGCGGACTGCCGACTGGCTTCAAAGATTTGGACAATATGCTTTCAGGATTCCAAAAGTCAGACTTGATAATTCTCGCCGCAAGACCAAGTATGGGTAAAACCACTCTCGCGCTCGACATTGCCCGTATGGCTTCCACAACTCACGGAAAATCAGTGGTGATATTTTCTTTGGAAATGTCCTCGCAACAACTTGTGGACAGAATGCTCTCTGCCGAAAGCCGAGTGAACGCTTGGAACCTACGCACAGGTCGTTTATCTTCCGATAAAGAATTTTCTCAGCTTCGAGATTCACTCGACAAACTCGCAAAAGCTAAAATCTACATTGACGATCAACCGGGAAATTCCATAGTCAGAATGAAAGCTCTCTCTCGCAGACTAAAAGCGGAAAAAGGGCTCGATCTCATCGTAGTCGACTATTTACAATTAATGTCAACATCTAAAAACTACGATAGCATGGTCAACCAAGTGACAGAAATAAGCCGATCGCTCAAGAGTTTGGCGAAAGAATTAGACGTGCCAGTATTGGCGCTTTCCCAACTCTCTCGCGCCGTGGAATCTCGTGGCGGCAAACCTAGACTTTCAGACCTTCGCGATTCCGGATCTATCGAACAAGATGCCGATGTGGTAATGTTTATTCACAGAGACGATAAAGGCAAAGAAGAATCAGAGAAAACAAATATCGCCGAAATTTTAATCGAGAAGCATCGAAATGGTCCGACTGGAAAAATCGACCTTTACTTCGACGAAAAAACCACAACATTCCAATCTCTCGAAAAAAGCAGTATTAGCGAATTCGCTCCGGCAAAGACCAAAGGAGATTTGGATGAATTTTAATAGAATGAATTTTCCAAAAACAATTTTAAGAAAAGTGGGTTCCCTGTCCTTATGACCTCGAGGGCGTATTTTCAAAAATTGTTCTTTGGGAAATTCATAACAAATAATCAATATGGACATCATAGAAAAATTAACTGAAATTTTTAAAGAATTCCCCGGCATCGGAGAAAGACAAGCGAAACGTTTTGTCTATTTTCTAATGTCGAGAACTCCTGGTTACAATGAAAATTTATCCAGCTTGATAATAGAATTGAAAAAAGAGGTTGCACAATGCAAAGAATGTTTTCGATTTTTCATTTTAAGCAAAAAAGGTGAAAAGCTGTGCGACATTTGCGCTAACACAAACGTGGATTCTTCAATCCTGATGATCGTGGAAAAAGATTCAGATCTGGAATCCGTAAAAAAAAGCAGAATCTATAATGGCAAATATTTTATCTTGGGCGGGCTGGTACCTATCGTCGAAAAAAATACTAAGAGCCGAATTCGAATTGAAGAATTGAAACAAAAAATATCGAAAGAAAACGGATTGAAAGAAGTAATTCTCGCTTTTTCGTTAAGCCCGCAAGGCGATCACACGGATTCCTATGTCCGAAATCAACTCAAAGATATTGCTGAAAAATTGAATATTAAAGTTTCTTCCTTGGGTAAAGGCCTCTCAACCGGCACCGAGCTGGAATATTCGGACAACGACACTCTCAAAAACGCTCTAAAAAATAGACAGTAAAAAAATTGATTGGAAATATATGTCATCAAAAAATAAAAAGGACATAGAAGCAACTTATACATTTATGAAAAATGTGTATCTTGGAAATTGGGAATACCGATGGAAAGGGACACCCCATATGAGGAATATGATTAAAAATAAAAAGAGAGAATCAATTTTAGCGCACGAACTTGCTTGTATGGGTTTTTGGTTTAACCTTAAAAGGATTTGCCCCAATCTAAGTAAATTAGTTGATTCAGAAAAGATTTATGAAATTTTATGGGGACACGATTTGGGTGAAATTTTTGCCGGGGATGTGTCTCAAACATTACAAATCCAAGGCAGAGGTAAAAATAAACAGCACACTGAAAGACAGGAAATAATTAAAATGGCAGGTAAAATACCAGCAAAAACCTTAAAAACTTTACTCAAAAATTTTGATGATTTCGAAAATTACAACGAAACAGAAGATATTAATGTTTTAGTTTGTAAATTTATTGACAATGTTCAAGGAAATCATTTTGGTGTAGTTTTTGGAAATGATCACAAAATTAATTCTGACCTGATTAATAAAATTTTAAATCGTAGCTTTATCAAGAATGCTCGTAGATTACTTGAAGTTTTGAAAAACAAGGGTCACAAAAAAGCATACAAAGAAGTAAAATCTGTCGCAGAATATCTCATATATTTATTCAAAAAATCCGGAACTGAGCTTAAACTCGATAAAACGTGCTAAAAATATTTAATTTCTACTATCACTAGTAATACATAGAAAACTTCTATTTTGTTTCGTTTCTCTGATTAATAGCTTTGCGAAGTTTATCTAATGCATCTAAATGGTTAGCATCTAGTTTACTAACTAAAAAAGCGAAAAGGGCTTCTCCTTCTCTTTTGGTAGGACTAGCAATATTAATCCCCCTAAGAGCCGTTAAAAAATCATCGATTTTTCTTTTTTCAAAATCAGTAACACCACCAACATCAACATCTTCTTTTTTATTGATTACTAATCCTTCTGGCATGACTTTTTGTTAAAAGAAATAATTAATAAGACAACCTTAGTAATTTTATTTTATCGAAATGATTTTAACTTTGAAAAATGGCTGACGATGACCGTTCCTTCGGAGATAGCGAGACTTTTGCTTGTATTTTATAACCATGACTTTGCGAGATCTGCCGATTTCCACGATTTCCGCGTCAACTTTTGCGCCAGTTATGTAAGGAGTGCCTATCGTCGTGTTCTTTCCGTCATCAACCAGCAAAACTTTATCAAAAGACAACTTATCCCCTTTTTTATACTCACCAATTATTTTTTCAATAGAAACAAGGCTCCCTTCGGAGACCTTGTACTGCTTCCCGCCTGTTTGTATGACTGCAAATTCCATGGAATGTATATTATATGAAATTTCATGAAAATGCAACCCCGTGCCAAAGCAAGCTTGGAATGAGGCATAGTCTTTGCTATAATACCCTTATGCAACCAAAAACTTTAGAGAGATACTTTTTCTTCGCGCTTTTATTCGCCACCTTCGTTTTTGCCTTTTTTATTTTCCGACCTTTCTGGGTAGTGCTCGTTTTAGGAGCTTCTTTGTCGATAGTTTTATACCCTGTGTATCTCTGGCTGAAAAAAAGTCGTTTACCAAATTCTCTCGCTGCTTTTTTAACTTTATTATTCTTCATTATCGTCCTTTGCATTCCGCTTTTTGGTGTCGGCACTATAGTCTTTAATCAATCTCAAGACCTCTATCATTCTGTCATAAATAACGGAAGCGCTATACCTTTTCTGGATACAATAGGAGATAAAATCAATCAGATTTTGCCAAACGGCGCAGCTATCAACACCAAAGACACGGTTTCAACTTTCGTTTCATTCTTGACAGATAACATCGCAAACATTTTCAACACCACTATAACGGCAGTGTTTTCATTTATCTTGTTGCTTCTGACTATTTTTTATTTTTTGAAAGACGGAGAAAGTTGGAAAAAGACTTTTCTTAAGTTGAGCCCTCTTTCCAATACCGATGACGAAAAAATATTAGCCAAGCTCTCGAGAACCATTAACGGCGTGGTAAAAGGATACTTATTGATCGCCTTTATTCAAGGGACATTGATGGGTATAGGCCTTACGATTTTTCAAGTGCCAAATGGAGCCTTGTGGGCTGTAGTTGCCGGAGTAGCCGCGATTATACCGCCTCTCGGAACTGCAGTTGTCTCCGTCCCAGCCGTGATTTTTCTTTTCATGACAGGACATACGGGACTCGCGATAGGCTTCTTGATATGGGCAGTGTTGGTTGTGGGCATGGGCGACAATTTGTTAAATCCGTATATCGTCGGACATAAAATAAACATCCCACCGTTTCTTATTCTCTTTTCCGTCTTGGGTGGTATTTCCCTTTTGGGTCCTGTCGGCATTTTGATAGGTCCGCTCGCTGTGAGCTTACTCTACACTTTAACTGAAATATATAGAAACGAATTTCAATAAAATGGCTTTAAAATTTTACAACACTCTGAGCCGAGAAAAAGAACTTTTTATTCCGATTGATAAAAAGGAGGTTCGAATGTATTCCTGTGGACCAACAGTTTATGATTATGCTCATATCGGCAACTTGCGCGCTTATGTTTTTACCGACATTTTGTGCCGGACTATCAGATATGAAGGTTTTAAGCTAAAGCAAGTAATGAATATCACAGATATCGGCCATTTGACGAGCGATGCTGATTCTGGCGAAGATAAAATGACGAAGGGACTTTTGCGCGAAGGCAAGGAACTTACTCTCAAAAATATGCGAGAGCTGGCTGAATTCTACGCGGAAAAATTTAAGGATGATTTGAAAAAATTAAATATCAAAATGCCAGACGGTATGTACTTCGCGAGCGATTACATAAAAGAGGATACAAAACTGATAAAAAAACTTGAAGAAAAAGGTTACATATACAAAACCAGCGACGGAATTTATTTTGATATTTCGAAAATGCCTGACTATGGAATATTAAGAGGGTGTGTTTCATCTTCAAAAGAATCCAAAAGTAGGATTGCTGAAAATTCTGAGAAAAAAAATCCGGAAGATTTCGCATTGTGGAAATTTGATAAAAAAATTGGCTTCCCTTCCTCTTGGGGTCAAGGTTTTCCCGGCTGGCATATTGAATGTTCGGCGATGAGCATGAAATTTTTGGGTGAACAATTCGACATTCATACCGGCGGTATTGATCATGTTCCTGTACACCATACAAACGAAATCGCGCAAACCGAATGCGCCACTGGTAAAAAACCTTCCGCAAGATTTTGGATGCACAACGAACATGTTGGCGTGGCTGGCGCAAAAATAGCTAAATCTGATGGAAGTTTCTTGACATTAAATAGTATCATTGAAAAAAATATCAATCCGATAACCTATAGATTTTTACTTTTGATGGCTCATTATCGCACAAAAATAAACTTCAACTGGGAAGCCTTGGAGGGCGCGGAGACAGCGCTCAAACGACTCTATAATTTGTATCAAAATTTAGGCAATAATGTGGGGAATATTCATCAGGAATATCAAAATAAATTTAAAGAGTTCATGGAAGACGATTTGGACACTCCGAGAGCATTGTCACTCCTGTGGGATGTTTTGAAAGATGAAAATATGTCTGACGCCGACAAAAAAGCAACTGTCCTTGATTTTGACAAAGTGCTTGGGCTTGGATTTTCCGCCAAAGGCGGATCCGCCTCTGGCGGAGAAAATAAACCTCTTCCAATAAATATACAAAAATTAGTTGAAGAACGCGAAAAGGCACGCAAAAACAAAGATTTCAAAAAATCCGATGAACTTCGAAAGGAAATAAATTCTCTAGGTTATGAAGTGAAAGACACAGCTGAGGGACCCCGCCTGCATCAGCTGAGCTGAAAGCACTGCGGGCAGGAGAAAGTTTCTAAGATTTAGATTTTAAAAATTTTTTCCTGTAAACAAAACTGACTTCGACTATGTTGGCCAATACAAGGTAGAGTGGAAAAGAATATATCGAAAAAGTCCAATTTTTTAGAATCATTAAGGATAAAAAATTGTTTGTCAGCCCGCCGATATAGGTCGAGCTATTTTCAGTTTCTGGAAACTTCCATGATTTAACAAAGGTCGGAATGAAAGCCAAAGCATCGCTTAATATCGCAAAAATTATTGAAAAGCCTACATTATTGGTTAATATATAAACTACCAAAGTAAAAATAGAAAGACAACCACACAATACATCGAACGAATTAATTTTCCAGTAACTATTTTTTCTGAACAAACAAACGATAACAGTCAAAAGAGGAAAAAAGCCGGCTAAAAATACACCCGAAGCAGAAATACCTGCGCCAGCTTTGATCTGCAAAAAAAATCCGGCAAACGGAGCAAGCATCCAAATTGACCAAGAGACCAAGTTGGGTTTAGTATTCCCCCAAATAATGCTCTTAATATACCAAAGAGACAAAACCACGTTTATGAGAATTCCTATGTAAATTATTTGTTCTGGTAGCATAAAATTTTTCTTCGCTAAAGGTACCAAACCCTGCTATCGCAGAAAACGGTACCTACCTGAGCAAGGACTCCCCTTGCTCAATACACTTCCTGTTGGTAACAACGTTCACAATAAACAATCTCCGGCCTGTTTAGCGAATAACTTGTTTCAAACTCAACAGTGCATTTTTCTGTGCCATGAAAATGTTGACCTGTCACTTGTGGTGAGCCTGCCGAACCACACATGCATTGACGATGATATAACACTGGCGAATTTCGCCATTTAATTCTGTCAATATGCCTGCAATTGAAACAAAGTCTTGGTAGAGGTATATTCATCTGACGATAGAAATCAAGTTCTTGTTTTGTGATTCGAAAAGCTGTGGCACAATCCACATCACATTCAAAAGGATGTTTTCCTAATTCGTTGTGTTCGCATTGTATTATTTCTTCAAGAATCAAATCTGAAACTTTTTCAATACTATCTGGAAGATCACTCGCCTTTTTGGTAATAGCATAATTTCTCGTTTCGGGTTTCATCCAACGATATCCTTTTTCTTTTGCTTCTTTTTCAGTAACTGGAAAATAATCAAAGGCTTGTGATTGATTATAGCCATGTGAAGCCATATCAAAAGGAAAAAACTCTCCAAAGCGATAGATACGCCCCTTTGCATCAATATACGGCATTTCATCCATGTGTTTTTTAATTTTTTCTACCAAAATTTCATATTCTTCCTTCGTATATTGTTTATTTAGAATACAATAATTTTTACTCCTTAAAGCAACACAACCAAAGACGTTTGAAACATTGCGACAGTTTATTAAATAAGATCCCTCGCTGACACTGACAGATTCTATTATTGCAACGCATTTGTATGCTCCATTGCCACAAGATCCTATTTCATACGACAATTCCGATCCTTCACTGGAAGTCACATCCATGCCATCAATATTGGGAGGATAAATTACACTTTGACAATGTCTCATATTTTTTGCATTTCCAACAAAAAAGCAGTTAACTAACTCTGCGCCATTATAAATATAATCACCTGTGCTATTGGTCACTCTTATACTATGTTGATATTTTACTGGAGATTTCTTCCAAAAATTTTCTGCAAATTCTCTGGCTTTTTTGATGCCAGACCAAGAATCAAGCTCCATCTCTGCTAGTTTAATTTTATACGATTCTTTATCATATGCTTCATTAAAAATATAATAACTTTTATTTCGTAAACCACTACAACCAAAACAATTTATACATCCGACACAATCCTGACTAAACCAAACCTCAACGCACGAGGTACAATCTCTTGAAAAAAAAGTTTTAAATGATTGGTTTGTATTGAGACAGTAATAACACAGTTCACAATCCTTCATATTCAATCCGTCAAAACATTGCTTGCTATAAAGCACAGTCACATTATTAGCGCTATCTTCATCATAGCCTGAGTCAAAACATAAATAACAATTTTTTGAAAAAGCAGAAACGCTATAATCACTATTCACCATTTCCATAGACCACATTATTCCATATGGCAAAGCATTATAAAGATCACGCATCTGCTCAAAAAATGGTCGAGAGAAATCATAATCTCTGCCGTAGTCTAAAGGGTTCCATTTATCGCTCCGCCAATAATCATTGCTATACACTGGTTTTGGATCACCTTGCGGAATAAAAGTAAATATTTTTGCACCTGTCGCATCACAAGTTCTAGAAAAAAAATGACGCATATTCCGGAAAGCCATTCTGCGTATGGCTCTACATTGCCAACAAAAAGTCGGTGGCGGAACTTTTATTTTTTCGTAAAATCCAAAATCGTCCGGCTCGATCGTAAAGTCTTTTTTGCAGTTTTGGCATATTTTGTTCTCGCTTTTGTGTTCCATAACTTTTTCACTTTAGTTTAGTAAAGTCTGAGCAAGGACTCCCCTTGCTCAACTTACTCAATACACCTCTTGCTGGTAACATTTCTCACAATAAATAATTGGCGCGTATGATTCATTATAGACAGTTTCTACTTCAATATTGCATTTTTCACAATTACGTTTAATTATTTTAAAAGGCGGGCGCTTGGCAACACGACGCATGTGACGCACATCAAAGCAGACACGAGGGAGCGGAAGATCCATCCTTCTATAAAATGCCAATTCACCTGATGTAATACGGTAGGCACCCACAGAATACTGGCTATCTTTCTCAGCACAATTTATTATTTCATCTAATATCGTATCATCAACTTCACCTATTGTCTCCGGCAACGACGAGCTATCTATGGTAGTCTTGTAATTTTTCCTTTTTCGCTCTTTCCATGTATAACCTTTCTTAACAACCTCCTCTTCTGTCATTGGGAAAAAATCATAGGCGATAGTTTCATTATAGGCAAAACTAAACAACGAACCTGGAAAATGCTCGCCGAATTTATATTCCATTCCCCTGTTATCTACGTATGGCATTTCTTTCATATGTTCAATGATTTTTGGAATAAGCGCATCGTATTCTTCTTTTGTATATCTTTTATTTAAAATAGAATATTCCCCTTTTTTTAAACCGATACATCCGAAACAATATCTTGAACTTGGGCAAGAATCACAATACAAAAGATCGTGAGCACCCATCCAGCATTGTAGACAGAAAGACAATCTAG
The DNA here is from genome assembly GCA_026395915.1 of Candidatus Nomurabacteria bacterium. Classification (GTDB taxonomy): domain Bacteria; phylum Patescibacteriota; class Minisyncoccia; order Phycocordibacterales; family UBA9973; genus UBA9973. The sequence goes on along the minus strand of JAPLXU010000014.1, from coordinate 34,741 downwards.
AAGAATTAATACCACAATTCGCAGATTCGTATATTAGTTCTGATTTATCGCCCCATTCGAAATAATCCATGCAATCTTGCGCGTCAAAAACAGAAAAGAGATATTTGCCGTCTTTAACATTAACACAATCAAAAGAATTATGAACATTTTTACAATTTGAAAACCAATTACCGGAAACATCATTAGATTTTATAGAAACTATAGCTTTTTGCGGAAATTTTTTTCTAAATTCATTAAACTCTTTTTCAATTTCAGTTAAACCAGAAAAAGTATTTAATCTGAGTTCTTTTATTTTCTCAAAATATTCCTCTTTTGTGAATGGCTGATTCCATATATAAAATTGTTTATTGACTAAATTTACACAACCGACGCAGTTTGAACAATTGCGACACGCGTAAAGAAAAGATGAATCTCTGCAATTATTGCTGTCTTGGGAAAATCTTGTGTTGTAACAATTTTTACAAGTTATGCATTCGTAACAAAGCTCAGATCGATCAGTCCAAATGCAATCAGAAGAATCAGTTATGTATTCTACGGTGTAAGAATAGAAAGAGTCTTCACATTTCGTGGCTCGACAAATCATGTAGCAATTTTTCATATCGTGAACTCTGTGAGTGTATGGACTATTAACCGACATTCCTTGTTTTGTGAGAGCCAAGTGAGGTACTTTATTCTCAAGCTCTTTAAATTGCTCAAAAAATAGGCGAGAAAAATCATAATCCATGCCATATTGATAAGGATCCCATTTGTCAGAATACCAAGCGTCTGTTTCATAGACCGGAAACGTCGTTCCTTCAGGAAATATACTGAAAATCTCTTTTTTTGTTAAGTCGCATGTGCGTTTATAAAAAATTCTGTCATTCATGGTGGCAAATCTTCTTAAGAAACGGCACTCCGGACAAAAAGTCGGTGGTGGGACTTTTATCTTTTCATAAAACAAAAAATCATCCGGCTCTATCGTAAAATTTTTCTTACAGTTTTGGCATATTCTTTTTTCACTTTTTTTATCCATTTTTTCTGTCAATACTCATTTTATGCTATCGCTAAATTTGAGTATAGGTCTAGATCCCCTCTTTTTTGAGCTCTTCTATAAGTTCGCGAGAATGACGAGAAAGTTTTTCCGGAAGTTTGATGTTTAATTTTATCAACAAGTCCCCTCTCTTGCTCTTTGAAATAGGCACGCCTTTGCCTCGCACTCTGAGGATCTCGTTTACGCTTACACCTTCCGGAATAGTAACTTTGATTTCTCCATCGAGAGTTTGGATAGGATATTCGAGCCCAAGAAGCGCGTCTGAAAGTTTCAAATCCAAGTTCATCACGAGATTACTCCCATCGCGTTTAAATAACGGATGTGGAGCCACATTTATTTTCACATAGAGATCGCCTGCTGTCCCTTTAGAAATCGCTTCTCCATAGCCCGACATTCGAACCATTTCTCCATCGCGAATACCGGAAGGAATGACAATCGAGACTTCCTCTTCTCGACGAAGCACGCCTTTGCCATGACACGTCTCACAAATTTCTTTCGGAGCTTCGCCAGAGCCGAGACAAACCTCGCAGACTTTTGTACTTGCAATGTTGCCGAAAATTGTTCTTTTTGATTCGCGAATTCTTCCCTGACCATTGCAGGTCTTGCAAGTCACCATTGAAGAACCGACTTTCGCGCCAGAACCATGACAAGTGAGACACGAAGAAGTTTTAGTAATCAAAACTTTTCGATTAACGCCAAAAATTGAATCGGAAAAAGAAATTTGTATTTCGGTGGATATGTCCCTGCCACGGCGAGCTTGCGTTCTCGCTCCGCCACCACCTCCAAAGAAATCGCTGAAAATGTCATTTAAATTTCCAAAATCAAAATCAGCTCCGTTACCATTTTGAAAACCAGAAAAATCAAAACCGCCGAAACCTTGAGAACTGCCATAGCCTCCGCTTGATGGGCCTCCCATATTTTCAAAACCAGATCCAAACTGATCGTATTTCGAACGCTTCGCATCGTCAGAAAGAACCTGGTAAGCCTCGTTCGCTTGCTTGAACTTTGCTTCATTGCCACCCTTTTTGTCGGGATGATATTTTTGCGCCAACTTGTAAAAAGCTTTCTTGATTTCGTCTTTGGAGGCGCCTTTATTCACACCTAAAATTTCATAATAGTCTTTATTCATAAGGTTTATTTGCCTATTATACCTCGTAATTAAACTTTTTGCAAAGTTTTAATATGAGGTGTTAGATCATAGGTTCAGCTTCTCCCGAAGCTTTTGTTTTTTTACCTTTCATAACGCTTGCCTCGGGGGCAACAGCCTCTTCGGATACTGGAGCTTCTTCTTCATTTTCTGTTTCTTCTGCTTCTCCTGTCTCTTCTCCATTTTTTCCATTTTTCTCTTTTTCTTTTCTCTTGGCCCTGCCTTCGATTATTGCTTTTTCTTCTGCGCTTCGGATTATTGTCGCTTCTTCTTCGGCAATGAGTTTTGCAGCGGCATCTTTTGGTATCGAATACTTTCTGCGAGATTCGTCGATAATTTCTTTTCTATTCGAAGGATGCGTCGGAGGAAGAACTCGAAGAGTCTCGGCCGAAAATGGATCATAAGATTCTCCATCGATAGTCATCTTCACATAGATTTCACCGACAGCGAGGTTGATCATGTCTTTGACATCGAAAAGCGGAGCGAACTCTGGTTTCATTTTTACAGCGTCCTCACCACCGACACGGAAAGTGATAATGCTACCGCAGTTACCGAGCACAGCCTGATGAACTTTAGTGATAATCTGGCCGACATATTGATGCGCTATAGTCAAATTCAAACCGTACTTTCGAGCTTCTGACAAAATGTTTTCAAAAGTCTGGGTGACAACATTCTGAAACTCGTCCACGTACAAATAAAAATCTTTACGCTCTGATTCCGGAATGCTGGCGCGCTCCATTCCAGCCTGTTTAATTTTAGTCAAAAAGATAGAACCGAGAAATGATGAGTTTTCTTCGCCGAGACGGCCCTTGGAAAGATTGATAAGAATTATCTTCTCGTCGTTCATCAACTTGCTGATATCTATTTTGTTTTCCTTTTGGCCGAAGATGTTGCGCAAGAGCGGATCGGAGAGAAATTGTCCTAATTTGTTGACCAAAGGAATGATAGCGTCTGTATCGAACTTTTCCGACCAGTCGGCGAATTCGATAGCGAAGAATCTTTTGACCATGTCGTCCGTGATATATTCCACCACCTTCTGTCTATAATTTCTGTCGGTTAGCATAGAGATCATTCCCCTCATTGTGGCGTGCGGATAGTCGAGCAAGGCGAGACAAGTGAAACGGAAAACGTGTTCGAGGCGGGGCGTCCAGTTTGCGCCGAACTGCTTTTGGAAAACTTCGATGAGCCCTTGAGTTAATTGAAATTTGAAAAGCGGATCGACATTCGCGAGCGGATTGAAAGAAGCGGGAAATTCGAGATCGGTCGGGTCTATGATGCAAACGTCGTCGATACGTTCTTTTGGAATATAATCAAGCATAGCGTCTATGACGTCGCCGTGCGGATCGATCAGACAAAGTCCGTGTTTATAGGTGATATCTTGGCGAAGCATCAACTCGAGAAGCTTGGTCTTGCCCACGCCGGACTTTCCAATAATATAAAGGTGACGTCTACGGTCTATTCGCTTGATGCCAAAAATGAATTTCTTCTCCTCGAGAGAAGCCACATAGTTCGTTCGCCCAATGAAAGAAACGTCCTCGGGTTTAACTTTGCCGAAGACAGGCAATTCTGGTGGTGGTGGTCCGTATTTGATTATTTGTACTCGATTCGGCTTTGGCATATAGTTACTTTATTTTAGCAGTTATTTGTTGATTACTCAATACTAAAAGTGTATCATACCCAATATGAAGGTGCATAGATTCATAGGTGAATACGACTTTTCAAAAAAGGAGGTAGAAATTACCGATGTTAAAATAATCAAGCAAATAAAGGCTGTTTTGAAACTTAAGAAGGGAGAGAAAGTAATCTTATCTAATGGCAAAGGTGAAGAGGCAGAAGTTACTTTAGATTCAATATACGATGAAAAAATTACAGGCATTATAGACACTGTGCAAAAAGCGGAAAAGGCAAAAAGAAAAGTTAATCTGTATTTGGCGATATTAAAAAAGGAAAATTTTGAACTGGCAGTGCAGAAAACCGTCGAAGCCGGAGTTCATCGAATCATTCCGATAATTACCGAACGTACTATAAAAACCGGACTAAATTTTTCACGTTTGGAAAAAATAATGATCGAAGCGAGCGAGCAATCTGGCCGAGGCGTCGTGCCCATCTTGTCCACTATCATGAAATTCAAGGAAGCTCTCATTGATGGCGCAGGGAGTCAACCTGCCCGCAATGCTTCCAGCGTAGCTGATGCCCGCCCGCATGACTCGCAACAGCGTGTCGGGCAGGCAGGCGGGGAAAAAATAATTTTCACACCGTTTTTTGTGAAAAATGGAGTTTCGTCAAAAAGTGAATGTTATGAGCCAGACAAAAATGCGGAAAATATAAGCATCTTCATCGGTCCAGAAGGCGGATTTACAGAAAAAGAAATAAAAGAAGCGACGGAAGCCGGCTATACTCCTGCATCTCTCGGCTCACTCGTCTTGCGAGGAGAAACCGCAGCCATCATAGCGACGTATAGAACGTCAAAAGGAATCTAATAAACTTCTTGCTGATAACATTTCTCGCAATAAACTATCTCCGGTCTATCAGGAGCATAACTGGTCTTGAATCCTACCTCGCATTTTTCTTCTCCATGTAAATGGCCCATTCTATCGCACATGCACTGCCTGTGCCAAAGTTTCATCGGATTGCGCATTTTCAATCTATTTTCGTGTCGACAGAAAAAACATAACCTAGGCAAAGGCACTCCAAGTTTTCGATATAAATTCAATTCATCTATCGTTATTTTATACGCGCCTCTACAATAATTGCTTTGCTTCTCCTTATTCTCGCATCCGATAATTTCTTTTGTAATGGAATCGTCAACGTCGTCCAAGCTGTCGGGAAGATCTTTTGATTCAATAGTTGTCTGATATTCATTCTTCTTTCTGTCACGCCATCTGTAACCCATTTTCATCGCCTGCTCTTTTGAAATTGGAAAATAATCTTGCGCTTGAGTTTCGTTATAACAAAATGTGGAAAATTCCGCCGGAAAAAATTCGCCGTATTTGTAAATGATCCCTCTCTTGTCTATATAAGGCACTTCTTCCATTTGTTTCTTGATCTTTGGAACTAATTTTTCATATTCCTCCTTTGTGTATTCCCTATTCAAAATGCAATATTTTTTATTTCGCACGCCGATACAACCGAAAAGATTTGAGCAACCGTGGCAATTGAAAGAATACTCGACATCATTCGAGCTGTAAACTACGCTCGTGAAAAGATTGCAAAAATTGCCAACTCCGGTATCAAATACTTCATAAATAAGCTCGGCCTGACCTATCCCCGGTCCAGAATCATAAGCATCTTTTACATTCTCCTTTAACCAATGAGAATATTTTGCATCTTCAATTTTTTGAGTCGCGTCAAAAAAAATTTTGCAATTTTTTGTACCTTCTAAATTGTCACCCGTCGAATTTACCACTTTTATCTGAACAGCAAAACGGTGCAACGATTTCATATACATTTCTCTGAATTTTTTCTTAAGCTCTAAAATAGTTTTGTAATCTTTCAAATCATATTCCGCTAATCGGCGATTGTATTCTTCTCTTGAGAGTTGTTCATTCCACATGCAATGCGACTTGCTACGCAGATTACTACAACCAAAACAGTTCATACAACCTATGCAATCGTATAAAAAGTATGAATCCACACAACTTTTGCAATTAAAAGAATAAAGCAAATGATAGCTATCCGAGCAAATTACATCATCGTAACAAAGCTCGGAACGAAAAACCACATACAAATCTCCAGAATCTTTTGTTTCTGAAATTCTGTTTGAGTAAAAAGTTCTCTCTATTTTCCAAGATCCTGAACACATGTAGCTTTCCCTGCTTTCTTCCGCAACGTTGCAATAGTCGCTATTTGTGGCATGAATATTTGAAAGCGCTTGAAGTGGAATATTATCTCTCAAATTCTTCCATTGCTCAAAGAAAGGTTTTGAAAAATCATATTCCTTGCCATATGAAAGCGCGTCCCAGCTGTCACTCCACCAAGCGCTGGAGTCATACACGACAAGTTTTTCTTCAGGATGCAAAAAAGATATAAGCATTTCGTCATGCCCAGGAGCATCGCATTTTATTTTAAAAAGTGACATCTCATTGCGCCAACAAAGTCTCCTGACCGTTCGGCATTCCGGACAAAAAGTCGGAGGCGGAACTTTTATTTTTTCATAGAACGAAAAATCTTCCTGCTCAATCACAAAGTCTTTCTTACAGTTTTGACAATTTTTTGTTTCGTTTTTCATGTTCTTTCTGATACATCAATTATTTCATAAGTTTACAAAATTGAAAAGAAATTATGAAATTTATTGATAATTTATTTAAAAAACAATAATCTGTTATGTTTATAACAATAATAAAATATGTAAACTAATACACCTCTTGCTGATAACATTTCTCACAGTAGATAATCTCCGGTCTATCGGGTGCATAATTTGTCATGATTTCTTTCTTGCATTTGTCACAGTTGCGACTCCAGAATTTATAAGGTCCTCGACGAGTAATGCGGTCTTGATGCCTGCAGTAGAAGCATCTTCTTGGTATTGGAATGTTCATTTTACGATAGAAAGAGAGTTCTTGATTGATAATCTTGTAGTTTCTGTTGCAAGAGACGCATTTTAGGATTTCATCGGTTATGGAGTCTTTAACATCTTTAATATGATCTGGAATGTCTTCTGGCTTCATTGTCTCCTTGCCTTCTGTCTTTTGAATATCATCTTCCCATCTGAAACCTTGAGAGATGACTTCTTCTTTGGTTAATGGGAAGTTATCTTGAGCTATGCTTTCATTGTAGGCAAAGGGAGCAAGCTCTGGAGGCATCATTAATCCGTATAGATCTTTTTCTTTTAGCTCGTTAATGATTTTCTCTTTTAATCTCTCGTAATCTTCTTTAGTGTATTGTTTGTTGAGGATGCAGTATTGACCGTTTTTCAATCCGTCGCAAGCTATGCAGTTTTGACAGTTTCTGATCATATATCCATATAAAATATCTTGCGAAAAATGCGTGAAGAAAGAACCAATGATATTACTCGAATGACCAGTAGACACTGTTTCAAGCAACCTTTCCGACTGAGTGCCATAGCCGATAGTACCTATAGAATCTTTAGCCTCTTTTGAATAAAATAAGTATTTGGAATCTTCTGCGTTGGTAGCCTCAAAAGAATCTTTAACATTTTTGCAACCAAATAAATAATCTCCAGTAGAATTGATAGTCTTAATGTTATTGTTCTCTCGCATAGGAAAATTCAAAACAAATTTTTTAAATTCTTCCAAGAATTTTTGCATCTTTTCATAACTGCCCATTATCTCATTGACTTTATTTTTGTATTCATTGGGAGCCATCGGTTTATTTAAAAAATAGTGTGACTTGCTGTTTAAATTAACACAACCGAAACAGTTCATGAGATTTCTGCAATTCAAAATAAAATAAGAATCCACAGAGCCATTTATATTCTGACCCCAAATGATTTTTGAAGATTGGTGAACATTCACACATTCATAACACTGCTCGATATCTTTGCCAAAATATAAATCGGAGCAATCTCTAGAATTTTTTAAACCTTTTGAATAAAGAGTATTTTCACATGGGCTGGAATTGAAAATCATATAACAGTTTTTGCAACCACTTGCAGAATTTGCATATTCAGTATTAATATTCTGACCTTCGCTCGGAGAAATAGCTAAATTAATCCTGGGAACTTTAATCATAAATTCCTTCACTTGTTCCAAAAAGGATCGGCCTTCATCATAATCCATAGCGTAATCTCTAGCATCCCACTTGTCCGAGTAAAAACAATCATAGCAATAAATAATATAAGGCGATTTCGGATTATACATCGTCACAACTCTCTTTCCGCACAAAGCGCATTTGCGTCCAGAATATAATGTTGTCTCATTTCTAAATAGCGCTCGCATTTTGAAACGACAGTCGGGACAGACTTTTGGCGGAGGGACTTTTCCTCCAGAGGCGGATCCGCCTTTGGCGGACATCTTTTCGTAGAAAGAAAGATCGTCTTGGTCTAAGGTGAAATTATGTTTACACTTTTTGCAATTTTGTTTCATTTTTTCTATCAATACTCAAATTCTGCTATCGCTAAGTTTGAGTATAGCCCAAACTTACTCTAAAATCTTTCGGAGAATATGTTCAGGAACTTCTTTCGTGGACTTTTTGGGAATCGCCATATCATCCCCTCCTTGCCCGTCCTTTGGCGTGGCTTTTGGAGGAGGGGTGGCTTTAGCCGGCCCGCCTGCAACGTTTTGCGTAGCATTTCGGGCAGGGGTGGTGGTCTCTTCTTCTTTTTTGATTTTTTCAGTTTTTCCCGCTGTAGCCGTGGAAATTAAATTTTTCAACTTATTCATATCTTCGGAACTTGCCGCGCGATCTTTTGAAGACGCAGGCTTTTTATTTGCTTGTGTTTCATCAGTGCGGGGAGAAACTGGAGCTTTTAGCGTTTCCAACGATATTTCGCTACTAGCTTTTGATTCTTCAACTTTTTGTTCTTTTGGTTGAGGTTTTGGAATAACTTTATTCAAGGCTTCTTTTAGAGCTGTATTTCCCCTGCTGACGCTAACAGGCTTGACAGGTTGCGCAGAAATTTTTGCTTTCGCGGGAACTGACGAAACTGTCTTAGTAAAAACTTTTTTGAAAGCTCCAAATATACTAGGTCTACCCGTTGAAGCAGAAGGCTTTGAAGGTAAAACAGGTGGTTTATCTAAATGGTGTCCAGTTTCTCGTTCAAGATATCTATCTTCTCCTTCAAGAATAGCCCTGTCTTTTCGTTCAAACTCTATGCCCAAGTCCGACAGGGGTTTAAAAAAGGTAGACTCATCGTGCTTGATTTGATTTTCAGAATCTCTCTCAACTTTAACTTCTCCAGATTTTATTCTCGCTATGCAGTCCTTGCAATAAACTGTCCTGCCTGGGTCGGGTTTGAATGGCACAGTCGTTTCTTTTTTGCAGAGCGAACAAATAGCTGGAAATTTTTCTAAGCTACTGCTCCCACGATCGCTATCATTACCAAGCGACATTCCGCTCCAATCATTGATTTCCCTTTCCACAACTTCTTTTGTTCGACAATAAAGCGCGCGAGAAGAATTAATCACCTCTTCTTCGATTTGTTTATTGCCAGACTTTACCATCGGTGGCAAAGTCTTTGCTGAAAAAGGACGAGAGGTCACACCGTCTATCATCAATTTCAAATAAACTTTATAGTTTGGTAAGTTCACGATATCCTGCGGAGTGAATTCCGGATCAAATTCGCTCTCAAGAAATTCTGCGTCATCTGAACCCACTCTAAAGACTATCATCGTCCCGACGTTGCCGAAGACAGCATCACGCACCGCTGAACTTTTATCAGAAATGAGTTGAGCAGTATACTGGTGCGCCACAGTCAGATTCAACCTGTATTTTCTAGCCTCGGACAAAATGCCGGCAAAGGCGTCCGTCACAAAATTTTGGAATTCGTCGACATATAAATAAAAATCTTTGCGGGACTCTTCCGGAATACGCACGCGTTCCATGGCGGCAAGCTGGATCTTGGTGATAATCATACCTCCCAAAAGCGCGGAGTTGTCTTCACCGATGCGCCCCTTTGACACATTGACCAAGAAAATTTTCCCTTCGTTCATTATGTCAAAAATGTTGATTGTGCTCTTAGACTGACCGACGACGTTTCGGATGATGGAAGTAGAAAGAAACTGCCCGACTTTGTTTTGAATCGGCGCAATAGCTTCGTTTCGGAATTTATCTTGCCAGTCCTCGTATTCATGAACCCAGAAAGCTTTGATGACCGGATCTTTCAAATTGGAAATTATTTTTTGGCGATAATCTTTGTCGACAAGCATTCTGGGAATTCCGAGGAGCGTCGTCCCCGGAGTATCGAGCAAGGCCAAGATTGCGTTGTTCAAAATATATTCCATTCGGGCGCTCCAAGCGTTCGCCCAAATTTTCGTAAAAATTCCCATGAGACCGGAAGCTACGAGATGCTTATATTGCGGATCAATCAATTCCAAAACATTGAAACCGATATGATAATTCGCATCAGCCGGATTAAAATAAATTATGTCCTTCATGCGATGTTGCGGAATGGAAGAAAGCACTCCTTCCACCAGCTCACCGTGCGGATCAACCACACAAACGCCTTCGCCGTTTTTGATATTCTGGATAATCATGTTGAACATGAGAGCTGATTTACCGGTACCGGACTTTCCGAGAATATAAACATGCTGGCGCCTATCCTTGCGCTTTATGCCAAAAAGTTGATTCTTGTCCCGGTAGGTTGTAATGCCGAGATACGTCAGGTCTTTATTTATAGGTATTTCGGGTGAATCCATATACCGCTATTTTACAATAAAACTTGAAAAACTAAAAGCCCTCGGCATGGGAGCTTCGAGGAATGCAGAAACTACGCGCATTTGCAGTTGCTTTCCGCTTCTCCGCATTTTTTGCATTTCACTTGCACCATTGATTTATCTTTGCATTTGTTGAAATGCAAGGGATCAAATTGAGTCGTGGTGTATCCGCATTTTGGACACTTGAATCCATCTCCCTCGCCGTGGCAAACTGTGCAATGCTTAGAAGATAAATGTTTTTGTATGTCGTAAGGCATAAATTTATTTTTCTAGTTTTTTATATAAAGTTCCAGTAATAGTGAGAATCACAAGTCCGGTCACGACCAGGTACCAAGGACTTATATCGAGTAAACCGTATTCTAGCATCAATCCTTTCAATCCTTCGTGAACTGCGATCGCGCCAAAGACTATCAGAAGTCCGAAGGTGACAGGGTATCTCCTAAAAACGCCTTTCGTGCGGGAAGCCATATTCTTATTTACCTGATTAGATAAATTTTCAATATGCTCCAAGATATCCAAACTTATTTCTTTTTCATTCTCTTCGGGCATTGGTTTATTATAACAAAAATACACAAAACAAAAAACCTCCCAACTTGAGAGGTTTTTTGTTTTTAAGAATTATTTCTTCGGCGCGTCGCCATCTTTGCTTTCCTTGAACTCGGCATCTTTGACTTCCGCGCTTTGCTCTTCCGGAGTTCCAGCTGGAGGAGGAGTCGCTCCAGCTTTCGCCATCGCTTCCCCTATCTTGGACATTTCGACAGAAAGCTCTTCGGTCGCCTTTTTGATCGCTTCCGCGTCGGTGCCATCTTTTACGCCTCTAAGCGCGGTGATTTTACCATTGACGCTGTCTTTTAATTCTTTAGGGATTTTGGCATCATTATCTTTCAGCGCTTTTTCGGCAGTGTAGATAATCATCTCCGCGGTATTTTTCACATCCACAACATCTTTCTTCTTTTTGTCTTCTTCGGCATGCAGTTCCGCGTCTTTCTGCATCTTTTTGATATCTTCGTCTTTGAGTCCAGAGCTTGCTTCTATTTTTATGGATTGAGTTTTGCCGGAAGCCTTGTCTTTCGCCGCCACATTCAAGATTCCATTCGCGTCAATATCGAAAGAGACTTCGACCTGAGGCATGCCTCGAGGTGCTGGTGGAATCCCGTCCAAGATAAATCGGCCGAGAGATTTGTTGTCGGAAGCCATCGGGCGTTCACCTTGCACGATATGAATTTCCACGGAAGTTTGGTTGTCGGCTGCTGTAGAAAATATTTGAGACTTTGAAGATGGAATAGTTGTATTTCTATCAATTAATTTTGTCGCCACTCCGCCGAGCGTTTCAATACCGAGAGAAAGAGGAATAACGTCGAGCAAAAGCACGTCTCGCACGTCTCCAGCGAGGACGCCAGCCTGCACAGCCGCGCCGAGCGCCACAACTTCGTCTGGATTGATTGACATGTTCGGCTCTTTGCCGAAAAGATTTTTCACTGCGGCAACAATCGCCGGCATTCTAGTCTGTCCGCCAACCATGATAATTTCATTTATTTCATTCATTTTGAATGGAGACGCCGCGAGAGCTCTCTTTGTTATTTCAATAGAACGATCAATCAAATCTTTGGTGAGCGATTCCAACGTGGCGCGAGACATCTTCATAAGCAGGTGCTTCGGTCCTCCCGCGTCCGAAGTGATGAATGGAATATTTATTTCCGCCTCCATCGTCGTGGAAAGTTCGTGTTTAGCTTTTTCCGCTGCTTCTCGAAGTCTCTGGTGCGCTAGTGGATCTTTGGTCACATCAATGCCGGATTCTTTTTTGTATTCTTCGGCGATCCATCTGACTATTTTTCTATCAATATCGCCTCCACCCATATGACTGTCTCCATCAATGGACTTCACTTCTATGACATCACCGCCTATTTCAAGCACAGACACATCAAAAGTTCCACCTCCGAAATCGTAAACTACTATTTTTTCATTTTTCTTTTTATCAAAACCATACGCCAAGGCTGCAGCCGTCGGTTCGTTGATAATTCTTTTTACATCGAGTCCGGCAATCGCTCCAGCGTCTTTCGTTGCCTTTCTTTGCGCATCATTAAAATATGCAGGCACAGTGATAACAGCTTCAGTTATTTTTTCTCCAAGCTTTGCTTCCACATCAGTTTTAATTTTTTGCAAAATCATCGCAGAAATTTCTTCTGGTCGGTAGAATTTATCCGTCATTTTAACTTTTACTCCGCCACCATCGGCAACTTCAATCTTGAAAGCCGCTGTAGCTTTATCTTTTTGCACTTCCGGACTATCAAAACGATGCCCCATGAAGCGCTTGATTTCCGCAATCGTATTCTCCGGATTTGTTATAGCTTGTCTCTTTGCTAAAAGTCCTACAATGCGATCGCCATTTTTTGCAGTCGCCACCACGGAAGGCGTCGTGCGATTGCCTTCAATATTTTCGATAATTTTCGGCGCGCCTCCTTCGATGATAGCGACCGCCGAATTTGTTGTACCCAAATCTATTCCAATTATTTTCATATATTTATTTTAAAATTAATTCTTATAATTTAATAACAAAACTTAAAGACAATAAAATAATTCCTAAAAATACTAGGAAGCATGAGCCAAAATAAAAAAATAATTCAATAACAGAAAGTATTTTTGGTACTTCAATGTTATTTTTATTTTCAAGATCAGCTTTATAAAATTTTCCTAAGTATAAAGATGTTTTTTCTGATGTAATTATTCTATTTGTAAGAGAAAATAAAATCGCAAAAACTAATATTACCCAAGACCATTTAAACATCGATAAACTGTAATCTAGGTGTTGAATTAAATTTGAACTAAAAACAAGTCCTCCTGTACTAATCAAAATTAATAAATTATCAACTTGTTCATTAATTTTGAATTCAAACTGTTGGAAACGATTTATTTCGTCTTTAGTACATTTAATTAATTGTTTTTCTTTTAATTTGTTAAACATTTTTATTTTATTAATTAATAATTAAGTTAATATTTTTGAAACTCTATGATATTTTGAGCATTTAAACTCTGAAGCTCCTTGATTTCGATTAACTAATTCCTGTTTCTTACATTTTCCACAAGTTATTACTAACGAGTCTTTTGTTTCAAAAACTGGTGGGTCTTTACTTATCTCATCTTCTTTTGTTTTTTTATTTTCCTCTTCCTCTTTAATCTCCTCTTCTCTTTCTCGTTTTAAATCTTTCCAATATTCTGGATTATTATATTCAGAGTTCCTGAATGAATCATTGTTATCAAGCTTCTCATTATCCTGTTCTTTATCAGATTTGTATTTAAAGAAAATGTAAATTCCTAGTATTAAAATTAATATTGGTATATACATAATATTTTTATAAATTTTTTAATAATTTATCAATTACTTCAGCAGATGTATCTTTCGATACGGCCATCGCCTCATTGAAAAGTTGCTCAAGTGGTTCTTTTAGTAAAGGATATAATGCCGTATTGACTTGAAGTAAAACTTCACTCGGGTTAGTAGATTGAATAGTTAACACATAATTTTTGTTTACTGATGTTGTTGGTTGCCCTGGTCTCACAATAGTTGCCATTTGCATCGTCTGAAGAGTCACAGTAAAATTTTTCCCACTATCCTCTCTTACCCATCGCACAAGGATTGGATTTACAAATTTCCATGTAATTTTCCTTTCTGATGTCTTTTTCCTAAGCTGATTAATTTGTTCTAAAATTTTTTCGTTGTTCATGTTATTTATTATTTTTTAATAATTCTTTATCTATTTTTCCTTTTAATCTACCTAGTGCACCTTTTAATTGATTAAATAGACTAATAAATCTATTATACTGAAAGCCTGGAATTTTTAATTCTTCAGGATCAACAGAGCTTTGTATTTCATTATATGTAGCTTGTAAATCATTTTTTATATTATCAAATATCTCTTTATATATTGGATTATCTAAAGTTTCAACTATAATCATTACACGACTATTGATATCACCATATTTATTATTTACCTCAGGCATTTTAATTTCATATTCCAAACCACATGTATGCATTATTTCTAAAATATCGTAGTTTATTTTTTGGAGTGTAACAACACCACCAGCCATTTGAGCGGCTTCTTTTGCACCTTTTGCTTGGAAAAAAGCGGCTATGGATGGTATTAGTCCAACTATGCCTGCAATTGCCCCAGCTTTAAAAATAAAATCCCACATTTATAAATTAAATTTATTTAATAATGATACTAAAGGCATTATATACCTACCTGTTATTTTTAGCAAGTTTTTAGTGGTCACGAAATACTTGTCAAAAAACAGTATATATTATAATATATAGGTATGTCAAGAAAAGTTAATTATTCGGACAAAATACTGAAGATTTTAGGTAAAAAAACAGCTATTTCTCTGCCTGAAATTCGAGACAGCGCTTTAGGCACTCAGATAGCGCCTAAAGCGCTATCTCGTGATAATTACGCCATCACACGCTCTTTGAAAGGACTTAAGGAGTCTGGTCTAATAGAGCAAATAGCATCTCCACAAAACGAGTACGCTCGATTGACGAAGTTGGGAAGAAAAAAAATGCACAGCCTCTTGCTCGACAGTGATACGACTCTCGTGAATACTTCGTGGGATGGATTTTGGAGAATCATCCTGCTCGACCTTCCTGAAAATAGAAAAAGTGAACGAGAAAGTCTGCGTTATCTTCTCAAAAAAGCTGGCTTCGTATGTCTCAAAAATTCCGCATGGATCTCCCCTTTCCCTTTTGAGCATCTATTCACAAATATAAAAAAAGATTTAGGACTGACTGCAGAGATGATGATCATAGTAACGCAATTCGTGGACGAAGAAACGAAAAAATTTCTATTTGAGACTTTTGGGAAATAAGCACTTTTGGAAATAACTTTTTGAAGGGGTTTCGAGGCTGACGAGCCGAGAACTTCAGGATTTTTTAAGCTTCAAAAAATCTGTACCGAAAAAAAGTTTATTTCCAAAAGTGCTTAATATACCTCTTGCTGATAACATTTTTCGCAATACACTTTTTCTGGACGATCGGGCGCGTAGCTGGTCTTAAACTCTACAACGCATCTTTCTTTTCCGTGAAAATGATTCTCTTGTTCACACATACACACTCGATTATAAAATTTTGGTGGATTTCTCAAGGAAAGTCTTCCAAAATGACGACAATTTGTGCAAAGGCGAGGTAACGGAATATTCATCCTTTTCAAAAAATCTAATTCCATCTTAATTACACGAAAAGCCCCCGTACATTCGTGCCCGCAAGTTCCTCGATGAGCGCATTCGATAACTTGATCAAAAATACTTTCATCAACATCTTTGATATTGTCTGGGATATTTTTGTTTTCCAAAGTAATTGTATAATTTTGCTTTTTTGGCTCATACCACACAAAGCCTTTTTCTTGCGCCTCGGCTTTACTAAGTGGGAAAAACTCACAAGCAGCAGTTGTTTGATAAGAAAAAGGTGAAAATTCTGACGGGAAGAATTCGCCATATCTAAAAACTCTCCCTTTTTGATCAATGAAGGGCGTTTCATTCATGTGTTTTATAATTTTTGGAACTAATTCTTCATATTCTTCTTTCGTATATTGTTTGTTTAAAATACAATATTTTTTATTGCAAAGTGAAATACAACCAAACAGATCTGAACAGGATGGAAAACAAAACACGCAATAAGTGAGATTTTTGCCATTTCTAACAGCTTGAGTGGAAAATTTAACATTTGACATTCCATCTCCTATCACCAAAGATTCATATATCATTTCTACGTTGTCGCCATAATTAGAATAATCGTAGCAATCTCTTACAGGACCAGTTAAAATATTTTGAATATATTTTCCATCTTCAACGTTTATCGCACGATAGCAATCTTGAGCATTTTTTGACTCATAAATATAATCTCCAGAAACATTCGCATTATGACGGCCATGAATATATTTTTGTGGATATTTAATCCAACGTTCATGCGCTTCACTTTTTAATACCTGAAAAGATTTTTCTGAACCCAAATTAAATTCAATAATTTTCTTTAGATATTCTTCTCTACTATATTGTTCATTAAAAATACAATATGATTTATTGCGCAGACTCACCGAACCAAAACAACTATTGCACCCAACACAATCCTTACATAGAATTATTTCTTGACAACTTTCACAATCGACAGAAAAAAATGTTCGATAGCAAGCAATAGTGTTAACATTCCCATAACTTAATTCGCATTTGCTTGTTATATGGCTATCGAGGCATTGTTTAGACTCTTGATCCCAAATTAAATAGGCAGAATCTTCCGTATAAGATGCTCCTCTAACCAAGTAACAGCCTTTAATATTATTAGCATTAGTACAATAGTGAGAATTCACTATGTTGATCATAGAATGGGCAGGTAAAGGTACTGAATAAAGTAGTTCTTTAAATTGAACAAAGAAAGGTCGAGAGAAATCATATTCTTTGCCATATTCTGTTCCATTCCAAGCGTCAGAAATCCAAAAATCTCGATCAAAAATTTTTACAGGGCTTTCTTCAGGAAAAAATGAGAAAATTTTTTCGCCTGTCCTTATATCTTTTTTCTTGAACAAACGCCAATCGTTGCGCCAAGACATTCTACGTTGTAATCTGCAATCTGGACAAAAAGTCGGCGGAGGGACTTTTATTTTTTCATAAAATCCAAAATCATCCGGTTCTATCGTGAAGTCTTTTTTGCAGTTTTGGCAATTTTTGATTTCGCTTTTCATAATTTTTTTTATAAAAGGTACCAAATTCTGCTATCGCAAAAAACGGTACCTTTCAATACACTTCTTGCTGATAACATTTTTCGCAATACACTTTTTCGGGACGATCTGGCGCGTAGCATGTTTCAAATTCGGTTTGGCAAGGTCCACTGTGATTGAGATGATTCTTTGCTTGTGGTGAGCTTTTCGTTCCATCGCACATACATTTTCGATGCCAGAGTTTTCTCACTGGACGCAAATTGAACCTTCTTTTATAACGACAATCCGGGCATTTTCTCGGAAATGGAATTTTTTCTTTTCGATAAAAAAGGAGCTCGTTTCTGGTGATATTGTAATTTTTTGAGCATTTTACGCAAGAGAAAATTTCACTTAAATAATCGTCCGGCACGTCTTCGATCTTATCCGGAATAGAAGCGCTTGAAATAGTTTCTTTGCCAAAAGTTCCCGGAACATTATCCTCCCATTGCCAGCCCTTCTCTAAGACTTCTTCTTTCGTCATCGGCATATAAAAACTTCCTCGCGTTTCGTTGTAATAGACAGGCGCTATCTGAGGCGGGAAAAATTCGCCATACTCACCTGTCTTTTGCATGTGCTCGATAATTTTTTCTTTCAGCGCTTGATAGTCCGCTTTGGAATATTTTTTATTGAAAATCATATACTCGCCTTTCTTGACGGAAACACAGCCGAAAAGATTCTGGCTATTTTGGCAGGTGTCGCAATACATTAAATTCATATTGTCGTAACAAAGGTGGCAAAAATGGCAATTGGAAGTCCTTGTGCAAGCATGGCACTCATAACAAAGCTCTGTGTTGAATCCAAAATGATAACAATCTACACAGTCTTTTATATCGGTGCCTGAAAAAATATATTTGCAATTTTCTCCTTTATCAACATCAAAACAATTAGTTAGATTTTTACAATCGTAGATTACTGATCCTACAGAGTTGATGTTCCTTTCGCTTATCACATAACGATGTATAACGTCTTGTTCAACAAAATCTTGAAATTCTTTTTCCAAACCTTGCCTAACTACAAAAGAGGAAAAATCATAGTCTTTCATCTTTTTCAGATATTCTTCTCTTGTATATTTTTTATTCTTGAAAACGTAGCTTTGGTTGCGGAGGTTGGATGACATAAAACATTCATTGCATCCATGGCAATCGTAACAATAATAGCAGTTTGAACAATCTTTCAAAAAAGAACTGTACTGACATTGATAGCAAGATCTGGAATCAATGGTTTCATAAAGACGCTCTCCTTTTTCTAAAATATAAGTGCAATCCATGCAATCGAGAGACTTCACAACCCAATTGCTGTACATAACATTTTCACTGTCGAAAACTATAAAAGAAAGATAGACATTTTTATTATCGGCAGAATGGTTTGTATATTCTGAATTAACACTGTTCTTGTTTAAAAGCGCCATGCGAGGCACTTCGTGTTGAAGTTCGGAAAACTGCTCAAAAAACGGTCTAGAAAAATCAAAATCTCGCCCGTATGAAGTTATGTCCCATCCGTCTCCCCACCAGCAAGAATTGCAATAGACTTTGAAAGGCTTGTTCGGCGAATAGATAGTCACTGTGCTTTTTCCACAGAGATCACAATTTCTCCTGTATAAAGTTCTCTCATTTCTCCAAGCGTAACGACGTTGTTGTCTACATTCTGGACACCAAGTCGGCGGAGGAACTTTTCCGCCACAAGAGGATGAAATCTTTTCGTAATAATCAAAATCGTCAGCTTCTATCGTGAAGTCTTTTTTGCATTTCTGGCATATTCTTTTTTCATTTTTGTATTCCATAAATTCACCTCACCCCTTGCTTTCCCCTCTCCTTGACAAGGAGAGGGGTTGGGAAGAGGTCACGCTATATTTTGCTTATAACACCCCTCGCAGGCGATTTTCTTGTATCCCCACTCAGGCGGATAATATGCTGTTATGTCGCTTTCACAATAAACGCATCTATATGGATAGCTTCTCAATACTGCAGTTTTTTGGGCTTTTTTAAGCATTCTTAAATCAAAATGCAATCGCGGTAAAGCAAAATTTTTTCTTTTATGAAATTCATATTCAGCTTCAGAAATATTAAATCTGTATTTTGTTTCAGGACAAATTAAAGCCTGTTTCGAAATATCCGATTCCGTGTCAAAAATACTATCTGGTAAATCTAACGAAGAAATTCCGTTTGTTTGCGACAAATCTTCCTCCGACCAATAGCCACCACGTTCTAAAACAAATTCTTTCCTTACTTCAGGGAAATAAAGTATGGCAGTGGACAAATTGTATCCGCACAATCCCATGTTGTACGGTAAAAACTTTCCGTATTCTCCTCTTTTTTCCATGTCAGCAATAATTTTATTTTTCAATATTTCATATTCTTCTTTCTCGTATTGTTTGTTTAAAATACAATATTTTTTCTTATGCAAACCGATACAACCGAAACAATATTCCACTTCGTCACAAATATCCAGATATTCCGAATATCTTCCAGAAGACCAAGATGAATGTTTTACGTTGTATGAATCAAGAACGCAACTATTATTACCCGACATTTCCACCTTGCCAAATATACCCATTCCATCTATGCAATCCTTGTTACCTAAACCCCGAAGTTGATTACGACAGTTTTGTGAATCTTCAAAAGAAAAAACATTTACGCATTTGTCGCAATTAGTTAGATAATTTCCAATCGAATTGGTAGTTTTTAAATTAAAATTCTCGCGATGCACCGCCTCCTCTTTTAATATAGTTTCAAATTCTGTTTTTAAAATTTCTATATTTTTATATAAATCAAGTTTGATCTTTTTTAATTCACTTTCGTACTCCTCTTTTGAATACTGTTTGTTTCTAATGCAGTATTTTTTATTACGCAAGTTCCAACACATAAAACAATTCTGACAATTTCGGCAATCAAAAAGAAAATAGGAATCAATACAATCCTTGGAATTTTCGGAAAAACTCAAATTGAAAGAATTATGACAAGCAAGACAGTCATAACAATTCTGTAAATTAAAAGAAAGCGCGATATCAAAAGAATCTTTGCAATCTATCACTCTATATCCATAACTCAAATTTTCACATTTAAAGACAGAACGAGTCAGATAACAATTTTTGGAATGCCAAACATCATCGCACCAATCACAATTCAGGTTATCTTTCCCGACCTGATGTGGACGCGGGACTTTTTCTTGCAGTTCTTTCAGTTGATCAAAGAACGACCTGTTAGAATTATAATCTTGTCCGAAAGATATTGGATCCCAATCATCGCTCCACCATTCATGAGATTTATAAATAGGATATCTAGGATTATTGGGCAAAACGGTTATTAAACTTTCTCCCGACAAATCAGAGACACCTTTGCGAAATTTTCCAAACGGCCAAAAAGCGGAATATTGTTTAAGCCGACAGAAAAAACACTGTGTAGGAATTTTCAACTCAACTTTTTCATACAAAAGCAAATCACCCGAATCTATTATGAATTCATCTTTGCAATCTGTACAAATTTTATTTTTGGGGCTCTTTGTACTCATACACATTTACTCTTGCTGGACGCAAGACACGCTCACCAAGTTTGTATCCTTTTTGTATTATTTGTGAAACTGTATGATCGAGTTCCTTTTTTTCTGTCGGAACCAATTCCATAGATTGATGGATATTCGGATCAAAAACCTCTCCGATTTCGCCAATAGATTTTACTCCATATTCTTCAAAAATAGTATTCATCTGTCCGTAAATATATTCCACACCCTTTCGCCAATTTTCGTCTACCTTCCCCCAAGATTCTTTGTTCGCAAAAGCCATATTGAAACTATCAGTTACCGTCAAAAATTTAGTCAAAATCCTTTCTCGAATCGATTCGGAGAGCATAATTTTTCGATCGTCTTCTGCTTTTTTGTAATTAGCAAAATCAGCCCGCTCTTTTTGCCAGCCTGTCAGATATTCTTCTTTTTCTTTTTGGCAAGCTTTCAAATCTGCCCTGAATTTCTTCAAGGTCTTTTTTAAATCCTCCTCGCCATCTTCATTGAATTCGAACTCTAAAACCTCGGTTTTATCCTCTGATGAATCCATATTTTCCTTTTTAATTTCCCCGCCTGCATCGCTAGGCGAAGCATTGCGGGCAGGTTCGTCTGACATGCTCCCATTTTAGCATAAAAAATCCCCTTCGGAAAGGGGATTTTTTATTTTATCGTTTGCTCCACTGCGGAGCTTTGCGGGCTTTCTTCAAGCCGAACTTTCTGCGTTCTTTGGCTCTCGGATCGCGTTTTAGAAATCCTAAATCTTTAAGACTACCTCTCGTCTCAGGATTGAATATGGCAAGGGCTCGAGAAAGTCCATGGCGAATAGCTTCTGCTTGACTGTGAACTCCTCCGCCCTTCACGTGGACCTCAACGCTCCACTTTTTACCTGAACCAGTTGGCAAGCCTTTTACCATTGGGTCTAAAATCAAACGTCGTTCCCCTTCTGTTTTAAAATATTCTTTTGCGTCTTTTTCATTCACAACAAAATTCGCTTTGCTGGATTCCAAAATACGCACCCGCGCGGTCGAAGTTTTTCTTCTTCCTATTGCTTCAATATATTTTTCTGTTGTTTTATCTTTATCCATAATAAATAATTAATCAATTATTGTTAACTGTTGTATCATTTTTCTTCGCAATTTATTTGAAGGCAACATTTGAAAAGTCGCGAGTCTTATCAATTCTTTCAATCCCAATTTTTCCATTGTCTCAACGCCTTTCACGACACGCAATCCTCCGGGAATACCGGAATATCTCGTATGGTAAATACTTTCTAATTTCTTTGGAGTAATTCGAAGCTTAGAAGCATTGATAATCTTCACAGGTAAACCGGAATACTTATTTCTCTCAAAGCTCGCTTTAGTCTTGCCCATTAAGGACATCGCCGCTTCTGACGCGACTCTGCCTAAAGTTCGCTCGCTTGCGTCTATCATCTTGATATCTGTCTTTTTAATTGTTTTTGCTTCTTTTGTTGTCATTTTTGTTTCTCAAATTACACAAATTCTATAATAGCCATTTTTGCGCCATCCGACTTTCTGGCGCCCAATTTCAAAACTCTCGTGTAGCCACCTTTTCTGTCCGCGTATTTCGGCGCAATTACTTCGAAAAGTTTCTTGATCTCTGGACGTCGGTTCGAAAGTTTGGAAATTATCAATCGGCGGGTGGAAGCATCGCCATTTTTTGCGCTCGTCACAAGCTTTTCAATAAACGGTCTTAATTCTTTTGCCTTCGGTTCGGTAGTTCTTATTTTTCCACGCACAATCAAATTGAGCGCCAAAGAATTGACCAAGGCCTTCCTGACTTTTCTAACTCTGCCAAATTTTCTTTTATTATTTCCGTGTCTCATATATTATTCTTTCAAATTAAGCCCGAATTTGCCGAGCACTTTTTTTATTTCAGTAATTCCTTTCTCGCCGATTCCTTCGATTTCAAGCAAGTCTTCTCTTTTCTTTCTTGCAAGCCCGCCAAGTGTGCGAATGTTTGCGGAAGTAAGCGCATTTAATGTTCGAGTGGAAAGTTCTAAACTATCAGTTCTAGTTTTCAAAACGTCAGCGAAATCAGGTTCTTTTTTTTCTTCTTCGTCATTCATTTTTTCAGCCTTGTCATTATCTTTTGATATTTCTTTCACAACTTTTACTTCTTCCGGCTCCTTAAAATCAACAATCGCTTTCAATTGATTGATCATAATGATGATTGATTGCGAAAGCGCTTCACGAGGTGTCAACGTGCCATCTGTTTCAATTGAGATCCTTAGACGATTATGATTAATCTTGTCACCAACACGCATATTTTCAACTTCATACGAAACTCGGCGAATAGGACTGAAAATAGCATCAACCGCAATTGTGCCAACATCCACTTTGTCTTTCTGAAAAATTTCCTTAGGAATAAATCCGAGACCTTTTTCAATCTTCATCTCAATATTCAAATTTATTTTGCCAGTGACTTCTACGATGTGAAGTTCTGGATTCAAAATTTCCACTTGCCCGCCTGTTTTTATATTTGCAGCTGTAACTTCTTTTGGACCTTTGATAGAAAGTGTCACTGTCTGAGGTTCATCTGAAATCATCTTGAAACGCACCTTTTTCAAATTCAAAATCATCACGATAACATCTTCTTTTATTCCATCAAGCGTCTGAAATTCATGATTCACACCTTCGATCTTGATAGAAGTGATACTCGCGCCAGGAAGCGAGGAGAGAACAATCCTCCTTAAGCTGTTTCCTAGTGTGTGCCCATACCCAGGATACAAACCGTCTATTTCATACACTCCCTTATTTGCTTCTTCCAAAACAATACGAGGCTTGGAAGGCATAACTATTTTATATTCAGACATAATTTTTTTGCTTCAAGGGCATTTCAGCCAATGAGGCCAAATACTATTAATAATGTTACCTGCTATAAAACTCCAACACAGCGTTAAGGTCTATGAAACCTTCTGTGTTTTTTGGCTTATCTAAAATGCGACCTTCTGTGGTGCCTGCGTCAAATATTATCCAAGACGGAGATTTGTAATCTTTGATTCTTTCTGACAAGTTGGTAAAAATTTTCTTGACTTTCGAACCTTCGCGAATTTTTATAATATCTCCAAATCTTAGTTCAAAAGAAGGAATAGTAATTCTTTTTCCGTTAACAATAAAATGGCCATGAGAAACCATTTGTCTCGCGGCGCGACGGCTAGGAGCGAGACCCATTCTGTAGACCGCATTATCAAGACGAAATTCTAGTTCTTCGAAAAGTTTCTCGACTGTGCCAACGCCTTTCACTAGAGAAGCCTTTTTTACATAATTTGAAAGTTGGCGTTCTGTTATGCCATAAGAAAAACGTATTTTCTGCTTTTCGACAAGCTGAGTGCCATATTCCGTCAAAGCTTTCGGGCGACGAGCTCCAGCTAGAGCCATTTTACCGGTCGTAGCTGAAAACTTGGCAGTCTGACATTTGTCATAAACTCCGGGACCCAACCTTCTACAAATTTTAAATTTTGGTTTGCTTATCATATTTTTTTAATTAAACTCTTCGTGGTTTTTTAGCTTGTGGCCCGTTGTGAGGTACTGGTGTCGCATCGCTGATTGAAGTTATCTCAATCCCATGAGCCATAAATGCTCTAATTGCCGGCTCTCGACCAGACCCAACTCCTAAAACTACAACACTCGCGTCTTTTACTCCTAGAACTGCAGCCTTGCTTCCTATCACATCGCCAACTTTTGAAGCTGCGAACGGTGTCCCCTTTTTTGCTCCTTTGAAACCTAAACTTCCCGCGCTTGACCAAAATAAAGTGTTGCCCATCTTATCCGTAAAAAGCACTTTTGTGTTATTGAAGGTTGCATCAATCGAAAGAATACCTGAAACTACTTTCTTTTTAGGCGTTTTTGAAACCTTCTTTTCTTCCGCATCCTTGACGATCTCTTTCTCGGGTTCAGCCTTCTTTATTTCTTTTGTTTTTTTATCTATTGCCATAAAAATTATGTCTTGCTTTCTTTTCTCTTACCTGAAGCCATCGTCTTTCGCACATTGCCTCGGACAGTTCTGGAATTTGTCTTGGTCCTTTGACCTCGGACTGGCAATCTTTTTATGTGACGGATGCCTCTATAACTTTTAATATCCTTCAATCTTTTTATGTTTGCCGATATCTCTCTTTTCAAATTTCCTTCGATTGGAATTTTCTCAATCACAAGACGAATCTTGTTTTCTTCATCCAAAGTCAAATCTTTCGCGCGCTTGCCACGATCTATTCCAACTTGATCCAAAATCTTTCTAGCTCGTGAAATACCAATGCCATAAAAGCAGGTTAAACCAATCTCAAGTCTCTTTTCATCTGGCACTGTGATTCCAAGTATTCTCATAAAATTATTGTTTTTGTTTGTGCTTGGGGTTAGAACAAGTCACTCTCAAATGCCTTTGGCGTCTGACCATTTTGCAATTATCACAAATTTTTTTTACAGCTGATTTTATTTTCATTTATTTAAAAGATTTTTAACGAAAGAAAAAACAAGGAAAAAACCCTTATTTTTCAACATTTTCTTTTTTAAAAAACCGCCATTGACTGGCAATTACTATAGTACACCATTTCAATAAAAATTACAAGCAAAGTACAACCTCATTGCAACTTCACTATAATCTCTTAATTATTCTTCCTTTTCCACCATAAGGATCGAGCACAACCTCGACGGAATCTCCAATCAAAACTTTTATTCTATGCATACGCATTTTCCCAGAAAGATACGCCAAAATCTCTTTATCATCCTCGGCTTTGTCTTCGCTTCCTGTCGGAAGATGAGAGGAAATTTTCACTCTAAACAAAGTGGAAGGTAAAGCTTCAGTCACTACTCCTTTCGCCGTCAACAATTTTTCTTTTTTAAAGTCACTCATGTATAGGATACAACTATAATAAAATTAGAAGTTAAAGTCAATTCGGATAATTTATAATCACTTTTATATTTTTGGACTTGTCGGGCAGAGACGTTTTCCAAAACGGACTAATCGTTAAATCAGCAGAATCAATATTCGGATATTGCAATAATATCTGGCTGAAATCTTTTTTTGACTTTCCTAAAAGGTCAGTGATCAGCTTGCTTTCATCAAGTTTCCAAACTATTTTTGCCGAACCGGACAAATTAAAATTTATATTTGGCGCATCTTTCAGTAAAACTCCTGAAGTAGACATCGAAAAAATCAAAGCATGTATGTTTGGAATATAGACATCACTGCCGTCATATTTATCAATATTGTCCTCGGTAATTTTCTTTGTCAGTTTTTGCTCGTTAAACAGAATGCCATCGAGAGATCCTTTTAGTGTCATGGTCATACTGCCATCAGAATTGTATGTCGAGGAAATATTTGAATCATCTGTATTAAAAAAAATCGCGTTTTTGAATAAAATGAAGCCGTTTGGAGTTTGGGCTATAGCTTGTGTAAGAAGTTTTGCTTGAAGGGAGATTTTTAAACCACTAATGGCGGTCGCCTTTTCAGCGTCAGAGACAGCTGGCGCTTTTCCAACGAATCCGCCAGTAATTTCACCTTTGGATCTGGCGTAAATTTTTAAATACTTCGAGGTTCCTTTGAAACCTAAAACACTAAAGTCGAGCGGAGCGCTGTTGTATTCCACTCCACTCACGCTCGCGTAAATTTTCACTTCGACCGATCCCGGAATTCCTTTCTTGTCAATTCCCGGCACGGTTGTCTTTGTCAGTGTTTTATAAATTTTTCCATTCGAACCGAGAAGCCGAGTATCTATGGCGAGAGGTTGAGGAGAAACGCTGTAAGCATTATAAATCAGAACAACACCTGTAGCCTTTTCTGAAACATCCTTTTGGCTATTAGCTTTAATGGTTCTACTTTCCTCACCTGCTATGCTGACAATATCAAAAGACAAACCATCGGCGCTCGAATCCTTGTTTGCAGACAGATTCTCATTTAAAACCACATCACTTGTTTTCGGATTAATTGTGACAGCCGCCCTCAAAAATAGATTTGAAAAAGCAAAAAACAAAAAAGTAACGGACACAATCGCCACAAACCAAAGCGTATATCGGGAACTTTTTCTCTTTATATTTTGATCCCTTGGCTCTTTAGCTCGAACTACTTCTGACTGTGTCCTAACCACACTCCGAACATGTTTCACTTTTATATCTTGCAATATTTTTTTTGACATAAAATTATATTCGCGCAATTTCCCCACGTTTTGTGGGATTGGCAGGGTTGGTTATAAATCGATTGATATAAATGGAATCAATAACCAAAAACGGATCACGTATGGCATCTTCTTCGAACTGGGCCAATTCATGGAGAACTTTTGCGCCCAAAAAGATCACATCGAATTTTGATTCAGTCAGAGTGTATTGATTGAATTGCTCACTTTTAATTGTTTCTGAAAAGAAATCGGCCATCTCCTTGTCCACAACGAGATAAATAGTCGCGGGGACAGAAATGTCATTTGAAAGATTGGCTAGGGATTCTTGAAATTTGTGAAGCCATTCTGCTTTTGATTTGTCGATAATCGGACTAATCTTTTTTTCTACAGGTTTCGTCGCATGACCGTCTTTGAAAAGAGACACGAGGGATTCCGCTTCATCAAGCGAAGAGCCCGAGAGCGACGCAACTTGGCGCGTTATGAAATTGAGACCAAGAGGAAAACAAATTGATTCATGCAATATATTTTTCTTCACCATAGAAATGCTTGTCGCTTCTCCACCGACACTAATCAGAAGAAAATCACCTCCGCGCATATGCATATCGCGAACTACAGCAAAAGAAGAAAAAGTGAAAGAAGAAAAATTTATTTTTTTAAAAGAAAAATGTTCCATGATTGTCTTTTCAATCTTTCCTAAAATTTCCTCATCACTCATTCCGATAAAAACGGTCATCTCGAGATCGCTACCTTTTTGATTGAGCGGTTTCGGCGTTTCGTAGCCGTTTAACATAACTTTTATATTTTTCAGTTCGATTAAGCGAGTTTTGACGCCGGGATGTGAATATTTTGCCGAATACTCTTCTTCAAACAGAGTCTGCTCTTTTTTAATCAACTCCAGAGCTAATTTTTCGGTAAACAAAAACGGCGTATTTTTTTCGAGTTTTATGATTCTGGTTTGCGAAACATGCCAGAGTGAGGAGAGAACGCAGAAAATTTCTTTCGGAGCGCCGATACCAGCCTTATGGATTCGGTGAACGACGATTTCCAAAGATTTCATCGTCAAAGATAAAAATCGGTCAGCCTCGATATTTTCTTCAAGAGCAATCGGTTCGCGAATGGAAAAAACAATTTTCGGAATTCCGGATTTTTGCGTCAAAAAAAACGCCCCTCCGACAAAGGAAGATCCAATATGAAAAACCAAAATCAACTCGCCCTCTTTTTTATTTTCCCAAAAAATTCCCATCCAATAAATTATAACACAAGTAAACTATATGAGCACGGCTTTTATACGCCTCACGCCTTGCGCCACCGCTTCTTCTTTCAAAATTTTAAATTTACCCAATTCGCTTGTGTTTGAAACATGCGGACCACCACAGAATTCTTTGCTGAAATACCCAGTTTTCTCGTCTCCTATCGAATAAACCTTCACAATATCGCCGTATTTTTCGTTAAAAGAATGCACGGCGATCTTTTCTGCCTCGATTTTTGGCATTTCCACAAAACCAACAGGCAATTCTTCAGCAATTTTATCATTCACAATTTCCTCGACTCTTTTCTTTTCTTCTTCAGTCATTTTTTGCGGATGTGTGAAATCAAAACGCAAACGCTCTTTGGTGATATTGCTTCCCTTCTGCGTGACATGATTGCCGAGCACGAGCCGAAGCGCGGCATTTAATAAATGCGTAGCTGTATGCAATCTTGTTGTTTCTTCTCCGGCATCAGTGAGCCCACCCTTGAACATGCCAGCGGAAGCTGTTTGTGAAAGTTTTTGATGTTCGGCCATTTTTTTATTGAAATCTTCTAGATCGACTTTGATATTTTTTTCTTTTGAAAGTTCTAGCGTCAATTCAATCGGAAAACCATATGTTGTAGCCAGAACAAATGGATCAATACCTTTTTCAAATTCTTTCATGCCACGCTCGAGAGTTTCCCTGAATTTATTTTCCTCTCTTTCAATCTCGCCCTTGTCATCAAGAGCATACATTCCATTGTAAACTTTTTTTATTTTCTTTATTTGTCCTGTTAAGGGTTCTTTAGAAAATCTGACGGCTCGTCTTATCAATCTTCTCAATACATACCCTCTGCCAGTATTCGAAGGTTCCACCCCGTCTGCAATTATAAAAAGAGAGGCTTTGATATGATCGGCAATGATTCGTTCATCTTTGGTTTTTTCATTATTAAAAACATCTGTTTCGTAAACACTTTTTTTGTTCTGCACAGTCGCGAGCAATCGCTCCAGTCCCATACCAGTATCGATACCTAATATATCTAATTTTTTTAGATTGGCTTCGCCTCGATCTAGTTTTTCTCGAGAACCTTCGCAAAAATATTCATTAAAAACTATATTCCAAATTTCCACATCTTGTCCATCTGCATTCTTACAATAAATTTCAGTTGTCGGTCCACATGGACCTGAGTCCCCCGTCGGTCCCCAAAAAACATCCTTGCCGTCCTCCCTAATTTCAAGATCAGAATCCAGTTCTTTCCAAATATTTTTTGATTCCTCATCTTTTGGCACCACTCCTTCGCCTTTATAAACAGTCACATAGGAAATTTTCAATCCGAGCTCTTTGGTGATGAAATCATAAGCATAAGTTATAGCTTCACGTCTGCCGTAACCGCCAAATGAAAAATTCCCAAGCATTTCAAAAAAGGTCAGATGCGTAGCATCACCCACTTCGTCTATGTCACCAGTGCGAATACATTTCTGCACAGTAACAATATTTCTGCTTCCAAAATCTTTATCCGCATTGCCGGGATTTGTATAATACGGTTTGAACTGTTGCATACCGGCAGTAGTGAACAAAACTGAAGGGTCCCCGGGAACAAGCGAAGCTGAAGGAATTATTTTATGTCCTTCTCCGCCCAAGGCGGATCCGCCTCTGGCGGAAAAAAATTTTAAAAATCTTGACCGAATTTCATCTGATTTCATCCCGTTAGAAGCAGGTCGCGGTCAGAAAACCGTTATCCTGTTTAGTTATATTATTAAATTTTATGTTTCTTATCAACATTAGTATGTATTAAACTGCGACCGCGGCTTCTAACGGGATTTCATCTCATAGATCTGCGCGCTAGCTCATGTCAATTTTATCTATGTTGTCAGAAATTCTTCTAATAGGCTTCTCGAACACATTCACCACGATAAGAACGAGAAGCACGAGAATAGTCGTGATCGTTGCCAAGCTGTAAAACCCAAATCCGGCGGCCATACCTATGCCAGCCGTCACCCAAAGCCCGCCTGCCGTCGTCAAACCGAGCAACCTGTTGCCTTGAAATATGATTGAACCAGCGCCCAAGAATCCTATGCCGACAATTATTTGTGAAGCAATTCTAGTTGGATCAAGATTACCATTCCCATATTTAAGAGCTATCATTTCAGAAATAATTATAAAAACTGCTGAACCGAGAGAAACGAGAGCATGAGTCTTCATGCCAGCGTCTTTGTGCACCAAGAGCCTCTCCCCGCCGATTAAAATCCCGAGCAGAACCGCAACGACTAGTTTTAAAATGATATCGCTATTTTGTGTAAAAAATTGTGTCATAGATACAGTATATAATGAAAAATAAAAAAAGAGAAGGCAGTAAATTACATCACAACTCCCCCGCCGAGACAGACATCTCCATCATAGATAACACAAGACTGGCCCGAAGCCACCAAAACTGGTTTTTCAAAAATAACTTCTGCCCTTCGACTACGCTCAGGACCTTCGGCTTTTATTTTGCACGGCAAAAATTCTCCGTGATAGCGAACCTGGCAGGTATAGCTTTTGGTTTCTAGCGGGTAGTTTTCAGAAATCCAATTCACGTCTTCAAGTCGTATTACTACCCCCTCTCCTTGACAAGGAGAGGGTCGGGGTGAGGTGAATTTTAATTTACTCCCCCTTTCTGCAAGGCAAGACCTTGCAGAAACAAGGAGGGGAGATTTTTGCGACACAAATAAAATATTTTTATTAATATCTTTGCCGACGACATAATACGCGCCGTCATTCGGATTCTTTTTCGTGATAGTAAAACCGTGTCGCTCTCCGAGCGTGTTGAAAACAGCTCCTTCATGAAAACCTATTTCTTTTCCTTCCGCGTTGTAAACTTTTCCTTTTTTTGGCTTTATGTAATGCTTCAAAAATCCTTTCAAATCTATGTCACCCAAAAAGCAGATGCCCTGACTATCTTTTTTCTCTGCTACAGGCAAATGAAACTTTTTCGCCAACTTGCGAACCTCGGTCTTTTTTAGATGTCCAACTGGAAATAAAATCTTTCGCAATTGTTCCTGCTTCAATGTCCACAAAAAATAGCTCTGATCCTTAGTGCTATCGCACCCAGTTAAAAGTTTATAAAGTTCATCAAGTTTATAAAGTTTTTTGCCTTTACAAACTTTAAGAACTTGCAACTTTCTACTTGCCCGCTCTAAGCGGGCGTAGTGCCCAGTCGCGACATAATCAGCGCCCATGGCGAGCGCTTTTTTGAGGAACGCGCCGAATTTCACTTCTTTGTTGCACATAACGTCGGGATTCGGTGTCCGTCCCATTTTATATTCGTGAATCATATAATCCGCAACTTCTTTTTTATAAACATCTTCGAAGTTAAAAGTTAAAAACGGAATATTCAAATGGGCTGCCACACGCATAGCGTCGTGTCGTTCTTCTTCCTCGTTACAAACTAAGAAATCTGGATGCCAAGTCTTGATGAAAACTCCGACAACTTCGTGGCCCTCTTTTTGGAGAAGCGCCGCTGAAACAGCAGAATCCACTCCTCCGGATATTCCAACAAAAACAATCTTCTTTTTCATTATGGCAAATACTTTAGCACATTTCGCCTATGTTCGGCGAATGATTTTGCATAGTGGATGACACCTTCTTTGTCGTGAAGATAATAAAGATAAGGCGAACTTTGCGGATGAATGGCAGCTTTTATAGCTTCGAGACCGGGATTGTTGATAGGATTTTTCGGAAGCCCTTTCGTTTTATAAGTTTCAGGCGCGGAATCAACTTGGAGAGGCATGCCGATAGACAGCCTCTTCCATAAAATTCCAGAAATGAATCCTCTGTCTGCGTCTCCTTTCGCTTCTGCTTCGATTATCGAAGCCATTGTCAAAATTTCTTTTTCAGTTTTACCAGAGAGAGTTATTTCCGACCTGAGTGTCAGTATTTTTTTGTCAAAATTCTCGCTCATAGATTTTATTACATCCACCTCATTGTCAGTCGTAAGGAAAAAATAAGTATCAGGGAAGAGACTTCCTTCTAAATTTTTTGTTTTAAAAAGAAAATTATCTTTGTTGAAATCTGCCAACTTTATGGCGAAAGCGCCGGCAATCTCTGCCGTGTTAAATCCTTCTGGAATAGTGACAGCGATGGGCGCTAGATGGCTCTCGCCCTTTGATATTCTTCGCGCGACTTCCCAAACCGACAGTTTATTTTCAAAATAATAATTTGACGATACAGCCCGTTTTTCTCCGCCAAAAATTATTATCAGGGCTTCGAATACCAGACGCGAACGAATAACGTGTTCATTTTTTAATTTTAAGGACACATTCCGCAAGCCGTTTCCGTATCCTATTTTTACAACTGTTCCTGCTGGAAAATTTGACGGTGGAGAAATAAAAAAGTAAAAGAAAAGACAAAATAACGCAAAAAGCGCAACTACACTGAATGCTCGTTTGTTGTCAGAAAAGAAATCCATGATTTTATGTCGGCAAATTTGTAGGCGGAGAAGCTTCCTTTGATTCGATACGTTCCAAAGTAGGAACCTTCAAAATCTGACCTGGGAAGTGCCACATTGTCGCGATCTCCTCCACATTCAAAACATAAGTCAGTTCGTGAAAATACACCGGATGAAACATACTGGAAAGTGGCCAAGGAATAGTGCGTTTGGAAAAAATCTTTTGACGAAGAGAATCATGGAAGAAAGCGCGTTCTCTGTATTCCTTGAGCATTCTGTTTGCTAAAATCATAACTGATTTAGAGGAAATCGTGAACACCCCGCCAAAAGCATCTCCCTGCGTTGAATTGTGACGATTCAATTGATTGGAATCTGGTTTTGCGTACTGGCGCCAAATAAGACGAAGATTTCTCCTGTTGCTCATATTCCAAGCCTCCTTTTTTGCAACGTAATAAACCCGAATGCCAGTTTCAAAACCGACTTTCGAAGTTTTTGCGCTCATCCCTTTAACCGTGCCATCCAAAAACGCCGGAACACGCATTTCGACAGAAGCCTTGCTTGGATCATCCTTATGGAATGGATTTGGGTTGGTACGAGTAAATCTTTTCAACAATTTTTCTACTTCAACTCTTGCCTCTGCCACCCAGTCATGATGCTTGAACCAGGTGCCATGAGTGTGATACAACCTTTTAGAAGGCGTGATTATAATCTGCGCCCACATTTGTTCTCCTTTTTGAAGCGAACCGAAAAGCTCCACCACTGGAGAGATAGGATCAACTTTGAATTCCTCTTTAGGATCTTTATCCAATCCGAAATCGGTATAAGTTTTAAGTGGATAAGCAAAATGTCTGTCTAATTTGAATTCACATCCCCAGCCGTTCCAAGCACTCTTTGGGCTTATTTCATCAACCGCGAGAGTGTAGTCTTCCACCTCTTTTATTTGCGCCTGCGGATATTGCGCGTACATTTGGGTCTCGATCAGACCTCGGACGCGCGTCGGTGTGCGAATATAAAAATGCACTTGTCCCTCGATAGACACGATTTCCAAAGAAAACCAGAACCAAACTGCTCCTTGCCAATACTCTTCCTTGCCTCCTTTGTTACTCCAATGGTATAGAGCGTTCGTGAGAAAAAGCTCCATAGCTTTCGGACTGCGCAATACATCGCGCGGAGGTATGATCTCCAAGAGAACAAAATCAATGCCGGAAATAAAATCTTGCTGGATGTAATGAACCCATAAAATCCAAGCAACCTTGCCGAGCAAGACTACACCAATCAATGGAAACAGAATATGCACAAAAAGACCGTACAACAAATCGTATCTCCACAAAAAGTAGATGATAATTAAAAGCACGAGCCATTTCCAATATTTTATTATCCCTTTCTCAATAGCCTCTAAAAACTCAGACATGTTTCTATTTTAATACAAAAGCAATAAAAAACAAAATGACAACTAGTTCTCAGATAGCGCCTAAAGCGCTATCTGGTAAGATATCTTCTTCTAAAAGAGAAACCTTGCCTCTTTCCTCTCTTATAATCGAAACAATTTCATCGCAATGTTTTTTGAAATTTTTATTACCGCCCAAAATATCTAAAATTCTTTTTCCTTCTTCTTTTGAAACAATTCTGAAATTATTATTTTCATATTCATGATCGCTTGCAAAAACAAGATCCATTTTATTTTTTGGAATACTATGAATCTGATAATTTTTATTTGTATATCCAAGGATTTTATTAAAGTAATTTTCATTACTAATAAGATTTGACTTAAAAGTTCCTTGAAAAAGAGATCCTGTGCGAGAATTTTTTACATTAAAATAAGAAGTGTACCCAGCCTGCAATTTTTGCATGAATTTAGCTATTCCGCCATCAACTAATTGCTTAAAAATAAAATGAAAATGATTTGGATTTAAACAACAGGTAACAATAGAAACAAGCGGATTCTCAGATAGCGCTTTAGGCGCTATCTGATTAGTTTTTCTTAAGTTAGATAAACTTGTAATTGTCTCGACTTGATTAAATTCACGCACGCTTTCGACAAAACGATCAACATCTTTTTTATTATCAAAAATGTCGGCATAAGGTACATAAACCGTGGCTTTTTAAATTTGTTTTCGATTTTTCGGAGCGATAGTTGAAACCAAGAAAATGGAACTCAATACTTTCCTTAAAAGAGAAGTGGAGATGCCTCTGTGTATCCTCACAATGTCTTTG
>JAPLXU010000003.1 GCA_026395915.1 Candidatus Nomurabacteria bacterium | reverse complement strand
TCTTACTTTGACCGGATACGCTGGTTCTTGATTTTTGTTTGCCATATGTTTTTCTCTTGCCAATTAAGGTGATTAAAGATGGTTAACCTTTGTCACCCCAATTTAGCATTTTTGTCACCCCATATGGTTAACTCAACAATATAATTAAGCATTTTTTCATGATACTAATCTTATATCATTTCCTAAATAATTTGTCAAAAAAACCTGCCTAGAATTCTTACCGGATCAAATTCACCTCTGGCGTTAGTTCAAGGTCGAATTTTTCTTTCACATCGGCAATGATTTTATTAGCCAAAGCCATCACTTCCTCCCCTCTCGCTCCGCCATAATTTACCAAAACCAACGCTTGCTTTTCATGCACGCCGACGTTGCCGAGCCTCTTGCCCTTCCAACCGCATTGTTCGATGAGCCAACCGGCTGGAATTTTTATCAAAACGGAAGCCTTGCTTCCGTTTTTTTCATTTTCTTCTTCAAAGTATGGTATCTCAGGAAAAAGCTTCTGCAATTTTTTGAATTCCGCCGGTTCCACGAAAACATTTTTAAAAAAGCTTCCGGCGTTGCCGAGTTTTTTCGGATCGGGCAGTTTGCTCTTGCGGATAGCAGATATCGCATCGCTGATATCTTTAGAACTTTTTATTTCAATTTTATTCCCGCCTGCATCGCTATGCGAAGCATTGCGGGCAGGTTTTTCTAAAAATTCTGAAAGAATTTTATAAGAAAGATTCGGCTTTGGTATTTTGCTTAAAATTAGAGTTATTGCTGTGATAAAATATTTACCTTTAAATTTACCCTTAAAAACACTGTCTCGATAACCAAACTCACATTCCTTTCGGTTAAAAATTTTCTTTTCCCCTGTGCCGATATCGAAGGCCTCGACGTTTTCCAAAACATCTTTCAACTCCACTCCATAAGCTCCGATATTCTGCATCGGCGCGGCGCCAACTGTGCCCGGAATGAGCGACAAATTCTCAATCCCCCACAAACCGCGCCCTACCACAAAAGTCACAAGGTCGTGCCACATTTCTCCGCCCATTGAACGAATAGTCACGGTTTCGGAATCTTCTTTAAGAATTTTTATGCCTTTTAATTTATTCAAAACGACAATACCATCGAAATCTTTTGTAAATAAAACATTACTCCCTCCGCCTAAAAATAATTTCTGGCTATTCAAAAATTCCGGCGCGTCAAAAAGCTCTTTCAAATCCACCTCATTTTCTATCTCGACAAAAAACTTCGCGTTAGCTGAAACACCGAAAGTATTTAATTTAGACAAGTCATAATTTTTATAAATTTTCATCACTTTGCAGTATAACAAAATAACGGCAGAAACAAAAAAGTCGCCGGTGATCTTTCAAAGAAAGTCCGACGACCCGCAAATTCAAGATAGACTGCCAGGGGGTCGCAGCTGACCCCCTGGTTTGGACCACATCCCAAAAAAGAACATCCTTATCCATTCGTAGACCCTATATACCCCCTATGGCCTCATATGTTTCCTTTAAAGAACGTGTCTCTCGTACATAATACCATAACTAGGATACAAACGAAAAAAGCCTGCGCGAAGCGCAAAGCTTTAAGAGAGTTCGACTATTTTGTCACTAACACCCACAGTTGATACCGACTCAGAAGAGCAATTTCCAAACCGCCCAAATGAGGGTAAGGATGCCCATCGCGATCGCAGTCTTTCCGCTGAATAGCAGAGAAGCGATGTTCCAACTTCCTTTAGGCTCCGAGGGTTTCGAAGCAACTACCGTCTTTGCTTTCTTTTTGTCGGAAGCTATAGGCAGATTTGGATTATGAAACTTCCTAAACTCATCCATCTGTTCACGGGTATATGTCATGGTTTTTCTTTCTACAACTAGAACGACTAAATTATCGCTCTAGGAATCTCACTTGAGTTATACACCCAAAAAACATTTTTGTCATCTCAGCACTTCAACCGAGCCATTTTTATGCAACCTTATAACTTTAGACGCCTTACCTTTCACTGTCCCCCCATCTATATATATGTCTACCTTGTTTCCAAAATATTTTTTCGCTTCGGCAATAGTTTCACTTGGAGGCTTTGCCTCCAAGTTTGCCGAAGGCGCTAAAAGCGGGCCAGTTTTTTTAAGCAAGTCTCGAAGTTCTTGATTAGCAGGCAGTCGAAACGCCAGAGTTTTCGTGCCACGATGTAAATAGGAAAACGGCTCGTCGGGGCAATCGAAGATAATGCTTGTCGGCTCGGGTCGAAGATCCTGAGCGAAGTCGAAGGGCCAGTATTTTTTCAATTCTTCTTTTTGTTTTTCGGACAAAATGACAGAAAATTTTTCTAACTCATTCATATCTCCGATAAGTATTATACAAGGCTTGTCAGGCGAACGTTTCCGCGCTTCATAAATGCGATTAACAACCGAAACATTCTCCGCTTTGCCCACAATGCCATACAAAGTATCCGTCGGCATAACCACCACGCCGTTTTCCCTAAGAACTTTTATTAAATTTTCATTGTTCCAAATATTCATGCGTTGAAATAATTTTTATTATAGTGTATAAATAGATTATATAAATAAACAAAACAATATGCTAATGGAAAAAATCACAAAATTTTTTAATAGATTTGAAGACAAAGCGAGAACCAAATTAAGTCATTACCCTATTTTATACGCATTCATCGGAGGCATCGGAGTAGTTTTATTTTGGCGCGGAGTCTGGCACACGGCAGACGACATAAGCATGAGTAGTGGTATTTCTCTCATAATAGGAGCTATCATACTTATAGCGACAGGCCTGTTTGTCTCGGAATTTATCGGAAAAAGGCTTATCATTTCCGGACTTGTCGGAGAGAAAAAAATGGCGGAAAAAGAAGAAGGCGAAATCGAAACTGAAGAAAGCCAATTAAAAAATCTACAAAATACTTTGAGCAGACTTGAAAAGAAACTTGAACACATAGATCAAGATTTAGAGAAAAAATAATCTGGGGAGATATGAGAGGATTGCACTCTCGCTAACAGCTCCACAAGCTGCTGTGCTACTACTACACCAATATCTCCATGTAGTGCTAGTTATATCAAAAAATCGACAGAAACGCCACTCTATTTATTTTTCTTCGCAAGAAGTTTCCTGAAAAAAATCTCTTTCGCTATTTCTACAATGATCAAATATGTAATCACGATTGCCACAATAAGGAAGACCGCCGAATAAGGAAGCGGTGTGAAACCAAACAATTTTCCAATCGAAGATAGAGCAATGAAACACGCGACGAAAACTGCTGACAAAGTGGTGAATGTGACGACAGGATGTGGTGAGATGGCTTTGAATATGGACTTGCGACTTCTGATCAGAAAGATAACCAAGGTCTGCGTCGCGAAAGATTCTATGAACCAACCTGTCTGAAATGAGGATCCGGAAAGAGCTAAAACTTTGTAGAGAATAAAGAAGGTTAAAAAATCAAAAACCGAACTGATACTGCCGAAAACAAACATAAAAATTTTGATGAATTTTATGTTCCATGGATTCGGTCGAGAAAGAACCGCCTTTTCAACGCGATCAAAAGAAATAGCAAATTGAGAACTTTCGTAAAGTAAATTGTTCAGCAAGATCTGGACAGGCAACATCGGCAGAAATGGCAAAAGAAAAGACGCGCCGGTCATCGAAAACATATTGCCGAAATTTGAACTGATCGCCATAGAAATATATTTGTTGGTGTTGGCAAATGTTTTTCGTCCCTCGATGACGCCGTCTATCAGCTCTCGAAAACTTTTTGTCAAAATGATTATATCTGCAGACTCCTTCGCCACATCGACAGCATTGTTGACAGAAATGCCGACGTCCGAGGTGCGGAGAGCCGGCGCGTCGTTTATGCCGTCCCCCATATAGCCGACCACGTGGCCTTTCGCCTGGAGCGCTTTGATGATTCTGTTTTTCTGAATGGGATCAACGCGAGCAAAGATATTTACTCCCTCAGCCTCCTGCGCGAGTTCTTCATCGGATAATTTTTCAATTACATCGGAATTAAGAGTCTTCAAAACTGGCAAGCCCACTTCTTTTGCGATTTTTTCTGCCACCAAGATATGATCACCGGTAATAATTTTTATATTCACGCCGAGCGAATGAAGCTCGTCCAGCACTTCTTTCACTCCTTTTTTGGGAGGATCGATGAAAGCGACAAAGCCTTCGAAGATTAAACCAGACTCATCGGCAACATTGTATTTGTGTCCACTTTCGAGAACTTTCGTGGCTATAGCGAGAACTCTGTAACCGTCCTTGGACAGAGAATCGAATAAATCTTGCGCTTTGTTTTTTTCTTCTTTCGATAAAATAGAAACGGGAAAAATTTGCTCCGGCGCTCCTTTGGCGACGATAATATTTTTTTTATCATGTTCGAAAATTATGCTGTCTCTCCTTCGTTCAAAATCAAAAGGTGTCTCGTCGATTTTTTTATACAGAGAAAGATTGAAATCTTTGA
This sequence comes from Candidatus Nomurabacteria bacterium, assembly GCA_026395915.1. Classification (GTDB taxonomy): domain Bacteria; phylum Patescibacteriota; class Minisyncoccia; order Phycocordibacterales; family UBA9973; genus UBA9973. The sequence goes on along the minus strand of JAPLXU010000003.1, from coordinate 6,022 downwards.
AGCTAGCTATGGCGGTATCGAGCGGACTTTTGGCGCCAGTATGAAAAACACTACTGATGTAAGCATATTTCAAAACTTCCATCGAATCTTTGCCTTCCAAATTCAGATATTTGACCAGAGTGATTTTGTCTTCCGTCAAAGTGCCTGTCTTGTCTGTGCAGAGGATATCCATACTGCCGAAATTTTCCACCGCTGATAATTTTTTCACAATGACTCCGTGACGGGACATCTTGATGGAAGACCTCGAAACATTGAAAGCAATTATCATCGGCAATAGTTCCGGAGTGACGCCGACAGCGATAGCGAGCGCGAAGATGAGCGACTCGAGAACTTCTTTTTTCAAGAGAACGTTCGCAAAGAAAATCACCACCACCATGCAAAGAATAATTTTTGTGATGAAAAAACTAAAGTCCTTGATCCCGCGTTCAAATTCACCCGTTCTCTCCTGCCCCTCGAGCATGGCGACAATATTGTAAAATTTCGTTTTCTTGCCTATGGCTGTCACCTCGACATAGACATGCCCCGTCACAGCGCTACTTCCGAGAAAAACCGAGTCATTGATTTCTTTTTCCACAGGCAAAGATTCGCCAGTGAGTGATGATTCATTGACGAACAAGTCATGCCCTTCGCGCACGATGCCGTCGGCTGGTACCACGTTGCCGGCTTCTATCACGATGATATCCCCCACCACGATTTCCGTCGCCAATATTTTTTCTTCTTTCCCATCACGAACAACAGTCGCTTGCAGAGCGACTTTTTCGAGAAGGGCCTTCGTGGCTTTTTGAGATTTGTAAGAAACAAAAAAATTAATGCCTGTGCTGATGGCGACGATGATGAGAATGATGCTCCCGCTTTCAAAAGAACCGGTCGCGAGAGAAACGAGAGAAGCTCCGACAAGCATCAAAACGAGAGGACTCTTGAACTCACTGATGAAGGCGACAATGGGCGAGTAATTCTTTTTCGAAGCGATAGTGTTGCCACCATACAACTTCAATCGTTTCAGAGCTTCGTTTTTATTTAGTCCGGTTAGCATGTTTGTTTTTAGTATATCATACAAGATAAAAACTTTAACTGAAAAACCAAAGGTGTCAAATACCGGTATTTGACCCGTTCAGACAAAACCTGCAAGGTCTTACCTTGCAGGCAAATCTCGTTTTTTTTGCTTTGAATTATACTAGATTATGTTAATATAAGATAAACGGGTTGGTAGAATTAGCTATCAACCAGAAAGGACAGAATGATAGGATTTTGGCAGTTTTTGCTCATTGTTTTTCTCCTTCTTCTCGCCAATGCGGGAGCGGCTATACTCGGGACAATCATTGGGTTGGTGATATATAGATTGGGTCGAGGTTTACGTAACCAATGATTTTCAAGAAGGAAAATTGTTTTGATTGGGGAGAGAGTCCCATACTCTCGAAATAGCCAGCGTATTCTGAAAAGAGGCTGGCTGTTTCCTTTTTAGGTATAGCAAGGGGTATAGCAAGGTATAGCAAGGACAGTCCTTGCTACTATTGCTACTTGTGCGCGGGAGAGGAATCGCACCTCCACGCCCTTGCGGGCACCAACACCTCAAGCTGGCTCGGCTACTGTTACGACACCCGCGCGACATTTTGTCAAGAGCAATTTGTTCTATGACTTTCACATCATAATACATTTTTCCAATAATTTCCAGCTCCTCTTTTATTTCATAGAAATTCCAAACATTCTGAAAAGCGTTTTGGGATTATGCGTCAGACGATATCCGTCGATATCAATGCGATTCATCACAAAATGATCGCTGAAAAATTTAAAGTAGCCGTCCAGACCGACTCCGTAGAAAACATTAAAACCTGCATCAATGAGTTGCTGTCTTCTAGAATCCCCTTCCTTAAAAACTTCTCCAAACGGACCGACGAAAATATTTGTCGGACCGACGAGGGACTCGACTTGAGCTTTCCATTTGGAAATATCTTTAGCTAATTCTGCGGTGGAAATGGTTTCTCGCAAAAATACTTGATTATGAGTGAAACTGTGACTCGCGAATATCCAGCCGGTTTTTTTCAACGCGTCAACAACAGGCAAGACAGAAGCTCTCTCGACATCGCCCTGCGCGTTTTTAAGTTGTGTGCGGTAGCCAAGAATGCCTTGAAAACCAGTGAGCGCGATTATTCCCTTCGCGCCATCTTGAGAAAAATCCGGATGCTCTTTCACAAATTCATCCACTATCGGCACAGCGTCTCCGTCATTCGTAATTGTTTTTTTACCTTCCGGCGTAATCACTTCCGTTTTCACAATGCCGTTGTCCAAGACGAGCTTGTTGGCAAACCCGCCATTTTTCATGTAAGGATAATAACTCAAATCGTCCAATGAAAGAATGAGGGGTCTCTTCCCTTTCGGCAGATAAAGAGTGTTTTGTTTTATTTTTCCATTTGCGTTAAATGAATACAGACTTTGCGAATTGATTAAAATAAAATTGTTGTCATAAAGTTCTTGAATGATAGTCTCAAATTGTTTTACCGTAATCATATTATCTCTGTAGCCTGTCGCATTATCTGTGTCTGATTGAGCTTTTTCTGGATAAATGATTAAGCTGTGAACAAAAATGTGTTGTATTTTGCCGTTGTACTTTACGAGACCGCTCTCAGCTTCAGCGACTTTCGGTGAAAAAAAATTCTGCGCAAAAAAATAACCGCTACCTAAAATAACGGCAAATAACAAACCCGATAGAAAAATTTTTCTCATTTATTTATTCTGAAACTTTAGCTTCTTCAGCTACTTCTGTTTCTGTGACTTCTTCTTGGTTAGCGACAGAACGCATCTTGCTTCGGACATCTTTGACAGCTTTGTGACGGATATAATAAAGCTTTGACCTGCGAGCGCGAGATCTTTTTGTTATTTCAATTTTGTCTACCATTGGAGAATAGAGCGGAAAGATTCTCTCGACGCCGACACCGGAAGCTATTTTTCTCACAGTGAAAGTCGCCCCTATTTCCGTCCCATGCTTTCTCCCGAGCACGATGCCTTCGAAAGCCTGCAATCTGAATTTATTTCCTTCGTCTTTTTTCTCATCTCCTTTTTTCTTTTTCTCGCCTTTTTTCTCGGTTTTTTCTTCCAAAATCTTGGACCAAACGTTCACTGTATCGCCAGCTTTGAAATCAAGCTTCTTGCGAGCTTCCATGTCTACTGGACTGAATTTAATGTTGTTTTTTGGGCTGTTCATATTAGTAAAAGCACTTTAGCATAGAAAATTTCAGAAATCAAACTTTAAATTCACCTCACCCCTCTCCTTGATAAGGAGAGGGGTTGGGGAGAGGTCATAAAAACTCTTGTTGGTAACACTTTGCGCAATAGATCACTTCGGGACGATCGGGATCATAAGAAGTTCTGATTGGAATATCGCACTTCATGCAAGTTCTGTCATAGAGTTTCGGTATTTGAAGTTTGCTAAAAATAGATTTTTCTCGGCACTTTAGACACCTGTCGGGAAGGGGTAAATTCATTTTTCGCAGGAGATCAAATTCAATCGAAGCTATTTTGTATTTTCTGTCGCAAGCAACGCAAGAAATAACTTCTTGTAAAATTGATTCGTCAACTTCGTTTATAGTTCCAGGTAAGTCTCGCCCAGACATAGTCGCATATGCTTGTTTTTCCACTTCATCGTTCCAAGAGTAACCACATTTTAGCGCTTCTTCTTTTGTTTTTGGAAAAAATTTATGAGCGTTGGAATTATTGTAAGCAAATTTGCAAAAACCCGGTTGGAAAAATTCTCCATAAGTCCAAACTCTCCCCTCTTTGTCCACATACGGATTCTTTTTCATATCTAAAATTATTTTTTCTCTCAAAATTTCATATTCTTCTTTAGAATATTCTTTATTCAAGATACTGTAACTTTTGCGTTTCAAATTCACACAGCCAAAGTTGTGTCTTGGAGTAACACACCAAAGACAATACTCCGCACTCATAACATCTGAAAGACAATAAATTGAAAACTTTGCATCGCTTACATTAGCGCCCACACTAACTGATTCATAAACCAGTTCAGAATTATTTCCCCAACCAGAATAGTCCATGCAATCTTTGATCGGAGACACAGTAATGAACTGACACCATTTGCAATTCTCTGCTTTGCTTGCAATATACATTTCTTTAGAATTTTTTGAATTAAACACATATTCTCCTGTAACATTCAAATTCAAAGTATGGCCAGTGTAAAATCTATAAGGATATTTCTGCCAAAGTTTTTCGACCTTGTCTTTAATCTTTGCAATCCCAGAACGAGTATCCAATTTAAATTCTTTTAATTTTTTGAAATATTCTTCTCTGGAATACTGAACATTGAAAATCTGGTAAGATGCGCCTCTTAAATTAACACATCCTATCAGGTTCATTGAGCTGTAGCAATTACGAGAAAACCATACTTCCGTACAAGCGTCACATTCTTGCGAATAAAAAACTCGATAACAATCATTCTGTCCGATTGATCCGTAAATTAGTTCCGATTTAAAAATCCTGAGCGAATCGACAGTGTCTTTTGCTGTATTTAGAAGAGAAGAATGATAAACATTTTCGCAATAATCCGCCCAAATCGCCAGCATGCAGTTTTTTGAATAAGCTATGCCGTTGCTATATTCGCAATTCTTTAAGGTCAAGTATTCTGTTTCAAGAGGAGTGTAAGGAGTTTTTTCCGAGAGTTCTTTAAGTTGTTCCAAAAATGGCCTAGCTGGATCGTAATCCATCGCATATTCCGAACCATCCCAATCATCTGCCCACCAACATGGCTGACAATATACTGTGATTTTTTGTGTAGGTCGAAAAACAGAAAGTATGCGTTTTCCACATTTATCGCAATTCCTCCAAAAAAGAGACCAATTATTCAAACAAGAAAATCGTCGAATCATCCGGCACTCCGGACACCATGTCGGTGGAGGGACATTTATCCTCTCATAAAACTTAAAATCCTCGGCATAAGGTACATTTTCCGTGGCTTAAATTGACCATTCCAACATTGTGGTATATGGCTAAAAGTGCTAACTTTTAACTATGAATTTAAAAAAACAACAAAATATGCAGTAAATGCGGTTCAAGTGAAGTAATTAAAAGAGGAGTGCAGGATGGAGTTCAGGTATACAAGTGCAAAAAATGCGGAGTCAGATTTAGAAATGAAAGGAGGGAGAAAGTAATTTTAGAAAAAGATATTTGGTTTGATTTTGTATTTAAAAAGCAGGTGCATCGCGAATTAGTTGAAAAATATCATTTAGACAAAAGAAGTATTCACTCGTATCTAGAGAAATATGTTTTGCCAAAAAAGACTCACACTCCGCGAGCTCTTTTTGTTGTGGTTGATGCCACGTATTTCAGAAAACAAAAGAACACAGAGCCATGGTGCGCGGTCGTATTCAGAGATCCAGTCGCTAAAGAAAATCTGTGGTGGGGATTTGGTGATGTTGAAAATCACAATTTGTATTCACAAGGAAGATCATATTTAGAATCCTTGGGATATGTCATTCTGGGTGTTACAGGAGACGGAATCTCCTGTCTTCGCAAGGTCTTTTCTGATATTCCATTTCAGATGTGCCTGGTGCATATGGAAAGAATTGTGATCAGAAAAATTACCAGGAATCCAAAACTAGAAGCTGGCATTGTGTTTCTAGCGCTCGTTAAAACGCTGGGTCACTGTCCAGCATCTGTCTTCAAAGAAAGATTTAAAAAGTATATTGAAAAATATCGTGATTTTTTAAATGAAAAAAGTTTTAATCCGGAAACTGGCAGAGATGATTGGACTCACCGAGAACTGCATTCCGCTGTTCTTTCCACGATGATGTTCATTCCATATCTTTTTACCTACGAAACAACCAAGGAGTTGTCTCAGACTTCCAATTCACTAGAGGGTCATTTCAGCCACATCAAAGACATTGTGAGGATACACAGAGGCATCTCCACTTCTCTTTTAAGGAAAGTATTGAGTTCCATTTTCTTGGTTTCAACTATCGCTCCGAAAAATCGAAAACAAATTTAAAAAGCCACGGTTTATGTACCTTATGCC
>JAPLXU010000018.1:23831-76575 GCA_026395915.1 Candidatus Nomurabacteria bacterium | reverse complement strand
CATGGAAAAGTTTAGAAGAATATTTGCATTGGTACAACTATGATAGAATACATTTAGGAAAATATCTTAATGGAATGATACCAATTGAAAAGTGGCGAGATTATCAATTAAAAGTGTCACCTCTGAAGGTTAACTAAACAGAGTCTTGTTAATATTTGGTTACAATGTATAATACAAATATGATAGACGGAAGACAAAATAATATTCCAAGAAGAGAAGTGGCGGAAGGCTTAAAGGACTTATTCGATGGAGCGGAAAAAGGGGTTGCCTCGTCGCTACTACCAAATGAAAGAGGAGGCGCAGATCTAGAACTCCAAGAAATGAGAGAAAGGCTAGGAGAAATCTTCGTTGATTTTTGCAAGCCTAAACCAGAATATATTTTGAAAACCCTCAAAGGAATAATTCAAGCTAGATATCCAGGTGCTCAAGTTGGGGAGATTTATAGAAACGGTGGCGCTGATAAATTATTTTTCACTAAAAATAAAGAAGATAATCCACTAAACTATATTTTAGTTCAAGAAAAAGGTTCACTGCTTTTATTTCCTAAACCAGGTGATAGTGAAAAATTTTTTGAGAGGGAACCAAAAGGGTTCGGAGTGTTTGACTATGAGCTTGATTCGAATAGTTTTATTAAAAAGAGTGAAAATGAAAAGCCTGGTAGTGAAATCACACCTGGAAATGTTACCTTGTGTATTCCTGCTGTTCTAGAAAGGGGTACACATAGATATGAGGTAGTACAAAAAGGAAAACTGTCAAACGAACCTCAGCCTGTCAAACGAAAACCAGTAGTAGAAACACCGCTTCCTCCATCAAAAGCACCAAATCCTGAACCGGCAAAAAAGGAGAAAGATCCAACGCCACTTCCACAACAAGCTGAAACAATAAAAACTGCGAAGGAACCAGAAAAAGTTCCACCACTAAAGCAGACAGTGGAGCCAAGTGTCCCAGAAACACCTCCGCTAGCAACGCCACCAGAGGATAATACTCAAGTAAGAGAAGACCCTAAGTCTCTTGAAATAGATCAAGAATTTGATGATAAAGGAGGAAAATCATTGATAAGGGTTTTTAGAGATGGCACCATGAAAACCTATGATAAAAAAACTGGAAGAGTGATCGAATATAAAGGTAAAAACGGAGAAGATCTACCTTTTGATGCTTCTAAACAAGAATTAACGGTGAGAATAGAATTGCCACCAAAACCACCAAAAGCGCAGACGCAGGAAATAAAACTGCCAACGATAAAACTAGAAGACGAGCCTGTACCTCCCCCTTTGCCTCTTAGTCCAAAAGAGCTTAAAGAAAAATACAAAAAACCAGGATGGCTAAAAAGAAATTGGTTACGTCTTGGTTTAGCAACTGTGCTCGGCATTGGTAGTGGTATTACAGCAAAGAAAGCCGGAGAATATCTAGGCGAGAAATCAGTTCACGCTCCAACTAGAAAAGTTGTAGAAAAACATGTTGATAAAAATACAAAAAATGTGGCTAGGAAAACTTATGTATCTAAAGTGGGAAACATATCCGAAGCGGCGGGATTAATGACTAACACGGTAAAAGCCCCAGAACCAGCACAAAAAGCAACAACAGTAGAAAAAAATACAGCGCCAAACAACCACGATTCCGCTTTATCCGCAAGCGACGTTGCCATCTATAAAGAATATGTGAGTAAAGTTAAGGCAGTGAACACTGCAGAGCAAAATTTTATAGACTATGTAAAGGCAAACCCTAATAAAAAAGACTCTACTTATAATGAACTCTTAAATGTGGCAAAAAAAGCGAAACAGGACGAAAAGAAATTTTCTACAGATACAAATTATGTAGCTATGAGACGTTATGAAAATGGTGAATCGATACCGACTCCTTCAGATTCAGATTTATCCGCAGACGAAATTGCTACTTATAAAGAATTTATGAAAAAAATTAAGATAGAGGGTCTTGCTAATCAGAATTTTTTTGATTATGCAAGGACAAATTCTGGTCAAGGTGAAACTTATAGTAAACTTTTAAAAGAGCAACTAAAAACGCAACAGGACAAAGAGAATTTTGCTACTGAAAATAAAACCGCTATTGACCATTATTTACATATCCAAGGGGGAACGACGGCAGAAACAAACACAGTATCTGCGCCAAAGACTCTAACTCCTGATGAAATCAGAGCAGAGATAGAGAAAAAAATGCAAGCGGAATTTGAAAAAAAGTTAGCAGAGAAAGAAGCAGCTTTTTCCAATAAACTGGCTAAGGCAGAAGTGGAGGCAAAACAACAAGCAGAAATTAGAGAAAAAATTGAAGAACAGCTCAAACAAGCAACGAACGCGCCAAAAGTAGAAAAGGATTGGGAAAGAAAGGCTAGAATAGAAAAAATAACTGATCAAAGAGAAAAAGCAAAGAAAGATGGAAAAAGTAACTCTTGGATAGAAGAACATTATCCCTACAAAGAGGGAGATAGGAGTTGGTGGAATAGACATTAAAATAAATCGCGGTTTTATTCTAATTACTTAAATATAATTATTAAAATTCAACACAAGATGTTATATTTCAAGTGTGAATACAGACACACAACACCTATCGGGACTAAATAAAGAACAAAAAGAAACGGCGATCCATTCGGATGGTCCGCTTCTTATTGTTGCCGGCGCTGGCGCGGGAAAAACTAAAACCATAACGCACAGGATTGTGAATCTGATAAAAAATGGAGTTGATCCTGAGCGAATTTTGGCTGTCACTTTTACCAACAAAGCGGCAAAAGAAATGCGCGAGCGTGTTATTGCCGAAATTGAAAAAAACGTGAAAGGCCAAGAGAGAATTCCATTCGTCAGCACTTTTCATTCTCTCGGGGTTTATATTATAAAAGAAAATGCTAGGTTGCTCGGACTCACAAGATACTTCAGCATTTTAGATGAGTCAGAAAGCACAACTCTCATAAAAGAAATATTGAAAGAGATCGGAATAGACCCAAAACAATACGATCCGAAAAAAATAAAAAATATTATATCTCGGGAAAAGGGAAAATTCGTCCAATTGTCGGATTATGAAGAAGGGGAGAAGAGTGCCTACGGCAGGATGGTGGCTCAAGTCTGGAACTTGTATGAAAAACGGAAAACAAAAGAAAATTCGCTTGATTTCGACGACTTGCTTTTGAAAGCCACAAAATTGTTGAAGGATAATGCTGAAATCAGAAAAATATATCAAGAAAAATGGGAATACATCCACATAGACGAGTATCAGGACACAAACGAAGTGCAATATTTGATGGCAAAAATGCTGGCGGAAAACCACAAAAACATCTGCGTCGTCGGAGACGCAGACCAGAATATCTATTCTTGGCGCGGAGCGAATTTGAAAAATATTTTGAGTTTTGAAAAAGATTATCCTAACGCGAAAATAGTTTTGTTGGAGGAAAACTATCGGTCAACAAAGAACATATTGGAGGCTGCAAACGTCGTAATTAAAAAAAATAAATACAGACCAGACAAAAATCTATTCACAAAAAACGAGACTGGAGAAAAAATAGGCCTCTACGAAGCATTGGAAGAAAACGATGAAGCAGAATTCGTTGCAACAAAAATTTTGGAGATACTGGATAGTTCTGCAGGTCTTTCTTGTCGGGGTGTCTCGCAGGCTGACGAGCCGAGAGGCAGCGCTCCGCGAACACGCGGAGACAGCGACCCCGAGAAGGAAGAACCTGCGGAACTATCAGAATCTGAGAACATTTTGTCCAGTATCGCAGTTCTTTACCGCGCGAATTTCCAATCTCGGGCGCTTGAGGAAGCTATGCTTCGATACAACATTCCATATCAGGTTTTGGGGATTAAATTTTTCGAGAGAAAAGAAATAAAAGACACTCTCGCTTATCTCCGCGCTGCGCTCAATCCCGACAGTCTTTCTGATATAAAAAGAATAATAAATTTCCCAACGCGAGGAATCGGCAAAACTACCTTAGCAAAAATGTTTTCTGGCGAAAAAGAAAACTTGCCGGTGAAAATGAAAATCAAAATCGACAATTTTTATAAAATACTTGAAGAAATAAGAGAAAAAATAAAACAAGAAAAAACCAGTCAGGTAATAAAATTTGTGGTGAAAAAATCAGGTATTGAAAATGAACTTTCGTCCGGTACCGAGGAAGATATCGAAAGATTGGAAAACATAAAAGAGCTTGCAACACTGGCCTTAAAATACGATAATCTCGAAAATGGTCTCGGTATAGAAAAACTTTTAGAAGACGCTTCGCTTGCTTCCGATCAAGACAGCTTGATAGAGAGAGGGGAAAAAAAAGAAACAATAAACGCAGTCAAACTGATGACTGTGCACGCTTCAAAAGGGCTTGAATTCAAATATATTTTCGTCACCGGCTTGGAGGACGGACTTTTCCCGCACCAAAAAAGCAACGAAGAAGTGGGCGCAGATAAAGAAGAAGAACGCAGGCTTTTTTATGTGGCAATTACACGCGCAAAAGAAAAGTTATTTTTATCATTCGCAAATTTCCGCACGATTTTCGGTTCACGCCAAATAAACGCGCCTTCAGAATTTATTAGTGACATCCCAGCAGATTTATTAGAAAAAGAGGGAGAAAAAACTGGGATAAAAACAATTTATATATGAAAAGATATTATAAAAAAAATAAAAAGGTACCAAGTTCTGCTATCGCAAAAAGTGGTACCTTTATAAGAGCAAAAAAATCATTAGGGCAAAATTTTCTAAAATCGGAGACAGCTCTCCGAAAAATTATCGAGGTGGGGGAAATAAAGCAGGATGATGTGATTTTAGAAATCGGGCCAGGCAGGGGAGCGCTCACGGAAAAACTTCTAGAAAAAGCGGGAACAGTAATCGCTGTGGAAAAAGACTACGAACTTTTTGAATTCTTGAAAATCAAATTCGCAGAACAAATCACTTCAGGTATCCTCGTACTAGTACATGATGACATATTAAAATTCGACATTACAAGGGTTTGGCAAAATGTTTTCGAGCGAACCCTTGGGAGTTGCGACGGCAACGAACAGAGAAAATTTTCAGCAGAAAATTTTTGTGGTGAGTCCGAAAACATTTTACCAAACCCTAAAACCTACAAAATCATCGCCAACATTCCTTACAACATCACCGGCGCGATTTTAAAAAAATTTTTAGAAGAAACGCATCAGCCAGAAATGATGGTTCTCATGGTTCAGCACGAAGTCGCACAGAGAATAATTGGAAATAGCCCCTCCTCCGCTAAAGCTATGGCGGGCAAGAAAGAAAGCATCCTATCTATCTCGGTCAAAGCATATGGTGAACCAAAAATGATCGCAAAAGTTGAAAAAAGATATTTTTCGCCAGCGCCAAAAGTAGACTCGGCGATAATTTCGATAAAAAATATTTCAAGGAAGAATTTCAATTCTCCTCTTGAGGAGTACCCTTTAGGGGGAGGTGGAAATGCATCCACCCCGTCTCGCGAACGAGCCACCCCTCAAGAGGGGAATAAGGTTGATGAGCAAAAATTCTGGGAAATAGTAAAAACGGGCTTTGCGCACAAAAGAAAAAAGCTATCTTCTAATCTAAAAACTCTATCAAAAAACGGAAGCCTTGCTTCCGTTTTAGAAGGCTTAGGAAACAAAAGAGCGGAAGATTTGTCGCTCGCGGATTGGATTGTTTTAGCTAGAGAGGAGACGAACCCACCACTGGAGTAATAGTACCTTGAGTGGGAATGACATAAACAGGAGTGCCGGGTATCATACAAACACCAGGCGGTGAGTAAGTTCCAAGTAACCATGTAGTAAAAGGTATATTATAGCTTGCAAATCCTTGAGTTCCAGGATAATAACTGAGAAGCACTGCGTAACTCGGAGGGAGGGGTTCTATTTCTATCATCCAATTTGCATTGTAAGGGCAAAAAAATGGAAAAATCAGTGCGCCACCAAATGGTATACCGGCAGAAGCTTGAGCTATCGAGGGGGTAATTCCCAAAAAAGAAAGCGCCTTTCCAACAACTTTGTCAAAAGCGGATAAAAGCGATTTGTTGTTAGAATTAACACTCAGTTTACTCTCATTAATAAGCAGTTCTTTAAACGCTTTATTGTAATCCATATCACTACTTGCAATAACTTTTTTTAGATTGTCAGCTATGAGTTTAAGTTCCTGATCGTTCTTGCCATTTCTTTTGCCAATTTCAACAACTGTATTGATAAATTGGTCTAAATTCACAAGGTTTGGATTAGTCGGCGTGTTATTGGTGCTCACTCCAGATTGTGGAGTTTGATTGTTATTATTGACTATCGAAGGGGTTGAATTTGCATTATTAGGTACTGGATTATTTAGAACACTATCGCACTTGATACCAGTAAGTATGCTGTATCCTGTGATTCCTGCGCAACCCGTTGGGTAATTACCTTCATTTGTCGCGATATTAACACGATTGAGCGCTAAAAGAGTCAAATGTCCGACTATTCCATCAGTTACCAATCCGTTGCTTGATTGAAAAGCTATCACCGCGCCCTTGGTCAAGGGACCAAAGCTACCATCAGTAACTACCCCTAGCTTTCCTTGAAGACATTGCACTTCAGCACCTTTAGAACCCACCCTCAATACAGAGGTAATAGCGCAATCGGCAAAAACAACATGGAAAGAAAAGAAAAAAGCAAAAAGAATAAATAAGCAAAATAATCTCATGAAAGAATTATAACATATCCACCAAAAAAGCTAGTTTACTTTACAAAAAGGTGTATAATTATATTGCCATTAAAATAATTTGGTCAAAACATAAGAGAATAATTTTAATCGCTTTGGCTGCGCTATTTCTCGTTGTTCTCTTTCTCTTAAAGACCACATCTATTTTCAAAAATAAAGAAACATATCAGGGAGTAAATCAGGAAAGTGGACTGGCTTACAGCAACATGACAGTGCAGGACTTGGTGAACAAAGACACCGATGGCGATGGGATACCCGATTGGCAAGAAAATTTGTATGGACTTGATCCAACGAAAAAAGAAACCACTCCGGGAATACCGGACAGTGTGGCAATAAATAAATTAAGAACCCAACAAGGAAACAGTGCAACAACAACGAATGGAAATAACAACGGCGTAGAAAAATTAACCCAAACAGAACAGTTTTCAAGAGAACTTTTTGCTACTGTGGCGGCCGCCAGCCAAAATGGAACTATGGATCAAGCAACGATAGAAACATTGAGTGCTTCTTTGGCAAGCAAGATTCAAAATCCTCCACAGAGAAAAGTGTTTTCTATTCTTGATGTAAAAACTACAAACAGCACTGTCCAAGCTTTTAAAAATTACAACGCGTCTCTGGGTAGTATTTATAAAAAATATCCGGCAACAGATTACACCATATTGGATGTGTTGCAAAAATTCATGGTTGATGAAAATACTGTTGACACAAGCGCACTTGTAAAACTTGATCCAATCATTAAACAAATGACTAACGTAATAAACGCAATGGTAAAGGCAAGCGTGCCAGAATCCATTTCTACTTTGCACTTGAACGTTATAAATTCTCTTGAAAAGGTAGCGGAAAATCTAAGCGACATAAAACTTTATGACAACGATACTATCGTAGCTTTAGGCGGTATAAGCAAATATCAAGAAAATGCTACTCAATTGGAATCAGATTTAAATAGTTTGGCAACAGCCATTAATCAAAAATTGTCGGAGTAGAAATAGGGCTTCACTACAGGATTGATACAAGGTATAATAAAATAACAAAATGACAACAAAAGATAAAACAATAAAATTCATATCGGTCGTACTAATTACTTTAATGTTGTTGCCTAGTGTTTTATTTTCCATACCAAAACAGACAGAGGCCGTGGGACCAGGAAGCACAGCGGCGATTGCAGTGCCAACCAGTGATATACCTCAAGAGACAGCAGGTTGGTTATCTCAAGCTCTCCATGTGGTAACTTCAGGTTCAACAGTCACAAATACCGCTACTAATCTTTGGGGAAAAGCGCAAAAGATTCTTGAAAGAATTCTTATGACGATTGCTAAATCAATTTTAGCAAAAATGACTCAGGCTACAATTAATTGGATAAATTCGGATTTCCACGGCTCTCCGCTTTTTATAGAAAATCCTGAATCTTTCTTTAAAGACATAGCCAAATCCGAAGTGAGACGCCTGGTGGATATGATTGGTTATGATACTTTCAGATTTCCTTTCGGTCCACAAACCGCGCTTAATGTCATAAGTAGCTACAAAAGACAGCTGGCAGACAACGCGCAATATACTTTGAGCACTGTGATAAACGATCCTGATCTTTTAGTTCGATACAGAAATGATTTTAATTACGGGGGATGGAATGGATTTTTGATAAACACGCAATATCCGCAAAATAATTATCTCGGATTCCAAGGGATAATCCAACAAAATCTAGCAAGCCATTTAGAGGGAACATTGGTAGCTCCGGCGCAAAAAATACAAAATTTGTTGCAACAAGGAATGGGTTTCTTGTCTCCGCAAACTTGTCCAACCAACTCAAATTATAACAATGGCACAAATGAATTTCTACAACCAAGTTTCAATGAATCTAAGTATGTCAAAGAACATCCTTTTGATCCAAGTACTGGAGCTGCCGGATCTCTAGCATGGTCTGAAGCAAAAAATGAGGCAGAATATGAGTGGGAAATCGACAACACCTGCCCAGGTGGTTTAGTAAATACAACCCCGGGTTCAGTGGCTGGAAATCAAATAATGACAGCGCTTAGTTCAAATTACAGACAAAGCGAACTTGCCGCGGCATTGGGTAATAGCTTGTCAGCAATTCTTGACGCGTTAATAGGTCACTTCATGGATAAAGGTCTGAACGCGCTTGCAGGCACGATAAGTCCATCTGCTTCAGCAGATAATTGGAGTTATAACGGCAATACCTTTAGCGGTTCAAACACAATAACTACGTCAACCAACATTGCCACTTCTCTCGATATTCCACAAAATGTTTCAGTGAGTGTAGGACAAGGGACCAGCACAAATATACGCGGCGGCAAGGCTCCATATTACGTAAATCAATCAGCCGATTCAAAAGCGAAAGTAGTTGCCGCTATAGACACTTCCGGTTCTTCTGGTCCAAAACTTGTGATCACTGCTCGAAACACACCAACCACCACTCCAGCCATAGTCACAGTGTTTGATTCGTCAACACCTTCAAAAACAGCCGTCATTAATGTCACAGTAAATGAGATAGGAGCGCTCCTCGCAAATGGAGTCAACCATGTACTAGACTTGCCAATCGACATGAATCAATCAAAGTCTGTAACTATATCTGGCGGCCAAGGAAATTACAGTATGCAAACTGGTTCTGATGAAACAAAAGCAATAGCGGTCTTTACCGACGCAAGTCTGGTCATTATCGGCATAGCGCCAGGTTCGACTTATGTTGAAATAAAAGATTCTTCCAGTCCGGCAAAAGTCGTCAGAATAAACATTCTAATAGGTGGTCGCCAAGATCTAATCGTTCAACAAAATATTTCAGCCAGTATTGGTCAAGCAGTTAGTGTGCCTATATCCGGCGGTGTACCACCTTATAGTATATCCATAGAAATGAATACGGCCGTGGCAAACGCGCGAATCGAAGGTAACAATCTCATAGTTACAGGACTACTTAAAGACCAACAAACAGCAATCATAATTCAAGATTCATCAACACCGCCAAAAAATGTCAGCGTCAATATTTCAACAAAGCCGTTTGTTCCTTTGGTAGTCAATCCGCAAAGCGTTTCCACTGGCACTACGCAAACGGTCAACGTCCCAATAACCGGTGGTGTATTGCCTTACATTATCCAAACTCAACCAGATGCGACGATAGCAAACGCGCAAATTTTGTCTGCCACTCCTACCTCTCTCACAATTACAGGCGTTAAAAGTGGAAATACCCAAGTCGCAGTCCAAGACTCATCAACAACAAATCTTCAAACCTTCCTTGTGAATATTATTGTGAATGATCTTTCGGTCACTCCGGCGAGCGTCATAGTTAGTGGTGGTTTCGGTGGAGGTTGGAGAAATGGAAATGCGACAATAACCGGTGGTTCAGGGGGTTATAGTATCCAGACTCCGCCAAACGCAGCTGTAGCAACAGCTCGAATCAGTGGTAGTTCTCTCATAATTACAGCCGGTGGCACACCAGGTTCGACTTTGGTTGTGGTGAGAGATTCTTCAACAACGCACACCCAGACATTCATTGTAAATATCACATCGAATTAGATACAACATAATTCTGTTTCGGACGCAAAGTAGAAAGTTGGTAAAAATAAAATAATGAAAAGATTTATATCATACATTTTAATACTGATTATTCTGGTCGGACTTTTTGGTCCGATAGCGCAGGTGAATGCGCAAGCATTAAATAATTCTTCCAATACATCACAAACATTTGATCCAAGTTTTGGCGTTCCAAGTGTTGACTCTCCAGCTTCAGCTCCAACAAATTATGTTCAGCAAAATCCACCAACACAACCGACAGCATCGACAGGGTCACCGACAGCATCATCAACAACAACATCAACGGCAACATCATCAGGCGATAGTGCCTTCAAAGGAGCAATTAATGACGGTTGTGGAGTCTCACCAACTACTTGGTTTAATGGATGTTTGTTATTAGTTTTTTATTACACTATTTTTCAACTTCCTTCTTGGATTCTCTGGCTTTCAGCGCAGTTTTTTGATGTTATGATCAATATTGGAATAGGTCCTTCTGTGACAAGCGCTTCTGGCTTTGTTCCCGTCGCATGGGCGGTCGTCAGAGACATTTCTAATATTTTCTTCATTCTTGTTTTGCTTTATATAGCTATTCAAACAATCTTAGGACTAGGTCACGAAACAAAAAAAATGATAGCCAAAGTGGTAATTATGGCTTTGCTTATAAATTTTTCTATGTTTTTCACAAAAATTGTTATTGATTCCTCCAACGTCTTGGCTCTAATTTTTTATAATAAACTTGATGTTAGTACACAAAATGCAAACGGCTCATCTAGGCCGAGTGATCCAGCACTCCAAGGAGGAAAAGACATATCTGGGGCGATGTGGAAAACTTTTGACGCTACTCAATTAATAACACAAAATACTATAACTTTACTAAAAACAACAACAGTTAATGGCGTTAAGGCAACGTCATCAGATTTACCTTTCGCTTTAACACTTGGAATAATGGTAATCGCTGGGGCAATTATGTTATTTGCCGCTTACGCCTTTTTCATAGCCGGCCTCATGTTCATAGGAAGATTAATAGAACTTTGGATGTTAATTATATTTTCTCCTTTCGCTTTTATGTCTTGGACGGTACCAAAACTAGCTGGCGTTGAATATCTCGGATGGGATGCTTGGCTTAAACGTCTAATCGCAACATCGTTTATGGCGCCAATTTTTATGTTCTTCATATATCTTATATTTATGCTATTGCCAAATATATCCAAATTTACTAGAGGGGATACAACGACGATACTAGGAACTATTTTGGGTATCTTGATACCAGCAATAATAGTCATGGCGATACTTTTGAAGGCGACCGAATTTGCAAAGAAAGGAGGAGGAGAATTTGGAGAAATAGCGTTAAAAGTCGGAGGTATGGCATTGGGCGCGGCAGCTTTGGCAACGGGCGTAGGGGCAACAGGAATGATTGGCGGACTTGCTGCAAAAGCGGCAAGTAGCAAAGGTTTGCAAGACGCTGCAAAGGGAACCGGATTTGGAGGCGCTGCCAGCAGAATGGCTTTGAGAACAGTAAATTATGGTTCCAAAGCTTCTTTTGATATAAGAAACACTCCGCTTGGAACTTTGGCTAAAGCAGGTGGAATAGATTTAGGAAAAGGAAAAGAAGGTGGATATTTGCAAGCAAGAGCTGACAAAGTTAAGAAGCGACAAGAAAGAGCAAAACAGCTTGAGGTCGGAGAAGATGAAGAATCAAAACAAAAATTGAACACACTTAAAGAAGATCACCAAGAACTTCTAAATGAATATTCTCATGACATAAAAATGCTTGATGAAAGAATCAAGGGAGCAAGAACAAATAGAGATGATTTAAAGAAAAAATCAACATCTTCCACAGCTACCCAAGCAGATAAAGATGCTTACGAAAAATCTGAAAACAAATTAGCAGAACTAAAAGAGCACAAGAAAGCGATAAAGAGTGGAACAGATTTTCAACCTACAGAATTTAGTGCTCTAAGAAAAGAAGATGAAGGGAAATTGAAAAGATATAGTACAACTGCAAAAAAGAAGGTAAAATTCATTGATCCAGAAACAAAAGAGGAAAAAGAAAAAGAATATTCAATAAATGACTATGAAGATAACCTCATCCCGGAAGCCGAGCACCACATAGAGACAGAAAATAGAAGCAGAAAATGGGCATACGCAGAAAGAGAAGAAAAATGGAATCGCTTCTTTACTGGAGGAAAATACAACAAGACTGATCTGGGTAGACGTACAGTTAGAGAAGCCAATCATAAAATAAGAATGGAATCAAAAATAGAAAGCTCTGGTGGGAGTAAGGGACATGGTGGAGGAGGCGGAGGACATGCTCCAGCCCCTAAACATGAAGAGAAAAAGGAGGAAAAGCACGAAGCACCTAAAGGAGAAAGTGGAGAACATCATTAAAAATTTATGACAGAAAAATTAAAACAAATAATTCAAGACGAAATTGCAAAATTGCCAAGAGAGACTCAAGAGGCTATCAATTCTTTGGATTGGGGAAGCATTACTGAAGAAATCGGCAAAAAATATCTGTTTGACGAAAGCGAGATAAACAATTTGCAAGTGGAAACTTTGTTGGTTCTCGTCGGCTTGGAAGACGGAAACTATTACGCACAAAATATCGAAAATGAGGTTGGCACCAGCAAAGAAGAAGCGGAGAAAATCGCCGGAGAAGCCTTTCAAAAAATATTCACTCCGATTGGCGACCTTTTGGAAGAAAAAGTCAAAAAAAATCTGAAAGCCAAGAATCCGAGTCCGGAGCAAAATCTTGATTTTATCCTTTCCGGCGGAGATTATTCCGCATTTGTAAAACCGACACGCGAAAATTCTCCTCTTGAGGAGCACTCCGACCATAAGTCGGAGGGAGGTGGACAGATATTTCCACCCCGGCTTTCAGCCACCCCTCAAGAGGGGAATAAATAAGGTATAATAATATTATGGATGACACAGTAGATTTGTTAAAAATAAAGATAGAAAAAGCCAAAAGGGAGTTGCCACTCGAAACTGCTAACGCTATTGACGCTATTGATTGGAAAACAGCTGTCTTGGAACTTCGAAGCAAGTATGGATACACCTTTGAGCAGTTGGGTGACCTAGAACTCGAAACGGAATTACTGCTTTGCGGGCTTGTCAGCGGAAAAGATTATCCGAAAGAGTTGGAAAATCGACTGAAAATTTCAAAAATGGCTGCAAACGAGTTGGTAAACGAAATGAATGATCTGGTTTTCAAAAAAATCCGTGAAGAATTAATCAAAAATATTGAGAGAAAAAAAACGTTTGTAAAAATTGAAAAAAATGATGTGAATGATATGAAAGTTCTAAGCTCTGTTGGCATTGAAATCGTTCCTGAAAAATTGGAGATAGTAGGTGGAGAAAAACCCGCGGAAAACAGGGAAGATATATTGAAGAAAATAGAAAATCCGGAACCAGTCCAGACAATCTTGGCGCAAAAACTGTCTGGCACTGTGCAAATTCCGGCAGTCAAAACCGACCATTCACTTGAGAATATCACAAAAGCCGGAAGCACTCCTCTGCCACAAGCGCCAAAAGCTTACCCAAAAAATGCAGATCCGTATCGTTTGGCACCAGAATAAAATTATGCAATTCAAAGTACCACAATTTTTGGACATAGAAGACAAAATCTTTGGACCGTTTACTTTCAAGGAGTTTGTTTACTTGGCAGGTGGAGCAGGTCTGTGTTTTGTGCTTTATAAATTGTTGGGACTGTTCTTGGGCGCAATCCCGATTTTGATCGTGGCAGGATTTTCTATAGCTCTCGCTCGTTATCGCCCAAACAACAAACCTTTCATTGATATGATCGAAGCGGCTTTTAATTATTCTTTCCAAAGCAAGCTTTATATTTGGAAAAGACGCACGAAAAAAATCGACAAAAACAAACAAGTAGGACAAACTTTGGAAAACACAGAGGGTAGAGAAAAATTAGAGAATTCAGTCCGACTAGGCGGGAACAAGTTGCGAGATTTGGCTTGGAGTTTGGATGTGTTAGATTTAAGCAAGCATATAAACAATAAATAATATGGCATTAAACGCAAAAGCAACTCAAGAATTTGTACCGATCAAGGAAGTCCGCGATGGAGTAATCGTGCTCAAAGACGGCGGCTTGCGCGCGATCGTGCTCGCGAACTCAGTCAACCTTTCTTTGAAATCAGATGACGAACAAAAGGCAACTATCCTTCAGTTTCAAAGTTTCCTCAACACTTTAGACTTCGCCATTCAAATATCGATCCAAAGCAGAAGGCTGGATATCCGACCTTATCTCTTGCTTTTGGAAGATAGGATGAAAGTACAAAGCGAACCTTTGCTTAAATTACAGACAAAAGAATATATAGAATTTATCAGAAATTTCACCGAGTCGGTAAGTATAATGACCAAAAGCTTTTTTGTAGTTATCCCGTACACTCACACAGTTTTGAAATCGGATTCTGGAATACTTTCAAGATTTTTCACCAAAAAAAATAAAGCAGAGATGAATTTGGCAAAACAGGAAGATTTTGAAGAAAAAAGATCCCAACTTGAAGAAAGGGTAGGGGTCATAGAACAGGGACTCAGTCGTTGTGGCATAAAATCAGTTCAGTTGGGTACAGAAGAAGTTGTGGAAGTATTTTATAAAGTTTTCAATCCGGGGGAATTGGAAGGGAAGATTAAGCTGGAATAGCTTAATCTTCAAGTAAAAAGTTTTAAAGTGGAAAGTTTATCAAGTAAAATCAAAAAACAAAAATTTAATGTATAATTCACTTTATAACTTTATGAACTTTATAACTTTCAACTATTAATATATGGGAATTTTAGATATATTTAAAAAGAAAAAAAGTGAGACTGGCGTTGCTGAAACAAGCTCCGCTTCAGATGGCGCAAACGCTTCCATGTTGGCGGTGTTGCCAGAACAAATCTATGAATCGGCGAGTCTGGAACTTCAAGACATAATAGCTCCTTCTGCGCTCAAGATCGAATCAAAATCCATAAACTTGGGCGACAAAATCGCTCGCACATTTTTCATAATGTCTTATCCGAGATTTTTGACTGACAACTGGTTTTCTCCAATAATAAATTTAGACAAAATTTTTGATATCTCAATTTTCATCCATCCGATAGACACATCCCTGATGTTGCGACAGTTTCAGAAAAAAGTCGCCGAAGTTCAAAGCCAAATAAATGCGCGAAACACGAAAGGTATGGTGCGCGACCCGATGCTTGATACTTCTTATCAAGACCTAGAAGGGCTCCGCGACAACTTGATTCAAGCCCAAGAAAAAATGTTTGACGTTGGCATTTATATCACGATTTACGCCGACAATGACATGGAATTGTTTAAAATAGAAAATGAAATAAAATCAATACTTGAATCAAAATTGATTTACATCAAACCTGCGCTTTTCCAACAAGAAACCGGTTTCAAAAGCGTCATACCGATAAATACCGATCTCTTGAATATCCATCAGAAATTAAACTCTGAACCGCTTTCCAGTATTTTTCCGTTTATTTCTTTCGACCTGACTTCTGATAAAGGAATTCTTTACGGCATCAACAGACACAATTCGTCCCTAGTTATCTTCGACAGATTCAGCTTAGAGAACTACAATTCAGTGACTTTCGCCAAATCTGGTTCGGGAAAGTCTTACGCGACAAAGCTGGAAATTCTCCGATCTCTAATGTTTGATACTGACGTGATAGTCATCGATCCGGAACGGGAATACGAATTCTTGGCAGAAGCAGTGGGCGGACGATATTTCAACATTTCTCTTTCATCAGACCACCACATGAACCCTTTTGATTTGCCGATACCGCGCGAAGACGAGACAGCAGAAGACGTCCTCCGATCTAACACTATAAACTTAGTCGGGCTTTTCCGATTGATGCTTGGAGGACTTACACCTGAAGAAGATTCGCTAGTGGATCGAGCTATTTCGGAAACTTATGCCATAAAAGACATCACACCGGAATCTGATTTTTCAAATATTGAACCTCCGCTTCTTTCGGACTTTGAAATGGTGCTTAGTGGAATGGATGGAAGCGAATCGATAGTTACTCGTTTAGCGAAATATACAAAAGGCTCTTGGGCAACATTTCTAAACAGACCGAGTAATGTTGATATAAACAAAAAATTCGTCGTTTTTTCTGTCCGCGATATGGAGGACGAATTAAAACCGGTCGCTATGTACATAGTCATGCACTTTATTTGGAACGCTATACGCAAGAATTTGAAAAAGCGTTTACTGGTTGTCGATGAGGCTTGGTGGATGATGAAATCAGAAGACACTGCTTCTTTCCTTTACTCCATCGCCAAAAGAGGTAGAAAATATTATTTGGGGCTTTCCACAATTACCCAAGACGCAGCTGACTTTATGAAGTCCCCCTACGGCGTGCCTATAATCACCAACTCTTCAATTCAGATGTTATTAAAACAATCTCCGACCACCATAGATATTTTGCAAAAAACTTTCAATCTGACGGATGAGGAAAAATACCTTCTTTTGGAATCGAGCGTCGGGGAAGGCATATTTTTCGCCGGATTGAAACACGTCGCCATAAAAATCATCGCTTCATATATAGAGGATCAGATTATTACTTCCGATCCATCGCAAATATTATCAAATAAAAAGGCCAAAGCGGAACTAGAAGCGTCAGAAATTAAAAAGTGATATACTTAAACTATGAGGTTTAAATTTTCGTCATTATGTTTAATCACGATACTTGCGGTGTTTGTGGGTTTTGCTTTAAAAGCAAATGCTGATTCATCCAGTGGTATTTTGGTTGATATCGTGCCTCCTAATCCTGCGCCATTTGAAAACACAACTATCACTCTGAAAAGTTACGAGAACAATTTGGACAGCGTCTTGATATCTTGGTCTGTAAATGGCAAAACAATCGCTTCTGGGGTTGGGGATAAATCATTTTCCACCACTGCGCCCACTCTCGGGGCAGAAACAAACGTTGTTGCCACCATATCCCTGCCAGATGGTCCTATACAAACAAATATAACGATAAGGCCTTCCGTGATGGTTCTGCTCTGGCAAGCAAATGATTCTTATGTTCCGCCTTTTTATAGAGGCAAAGCCTTGCCCACACCAGACAGCGAAGTGAAAGTGGTGGCTATGCCAGAAATAAGAAACGGTTCGAGTTATGTTTCTCCGCAAAACATGACTTACGCTTGGAAAAAAGATTACACTAACAATGTAGATGGTTCAGGCTACGGCAAAAACTTTTTCGTTTTTGTTAATGATTATTTGGAAGATTCAAACAATATTTCTGTCACAGCTTCAACTGTGGATCAAAAATATTCATCCGACGCGAACATAGACATAAGAACAGCTCAACCAAAAATATTATTTTATAGAAATGACACCAACCTCGGAACGATTTGGGAGCATTCGCTCACCGACCCACACAAAATGCAAGGGGGGAGTGATATGATTGTGGCAGCGCCATATTTTATTTCGCCAGAAGAAATACTGACCCCATCACTTGTTTGGAGCTGGCTCATAAACGATAATTCAGTAAATCTGACAAATTATAAGAAATACCTGATGCCACTCCAAGTAAAAGAGGGGACACACGGGACTTCTAAATTAAGACTTGATATTACAAGTAAAGATAAAATCTTTGAAACAGCAAGCAAAGAGATAAATATAGAATTTTAAAATGAAATACCTAAAATACATTTTAATAGTTATCGTTATGATTGGACTCTTTAGTCCGATAAAACAAGTGAGCGCGCGAGCTCTGACAGACACAGAGATAACACAAATAGCTGCTCAACAAGCAATAATAACTTCAACTCAAACAGAATTTGATATTGTATCAAGCAGGCCAGCTGTAGGAGCAAACTTACAAAGATATAACCAATTATTAGCACAAAGAACTGCTGCTGCTAACACAATACACTATATACAAGATAGGGCTAGCCAAGATGTAGCACCAGCAGCAATACAAAATAATCTAAATACATCAGTAACCATAAACCCAGCAGCACCAGTGACATCTCCAACAAATACAACTTATCAGCTTTTGGCTCCATTACCCAATGTTGGTGATGCCAGCAATAATGTCAGCACCACAGGTGGTTTGAGCGCGTATTTAAACCCAATGATAAAATTATTCATCGGCCTATGCGCGGTTTTGTCTGTAGTAATGATAGTCGTGGGAGGAATAGAATACATGACGAGCGAACTTTCTCACACAAAAGAAGCGGGCAAGGAGAGGATAATGCAAGCAATTTTCGGACTTTTGATAGCCCTCGGCGCCTATGCTCTCCTTTATACTATAAACCCAGATCTATTAAACTCTGATATTAATCCGCCAAATGTATCCGTAAGTATACCTTCAGGCACTTGCAGTATCCCTCAATTCACAACATTAGAAGACTGCGCAGGTAAAGGGACATGGACTCCATCTGCAACAGTTACCTCACCTGCTATTCAATCTGCAGCAACAAATACTTCCGGCGTCTGCAGCGTTCCTCAATTTACAACAGCAGAAGATTGTGCAGGTAAAGGAACATGGACCACAACTCCAGTACTGCCCGGGGCGGTTGGAACAGGAACTTGTAGTATCCCACAACATACTTACCAAGGCGCTTGTGTCACAGCAGGAGGAAAATGGACTCCAAATAAATAAAGTTAACTTATGTCAAAAAGAAATTTTATACTTTTAATAATAATCTCAATCCTCGTGGTAATCGCCGTTTTTGGATTTTTGTATTTCCAAAAAGGAACAACCGCGCCGGGGGATAACAGCGGGGGCACAAACTTTTTTTCACAATTCAATCCATTCGGAAACAACAACAAGCCGACGCCTCCAGTTACAACGCCCCCAGTAGATGTTTCAGGATATATTCCTCCTGTCACAAACACACCAGTGTTAAAATTGATAAAAATTTCGAGTATGCCCATAGCGGGATTTGCAGTTTTTCAAAAAGAAAGATTAAAAGAGGTTCCAACGGTAATAACAAACCCCACCCCAACCCTCCCCTTATCAGGGGAGGGCGTCCCCCCTGCTAAGGGGGGTTCGGGGGGTCAAACCAAGAAGCCAACTCCTCCACCAACTGAATTCGCGCCGGCTTTGAGATATGTGGACATAGCAACTGGAAATATTTACCAAACCTTTGCCGATAAAATAAAAGAGCAAAAATTTTCTTCAACTATAATACCTAAAGTGCATGATGCATATTTCGGTAACCACGGGGAATCTGTCGTAATGCGACATTTAAAAGGAAATGACAGGACTATCGAAACTTTCGTTGGAACCCTTCCGAAAGAGTTATTGGGAGCAGATGTGACAGGAAATAACGAAATTAAAGGAAACTTTTTGCCTGATAATGTGAAAGATATAAGTATCTCGCCAGATACTTCAAAGGTGTTTTACTTGTTTGATAGCGGAGACGATATGATAGGTGTGATTCTAAACTTGTTAACAAACAAGAAGACTCAGATATTCGATTCTCCTTTTACAGAATGGCTATCGCTTTGGCCAACTGCCAACCTCATCACTCTCTCAACCAAACCTTCCGCAAATATTCCGGGGTATATATACAGCATGGACGGATCGGGTAAAAATTTAACTAAAATTCTAGGCGAAATAAACGGACTGACCACACTTGCAAGCCCTAATGGGAAGCTGATACTTTATGGCGACAGCAATTTATCAATCAATATTTATCACACAGACACAAGGAATTCCGATGTGTTAGGAGTAAAAACTCTACCGGAAAAATGCGTTTGGGGTAAAGCAAGCGATACTATTTATTGCGCTGTACCAAAATTAATAAATATAGGAGAATATCCCGATACTTGGTATCAAGGAGAAATGTCTTTCAACGACCAAATTTGGAAAATAGATGTGAAAACCGGAAACGGGACAATGATACTAGATCCAGTCACAATTGCTGTGGGAGAAATAGATGGCATAAAACTTGCTCTAGACGACAGTGGAAATTACTTATTTTTTGTGAACAAAAAAGATTCTTATCTATGGGAATTTTCTCTTAAATAAGGGAATCTTTAAAATAAACTTTTGAAGGGGTTTTGCGAGCGACGGCGAGCAAACTTCAGGATTTTTTAAGCTTCAAAAAATCTGTACCGGAAAAAGTTTTATTTTAAAGATTCCCGACGTACTTTATCACCACTCGGCGAGAAGGGCCGAAGCCTGTTGATTCGGTTTTTAAGTCAGTCTCATTAGATAAAAACTCGTGGACTATCCTGCGTTCGAAGGCTGACATCGGGTCGACTTCTATGCTTGATTTGAAATATCTGGCTCGCTCTCCCATCATATGGGCTATTGCGCGAATATTTTCCACTCGCTTTTTTTGAAAACCATTAATATCAATTAGGATTTGGCTCTGCTCTCCACCCCTTTCCTTAACAAGGAGAGGGGAAGGGGTGAGGTTCTTGTCTTCAGTTATTCTGCGAACAAGGTGGTTCAAAGCGTAAAGCGCTTCTCCCTCGCGTCCCAAGAAAAAGTGTGGTTCGTTAACTTCAATTGAAAACCATGTGTTATGTGGGCCGTCTTCAACAATATCAATCTTTGTTATTGCAACCCCTATCTTTTCAATCATTTCCTTTATTAAATTTTGTATCTCTTGCTTATCCATATTTTTGTTGTTTATTTTTCAGAAATCAATACTTCAACCTCTTTATCCAATACCTTCTTTTCCGTCTTTTTCACGTAAATTTGCTGGCCTACAGCAAAGATGTTACTCGTAACCCAATATAACGCAACTGCGCCAGAAATGCTATAGGCGATCCAAGCTATAAGAAAAGGGAAGATATATTTCATCTGCATCTGCATGCTTTTGCCAAAACTCTCTCCAAAAGAGCCAGAAGCTCCTGCGGTGGTTTTTTGTTGCGGCATAAAGTGAGCTTGGAGATATTGAGATATCCCAGCCAGAATCGCCAAAGGCAAACTTTTTGCGGAAAGATCAATAATACCCAAGAAAATCATATTGAGGTGGGGAGGGGTATGAACAAAAGAATAAAGAAGTCCGCCGTCAAATTTTATGCCTTTCAGAAAAACATAGTAGAGAGCAAAAATGATGGGGATCTGAATCAAAACCAAAAGACAGCCTGAAAATGGGTTGGTTTTATGCTTTTTGTAAAGTTCAAATGTTAATTTCGCTTGTTCCTCTTTGCTCGCTCCACTTTTCTTTATTTTATCAAGTTCTGGGGCAAGCATAACCATCGCCGCTTGATTTTTAATCGATTTTTGGGAGAAAGGGAAGAGCAATAACTTAACCAAAATGGTCAAAATAATAACTGCAATACCTACATCTCCGCCTGGGACAATAGAAACCAAGAAGGCGAGAGCATTGATTAATGGTTGATATAAAATGGCATTCCAAACACTATGAATCATGTTCCCATTCTATATGAAAACATGAAAAAACACCAGAAAATTAAGGAATTGGATCAATATGATTCTTTTGCCATGGATGACAACGTAAAATCCTAAAAAATCCCAGATAAAAACCTTTGAGCGCACCGTATTTTTCTACCGCTTGTCTGGTATATTCCGAACAAGACGGATAAAAAACACAGCTCGGCTTTATAAAAGGAGAAATATGCTTCTGATAAAAATCAATTAATCTTATCGAGTATTTTTTTAATTTCATTTTCGAGTATTGAAACATCATCTTGGTATTTTCTAAAGATAAAAACGCCAACAATACCAAGAGGGGAGCCGCCAATATGATTTTTTAACACAATATATCCCAAACGTCTTAAACGATTTCTATCTACCGCCTTCTTGGCAACGTTTTTTGGCGCAATAAAAGAAATGCGAGAAGGAATATCTTTGCTACTTTTAATAAATTTAAAAGTTAAATTAGGAAAACTGACAGAGCTACCACTCTTAAAGAGCAAGTCAATATCCTTCTTATTTGCCCTTCTGTTTTTAGGAAGCATAAAGAAACCAGACTAAACACTGAGTTTTTTCCTGCCTTTTTGGCGTCTTCTCTTTAGAACTTTCTTGCCTGTCTTTATTCTGGATCTAACCAAAAAACCGTGACTTCGAGCTCTTTTTCTCTTTTTTGGATTGTATGTGAATGACATGCGTTCAATACTATAACATTTCTGGCAAAAAATCAAATACACCTCACCCCTTACCCTCTCCTGAAAGGAGGGGGGGGGAATTTTTATCCACAGTTTATCAACAAGTTTAATAACTTTTTAAAATTATCAAAACTTGCGCAAATAGTATAATATGAAACTAATGGATATAAAACAACTTTGGAAAAATTGTTTAGTGGAAATCGAGGCGGGTATGTCAAAAGCAAACTTTAGCACTTGGTTTAAAAACACATGTATTGTAAAAGAGGAAACAGGCATTATTTATATTGGCGTGCCAAATGAATTCGTGCGTGATTGGCTTATAAACAAATATCACAAACTTATCACCAAGACCATAGCGGATGCTTATGAAAACATGCGCGCAGTGGAATACATGATCACTAAAGTAGAGACGACAAAGCTGGAACCAATCCGAATAGGGGAAAATACAAGCTATGTAAACAAAGAACTACCCCTAAAAGACCTTTATATCAATCCAGAGGACAACTTGAACCCTCGTTATCATTTTAATTCCTTCATAGTGGGATCTTTCAACGAGCTCGCTTACGCCGCAAGTCTCGCTATAATCGACAGTCCCGGCACCAAATACAATCCTTTCTTTATTTACGGAGGCACGGGACTTGGCAAAACTCACTTAATTCAAGCAGTAGGGAACTCAATTAAAGAAAAATATCCGAATAAAAAAGTCCATTACATGACTTTGGAAAAATTCGCGACCGACTTTATAAATTCACTGCAGAGCAATAAAGCAAATTCTTTCAAAGAAAAATATCGTAAATATGATCTTTTAATTATTGATGATATTCAATTCATAGGCAAAATGGAAAAAATTCAGGAAGAACTTTTCCACACATTCAACACTTTTCACGAGAACAGCAAACAAATTATTTTTTCCTCTGATAAACATCCGAATTATATACCCGAATTAGCAGACCGCTTGAAGTCTCGTTTTGCCGCCGGCATGATTGTGGACATTTCTCCACCAGATTATGAGTCTCGTCTTGCTATTTTGAAAGTGAAACTACAAGAGCTTGATATTAATTTGGATCAAGAAGTATTGGAATATGTCGCTTCTTCTGTAGATGGCAATATCCGAGAGCTCGAAGGGAGCTTAAACGCTATAATCTGCCAATATCGCTTAAGAAATAGGCCTCCAACATTAGCAGAAGTGAAAGGTTTACTAAAAAACAACATGAAACCGAAAAGGAATATGGCCATAAAAGATGTTGTAAAAGTCGTAAGCGAATATTATAAACTAGAAGAGGCGTCTGTTTATGAAAAAACAAGAAAAAAAGAGATAGTAAAAGCGAGACAGGTGGTGATGTTCTTACTTCGAGAAGACTTTAATGTGTCGTATCCATTAATCGGGCAGAAACTCGGTGGAAAAGATCACACGACTGTCATACACTCTTGTCTAAAAATTAAAAACGATCTGAAAACCGACCCACAACTTTTACAAGAATTGGAGCAAATACGAATCATGTTCAAGTAATCAAAAGTTATTAGACTTAAATTAAAAATAAAATTATTCCATAGCCTTATAAATTATAAATAAAAAAAGTTATCCACTTATCAAGGCATCTAATAGTATTAATAATTTAAATATAAAAAATATAAACATATGAAACTAGAATGCAAAATAGAAGAAATAAAAACCAAAGTTTCCTTAGTTGAAAAAATTACTGGTAAAAATTTAACTCTACCAATTTTAAATTCGATTCTTTTGATTGTATCAGGTAAATCACTCAAACTCCGATCTACGAATTTAAGTTTGGGTATTGAAGTAGAAATTCCAGCAAAAATAGAAAAAGAGGGGATTGTGGCTATTTCTGGATCAGTTTTGAATGGTGTCTTTTCTAATGTTTTTCAAAACGAGAATGTTTTTTTAGAAAGTATTGATGGTAATTTGTTAATTCAGACAAAAAAAAGCAAAATAAAACTAAAAGGTCAACCGCACGACGATTTTCCGACTATTCCGAGAGTAACAGGAACGACTTTTGAGATGGATTCAAAAAAACTTATAGATGGCATAAAATCGGTTTATTACAGTTCTTCTTTTTCTGATGTTAAGCCAGAGATTTCGAGTGTGTTTATGTATACTAACGAGGATAATTTAGTTTTCGTCTCTACAGACTCTTTTAGGTTGGCTGAGAAAAAAATCAAAATGAAAGGGCTACCAGAAATAGGAGGCATACTTATCCCATTCAAAAATATTTCCGAGATATTGAGAATCTTTGGGGAGTCTAGTTCGGTTATTAAAGTTTGTTTCAATAAGAATCAAATCTCTTTCTCTTCAGACGGTATTTATCTGACTTCACGAGTAATTGACGGAGTTTTTCCAGATTATCGCCAAATTATTCCCAAAACATCCGGAACAAACGCAGTCGTTTTAAAACAGGACTTATTGAATGCGCTCAAAATTTCTAATATCTTCTCAGACAAATTCAATCAAGTAAATCTGAAAATCGCGCCAAAAGAGAAGGTTTTTGAACTTTCATCCGCGAACAATGATATTGGAGAAAATAAGACATATTTAGATGCTGCCATAACCGGAGAAAATATTGAGCTAGGATTTAATTATAAATACTTTTTGGATTGTTTCCAGTCAATCACCACCGACAGCGTGTCTATAAAATTTTCTGGGGCTTCAAGCCCCTTGGTTGTATCGCCAGTTTCCGACCAATCGTTCCTTTATCTCATCATGCCGATGAATAGGTAAACTAATTAATAAATTTATAGTATACTAATCTTATGCCAACAGAAGATAGAGAAAGTAATTGGTTTTTGTGGTTAATAGGTATCAGTTGCGCGGTTGCTATTTTTTGTGCTTTCTATTTTTTTTACTACAAAGAAGATTACAGCTTTGTTGTAGAGGTTGCCTGTGATCCATTGAAAGAAGTCTGTTTTCAGCGCGATTGTTCTAATCCCGACGACTGCCCACCAAACGACCTATCTAGTTTTAAGAGATTTAGCTTGAATGCTAGTGACTTCAAAAAGTGCGCAAATGAAGATTGCACAAGCGTCTGTGAAACCGGGGCAATAAAATGCGAGCCGGTTAAATGTGTTGAAAACTCAGATGCCGGAGAATCTTGCAGTACGTTGGAAAATTCTACTGGAAATTAAAATATGATCAAAATTGGAGACTACAACACAATAATGAACGACCATAATATATTCAATCAGATTGTTTATACGCCACTTTCCGAAGCGCTTCGGCTTTTGGATGAACGCAGGAAAGACCCGGTATTGATGGCAAAAGTTGAGAAATTACTAAAAGGAGATATTCCCGAGATATTAAAAAACAAAAGATGTGGCGTTCTTTTCAGGCAAGTTGCTACCCCAAATCATGAAACTAAAAGGTTTTTGGCTCTAACAAAAGAAAATGGCTTACACCCTGTTATTTTTGAATATCACGAAGACAAATTCACTTCAAACAATGAATTCAAGCATTCTCTTGGACAACTACACATACAAAAGAAGTGTAGTAAAAATGGCGATTATAATGTTGAAAAAATAACGGTAATTGACTTCAATTCACATAATGGAAAAAAAATCAAAGATGCCAAAACACTTTGGGGCGAATCTTTAACTGATTTTCACAAGCGATTATTTACCATACATGAATACAACATGAAAGATGATAATTTTTGTGATGCTTCTGGTTGGTTTAAAAAAAATGGTGGTAAGGCAATTTATTATTACACAAATTTCTTTCTGCTCTGCTCTTGTTTTGGTGTTTTATTTGAAAATTTTCTGACATCAAAAAATTCTGAAGGTGATTTTACAAAAGAAGTCGTATTGCCATCTGTAGAAAATGTGATAAATATAGTTGGCGTCAAGCCACTTATTGTACCTCTCGAGCCGATGGACATAGAAACCGATGAACTTTGGATTTCTTATCATCCAAAAATCAAAACATTAATACCTTAAATAAATCAAATTATGATTGATGTAAATGCAGCAATAAATACATGTTATGAAACTACAAACTCACTAAGAGTAATTGCCAGCTATTCTCACATTATCCCAGTAATTCTTTCACTCATTCTAGGGGTTTTTGTATTTATTAAATCGAAATTTAATCTTTTTTCGAAAGTTTTTCTCGCTTTTGTTGTTTTTTTCTCACTTTGGTTGATTGGAGATTATATTATTTGGACAACAAATGGTTATCATCTTATTTACACTCTCTGGTCCTTTCTTGATTACATAGAAATAGTATTCTACGCGCTGGGTCTTTATTTTGCCACCGTTTTCGTGAAAAAATCCGACATATCTTACGTCTACAAAATAGTCCTTTTCCTTATCACTGTTCCAGCATTTTTTATAACTATCACCCAGCAATCAGTGACAGGTTTCAACTACCCCGTCTGCGAAGCCTTTAACAACGACTTTTTAGGTCAATACAAATTGGTAGTTGAGGGAATGATACTTCTCATAATCCTCGTTTTTATGGTGGTTCCATTTTTCAGAAAACTTTCTTGGAAACAAAAGAAAACTGATTTGATATTGCTCGGTTCTATGTTTTTGTTCCTCTCAATCTTTGGTGTAACAGAATATATTTCGTCGATAACTGGCAATTATAATGCCAATTTATACAGCTTATTCGTTCTACCAGTGTTTCTTGTCGCCATCATTTATTCTGTGTTCGAGCTTGATATTTTTAATGTTAAAATATTGGGTTCTCATTATTTGGTTGTAGGTTTTATAATCATGATGGGAGGGCAGTTGTTCTTTATTGATAATGCAACTAATCGATTGCTTATTGTACTATCCATGTTTATAGCTGCGAGCCTGAGTGTCATTCTTTTCAGAAATTTTAAAAGGGAGTCGGATCAGAGAGTGCATATCGAAAAACTTAATACAAAACTTCAAGACTTGCTCAAACAAAGGGAAAGTCTCGTTCACCTCATTACCCACAAAGTCAAAGGTTCTTTCACTCACTCCAAATACATTTTTGCTGGTTTACTTGATGGAACTTTCGGCAATATAAATCCAGAAGTGAAAAAGAGAGCCGAGCAAGGTCTCGAATCCGACAATGCAGGAATCCAGACAGTTGATCTCGTCTTAAATGCCTCGAATCTGTCAAGCGGAACGGTCAAATATGAGCTTAAGAAAATCGATTTCAAAGATATAATCCTTAAAGCGATAGAAGAGAAAAAAATCCAAGCCGAAGCCAAAGGACTTAAAATGGAAAGCGACATTCATAATAATAAAAAAGATATTTATGATGTTATGGGTGATGCTTTTTGGCTCAAAGAAGCTGTTAATAATTTGATCGACAATTCCATCAAATACACAAAAGAAGGGAAGATAGTAATCGGGCTCGAGGATGGTGATGGTAAAGTGAAATTTTCAGTCAAAGACACAGGCGTGGGTATCAACGACGAAGACAAAAAAGTCCTTTTCACCGAAGGCGGACGAGGTAAGGATTCTGTGCATGTAAACATAGACAGCACAGGCTACGGTCTATATTCGGTAAAGTTAATTATAGGAGCGCATCATGGCAAGGTCTGGGGAGAGTCAGAAGGCGAGGGGAAAGGCTCTACTTTTCATTTGGAATTGGACGCCGTAAAATAGTCTATTGTTGCACCTTGAATGTCACAGCAGTCTCACTGCTGTTATAGACGCTGTCATGCGCAATTATTTTCAGTTCATTTTCTGCTTGCAAGTTTTCCAGTCCAGATGGAGTGAAAGAAAAAATAAAAGGAGCCTCCACAGTTTCTAAATATATGTTATTTACAAAAACGTCTATTTTTGTAAGTGGATAAGTGCCCGAACTCGAAATTTTCAAATTTATTTTTTGATTGGGTAGGTAAGTTGTGTAATTAGTTGGTTCTATTATTGAGACGATCGGCTTCGTTAGATCGGTATGCACATCGTCCTGCATGACCGGTTTATCATTTAAGGTCGTTACTGAGTAATTTCCACTATTTTGCGCCCACCAGTTCTGTATAGGTGTTTCCCAATGATCAAATTGCGAGTCACTCGCGGGATTTGATGGTGATGGTCCGTTGACATCATTTTTATTTATCCAATAGAGAATGGAATGAACGTTAGTTATTACTTTTTCCACAGTTGTTTCTTTTGGTGTAAGAGCCGTCGCAAGCTTCCCTGAAATTTTGTCTACGAAGAAATTTTCATTTCCTTGCCAAAATCCGCGGAGGACTGGTTTTACTATATTAGGGTCGACGACCAAGTTTGGCTTTTCAAATTTTTCTGCTGGATAAATTTTGAGCGCTTCATTTATGAATTTATTCCAAATTGGTCCGGCTACTGCCGCTCCCCCCTTTTTCATAGGGACATTGTCATTATTTCCGGCCCAAACGCCGACAGCAACCGACGGCGTATAGCCCACAGTCCAAGCATCCTTGTTGTCGTTCGTCGTTCCAGTTTTTACAGCCACATTTCCATTAGACACATAGAGAACCGAATGCGCTCCGAAAGTCGGCTGTCTAGCTTTTTCATCAGACAAAACATCAGAAATTGTTAATGCTGTATTTTTCGGCAAAACAGTCTGCGGGTTCGGATTGAATTCTTCCAAAACTTTTCCATTTCCATTTTCAACTTTTAAAATTCCAGTATAAGGGTTTCTATCACCGTTATTCGCGAAGACGCTATAAGCCGAAGTTATATCAAGAAGCGAAACTTCTCCGCCTCCAATAACAAGCGTCAGACCGTATTGATTGCCGTCTCCGAGAGTGCTTATGCCCATGTCCTGCGCTGTTTTGAGCGAAGCGCTGATTCCGGTGAGATATAAAAGTTTTACTGCTGGAATGTTGATCGATTGCGCCAAAGCGTCTCGCAGACTCATAGGTCCACGATATTTTCCATCATAATCGTTCGGCATGTAGCAATTTTTTTGATCGTGGGGAGGTATAGCTTTGCCGAGGGCGTCGCAGGTTGCTTGGAACTCAGTAGGCAGGTCAAATAGCACAGTGTCTGGTGTAAAGCCCTCATTGAAAGCGGTAGCGTACACAAAAGGCTTAAAAGATGAGCCAGGCTGTCTCGAAGCAATCGCTACATTGAAATTCCCGTCTATTTCTTTGTCGAAATAATCCCGCGAGCCGACCATTGTCAAAATCTGTCCTGTTTTTGGATCTATTGCCACGAGGCTGGCATTTTTTCCACCCCAATCTTTTTCATTTTGCAAGGCGCCCTCTTTTACGATCTGCTCACCTTTTGCTTGTAAATCATAATCTAAAGTTGTTGTAACTTTCAATCCACTTTGCAAAGCGTCGCTCCCATATTTTTGTTCGAGGTAGTCTTTAATAAAGAAAATAAAGTGAGGTGCTTTTATACCGCCTGTCGCTTGCGGAACAAAGACCACTTTTTCCTTTTTTGCGTTGCCATATTCTTCTTTGGAAATGAAGTTGACTTCAAGCATCCGCGAAAGCACTAAGTTTTTTCTAGTCTCCAGCTTGTCTTTGTTTTTTCCGTAAGGCGAGAGTGTTGTCGGAGCTTGCGGGATTGCTGCCAGATAAGCAGCCTCTGCCAAAGTCAGATCAATAGCGTCTTTACCAAAGTAAGTCTTGCTCGCTTCTTCTATGCCGTAAACATTTCCGCCATAAGGAGCTTCATTTAAATACGCCTCCAAAATTTTTTCTTTCGGCATAGAGTTGTCTATTTTTATTGCCAGAACCCACTCTTTTATTTTTCTGATGTAGGATTTTTCCGAAGTCAGAAGAGTGTTTTTCACTAGTTGTTGAGTTATGGTCGAACCTCCGCCACCTATTCCAACATGAAACAAATTCGAAAGAACCGCGCGGACTATTGATGTGATTCGTATACCGCCATGGTTGTAAAATTCGGAGTCCTCGATAGCAACCGTAGCGTTCTTTATGTTTAGGCTCATTTGCTCGAAAGGTATGTCTGTCCTTTTTGTGTCTTGATGAATGTCGTAAAGCAAAACTTTTCCTGTACGGTCATATATTTTTGTAGAGTTCTCAATTTTTCTGTTGTTGAAAGAATGAAAATCCGGAATTTTTAAAGAGGAGAGCCACATAATTACGATTCCAACAAATAAAATGAAAATCCCAACCGCCAAAAAGACGATATTCTTGATCAATTTCCTATTTTTCAACATTTTTCTGATTTTTCCCATGAGTTTTAATTATATCAGTAAATGTGCTAGAATCCGAGTATGAAAACGGAAAAGAAAGAAGATAAGATTCAAGAACTACTTACGAGAGGAGTTGATAGAATTTATCCCACTAAAGAAAAATTAGAAGAGCTCTTGCGCTCTGGCAAAAAACTTCGTCTCTACCAAGGATTCGATCCGACAGGAGACAGACTTCATATAGGTCACATGGTTGGTTTGCGCAAACACAGGCAGTGGCAGGACTTGGGTCATGAGGTTATTTTTCTGATCGGCGATGGCACAGGCACAGCGGGAGATCCGACAGGAAAGAAACAAACAAGGGAAAAATTTTTTACGAAAGAAGAATTACGAGTCAATGCAAAAGACTACCTCTCTCAAGCTTCCAAAGTGGTTCGTTTTGATGGACCAAATCCAATAAAAATACTTTACAACGGCGATTGGTTAGACAAATTAACCAAAGTCGATATTCTTAACATTGCGCAAAATTTTTCCGTTCAACAGCTAATCGAAAGAGACATGTTCCAAGAACGCTTAAAAGCTGGTGAGACTATAAACTTGCGCGAGTTTCTGTATCCTCTTCTCCAAGGCTATGATTCGGTTGCAATGGATGTAGATCTTGAATTGGGCGGAAGCGATCAAACCTTCAATATGCTTGCTGGACGAACGCTTATGCGAGCAATGAAAAACAAAGAGAAATTTGTGATGACGACGCCTCTGCTTTCCGATTCTAAAGGCGTGAAAATCGGCAAAAGCGAAGGCAATGTTGTTGGACTAACCGATCCAGCCCCCGAATTATTTGGAAAGATTATGTCTTTAGGAGATGACGCCATTATTCCAATGTTCACGCTCTTGACGGATGTGCCTATGGAAGAAATCAATAAGTTCAATCTTAAAAAAGATGCTATGACGCTTAAGAAACGAGTCGCATCTATTATAGTCACACAACTTCACGACGAGGCCTCCGCTAAAGTTGCCGAAGAGAATTTTTCAAACACTTTTCAGAAAAAAGAAATTCCTGACGAAATGGAAGAAATAAAGTGCCAAGCAGGGGAGCTTTTGAGCGAAGTCTTGGTAAAAAATAAAATTCTATCGTCGAAAGGGGAATGGCGAAGGCTCGTTCTAGGGAACGGCGCGCATGATTTGGAGAAAAACGAAAACATAACTGACCAGAATGCAAAAATCACAAGCGATCTGACACTCAAAATAGGCAAAAAAAAGTTTGTGAAAATCCTAGTAGATTAAAAAAAACGGAAGCCTTGCTTCCGTTTTTTTTAATCACTTATCTATCTTTGTCCGGATCTTCTTCGTCCAATCCGAAGTCAGCTATTTCTTCCGGCATGTCGAGTGGCTCGCCGAGTTCATCTTCATCAGCGCCTATTTTAAAACTTCCATCAATTTCATCTTCCTCATCGTAACTCATTTTTTTTATTTTTATTTTTTCCGCCAAAGGCGGATCCGCCTTTGGCGGAAATTTTATTAAAGCGACCCGCTTCTAATTCCATACTTTGTACCAAAATCAAAAAGACTTGGCAATAGCAAAATGACCCAAAGTGTGGATAAGTCCAAAAGTAAAAATATATCAATATCACCGTCGCATAATTTTCTGCTGAAAATTTGCTCATTCTCGGCTCGCCAGCCTGCGAAAGTCGCTGATATTGATATATTTTTACTTTTTTAACACTTTCAAATGCGCAAAAGCAGTCAAAGCTATCGCTATAGCATCTAGTTCGTCGTCAGAAGTTTTGGAAGTATCCATTTCGGCCAATATTTTTACCATTTTCATAATTTGCTCTTTGTTCGCTCTGCCGTAACCCGTCGTCGCTATCTTTATCTGGGGCGGGGAAGCTTCAAAGACTTTGAGTCCAGCCGAAGACGCTTCATAAATCACAACTCCGCGCGCTTCAGCGACGCGCATCACCGTCTTTTGATTTGTGTTCAAAAATAAAGTCTCGATGGCGAGAATCTCCGGCTTGTATTCTTTTATTATTTTGTGGACTTCTTTACCTATCAAGTTTAGTCGTTCAGAAAAACCCAACTTGCTGGAAGTCTTGAAACATTCCGAAAAAACTACGCAATGATCTTTCTCACCTCGCTCCTTGCGGAGAGCAGGATCGAGTACAGCGATGCCCAATCTCTCAAATCCCGGATCGATTCCTAAAATTCTCATAACAAGAAGTTTAACATTTTTTACAACCCCTCCCAACCTCCCCTTGTCAGGGGAGGCGAAATTCATTCCCCCTGATAAGGGGGTTAGGGGGTTGAGTTATCCACAGGCGCTTATTGACGTATATTTAGATAGGGCTATCATTAAATACGGTCAGCTCTTTCGATGCCAAATTAGGTGTGGGAGCTGATCGTTGCAGTAAACGATAGTAGAAACAAGACGACAGCATATGAAACCAAATTGGCACATCATCGGTCAGAAGAACACAGCGAATGGTCATCCGGCGCCGACAGGTCACGTGGGCGCTAACGCCAAGGCCAATATCGCCGATTTCGTGGGCCTGGGGTACACCGCCGCCAAGATGAACGTCGCGGGCGCCAATAGCACCGTTTAGCCAAGCACCGGCAAACAACGGTAAAGTCAGGAAATCCTTGCCGGAGGGGCTCGCAAGAGTCCCCTCCGGTGAATATCTCAAAGTCGTTAAGACTTTCCTTTTAGAAAAGAACACTGGCGGCTTTTTCTATTACCTTTTTTTACAAAAGTTTCTCTTGTTTTTCTTTAAATTCAAAATCTAAATGCTCATACGCTTTTCGAGTCGCGACACGGCCACGGGCTGTTCTTTCCAAGAGTCCAAGCTGGATTAAGTATGGCTCTATGACTTCTTCCACGGTCGCTTCTTCTTCGGACATCGCCGCTCCCATAGTTTTCAAACCGACAGGTCCGCCATTAAATTTTTCAATAAGTATTTCGAGGAATTTTCTATCAGACGAATTCAAGCCGATGTCATCCACAGCGAGCATGTTCAAAGCGTCTTTCACTATTTTCTGATCTAAATTTTTATTTCCCTTTTTATTCACTTGCGCAAAGTCGCGACAGCGTTTTAAAAAGTAGTTTGCTGTGCGGGGAGTGAACCTGCTTCTCTTTGCGATTTCTTTCAAGGCTTCTTCTTCGAGAGAAATATTTAAAAGTTTGCTCGATCTCTCGATTATTTTTGCGATTTCTTCGTTTGAATAAAATTCTAATCTAAAAACCCCGCCGGAAAATCGCGAACGAAGCGGAGAAGAGATGAGAGCGACTCTAGTGGTGGCGGCGATCAAGGTAAAAGGCGGGAGGTCGAGCTGGATGGTGCGAGCCGAAGGACCTTTACCGATGATGATATCCAAAACGCCGGACTCCATGGCAGGGTAGAGGATTTCTTCAACCATTTTGTTCAGTCTGTGGATTTCGTCTATGAAAAGTATGTCGCCAGGCGCAAGATTAGTCAAAATAGAGGCCAAGTCGCCAACTTTTTCAATCGTCGGTCCGGAAGTTGTTTTCATTTGCCTGCCAGTTTCTTTGGCGATCAAGTGTGCAAGGGTAGTTTTGCCGAGTCCCGGAGGTCCATAGAAAAGAATATGCTCGGGAATGTGCCCGCGTTCCTCAGCCGCGCGCAAAAGAATTTTAACGTTGTCTTTTATGTGTTTTTGGCCGATATAATCATCCCAACGCGCTGGACGTAAGGTCTGGTCTAAGACGACATCTTCAGTTTTCTCCTTTTTATCCTTATTTTCCATGGTTTTTTGAACTTTAGCTGTTATTTATACGCGACGGGGTTGACTTTTATTTCGTAATATGCTACACTATGCCTGTGATACAGTTATCAACACAGTATGCACAGAGCTATCAACATTATAGCACTTGAAAAGTTTTCTTTGTAGTAAAATAGTTTTAGAGGTTTTAACTCTAACTTACACCGTTCGCGGAGCAAGAAGGCATTAATCTCTAAGCAATCAGCCATTGGTTATACGGATTTGCATAGGACGTTCTGGCAAGATTTATCTTCGCTGGTGCTATCCTCTAATAATTTGTTACTCTTGGAGCCCAGCTTCAAAAGGATTGTTTAGAGATTAATGCTTTTTTTATTGCGACAAGTTTCGTCATGCTTAAATATTTACTTTTCTATGCAGTTCCGAAAACAAAGCGACGGTTTTACTGAAATCTTTTTCAGCCACAACAAAAATCAATTCAGTTGATGTCGATATGAGCTCTTCGATATTTATTCGGGCGCGGGCAGTTACTGACAAGAGAGAAAAGAAGACGTTTGGCATGTTGAAAACTTCTGAATCGAGGGAAATTCCGATTGCGGTTAACCCATGATTTATAATTTTCGGTTTTATCACAAAATGTTTTATTATTTTGTCAGCCAAATTCGACGAAGCTATTATATCTACCTCGTGCGTGCCGATGGTCGCTATAAAGAAATCTTCTCTCGTAACGGATATTTTTTTATGCAACGTTTCAAATTTTTCTAAAAATTTTTGATTGTTTTCGTAAACCATTTCCGACAATGGCAATTTTGTCGTGATATTTTTTATATGGACTTCTCGGATAAGAGGGGACTCTTTTTTAAATTCCTTGCGCAAACGTGAAAGGGAAACGACCAAGCTCGTGATGGTAACTTGTTTTTTGGTTCGCGCTTCCACTAAAGGCTTGATGCGGTACGCATAACTGCTCATATTCATATAGCCATTAGTCAAAGCGAACAAGGCCTCTAGTTCTCCCAGTAAGATGTCCCGCACGATGGGTTGTATTTTGATCATAACAGTATTTTAACAGATTTTACAAAAAGTCCAAATTGCAAGGTTAATGTTAAAAAAGTTAACATTATAGTCTGCAGTTGTATTATAGAGAGATATGAAAAGTAAAATAAAAATTGCCTTGATCGGTTTCGGCAAAATGGGTCACGAAATCGATGCTTTGTGTCGTGATTCTGAAAATTTTGAGGTGGTTTCAACTAGTTTTAAAAAAAATAAAGACGAAAGTCTGGATTTGGAAGGTATTGCCAAAGCAGACATTGCGATTGATTTCACTTCAAAAGATGTAGTGCTCAAAAATATCGAACAAATTGCAAAACTCGGGAAAAATTTAGTGATCGGCACGACAGGGTGGTATGGTGACATGGAAAAAGTCAAAAAGATAGTCGAAAAGTATAAAATAGGTTTAATATACGGCGCAAATTTTTCCGTCGGAGCCAATATCTTTTTAAAAATGGTGGCTAACTCGTCAAAGCTTTTCGCCAAATTTCCGGAGTATGACGTTTATGGATTTGAAGTTCACCACAGTGGCAAGTTAGACAGCCCTTCTGGCACAGCGTTGAAAATCGCGGGAAAAATTTTAGAAAATTTCCCAGCTAAAAAATCTATCCAAACAGAAAAACTAAATAGACAAATCAATCCAAACGAACTTCATTTTGCTTCTGTCCGAGGTGGCAGAAACCCAGGCTTTCACGAAGTGGTGTTCGATAGCAACGCGGATGGCATAACTCTGTCTCACCAAGCTTATGGCAGAGTCGGTTTTGCGAAGGGATCTTTGCTTGCGGCTGAATTTATAAAAAACAAAAAAGGCATGTATT
Organism: Candidatus Nomurabacteria bacterium; assembly: GCA_026395915.1. GTDB lineage: Bacteria > Patescibacteriota > Minisyncoccia > Phycocordibacterales > UBA9973 > UBA9973. The sequence continues at coordinate 40,684 of JAPLXU010000018.1, read as the reverse complement.
CTTTTGAAGATATATTATAAATAAGTTTATAAAAAAATATGAAAAACGTAAAATTTTTTGGTTCAATTCCTGCCATAGTTACACCATTTGAAAAAAACGGAGATTTGGATTTGCCAGCTTTGGAAAAATTAGTCCTGTATCAATTAAAAGGAGGGGCGGATGCGATAGTTGTCTGCGGTTCCACGGGGGAAGCGGCTACTTTGGATGAAGAAGAATATTCCACTGTTATTAAAACGGTAGTCAAAACAGTTTCAGGAAAAGTTCCGGTAATTGCCGGCGCGGGTTCGAATGACACAAAGAAAGCGATTAATTTTTCTCTTCTAGCCAAAGCCGCGGGCGCCGATGGTTTGCTTCACGTGACCCCTTATTACAACAAGCCGACGCCAAACGGTCTCGTTCTTCATTTCAAAGAAATTGCCAAAGCCGTAGATCTACCGATTATCATATACAATGTCCCGGGCAGGACTGGTTCTAACGTTTCTCCCGCGACCATCGTGCGAATTGCGCGAGAAGTGCCACAAGTGAAAGCAGTCAAAGAAGCTTCTGGATCTCTCAATCAGATGATGGAAATAATAAACGAAACGGCGAAGAATGGGCCGAAAGATTTCATGGTGTTATGCGGAGATGATTCTCTCGCTTTGCCACTTATCGCGCTTGGCGGTCATGGTTGCATTTCTGTAGTATGCAACGAAGTTCCCAAACTGTTTTCCGAAATGATACATCGGGCGCTCGCAGGCGACATGAAAGAAGCCAGAAAATTGCACTATGATCTTTTAGGATTAATGAACGTAAATTTTATCGAGTCTAATCCGATTCCAGTCAAGACAGCCTTGGCAATGATGGGATTTATCAAGGAGAGTTTGAGATTGCCCCTCACTTCCATCGAGGACAAAAATAGAGCCCCGATAGAAAAAGTTTTAAAAGAATTAAAATTAATTTAATTTCGGCAATTATATATGGCTACCATCAATAAAAATTTTGATAAATTGCAGAGAGGATATTTATTTTCCGAAATAGCAAAACGCACAAGAGATTTTATCGAAAAAAAACCAGGTGTAGGGGTCATGCGACTCGGAGTTGGCGATACGACAGAACCCTTGTCACCCTTTGTCGTCAAAGGAATGATGGAAGGCGTAGAAAGGCTTGGCAATGTTAAAACATACACTGGATATCAAGACGCAGAGGGGAAAGAGGGAAATATAAAACTGCAAAATGCTCTCATTAATTTTTATAAAACAAAAAATATTAATTTAGAGGCGCAAGAAATTTTTGTTAACGACGGCGCAAAGACAGATCTCGCAAACATTCAGTCAATTTTTGGTTCAAATAATATCGTGGCAATTTCTGATCCGGTTTACCCAGCATATTTGGATAGCACTGTCATCGCCGGTAGGACGGGAGAGTTAGTTGATGGAAAATATGAGGGTCTGGTGTATATGGAGTGCAATGAAAAGAACGGCTTTGTGCCTGTCCCTCCAAAAGAAAAGGTAGACATAATTTATCTTTGCAATCCTAATAACCCTACTGGTTCTGTCGCTACAAAAAAACAGCTGGAAACTTTTATTGATTACGCAATAAAAAATAAAGCAGTTATCATTTATGACGCGGCTTATGTCGAATATATTTCCGACCAATCTTTGCCAAAAAGTATTTATGAAATAGAGGGAGCGAAAAAATGCGCTATCGAAATTAACAGCTTTTCAAAATGGTCAGGTTTTACCGGTGTTCGCCTTGGTTGGACAGTCGTGCCAATGGATTTAGTTATCGAAGGGACACAAAGAGGCAAGGTCAACAGTCTTTGGGGGAGGAGACAGGGCACAATGTTCAATGGCGCGTCGAATGTTGCTCAAGCGGGTGCGGTGGCGGTCTTGTCGCCGGCAGGTCTAAAAGAAAGCAAGGAGATGGTTGGATATTATATGAGGAATGCAAAAATTATAAAAGATAATTTATTGAAACTCGGTTTCAAAGTTTTCGGTGGGGAACATGCTCCGTATATTTGGGTGAAAAATCCGAAAGGTTTGAGCTCTTGGGAATTCTTCGACAAGCTTTTGAATGAAGCGCACGTCATTGGCACCCCCGGCTGTGGTTTCGGAACGGCTGGAGAAGGCTATCTGCGTTTGACCGCTTTTGGACATCGTGAAGACATAGAAAAAGCAGTAAAAAGTATCCGAGACAATTTTAAATTATAAACGAATCGAAATATAATGATTAAAAAGAGAAAAATTGCAGTAGTTGGATCGTCTGGATTGGTCGGCAGGACCATGTTGAAAGTCTTAGAAGAGAAAAAATTCCCAGTTCTCAAGTTATTTCCAGTCGCGAGCGAAAAATCAGTCGGCAAGACCATAAAGTTCAATGGAGTATCTCATAAGATCATTTCTGTTAAAGATGCTATTGCGCAAAAACCAGACATTGTTTTGTTTTCGGCTGGTGGGTCTGCTTCTCTGGAGTGGGCTCCGGCTTTTGCGGAAATAGGAGCCGTCGTGATCGACAACTCTTCTGCATGGAGAATGGATTCTTCCAAAAAACTTGTCGTACCCGAGATCAATGGAAATGTTTTAACCAAAAAAGACAAAATTATTGCCAATCCAAATTGTTCGACTATCCAAATGGTCATGGCGCTTTATCCTTTACACAAAAAATTCAAAATAAAAAGAATAGTTGTCTCGACATATCAGTCGGTGACCGGCACGGGCAAAAAAGCGGTAGATCAGCTGATGAATGAACGGCAGGGCGTGAAAGGAGAAATGATTTACAAGTATCCGATTGACCTTAATCTGATTCCGCAGATTGATGTTTTTCTTCCTAACGGATATACAAAAGAAGAAATGAAAATGGTGAATGAGACGAGGAAAATATTGGGCGACAAAAATATCCAAATAACCGCAACCACAGTCCGGGTGCCAGTCATAGGTGGGCATTCCGAGTCAGTGAACGTCGAATTCGAGAAAGACTATGATTTAGAAAAAGTAAAAAAGTTGCTTTCTGAAATGTCGGGAGTCGTGGTTGTGGATGATGTGAAAAATGCGCAATACCCTATGCCTATTTACGCGAATGGCAAAGACGAAGTTTTTGTGGGTCGACTCAGACGTGATGAATCAAAAGATAAAGCTCTTAATATGTGGATTGTAGCCGACAATCTGCGCAAAGGAGCGGCGACCAACGCGGTGCAGATTGCGGAATATTTGTGTAACAAAGGTCTTATTTAAATTTAATAAATTTATGATTGTAGTAAATAAATTTGGCGGAGGTATTTTAGACGGAGCTGTTCCGGTTAAACATTTGCTTGAAGTATTTAAAAGTTTTTCTTCTGAAACTCACACTGTGAATGTATTTTCCGCTTTCGGCAAGACTACTAATAATCTGGAAAAAATAGTGAAAAGTTATGTAAGCAGAGAGGAAAAAGAAAGCGAAAAAACTGTAAACGAGTTAAAAGCTTTTCATATTGGTATCGCGTCAGAACTTTTTCCTGCTGGGCATGTGGTTTTCGGCATCATTGAAGATGTTTTTAAAAAGATAAATAAAACTCTCGCCGATATTGGGCATTCAAAAGACGCTAAGCTTGTTTACGACCAGATTGTGCCTTTTGGAGAAATATTGGCGAGTTTGATTGTCAGCAATTATTTTTCTTTTATGAATGTTCCGAACAAACTCGTTTTTGCCACTGATTTTTTATGCACGGATTCTAATTTTAATTCCGCGAATGTCGACAAACAAGCTACTTATGAAAATTTAAAATTACAAATTACCGAACAGATGTTCAAATCTCATAAAAATATTATCACTCAAGGTTTTATCGGATTCTATGAGAACAAAAAGGAAAACAATACGAGATTCATGACAACTTTGGGTAGGGAAGGCAGCGATTACACTGCTGGCATTTTGGGCAATTTGCTTCGAGCGAACAGAGTTGTTCTTTGGAAAGATGTCCCGGGCGTCATGGATAAAAATCCAAAGTTGTCCGGCAATGAAAATGCAAAGAAAATTGATTCTCTCACTTACGACCGTCTCGACGAACTTTTAAAAACCACAGCTCTCGGTTTAGTGCACCCCAAAACACTGAATGAAGTTAAAGAAAAAAGAATTCCTTTGCAAGTAAGACCATTTTGGGATTTGAATTCGGAAGGGACGCTTATCAGCTAATTTTTTAAGGAAAGATTATAATATAAACATGATTGAATTTTACAAATATCACGGCGCCGGGAATGATTTTATCATGATAGACAATCGTGAAGGGCATTTTGGCGTTCCCGAAGCAGAAAAAGTAAAACTTTTGTGTGATCGGCATTTTGGTATAGGGGGAGACGGCGTGATTCTTCTCGAGTCATCAAAAAAAGCGGATTCGGCAGGCTCACCACAAGCAGATTGTTTTATGAATTATTACAACGCTGACGGAACTTTGGCGGAAATGTGCGGGAATGGAGTGAGATGCACCGCCAAATTCTTTTTAGAACAAACAAAAGCTAAACTGAAAGAACTGCAGATCGATACAAGAGCAGGAATAAAAGAAATTACGTGTAATAATAACGGAAGTTTTTCTGTAAACATGGGAGCGCCTGTGTTTTCTCATGCTGATTTTCCAAACAGTCCTCTCGTCCTTGAAAACATTGAATTTAGTTTTGTTTCTATGGGCAATCCGCATGCTGTCGGATTTGTGAAAAACGTTTCTGATATCGACATATCTCAAGTCGGTCCGAAAATTGAAAATAATTCACATTTTCCAAACAAAATAAATGTGGAATTCGTAGAAAAAGTTTCTGACAATTATTTCAAAGTAAAAGTTTGGGAGAGAGGTTGCGGGGCAACTCTAGCCTGTGGCACAGGCGCCTGCGCTGTGTATGCAATTCTAAAAAATCGCGTTAGGCAAGACCTAACGCAGAAAGAAATTACCTTGGAATTCCCAGGCGGAAAATTGTATTTATCAGAAAACGAAAAAGGTGAGATAATTCTTCGCGGAGAAGCTCAGTTTGTATTTAAAGGGGAGATAGAATAGAAATATTTGGAAATCATGCCTTAAATTAACTGCCGAAGACTAAATATGTATAATAAGCGATTGCTCCTACATAAATGATAATCAAGCAGAGAATATAAAATATCTTTTTGTATAACAACTTAGGTTTTTCCCCCTCGACCTTAAAATAATTTTTGTCATTCTTGTCTGTTAATGATAGATTGTTTCGAAAATAAAGTAAAAAAAAGATAGGAATGATAATTACGAAGATAAAGATATTAGCTAAACTATAATAATTGCAACCGAACTTCACATTACACAACTCATGGATTTGAATTGAGAGTTCTGGTTTTATAGATGCACCGTACTGAATATATATAACCGAAACAGTAAAAATTATTATAGAAATTACAATTATTAAAATCGACAAGATATTTTTTTTCATATTTTATTCCTCATTCAAATCCACGACGCTCTGTACTTCTTCAAGCGATGTTATTCCGTTTAGGATTTTTACTATGCCGTCTTGACGCATCGAGAGTATGCCTTGCGCTCGCGCGACTTTTTTGATCTCGTGTTCGCTCGGATTCGCTGGCATTATTTTTTCTATTGCTTCGTCTGTTTTTATCGCTTCAAAGATACCGATTCGTCCTTTGTATCCGAGCATATTGCATTTTTCACAGCCAACAATTGAGAAAAGTTTAATAGGCGCGTCGGGATTTATATTATAATTTGAAAGATTTTTTCCTTCCGCTTTGATGCTTTCCATAACTGTTTTGATAGTTTGAGCTTCTTTTTCTGTCGGAGCTTTTTCTTTTTTGCAAAATGGACACAACTTACGGACCAAACGTTGAGCTATGGAGAGGGAAAGAGCCGAAACCAATATTTTCGGATTCACTCCTAGATCAATCAATCGGGGGATGACGCCGGCTGCGTTGTTCGTGTGCAAGGTGGAAAAGACTATGTGGCCGGTCAGGGCGGATTGCACGGCGATCTCGGCTGTTTCTCTATCGCGGATTTCTCCGACCATCACCACGTCTGGATCTTGACGGAGAGCTGAACGCAAGCCTTCCACGAAAGTGTAGCCTTTTTCTTCGTTTGTTTGAGTTTGAGTTATTCCGGTCAAGTGATATTCGATCGGATCTTCGATTGTTATTATTTTTATTTCTGGAGAATAAATTTTTCGGAGGAACGCGTAAAGAGTTGTCGTTTTTCCGGAACCAGTCGGACCGGTGACGAGTATCAATCCATTTGGTTTTGCGATTTCCTGCTCAATGACGGAAAAGAGAAAAGGTTCTATGCCGATTTCTTCAAGTTTTACCTGGATAGATTTTGGATCCAAAATACGCATCACGATCGATTCGCCGTAGGCCCCAGGAATGAGGGAGGTACGGATGCTTATCTCTTCGTCTTTCTCCATGATGCTGAAACGTCCGTCTTGCGCAATTTTTGAAGTTAATTTCATGCCCGACAAAAGCTTGATGCGAGAATTGAGCAGATGATAAACATCCAATCCGAAAAAATTAACGTCTTGCAGAACGCCATCGAGACGCAAGCGCAACCTGCCTCTTTCTTTTTCCGGTTCGATGTGTATGTCGGAAGCTTTAATAGCGATTCCACCAGCTAGAATTATTTCAAGCAGTCGAGAAATTTTATGAATTTTGTTTCCTTCCAATGCTTCGGTCACCATTTTTTGGATGTCCTGCATTTTTTGTATTTTTTTGGCAGTTTCTTCTAGAACTTCTCCGGAAATATCCACCCCTCCGACTAACGAACTTTCCGCCATGGAAATTTCCTTGTATCTATCCCAGACTTTGTTCAAGCTTGCGTTCGAAGCCATGTAAAAAGTGGGAGTTAAATTTTTTCTCCCCATATCGTCTCTAAGCGTTTTGAAAAGATCGTCCGACGGAGAACGAACAGCGATGAAAATATTTTTCCCGAAAAGCTTGAAAGGCGCCACGTTCATTTTCATTGCGTCTTCGTGCGATATAGTTCGGAGAGCTTCGTTGTCTATGCCGAGACGATAGAGGTCGACATAAGGGAGATCGTATTTTGATTCCGCCAAAGTTGCCACCAGCTGTTCTTCTTCCTGTTTATGCAAGTCATCCAGTTGTTTATTTTGTTTTTCTTCGTCAAATGGAGCCATGTATCCTCTTATGATACAACATTTTCGTTATTGAATGTAGGAATAACCCTATTGACTTTTTATTTAAAAGATATATAATTTTGTGAGAGTCAGAAAACGCAGGAGTAATCCTGTAAATTGTCCGAATGCTCGGACTATACCTGTGAGTAACGGGTGAATGCACATAACATAAAAATAAGAGAGGTAATTGTGGGTAACAAAAATAACGCAGTTGTGGTTGTCGGAAATGTTTATGAGCGTCTTTGGAAACTCTATATCATGGTCGGAAAAATGATCATGGACGGAGTCCGTGACCCAGAAAAGGTCGCGGGAATTCTTCAGGACATCGTAAATCAGGTCGCTGAGAAAGTTTATCTCCGTCGCCTGTTTGAAACGGAAGTGATTATCGTCGGCGCCACCGATGGCAAGAAAACGCTGGAGGAAAGCGGTGTCTTTCCGGGTGGGGTTTTCGGCGAGAGCCTGCTTGGCAAGTGCAAGCCGGCGCCGGCAATCAAAGTTGTTGTCGATGAGCTTGTTGAAAATGGTAAGTTCCCAGATTTTTTGGGGAATACTGCCCTTCAACTTGAGCAACGACGATTACACAGAGGTCATCTTGCCAATCTTAGCAACACACACTCCAAGAAGTTGTGTAAAGATAGGTATTCTGTTTTTGCTGTGGTCACGAAGGACGACGAACCTGTCAAGGACGATCTATCAAATGTCTTCGTTGCCCTCGTGAGCTTCGGCGACTTTGGTCAGCTCTGGGTGTACGTCGACGAGTTCTCGGACGACTTCGTCTGGCGTGCCCAGTATCAGCCTCGTGTCGTTACCCCGCAACAGTAACTTTGTTCCCTCCCATCAAAACAAACCGCTCAACCAACAGTGAAAACCGTTTGGGAGGGCGGTTTTCATTTTCCCCAACTGAGCAAGGACTCCCCTTGCTCAACTCTGTTGTTTTGCATTGATATTTTCTTGAAATAACTGCTCGTATGTTTTAAAACCTAATTCCATATTCTTTATATATTCTGGAATTAACGAAAAATCTAGTATTATTTTTTCTGGTCGATCTTTTTCGAGAAAGTCTTGAAAGCTTGAAAATTGATAGTTTTCTAAAAAATCTTTTGCCATGTTTTTGTTTTTCACGCCATCCTCTTTCCATGTTTTATCAATAATTGAGAGTGGGTTGAGATGAATATAAGAAAATATATACATGTATTGTGATTCACTACTAATATGTTCCGATCGGAATGGTCTTGTCAGAAGGGGACCACTTCGTTCGTATTTTGTATTGAAATACATTGAGTAGGCAGTTAAGAGCTTGCCCATGAATTTACTTATTCCATTTTCTGTGCGTTCGTATAAAATCAAATGAAAATGATTTGGCATTAAACAATAACCCAATATTGACACGAGAGGTTTATTTCTTTCCTCATTGAAAATGTTTGTTAAATTATTTTTATTTTCGCGCATGAAATTGTCCATTCTGAATGGATCAGTTTGGTTCATTATGTACAAGAGGGCAACAAAACGGTTGTAGTCTTTCGTATTTAAAAATATTTTGCGTTTTTCTACTCCTCGAGAATAAATATGATAATGTTCATTTTCCGCAAATGGTGTTTTTCTGTACATCTGCCTATTATATTCTTAGACATAATTTTGAGCAAGGGGAGTCCTTGCTCATTTATATATTGTAGCTTAAATGGTATAATTTACACAATGCCTAAAGATACAAGAACTCTTGTTTTGCTCGATTCTCACGCTATAATCCATCGCGCCTATCACGCCTTGCCTGAGTTTTTGTCTTCCAAGGGCGAACCGACGGGCGCTTTGTATGGGCTTTCTTCAATGCTGATGAAGATAATTACAGATTTGAAACCGGACTTTATTGTGGCCTGTTATGACTTACCACAGAAAACATTCAGACACGAAGCTTATGACGCATACAAAGCCGGGCGAGCAAAAGCTGACGACGCGCTCATTATGCAATTAAAAAATTCTCGCTCTATATTTGAAGCTTTTGGCATTCCCATGTACGACTGTCCGGGTTTCGAAGCTGATGATGTCATTGGGACGATAGTCGAGCAAATGAAGAACAATGATGTGAATATAATTATTGCGTCGGGTGATATGGACACGATGCAATTGGTAGATGATAAAAAAGTGCAGGTTTACACTTTGAAAAAAGGTATCAATGACACAATTTTATATGACGAGGACGCAGTCGTAAATCGTTTTGGGTTCAAACCGAAACTTTTGCCGGACTACAAAGGATTGCGCGGAGATCCGTCCGACAACATCAAAGGCATCAAAGGCATCGGAGAAAAGACAGCCACGATTTTGATTTCAACTTTTGGAACTATTGAAGAAATTTACAAAAAAATAAGAAAAGATGAAGAAATTTTTGAAAAGGCCGGTATAAGCAAGAGGATGATAGAGTTGATAAAAAACAACGAAGAGGAAGCGCTTTTTTCAAAAACCTTGGCTAAAATCAGAACAGACGCGCCCGTGGATTTTGTTCTGCCGGATAAAACTTTTTGGGAGACAGTGGATCCGAAAAAAGTGGAACAAGTTTTTGCCAAGTTTGAATTTAGAAGTTTGTTTGGACGTCTGAAAAATTTCTTTGGAAGGGAAGAGAAGAAAAATCCAGAAGAATTTTCTAGGGTCCTCGGTTCCCCGGGGCCCCTCGCCCCGGCCAGACCACTAGAAAATTCTCTGAATTTTTCTTCCCCCATCAAGCTTCAAGAAGCTAGCATAGCTCTTTGGCTCATAAATTCCGATATTTCAAATCCCCAATTGAGCGATATCTTATTGTTTGCAAACACGGATTCCTTTGAGACCGCCTACGATTATATTTTCGACCAGCTGAAAGAAAATAAACTGGATAAAATATATTCAGAAATTGAACGCCCAATAATGAGCGCAGTGAAAGAAATGGAAGATTATGGAATTTTGATAGACAAAAAATATTTTAAAAATTTATCGGCCGAGTATCATGAGGAACTGGACAAGCTCACCTCGAAAATATATAAAATGGCGGGCACGGAATTCAATATCAATTCTCCTAAACAAATGGGCGAAGTATTGTTTGGAAAAATGGGTATGAAATCAAGTAAAAAGAAAAATGCCTCTGGTTCTTTTTCCACAAAAGTTTCTGTGTTGGAAGAATTGGAGGAAGAAAATCCGATAATCAAAGAAATTTTAGCTTATCGTGAATTACAAAAATTACTTTCCACTTATATTGATGTAATTCCAAAAATGACAGGCGAGGACAACAGACTCCATGCAAAATTTTTACAAAATGGCACAACGACGGGGAGATTTTCTTCACAGGATCCGAATTTGCAGAACTTGCCGATAAAAACTGAGTTGGGTAAAAAAATTCGTGGCGGGTTTATTGCGGGTAAAGGCTCCAAGCTTTGCGCTTTTGATTATAGTCAGATTGAATTGCGTGTGGCGGCGATGATGTCGGGGGATAAAAAGATGACACAGATCTTTCGCGAGAAAAAAGATATTCATTCCGGAGTCGCTTCGTTTGTTTTTGGTGTACCTTTGGATAAAGTTGACAGTGAGATGCGTCGCAAAGCGAAAGTTATAAATTTCGGTATAATTTACGGTATGGGAGTTTCATCTCTGCGAAAAAATCTCGGAGGTACTCGCGAGGAAGCGCAAAAATTTTACGACAATTATTTCAATCAATTTTCCGGCGTGCGAGATTATTTGGAAGAGGTAAAAAGATTTGCCTTGAAAAATTCTTACACTGAGACTTTGTTCGGCAGACGCAGATATTTTCCAAATATAAATTCCAGAATTCCATTTTTGAAAAACATGGCAGAACGAACAGCGATAAACGCTCCGATCCAAGGCACAGCCACAGCGGACATCATCAAGCTCGCTATCAGATACACGGAAGAAGATTTGAAAGAGGGGAAGCTTTTAGACAAAGCTCATCTCGTCTTGCAAATTCACGACGAACTTGTTTATGAAATAGAGGATGGTGTTTTGGAAAAAGCTGAAAAAATAATAAAAAACGCCATGCAAAACGTGCTCGAAAGGTCGTATTTGCATTACAAAACTGATATTCCACTTGAAGTGCATTCAGGTTCCGGAGACAATTTTGGAGAGGTAAAATAGAGTATTAGGTGGTATAATATTTTCTATGGAAGATATTTCTTTTGAGAAAAAACTTTTTATATTTAGAGATACAGAAGGGCATGAAAGTAAAAGGGAATTACGTGTTATTGATAGAATCAATGATGAATTATGTAAGGAGAAAAGTTTTGTTGGAATAGTTCCTTTCGGTTCCACCGTTTTGGGTTATAGGGAAGGAAATTCCGATTTAGACATTCAGGTTATGTATGACTCTCTTTTAAATGATGGTGAAGATGAGGAACAAGTTCTAGAGAGAATAAAAAGGGTTTGTGATAAATTAAAAACTGAAATAAAAAATGAATATAATCTTGAAGTCAGTTTTCAGGATACTCCATTAGACTTTTCATTTAATGAAATGTTGTCAGAGCTTAAAGAAGGAAAATATTTCTCCAACTCTAGGCACATAGCTTGGCTTTTAAGATTAGGTAAAGGACCAAAGATAGAATATTATCGAAAGCAAATAGCAGAATGTTTTAGGGGATTACCTGAAAAAAACATATCTGAAATAACAAATTGGATAGTTGATTCTATAATGAGCTTTGAGGAGTTATCAATAAAAAATATGTGCGAGCGTTTAACAAAATATAAAGGTAAGGAAGTGGTATTAATTGAAAGCAGGAAAAAGCTTTGGGAAAAGAGGGTTAAAGATATTCTGAAAAAAAGTTGAGGCAAAATATAAAGTTAAAATTCAGTAAACCGAGGAGACAATTTTGGAGAGGTAAAATAGGAAATTTTGTAGTATAATAAGGAAATGGAAATAGAGGATAAAACATTAGATAGCAGACCTCACAAAAACAGAGTACACAGAATTCTGGCGCATTCTTACACCATGTATTTTATTCTATTTTTGATCGGCGTTTGTTTGGATATTACTTTCAGATTCAAAATATTCACTGGCACTTTCGCGATTCCAGTTGGCATTATTTTTTTGGTATTTGCCAGTTTGTTAATTATCTGGGCGCAAAAGACTTCGCGAAATTTAAAAACAGAGAATCTCAGCAAGGAAACTTTTTGCAGGGGGCCGTATTGTTTCACCAGAACTCCGACACATTGGGGACTCTTCTTTTTGATTTTGGGTTTCGGTATTATCGCGGACGCGCCGTTTGTGGTTTCTTTCACGATTATTTCTTTTCTCATCTCAAAATTTATCTTTTTGGAAAAACAGGAACGGATTCTGGAAGAGAGATATGGTGTTCCTTACACCGAGTACAAAAAAGCGGTGAAGTTTTAATTCTTTTCAATTATGATTTATCTTTTTTGCGGAGACGACGCCAAAAATAAACTTGTTTCTCATGAGAAATTTGTGAAATCAATACCCAGCGTTGTGGAGATTTTTCCTGTGAGTAGAAATAATTTTAATTCTGCACAAATCGAGAGCTTGTATTCCGGCTCCAGTCTTTTTTCTGCAAAATCCGCGGTAGTGTTTTCTAATATTTTTGAATACGAAGAAACTAGAGATTTCATTCTGGAGAAATTAAAGTTAATGGAAAAATCAACTAATTCTTTCATATTTTTAGAAAGTAAATTAAATAAACCCATATTGGACGCTTTCAAAAAAGTCGGCGCGAAAATAAATGTCTTTGAGCTACCAAAAGAAAAAAAAGAAAAATTTGACAACTTTTTAGTGGCAAATGCGTTTGAAAAAAAAGACAAATTGAATATGTGGATTTATTTCAGGCAGGCGATGGACAAAGGGGTAGGGATGGAAGAACTTATCGGCGTTCTTTTTTGGAAAATCAAAGATATGATAATTAAGAAAAATTTTCGAAAGTTCTCTGAACCCGAACTCAAAGGTTTTGCGTCTCGTCTTTCATATCTCTTACCCGAAGCGCGTAAGGAAGGTCGCGACGCTGAGTCTGTTTTTGAACAGTTTTTGTTGGAAGTTTTTTAATGTCTTGATTTTTACCCTTATTTCATATATATTTTCAAGTATGCGCCCGTAGCTCAGTCGGTAGAGCAGATCCCTTTTAAGGATAAGGTCGTTGGTTCGATCCCAACCGGGCGCACAAAATTTTTCAAAGTGATATAATCACTGAATGATCAATAAACATAGAATTAATTTAACGCTGGTCTATTTTTTAGTATTCACAATAGTAAGCTCCGCGTTGGCTTATCATATTATATTTAAAGCTTATGACAGCTTTGGCTATACTAGTGAGTTGACTTATCACTTGAATCAATAATTCATTTACTTGTGATAGGATAGGTTTATGTTAAAAAGAGAGGAGAAAAAGTCCAATATTTTCAAGTTGTGCAAGCCTTGGGAGCCAAGCGGTGATCAACCCTCGGCTATTTCGAAGCTCTGTGAAGGGCTCAAAAAGGGAATGAAGAAACAAACATTGCTCGGGGCCACAGGCACGGGGAAAACTTTCACAATGGCAAACGTGATAGCGGAATACAACAAACCGACCCTGGTGATAGCTCACAATAAAACTCTCGCCGCCCAACTCGCGCAGGAGTTTAAATTATTTTTTCCAAATTCTGCTGTGCACTATTTCGTTTCTTACTATGATTACTACCAACCGGAAGCTTACATGCCGGCCTCGGATACTTATATCGAAAAGGACGCTTCTATCAACAAAGAGATAGACATGCTTCGCCATGCTTCCACTCAAGCTCTTCTCACTCGTCCTGACGTCATCATAGTCGCTTCAGTGTCTTGTATTTATGGTTTGGGTTCTCCGGAGGAATATGAAAAAGTTAATCTTAAATTAGAGGTTGGACAAAAGATGGACAGGATGGCTTTGATGAAATCTCTCATTGCTATACATTTCGAACGCACAAATGCAGACCTTACACCCGGCAGTTTTCGTTCCCTCGGATCTAGGGTGGAATTCATGCCTGTTTCAGAGTCTATTATGTATCAAGTTGAAATATCAGGAGGGGTAATTTCAAAAATTCTTAAAATAGATCCAATCTCGTCACAAATTTTGAAAGAACCTGCCCGCAATGCTTCGCCCGCCAGCAACGCTTCGCGTAGCGATTCGGGCTGGCATAGCGATGAAGGCGGGGAAAAAAATATTTTTATTTTTCCTGCCAAACACTTTATAACTGAGGATGAAAAAAAGAAAAAGGCTTTAGTGAATATTAAAAAGGAATTAGAAGTTCAACTTAAAAAATTCAAAAAAGAAGGTAAATTGCTAGAAGTGGAAAGAATCAAAAGAAGAACAAATTATGATTTAGCGATGATAAAAGAGATCGGTTATTGTAACGGGATTGAAAATTATTCGAGACATTTGTCTGGGAAAGCGGAAGGGGAACCGCCAGAAACGTTGCTTTCATATTTTCCAAAGACAGGTTTTTTGACAATTATCGACGAATCACACGTCACCCTGCCCCAACTCCAAGGTATGTATGCTGGAGATGCTTCTCGCAAAAATACCCTTGTGGAATACGGTTTTCGTCTGCCATCAGCAAAAGACAACAGGCCTCTCAAATATGAGGAATTTCAAAAAAGAATCAGTTCCGTCATTTACACCAGCGCGACTCCGAGCGAACAAGAAAGAACGCAGAGCGAACAAATTGTGGAGCAAATAATTCGTCCGACTGGGCTCGTGGATCCGGAGACCGTAGTGAGACCGGTTTCTGAAAGTAAAATTTTCGGAAAAAGCGATAAGTCTTCCTTTTTTGGGTCGCTGTCTGGGACTGCTGTCCCAGCGCTGCCTCTCGGCCCGTCGGCTTGCGAGACACCCAAAAAAGAAAACTTCTCGCTTTTTCCCGGCCAAATTCAAGATTTCATCGCTGAGGCGGAAAAAACAATCGCAAAAGGTTTTCGCATTCTGGCTACAACACTGACAAAAAAGATGGCGGAAGATCTTTCTGTCTATTTGAAAGACAAAAAAATAAAAGCGGAGTATCTGCACAGTGATATAAAAACAATGGAACGAATCAAGATTCTCACACAGTTTCGAAAAGGCGAATTTGATGTTTTAGTTGGTGTAAACTTGCTGCGAGAAGGGCTCGATTTGCCTGAAGTTGCTTTGATTGGAATTCTGGATGCTGACAAAGCGGGATTTTTGCGTTCTGAAACGTCGCTTATTCAAGTTATCGGTCGCGCCGCGAGGAACAGCGAAGGTAAAGTTATTTTATACGCCGATGTCATGACAAGCGCCATCGAATACGCTTTAAAAGAAACCGCTCGCCGTCGAAATATTCAACTTGCTTATAACAAAAAACACGGTATTACTCCTAAAACTATAGTAAAAAAGATAAAAGATATTACTGAAGAGATGGAAAGCGAGCATGGAAAAATCGTAAATGCGGAACTCAAACTTGATTTGGAAGTTTTCAAGAAAGCTTATTCCAAAGAACTCAGCCAAGAGGAAAAACTCGGACGCAAGAAAGTTAATTCCGAATTATGGAATCAGATTTTGTCTGATGAAGAGCGGGGCAATCTTATTTATGAAAAAATAATTAAAATAAAAGAGAAGGAAATGAATAAGGCTGTGAAAGAATTGGACTTCGAAACCGCGGCGATATTGCGAGATGAAATTGGAGTATTAAAAGAACGTTTGGGGAAGAAAGAGAAATAGAAGACTTTTAAAATTTTTCTGCTATACTAGACCGAGTTAAATATTGATACACACCCCCTATGGAGACGGCGGGGTGTCGTTGTGTTTATTACGTTAAAATCAAATGAAAAATCAAGAAAATATAGATAAAATAATAGTTAAAGGGGCTAGGACTCACAATCTAAGAAACATAGATGTTGAGATGCCACGCAATAAAATGGTGGTTATTACTGGTGTTTCTGGATCCGGCAAGTCCTCGCTTGCTTTTGACACTATTTTTGCGGAAGGACAGAGGCGATATGTAGAATCGCTCTCTTCTTACGCTCGGCAATTCTTGAACCAGATGCCGAAACCAGACGTTGATGAAATCACCGGTCTTTCGCCGGCAATTTCCATCGATCAAAAATCTCGTTCCAACAATCCGCGTTCGACGGTAGCAACGATCACAGAAATTTATGATTATCTGCGAGTGATGTATGCGCGTATCGGACACCCGCACTGCCCGCAATGCGGAGAAGAAATAAAAAAACTTTCAAACGAGGAAATTTTAAATTTTGTTTTGGGGAAAGTAGAGAATCTTCCGAAGAAGAATTTCTCTTCGGAAGATTCTCAAATTAGTATTTTTTCTCCGGTAGTTCGTGGCAGAAAAGGGGAATATTACCAGTTGCTTTATGATTTGCTCGGAAAAGGTTTTGCCGAGATTCGCCTCGACGGCGCGATGAAAAAACTTCGTGAGCAAATTACTCTTTCTAAGAACAAAGCTCACAATATTGATATTTTAGTGGATCATTTTGCTGTACAGGAATTCGCAGAAAACAAAGAAAATAGCCGTATGCGACTTTCTGAAGCTATCGAACGAGCGCTTATTGAGTCTGATGGATTGGTGGCTATTAAAATAGGACCCCTACCCAACCTCCCCCTTAATAAGGGGGAGGAGAAAGGAGGGGGTCTAGATTCTAATGAATTCATTCTTTCTGCAAAATTCGCTTGCAAGAATGACGGCTTCTCTTTTCCAGAAGTCGAGCCCCGTTTGTTTTCTTTCAATTCTCCTTATGGAGCTTGTCCTGTTTGTAACGGTCTCGGTTCAAAATATTTTATGGGTGATGAACCCTGTGACGCT
>JAPLXU010000018.1:0-23766 GCA_026395915.1 Candidatus Nomurabacteria bacterium | reverse complement strand
GCCTTGAATGTTTTTCTCGAAGCAACCTCACCCCAACCCTCTCCTGAAAGGAGAGGGAGCGCCTTCCCCTTTCAGGGGAAGGCGGGGGATGAGGTAAAGAGCCGAGTTAACATTTTAGATCTTGTTTCCTTGTCTATCGCCGATGCGCATGTATTTTTTAAAAATCTTAAACTTTCTGATCAAGAAAAAGAAATTTCAGTACCAGTTGTTAAAGAAATAGAAGCACGACTCCAATTCATGCTCGATGTAGGGCTTGATTATTTGCAACTTTCTCGCAAAGCGAATACTCTCTCTGGCGGAGAAGCGCAACGCATTCGTCTGGCTTCCCAACTCGGTTCAAGATTGGTCGGCGCCTTGTATGTTCTCGACGAGCCGACCATTGGGCTCCATCAGCGCGACAATGATCGTTTGATAAGAACGTTGCAAAACCTACGTGATTTGGGAAATACGATTTTGATTGTCGAACACGATGAAGACACTATTTACGCATCGGATTATATAGTGGATATCGGTCCCAAGGCTGGCGTTCATGGTGGCAAAATAATTGTCTCGGGATATTTGGATGACTTACTTACCGCGAAAAAAAATACAAACAACTCTCGCACGTTGGGTTATTTGCGTAGCGAATTAAAAATTCCGGTTCCGGAAAAAAGGCGAAAAGCTAAGGGAGTTTTGAGAATCGGTGGCGGAAAAATTTTTAATATAAACAATCTCAATGTTGAAATTCCTCTCGGTGTGATGACTTCTATTACTGGAGTGTCCGGTTCCGGCAAAAGTTCTCTGATGTACGAAATTATTTACAAAAATCTTCAAGCTCGTCTCGAAAGAAAATATCGCACTGCAGAAATTTTCAACTGTACTTCGTTCTCCGGCACAGAATATCTTTCTCGGGCGATTCTGATCGATCAATCTCCAATCGGTAGAACTCCGCGCTCAAATATTGTCACTTACACAGGAGCTTTTACTCACATTCGAGATCTTTTTGCCACAACCGAAGAAGCGCGATTGCGTGGCTGGAAAGCGAACCGTTTTTCTTTCAATGTAAAAGGTGGGCGTTGCGAAGCTTGCGAAGGCAATGGCGAAATAGCCGTGGAAATGCATTTCCTTCCGACGGTTTATGTTACTTGCGACGTCTGCAATGGCAAACGTTTCGACAAAGAAACGCTCACTGTGAAATACAAGAAAAAAAATATTTATGAAGTTCTGCACATGACCGTGGAAAACGGACTTACTTTTTTCAAAGATATTCCGGCGATTTCGGACAGGTTGCAAACGCTCGTCGATGTCGGTTTGGGATATCTTGAACTCGGCCAGTCGGCCACGACGCTCTCTGGTGGAGAAGCCCAGCGCGTGAAAATAAGTAGCGAGCTTTATCGCCCACATTTGGAAAAAACTATCTATCTTTTGGACGAGCCAACTGTCGGTTTGCATTATGACGATGTTCAAAAACTTCTCGAAGTTTTGAATAAGCTTGTTTCGAAGGGCAACACTGTCGTTCTCATCGAGCACAATCTTGATATTGTGAAAAGCTCGGACTACATTATAGATGTCGGCCCCGAAGGGGGAGTAAGAGGTGGCAACTTGGTGGCCAAAGGCACGCCCGAAGAAGTAGCGAACAATCCAAAAAGTTACACGGGAAAGTATTTGAAAAAAGTATTGAAGAAATAAAAAAATAACATGAAAAGCGAGTATCTTAAAAAAAATAAATTGCCAGACAAGCCAGGGGTGTATTTTTTTCATGAGAAAGGAGAAATTTTATACATCGGCAGAGCAACTTCGCTCAAAGATAGAGTGAAAAGCTATTTCGGAAAAGATTTGATCGAGACGAGAGGGCCATTGCTTCTCGATATGGTCGGGCGCGCAGACAAAATAGACTACACAGAGACCGACTCGGTTTTGGAAGCCATTATTCTCGAAAGCAATTTAATAAAAAAGCATCAGCCATATTACAATACGAAGGAGAAAGATGATAAAAGTTATAACTATGTTTGTGTGACAAAAGAAGAATTGCCTAAGGTAATTATTACGAGAGGGAGAGATTTAGGAAGAAGCCCAGTTTCATTTGCGAGTGTTTTCGGTCCATATACTAATGGCCAGCAACTTCGTGAAGCGGTGAAAATTGTACGCAGGATTTTTCCATTCTTAGATGATAAAAGTAAAAATTACATGGAATTTTACAAGCAGATAAATTTGGTACCCGATTTAGATGATAGAAAAATGTATTTGCAAAATATTAGAAATATAAAATTGTTTTTTTCAGGCAAAAAAAAGAAAATTTTTAAAAACCTTGAGAAGGAGATGAAAGATTATTCGAAAATCCACGCTTTCGAAAAGGCGGGCGAGATTAAAAGACAACTTTTTTCATTAAAACATATTGATGATGTGGCGCTTTTGAAATACCCCTACCTAGCCTCCCCCTACGTAGGGGGAGGTGCCAAGGGCGGAGGGGGTAGAATTGAAGCCTACGACATCGCCCACATGGGAGGTAAAAATATGGTTGGAGTCATGGTTGTGATAGAAAATGGCGAAATGACAAAAAGCGAATACAAGAAATTCAAAATTAAAACTCAGACTGACGCCAATGATACCGGTGCGCTTGCTGAAATTCTCGAAAGACGATTAGCACACAAGGAATGGACTTACCCGTCCTTGATTGTGGTGGATGGCGGAGTTGCGCAGATGAATATAACAAAGAAAATTCTGAAGAAAATGGGTGTGAAAATTCCAATAGTGTCGGTGGTGAAAGACGAAAAGCATAAACCAAAGGCAATAATGGGAGAAAGTGAAATCGCGCTGAAATATAAGCGTGAAATTCTGCTAGCAAACAGCGAAGCGCACAGATTTGCTATAAATTACCACAAAAACATGCGCAACAAAAACTTTTTAAAGTAGGTATATAATATAGGTATGGATTCAGAAACCAAAATTTGTCAGAGTTGCAAGAAAGACTTTGTTATAGAGCCGGACGATTTTGGATTTTACGAAAAAATCAAAGTTCCACCACCGACTTTTTGCCCGGAGTGTCGGATGATTCGCAAGATGTTTTGGAGAAATGAACGAGTCTTGCATAAAGCTATCTGTGGCTTATGTAAAAAAAGTGTGATTTCTATGTATGATCCAAAAAATATTTCTGTTATTTTTTGTGATAAATGTTGGTGGGGAGATGGTTGGGATTCTATGGATTACGGTATTTCTTATGATTTTAGCCAGCCATTTTTTTTGCAATGGATAAAATTATTTAAGCAAGTTCCTTTAATTCAAGCTTGGAGGTTTAACAATGTAAATTCAGATTATATAAATTATAGTACTGAATGCAGGAACGGTTACCTTTCGTCTTCTGTGACATTTTGTGAGAATATCTATTACTCGTTTGCTATAGACAAGAGTCAGGACATTGCTGATTCTTCTTTCGTTACCAAATCCAATTTGTGTTATGAAAACATAGATTCGTTGAATAATTATAACGGTATTTTTCTTCAAGATTGCAGTAATTGTATTGATTCAGGTTTCCTGTTTGATTGCATTAATTGCCATAATTGTTTTCTTTCTTCCAATCTGCGCAATAAAAAATATGTTTTGAGAAACAACCAATATTCTGAAACTGAATACAAAGAAGAAATATCAAAAATCAGGACAGATAGTTTCCGTGTTCTGCGTGAATTATTTTCAGAATTCACCAGAATTAAAGAAAAAAATTCAATCTATAAATACATTCAAGCGGTGAATGTAGTCAAGTGTTCAGGGAATAATATTATAAATTCCAAAAATTCGATAAATTCTTTTGGCGTTTTCAATTCTGAAAATATTAAAAACACTTTTCGCATGGCTGATTGCAAAGACTGCATGGATGTTTTTTCAGCCATAAAAACAGAACTTGCTTACGAGAGCGCAGCTCCAGATTTTAACGGGTCAGATGCGCAATTTTGCGTTACGAATCAAACTTCACACGATATCAGATATTCTTCTTTGTGTTCTTTTTCCTCTCATCTCTTTGCTTGTATCGGTTTAAAAAGCAAACATTACTGCATCCTAAACAAACAATACACCAAAGAACAATACGAAGAATTAGTCCCCAAAATCATAAAGCACATGAATGATATGCCCTACATATCTACAAGAAAGAACCCTTCGACAGGCTCAGGGCAAGTCTATAAATACGGAGAGTTTTTCCCATCAGAACTAAGTCCCTTCTCCTACAACGAAACCATAGCTCAAGAATACTTCCCTTTGACAAAAGAAGAAGCTCTCAATCAAGGCTACAGCTGGAAAGACAGAGAAGAAAGAAACTACAAGATAGACATCAAAACCAAAGACATTCCTGACAATATCAAAGATATCAATGACGAAATCATAAACAAAGTCATAGAATGTGAACATCAAGGGAAATGCAATGAACAATGCACCGAAGCCTTCAAAATCATTCCTTCTGAACTTCAATTCTACAAAAGAATGAATCTTCCCATACCTCACCTCTGTCCTAACTGCAGACACTATGAGAGACTAAAACAACGCAATCCTCTCAAACTCTGGCATAGAAAGTGTATGAAGGAAGGCTGCGAAAACGAGTTTGAAACTTCTTATTCTCCAGAACGGCCAGAGATTGTTTATTGTGAACGTTGTTATCAGCAGGAGGTGTATTAAGCAGGTACCGCTTTTTGCGATAGCAGAGTTTGGTACCTTTTAAAAAATGAAAAAAAATCAAGAAAATATTTTGATTTTGCACAACATCAGAAGCGTATCAAATGTCGGCGCTATTTTTCGCACTGCTGATGCTGTTGGCGTAGATAAAATTTATTTGACTGGCTATACGCCTACTCCGTTCGATAGATTCGGAAGAAAGAGGGGAGATTTGGCAAAGTCGGCTTTAGGCGCGGAAGAGTATGTAAAATGGGAATCTAAAAAGAGCCTGTCCGCCATCATGCGAAACTTGAGGCGGGAGAAGTTTTTTATTGTCGGCATAGAACAGGACAAAAATTCTATTGATTACAAAAAGGTGTCCACCAAAGGCGGACCAGCCTACGGCCGGAAGAAATTAGCTTTCATTGTCGGCGCTGAAGTTACAGGTATACCAAAAAATATTCTAGAGAAATGCGATGTTGTTGCTGAAATCCCGATGAAAGGAAAAAAAGAATCGCTCAATGTTTCTGTAGCTTGTGGCGTGGCGCTTTTTGGGATCTTGAAATAAAAAAAAGAGGAGCTCAGACGATTGTCTGGCTCCGAGACGCTTATAGCGTCCATTTGTCGATCTTCATCATAGATTCCTTTCTGTTAATTGTTCGATGAAATGATAACAGTTTTTGTTTATGAAATCAATCTTTGATGCACATTGCAAAAATGTGTACTCCTGCCGCCAACAACAATCCTCACAATCACCCCACTGCAACCTTTCTTTCGACATTTTTCTCCAGTGCGCCTATAAGCTTCGTGATGTAATTGGAATTTTCCTCTTTCGCCGTGAATGTTTCTATAGTCCGACATCGAGTCTCCGCCGAAATCTATGCCCCTTGAAAGAGTGAAGAGAATAGTTTTGTACAATTTCTTCAATTTTTCATTTGGGATTTTGCTGACGACACTTTCTGGATGTATACCCGCTCGCCACAGGCTTTCATCAGCGTAAATATTTCCTATGCCGGCGATTATGTATTGGTCCATTAAAACAAGTTTTATTTTTCCATTAGGTTTTCTGCTGATCTGTTTTTTGAAAACCTCGAAGGTAAATTTTTTTTCGAGCGGTTCTGGGCCGATGCCCTTTAGATGGATTGTTTCGTTCATTGTTTCGGTAGGCAACAGTGTTACCTTTGCGAATTTTCTCGTATCACAAAGTTCTAGAGTTTTTCCGTTTGAAAGATAAAAAATCAAACGGATATGGCGATTCAATGGATCCTTTCTGTTGTAATTTCCATACATTAAGTGACCTGTCATTTTCATGTGAATCAAAATAGTTTTTCTCCCCCTGCCTGAGGGGGAGTGGCTAGAAGCCGAGGGGGTGGGAGAAAGTTGAATCAAAATGTTTTTTGCGCGACGATCCACGTTTTTTATCTTTGCGTTCTTTATAGTTTTTCTGAAATATCTAAAATATGCTGGATCTTTTATTGTGTCAGAACCGTGAAAATATGGGCTGTTGTATTCAGTCCAAACGTCTTTTATTGAAAGACCAACGATTGTTTTTTTGAGGCCTCTTTTTGTCGTTTCTACTTCTGGTAACTCGGGCATGCTATTATTGTACTACAATGAAGAAATTTTTTTTTGCAATTGCCATTTTTATTTTTCTTGCGATTTCGGCAAGTTGTGTAAAAGCCAGCGCGCCTATTAGAATTCTGTTGGTGCCGGGGCATGATAATGCCGTTTGGGGAGCGGAATATGGAAATTTAAAAGAGGCGGCGATGAATCTGGCATTAGCGAGCAGAATTTATGACATCCTAAAAAAAGATAAAAGATTTGAAGTTTACATCACACGCGACAAGAATGGTTACACAAAAGAATTTGTGGATTATTTTGCCAATAATCAAGCCGATGTTCTTGCTTTTAAGGATGATGCCAAGAAAAAAATGCAGAAAGAAATTACTGATGGAACTTTTGTCAAAAAAACAAACGCTCCGCACAATTCCGTCAGTGAAGACGTAGCTATCAGACTTTATGGATTTAACAAATGGGCGGATGAGAACAAAATTGATGCGATGATCCATGTTCATTTCAATGATCGTCCAAGACCAAATGTTTGGACAAAAGGGAAAGAAAAAGGGTTTGTCATTTATATGCCGGATAGCCAATTTGCAAATTCTGCAAAGAGCGTTGATTTAGCAAAAAGTGTTTTTGCAGAGTTACATAAAAAATATATCACAAGCACTTATGAAAAAGAGAAAGGCGGTTTGATCTCTGACCAAAAGCTTATCGCTTTGGGTGCGAATGGCACGCTTCTTTCCAGTGTCCGTTCCATATTAATAGAGTACGGATACATATACAGTTTAGGAAATAGTACTGCGCGCCAGAAAAAATACGATGATATGGCCAAACTTACAGTCGTGGGAATACAGAATTATTTTTTTAAGTAGGAAATACAAAATGGTTTTTGAAGGGGTTTCGAGGCTGGCGAGCCGAGAACTTCAGGATTTTTTAAGCTTCAAAAAATCTGTACCGAAAAAAACCTATTTTGTATTTTCTACTTCCCGCCTAAAATTTTTAACGCTTCGCGGATTTTTGAGTTTGTGTCTGCGTTCAATGAAGCTTTTTGAGAAACTTTTTTCAATGCTTCTCGCGCTTCGGATTGAGAATAGCCGAGGGATTTTAACGCTTCCATGCTATCCATGTCGCCTTGAAGGGAAGCGCTTCCTATTTCACCTTCTGTCTTGTCTCCCATTTTATCTCGCAGTTCCAAAATAATTTTTTCAGCAGTTTTTCTGCCTATGCCGGACACTTTTGTCAGATATGAAGTGTCTCCAGTGCCGATGGCTTTGCGTAATGTTTCAACCGAGGTGATTCCCAAGATAGCGAGCGCGGATTTTGGTCCTATACCGGATACGCTCAAAAGCATTTCGAAAAATTCTAATTCCGGATATTCCAAAAATCCATATAGATCGAACGCGTCTTCTCGCACATGGGTATGAATCCAAAATGACACAGGCGCTTCATTCTGCCCCAAGCGAAGTCGAAGGGCGTCCACTTTCAACAATGTGTCAGGTGACACGCTTATTTTGTATCCAACCCCAGCCGTTTCAACGACTAAGAATTTTTCCTTTTTCAGTATTATTTTTCCTTTAATGCTTCCAATCATAAACTAATTGTACAGCAATTTGATAACATAAACGATTGACAAATATATGAGTTAGGTGTACAATATGTGAGTAAAAAGTTCTTTAAAAATACGAAATTCGCCACAGCTTTTAGTCTATAAATAAAGGATATATTTGTAAATTAAAAGCTATGGCGAAATCAATCCGATTAGCCAAGCTAGTGAACAATCAAATGGCACATGTGCCAGAAAGGAGTAAGACATGTCTTGCTTCACGTCAGGTCAATTAAACCAGTTGGGTGATAAACTGGAGGCGGTCGGATGGACCGCTGAAGACATCACTAATCTCGGACAGGCGAGTAGGGTTCGTCTCGATGAGATTCGGTTGTCGCTCTCAAGGGGCGATATCATCCTTGCCATTGAGACGGGGAAAACGGAACTCTGGCTTCTCGAAGAGCAAAAAACGGATTGGGTTCAAGGTCGCAAGATCTTGACCCATCTCACGGAGAACAGCCTCCTTGCTGGTTGTGCTGATCTTGATGAACTCAAGATTATCCAGGCACAAGGCATCGAGTTTTTCCGGAAGCACTTTGCTGGGAAAGCTGTTTTCGGATGGCGAGGCGTTCAGGGTCGACTGCGTGCCGTTTCTCTTCGAGAATGACGACGGGGTGGTGCTCTATTGGGGCCATCTCGACGGCAGTTGGGGCGCGGTCGGTCCGGCTCTTCGTCGCAAGTAAGCGCTATGGACTTGGGGTACTGTGGTCTTTTTGATACTTTGCCCTTTGTCCTGCATTCGTTTTCATCAAATTGGTCTTGCGTGTTCCTTCGGTGGAGCATGCGAGACCTTTTTCGTTTATATTTATATTTTTGTTATACTAAAAATGGTAGTAGGTGAATATCAGCAAGTGTCTAAGGATGCTTGCCACCGAATCCAGTATCCATACACCCAGAATATTTGCGATTACGGTTTCAAATAGAGTGGTGTATGTAGCACTTCATAAAAAATGAAAATACTTGGTATAGAATGCTCTCGCATTATGATGCGAAATAATATTCAACCCTAAACTATTTGAAAAGAATTTTAAGGGGTGGTGGCATAGATGGCATTTTATACAATTCGTTCAGGACGACAACGTGCCGTATCTCATCGAGAATGACGACAAGGTGGTGCTCAATTGGAACCATCTCGACAACAATTGGAACGCGAACAATCCGGCTCTTCGTCGCAACTCTTTTCATTTCTCTCCCGACTTTTTGTCTGGAGAGTTTTATTTTTGTAAGCTGTCCATACCAACCGCCGAGCTGTTTACCTGCTCCCGCAAGCGGTTCTGATAGAAGAGCATATTTTTTAGTGTCCAATGCTTTAATTTCCCAAAGTATATACAAAAGAAATTTTAAGGTGTCGAGCGAGATGATGGCTTTTCTGACAAATGGTTGTTTTTCCTGTCTTTCCAGAAAGCTTGCTACCAAAATGCTCTCAATTGTTTGGATAAAATATTTATCTATGGTTTCTGCCAAAGTGTATCGTGAAGTTTTTGGTATAGTTGGCATGCAACTTTGCCAAAGTATATACGCCGATTTCATTATTTCCAAAACTGGCAGAATTTTCCAAATGGGGGGGGTCTTTTTAGTCATTTTTTATTTTTATTTGATAAAGTAGAATCATAGCATGAATGCAATAAATTTTGAAAAAATAATTTCCATTGAAAATTTGCTTTTGGCTTGGAAGGAGTTTTTGCGTGGGAAGAGAAATAGAAAAGATACGCAGGAATTTCAGTTGCACCTCATGGATAACCTTTTATCTCTCCATAACAATTTAAAAAATAAAACATATACGCATGGTGGCTATTTTTCTTTTAATATTTCAGATCCGAAGCCTAGAAATATTCACAAAGCAATTGTGCGCGATCGATTGCTTCATCATGCGATTTATAGGATTTTGTATCCGGTTTTTGACAACAAATTCATCCATGATTCATATTCTTGCAGAATAGGGAAAGGAACACACAAAGCGATGAACAGGTTTCGAGATTTCTTTCGCAAAGTTTCTAAAAATAACACAAAGACTTGCTTTGTCTTAAAATGCGATATCAGAAAATTCTTTGCGAATATTGATCATGCGATTTTGAAACAAGTTTTAGAGAAACATATAAAAGACAAAGAAATTATTTGGCTTCTTTCGCAAGTGATAGACAGTTTCCACACTCAGCCAAATACTAAAAACTCTGCTATCGCAGAAAGTTTAGTAAAAGGTCTGCCACTGGGGAATCTGACTTCTCAACTTTTGGTGAATATCTACATGAATGAATTTGACCAGTTTATGAAAAGAAAATTAAAAGTTAAATATTATGCCAGATATGCTGATGATTTTGTGATATTGAGCGAAGATAAGAATTATCTTGAAAACTTGCTTCAGAAAATTTCCGAATTTTTAGAAAAAGAATTGAAATTGCAACTGCATCCTAACAAAGTTTCTATTGAAACTGTCGCTTCAGGTATTGATTTCCTAGGCTGGATACATTTTCCAAGACATAGAGTTTTAAGAACTTCTACAAAAAGAAGAATGCTGAAGAATATAGCCAATAATCCAAAGCTGGAAACAGTTCAATCTTATTTTGGGATGCTGAAGCATGGGAATACTTTCAAACTGAGTAAAACGATAAAAAGTTGATTTATTTTGATATTTATAATAGTATCTACTTATGCCAATAACACAATCAGCTAAAAAAGCGGTTCGGGGGTCTCTTCGTAAAAAGGCCTTTAATGACAGCCGAAAGCGCGCAATGAAAGAAGTGATAAAGAAAATTGAGAAAATCGTCAAAACCGATAAGGCTGAAGCTGTCAAAATGCTTCCTTCCGCTTTTGCCATCATAGACAAAGCGGCGCAAAAGAATGTTATCAAAAAAAACAACGCTGCTCGTAAAAAATCTCGTTTAGCTAGATTAACTAAGTAATCATGAACCATCTATTAGAATTTTATGGAACCGAATGCCCATATTGTGTGAGCATGCACGAACTTGTGGAAAGATTGGAAAAAGAAGAGGGGATAAAGATAGAAAGTTTGGAAGTTTGGCACAACAAAGAAAATGAAAAACGCTTGATCGAATTAGATAAGGATTTCTGCGGGGGCGTGCCGTTTTTTTACAATACAAAAACTAACAAATGGATCTGTGGGGAAGATAGTTATGAAAATCTAAAAGCTTGGGCGCAAGGAAAATAATTAATAACATCACAAAATCAAAAAGCCCCTTTCGGGGCTTTTTGATTAGAATGAATATTATGCGCGTTGAACGTTCACAGCATTCAATCCTTTTGGTGATTGTTCTGTTTCGAAAGAAACAGTATCACCTTCCTTGAGCTCATCAAAGGTTACTCCAACCAAAGAATTGCTGTGAAAGAATAAATCTTTCGCAAGTCCTTCTCCAGTAATGAAGCCGAAACCTTTATCAGTGAGTCTTTTTATTGTACCAGTCATTGATTTTTTTAGTTAAATTGTTAAAACAAAAGTGTTCTACGAAATCGACTCTTTTCTTTATTCGTTCGAGCCTAAACCCGAGCGAATCTACGGACCTACTTTGTACATCAAGTATAGCATAGAGTTATCTATTTTGTCAAGCTAAAATTGAATCCAGCCCTTTTTTACTAGCTTTTTTGTCTAAAATAGGCTAATCTACGTCAATGTCAAAAGAAGTTCAGGAAAATCAAAAAAATCAGGAAGTCATTGTCCGATTCGATAATGTTTTGTTCGAATGGGGAATCAACAAGCCTATTTTGGATGGGGTTAGCTTCACTGTGAGACGAGGAATGAAATTTACCTTGATGGGACAAAACGGCGCCGGCAAGAGCACCATTTTTGGTTTGATCTCTGGCGCATACGTTCCCGAATCTGGCATTATAAACGTCGTCAAAGGCGTGAGCATCGCTTCTGCACTGCAAGTTATTCCGCGCGATCAATTGGATTTGACCGTTAGAGAATTTTTCGAAAAATGTTTTCAAAATAAAACATCAGAGAAAATTTACGATATTGATCCACGGATAGACGACGTCCTGGAAGTAGTAAATTTGAAGGGTCATACGAAAGTGCATGACAAAATAATTAGGACTTTTTCCGGTGGACAACAAGCTCGTTTGCTTTTGGCTTCCGCTATTATTCAAGATCCTGATTTGTTACTTTTGGACGAGCCGACGAATAATTTGGACAAAGCGGGGATCGCTCACCTCACAAAGTTTTTGATTGATTACAAAAAAACGGTTTTGGTTATATCCCACGACGCGGAATTTCTGAATGCTTTTACACAAGGCGTTCTTTATTTGGATGTTTACACAAAAAAAATCGAGCAATATGTCGGCAATTATTTTAATGTTGTCAAAGATATCACCGCTCGAGTAGAAAAAGAAAATATGAAAAACGCCCAGCTTCAGAAAGAAATTCAAGCAAAGAAAGATCAGGCGAATGTTTTTGCGTATAAAGGCGGACGACTACGCTTGGTTGCAAAGCGTATGCGCGAAAAAGCCGAAGAATTGGAAGAAGAGATGGTAGATGTGCGGAAGGAAGACAAATCTATCAGACCTTTCGTCATTCCGTCTCAGCCGGACTTGATAGGAGAAATTTTGCACATTTCTTCTTTCACGACCATGAAGAACGGCAAGATTGTAAAACATAAAGCAAAAATTTCTTTGAATAAAAATCACCATTTGCTTTTGCAAGGGCCGAACGGCATAGGCAAGACAACTCTTTTGGAGAGACTCGCAGGCGGACATGCTGATGGAGAAAAGGTAAAAGATGGGATAAGAATCGGATATTACAGGCAAGATTTTTCGACTTTGAATTTCGAAGATACCGTTTATCAATCTCTCTCGAGCGCGATGCTCGCTGGCGGAGAAAAATTGGACGAAGAGAGAATGCGTTCCATTGCCGCGGGATTCTTAATTACTGGAGAGTTCATTCGTACCAAAATAGGCGATCTCTCGGAAGGGCAGAAAGGACTCGTAGCGTTCGCTAGATTGGTTCTCCAAAAGCCGGGGCTACTCATTTTAGACGAGCCGACGAATCACATAAATTTCCGTCACCTGCCTGTGATAGCCAAAGCGTTAAACGAATACAAAGGCGCGATGATTTTGGTTTCCCACGTGCCTGAGTTTGTAAAACAGATTAGGATTGATGAGATTCTGGATTTAGAGAAATAAAAAAGATAAATTGAAAAGCCGGCGAACTCATCCTTTCGGTGGTGCCGGCTTTCATGATAGTTGATGTGGGGGTATCAGCCCTGATGTTCGGGCATCAAGTACGAGCCCTTTTAAGTACGTCAATGTATTTTTGGCCGAGACTGCCTCCAAGTATCCATTTAACTTGGTTTGTTGTAATGGCTCCCATGAGGTCTCTTACTCTACCTGCTCGAGCTTGGAGGACTCGTTTTCTCTTGAGTGCAAGCCTCGTTCCCGAGACCAACCTTTTCACACCTTGTAAGGTGTAACAATATATTTTATCTTTCATGATGTTTTGTTAATACTGCTTTCAAGAAACATAAAAATACTTCCTAAAAGCAATATTAACTCACAATATTTAAAGGACCTATCTCTAAAATAGATACTACTCCTGAACAGAATTTAGTCAATTCTGCTAAAAAAGGATTGATTTCAAAAAAATAGCCAATTCTTCTCCTTTTATTTCTCTCAACGCGTTTGGTTTCAGATTGCCCAATTTTATATTCATAATTCTTTCACGTTTCAGGTCGGCGACTTCTTGGAAAAGACGGGAGCACATTCTCCTGATCTGATGTTTCTTGCCTTCGGTTAGTGTCACTCGAAAAGCAAATTCATTTATGATTTGCACTTTGCATTTTTTTGTTTGATAGCCCTCGATATTTACGCCGGCTTCCATTTTCTGTTTGAAGTTTGAACGAAGTTTGTTTGAAGTTTTCACGAGGTATTCTTTTTCGTGAAAATATTTCGGATTGAGAAGCTGGTCGGTGATGCGTCCGTCGTTGGTCAAGATCATAAGCCCATGTGAAGCCTTATCCAACCTTCCCAGTGGAAACAAATCTTCTCGTGGAGAGCCAGTTTCAATTCCAATCGGTTTGTTGTAAGCGTAATACAGGTAATCTTTTTTTTCAGCTCCTTTCACTTCTACTTTGTCTTTTTCGACAACCTTACTTCCGAGCACAGCCAATTTGCCGTTGATGAAAACTTTTTTTTCTTTCACCAACTCGTCAGCCCCTCTCCTTGTAGAGATTTTTTTGAAAGCAAGATATTTATTTATGCGCATCGGGTATTTGTCTAGCATTTTTACAAAGCAAATTATTTTGCCTTGCTTTTACTTTAGCACAGGGGGAGTGTTTGGTCTAATTTGCACCGATTGCGCGCTAATACTTCCGTCAGCGTTCGGTGTGCCTGTAACTGACACATCTGTGCCCACCGCGAGGTCAGACAAGGCTCCGTTTGCTTGCTTTGTGACTTTTGTATTGTTGTCTACGAAAATTATTTTTGATCCACCTTGAGTCGACGGGGAAGCAGGTCCGCCCGCCATTATTTGCACGGTGATGCTCGTTGCATCTTTTGAAATAATTTTTCCCGCAGTAAATCCTCCGCCCGTTCTAGCTCCTCTCATTCCGCTTGCTCCATTTGGATTTTGACCAAAAGCTAGATTTCCTCCTCTTGCTGGTATCTGGCTTTTGCCGTAAACCATTCCTCCATAAAATACGGCAACCAAGACTATAACTCCCACAATCCCAAAACTAATTTTTTTTTTTTTTTTTATATATTTTTATTTTACTTATTTAATAATACTAATAATAATTTTATTCGTACCTCAAAGCATCGATTGGATTCAATTGCGCGGCGCGCCTGGCAGGGTAGTAGCCGAAGATAATTCCGATTCCAGCAGAAACGCAGAAAGCCAAAATAATCGAGGAAACTGAAACAGAAGCCTGAAGAATTCCCAAATAAGAAACTCCGAAAGATATAAGCCACCCTAAGATCACGCCTATTACTCCGCCGATAAATGTCAACGCTACCGCCTCCGATAAGAATTGTTTGTTGATATCCTTTCTTTTAGCGCCGATCGCTTTTCGTAAACCGATTTCTCGAGTGCGCTCAGTCACGGTCGTAAGCATCATATTCATGATGCCGATTCCACCGACCACGAGTGAGATCCCAGCGACAGCCGCGAGTAGGGTAGTGAAAGTGCCGGTAACCGAAGAAGCAGTCGCGATGATGGATGCTTCGTTCAACACGTTGAAATCAGCTTTTGTTGGATCAGAAATATTGTGGCGTGAAAGCAACAAGTCTGTTATGTCATTTTGCACTTGAGTCGAGGCGTCAGAACTCGTAGCTTGCGCGTCAATTTCACTTAGATATTTATTTCCAGAAAGATAGCGCTGTGCAGTTGTATATGGAATGTAGATTATGTCATCAGCGTTACTAAAACCGGAACCGCCTTTGTCCACTGTTATGCCAATCACTGTATATTCGGCGCCACTGATGCGGATTGTTTGTCCGACGACTCCTGTTGCTCCCACTCCGAACAAATCATCTCTCGCTGTTGGACCGAGCACAGCGACTTTTTCTCCGCTTGTCACATTTTGACTCGTGATGAAACTTCCTTCATCGATAGCGACATTTCTAACCGACAAATACGATGCTTCAGTTCCCACAATACTGGTGTTTGTGTTTGTGCCTGTGGCGACCACTTGAGCGCGAGATGACACTTCTCGTACAACCCCTGCCACGTTCGAAACTTGAGAGGCGATTGCGTCTGCGTCTGCCACTGTGAGAGATTGTGCCCCGCCTCGGCCACCGGAAGGTCCACCAAAAGAACGCGTAGCTCCTGGCATAATCATAACCAAGTTTGCTCCGATCGACTGGATACTAGCCGAAACGGAATTTTGCGCTCCTTGGCCGATAGCGGTCATGGCAATCACGGAAGCGATACCGATAATAATTCCAAGCATTGTGAGTCCAGACCTCGCTTTGTTGGCGGAGAGAGCGGAATATGTTTCATGTAATAAGTCTGAGTTTTTCATATGTGTTTTATTATTTGACTTGCAATTTTTTTAATATGGGTGGCTCTTTCTTCAAGTAAACCGTCTTTGATGAAAAGTATCCTGTCTGCATGTTCGGCGATGTCTTGTTCGTGAGTGATGAGAATAATCGTGCGTCCCAATTCTTTATTTAATTTCTGAAAAGTGGCTAATACAATTTCGCTCGTCTTAGAATCCAAGTTTCCCGTCGGTTCGTCTGCCAAAATAAGTGATGGATTATTTACCAAAGCGCGAGCAATAGCCACACGTTGAATTTGTCCGCCAGAAAGTTGGTTAGATAGATTTAAAAAATGTCCCTCATCCAAACCAGCTAGCAAGAGCGCTTTTTTTGCTCGGTTTTCTCTTTCTTTTTGTTCAATCCCATCGTAAACGAGAGGGAGCATCACATTGCGTAGCACTGTTGTTCTCGGAAGCAAATTGAAAGACTGGAAAACGAATCCGATTTTGTCTTTACGAATGTCGGCGAGTTCATCGTCCGTCAGAATAGAAACGTCTTTTCCGTCCAAAAAATATGTTCCGCTTGATGGCTTGTCCAGAGCTCCCAAAATATGCATCAAAGTTGATTTTCCAGATCCAGACGGACCCATTATTGCTACAAATTCTCCATCTTTAATCGTAAAAGACACGCCACTCAAAGCTTCGAACTCAACGTCTCCTGTCTTGTATGTTTTTTTTATATCTTTTACTTCTATCATAATTTTATTTAAGGAATTCTCACTCCGCTTCCACTACTTCTATTTCCAGTCGCTGCTCCTAAGATACTAGGCGTGGTCGTAGCTTTTGTTGTTGAAGTTATAGTTTTAGTAACGATTTCATCTCCTTCTTTTAACCCTGATACAATTTCTGTTGAAGTAGTGTCAGAGATACCGACTTCCACAGTTTGATTTGTAGGCGGAATGGGGGAGACAGAACCTTGGATTCCAGTAGCAGGAGCAGGCAGAGCAGTATCAAACATTTGCACATAACTTGTCCCACCTTGTGTTTTTACCGCGCTGTTTGGCACAGTCAAAACATTCTGTTCCACTTTGGTGATAATTTTCGCGTCAACGCTCATTCCCGGCTTCACTCTGTCGTCATTGGTGTCGAAACTTATTTTTACGCCATAGTTCACGACTCCCTGAGAGACAGTGCCAAGAGAATCGATCTGCACTACTTGTCCAGTTATGGTCAAGTCTGGAATGGCGCTGAAGGTGAGAGTGGTTTTTTCTCCGATTGCTATTTTTGCCACGTCCACTTCATTAAGCGTGACGGTGGCCAGCTCTTTTGAAGTTATAATTGTTCCTAAAGTTGTTCCAGAACCGACATTATCTCCTTTTATAACAGGAACACTCGCGATGACTCCATCAAAAGGCGCCTTGATGTAGTAATCTGATAAATTCTGTTGCGCATCTGCGAGAGAATTTTGCGCTTGTTTAATAGAGATCTGTGCTGACTGTGTGTTCAAATCGCTACTAGTGAAAGAGTCTTTACCATTTTGTATTTGAGTTTCCGCAGAGAGAAGATTTTGCAAAGCTGTATTAGCCTCTGAAGTATAACCGTTTAAAGTTGCTTGGTTGGTTGCTATGATAGTCGGCGGAGTGCCGTTTATTTTTTCGATAGAAGCATTTACGAAATCAATGTAATTGTTTGCGCTTTTTATCGCGCTGGAGATGAGTTTAACAGAATCATAAGTTTGCGTTATGAGTTTTTCTAAAGTTGCGCTGTTCGAACTGCGTGAAGCGGATTTATAACTGTCAAAGTCGTCGTTGTAAGCTTTTAAGGCAGCATTATATGCATCCGTAAAATTTTGTTTGAAAATCCTTGCCTGGTCATGATCATCGCTTGCGGCTTGTCCTTCATACCAATCGATATTCCATTGGCCATTTCTTGTTATGGTGGCTGTGTAAAACATATTATTTAATCCACTCATGATTCCCGGCAGATCCAGAAATGTGTTCGAGACAGTGCTAAAGCCATCATCGTAGGCTTTAGATAATGCAGTATTCAGATTTGTGTCCGAGTTTTGCAACTGGAGTTTCTGCAAAGCCAGATTTGCGTTTTGCAAACTTATTTCTGCGTCCCGAACGGTTTTTTGGGCGTTTGTGTTATCAATGACAAAAAGCGTTTGACCTCCCGCGACTCTATTTCCAGGTTTGACATTCACTCTGATGAGAGCGCCGGAAACAGTCGGATTGATAGCAACTTGATTTAAAACTGACACTTGACCACTGCCAGCGACAGAAGAAACAATAGTTCCTTTTGTGACCTTTGATGTTATGTAACGAGTTTCTCCGGCTGTGCTTGTGAGTTTGTTATATCCCCAATATCCAATCAACAAAACCACTATCAGAATTACAGCGCTCGTAATTTTATGCGCGACGACATAAGCCTTGATTTTTCCAAAAAAGTTTTTCATATTATTTTTATTTTATTAGCGCTCCCATCATAGGTGGGGGGACAGGCATGCCAAGGGGCATTACTCTAATAAATTTTGCTTCGATTTGTCCTTGCGCATCGGGAGTTCCTATTACAACAATAGAGTCATCCACTTTCAAATCATTTGTTGTGATATTTTCCCTCATTTTCTGTATTTGAGTGTCGCTTCCTATCAAAACTACTTTTTCCGTGTTATCTCTGTCTTGCACTATCAAGGTTGGTAGTGTTATTTTTATGATTTTTCCTACTGCGCCATGGGCGTTTGGAAAATTGTCTATACCAAATCCTAACATTTGACGATTTGGCATCATTCCAAAATTGCGTTCGTAGTTCTCTCCCCAAGCTCGTCCAAAAGACGCCTTGCGAAAGCCGACAGTGATTCCGGCGGAAAATATCAAGAGCGCCACTATGACAATTCCGATTCCGTACAAAACTCTGACTGTCATTTTTGATTCAAAAACCTTTTTTAAGTCTTCGTATATTTTTTTCATAAATTTCCCAGATAGCGCTTTAGGCGCTATCTGCTACCTTAACGATAATGTTAATTGACCTCCGCCGGACGGGCGGATAAGTTTTATAATTTGCCTCATTGCGTATTTTAGCGACAGGAAAAAGACGAAAACCAAAGTAAGCGACAAAATAATGCTCAAGACTGGCAACGATTCGCCCAAAAGCAGGAGAAAATCTTTCCAATAAGTGACTATTGTTCCACCACTTGAGAATGCCAAAGAAAGATATTCATAAAAACCTGATTGAGTGAAGTCGCTCAAGAGCATTTTAAACACTGGCACGAACCCGACTAGCGAAACGAACCCAACTAAAGAAAAAGCCCATAATTTCAAGCGGGCGACGCGTCTTTCACGCAAAACTATAGCTTGCCAAACGTTAAGAGGCAAATCTTGATTCGATTCGTATTTTATAGCTCGAAAAGCGTTTATTAATTTTTGTTCCATGCCTTGTTATACGGTGGAGGATTCATTTTGGTGCAAATTTGACATTTAAAATATTATATGTTAGGCTATTCCGTAGACAGATGTGGGTGGTAACGAAACCTTATTTATGAGTATACAACTACCCGCTGTCCTTTTGAACATCAACCGTCGTACAGATGAAGCACTCGTACGCTTTAACACCGGGGTAACCCAGGTTGTAGAAGTGGACGACACCCTTCGTTTTAGAGAAGTCTGGGTGCTATATCGCCAGGCTTGTCGTGAACATTGGCAGGTTATCGTTGAGTATGAACTTGGCGATGAATCTTTGAGAGGAACAATTGTTTATTTGATAACGCCGGAAGAAAATGCCCAGGGTCGGTGCTAATAATAAAATCTGACCACAGACAGCGTTTCGGCGCTGTCTTTTTGTTTGAGATCAACTTCCTCGTTAAGACCTAAGTACTCCATAAAAAATAGGAGGAGAATGTTCACTTCAGCTTTATGCTATAATGTATCTATGAATCTAATAAATCACTTAATAATATTCACACATAATCCTAAATATAAGATGTTATTCTTCCTGTCTCCATTCATTTTTATGATTATTGGGTTTGCAGGAGCTATCATTTTTTATGAACTAAATTTATCTTATTATTTTTTGCCGATATTTTTATCTGTGGTTTACTTTTGTTGCTGGATTATAATTATGTATATTCGCACTTATTTCCAAATAGGAGAGAATGGGAAATTAACTAAAAGTAAATTCCAAAATATTAATGATGTTTATGATAAATTTAGGATAGAAACTAAAAAATATGGTTGGGATATCATTGAAAAAATTAAAACACCGTTGATGGATTATGGTTTTATCATCAAAGGTATCGAGAATGATATCCGTTTTGAATTAGAAATTAGTACGGAATTATCTGGAGGAAACAATATATTTCCAGATAATGGCATATATATGAATATAAAAAAAGGAGATAAATTTAATATTAAACCAGACGATTTACTTTCCAAGACAACTGATAATAGTAGTGTAAAACAAAAGTTAATAATTTCGAATAGAGTAGAACTTTATTGGTTAATGAGAGACAATAATTTTATATCAAGAATCGAATTTGGAAATGGCTCAATGGCTGTTTTATTGTTTGATTACTACATGTTGCCTGCTAACTTAAAGAAGGTGTTATCGAATCTTGCTCTTATAGCCAAATCATACGATTCGTTTTACTAATTTATTTAAAGAACTCGCAAGAAAGTATTTCGCATATTTATATTTCGCAAGAACCGTTCTCGCGGAGGGGGAATATTAGTGTCGTGTTTATTAACACCCATGATGTCATATATCTAAGACTCGCAAGGACCGTCCTTGCGAGAGGGGTGCAAAACTAGCCAATCATTTTTCTCAATTTAATCAGCGCTCGGCGGTGTTTGCTTTTCACTGTATTCAGGCTTTTGTCTAAGATTTTTCCTATTTCTTCAAAAGTCATTTCTTCCTGATAATGCAGAACTAAAACTTCATTTTCTTCCAAGGAAAGTTTTTTCAATATGTCATTCAAAAGTTCTTGGTCTTGTAATTTTTGCAGAGCTATGTCTGGCAATATTTGTTCGTCAGGTATATTTTCGGCAAAGGAATCATTATCATCAGAATTTTTGTTCTCAATTTCAGAAAACAAAACACTTTTCTTCTTTCTTAAAAAATCTATGGCTGTATTTCTTCCGATAGCAAAAATCCAAGTTTTGAAACTTGCTTTTCGTTCGTCAAAACGCTTCATATTCTTCCATGCTTTTATGAATACCTCTTGAACTATGTCGGGGGCGTCGTTTCGATTTGTTAAACGCGCGACAAAGTTGAAAAGAAGCGAGGCATATCTGTCTATCAGATTTTTGAACGCCTCATCGTCGCCGTTTTGACACAAGACAATGATTTCTTCATCGGTCATTTCAAGATTTTCCATGGATTAAATATAACACAAAAACAAAAGGCGGGTTTTTGCCCGCCTTTTGTTTTTCTTTTTATGGCCAGTTTATTCTATTGGAGTTTTCGTTGTTTTTTTTGCGGAAAGAGGAGGATTGGGTTGATCAGAGCGAAGAATATATTTTCCCAAAAGTATCAACAAAAGTGTAAGAATAATTATAGTGAACCATCCAAAAATATTTGCCGGGAAAAAACCAGCCCAAAAAGCATTTGCTCCAAGAGACGTATTTGTGTTTTCATTCCCTGACACGCCGTAAACTTGCGCGGAAACATTGGCGTTTACTGATTGAGATTGGCCAGAAGGGTCGTAGTAAGAAAGAGTCGCGGGAAAATTCAAGTTTGTTCCGACTGGGGTATCGTTTCGCACTAGTACTCGTATTGTCACCGCGTCTTGGCTGTTTGCTTTCAGTGTTCCCAAGTTGAAGAGCAAGGTATTGTTAGAAATAGTCGGATTATTTTTATTTGAAGATATGTAATCGACTTCTGAAGAGAGATCTATTCGGAGAGTTAGACCAGTAGCCGCTCCATCGCCGACATTTTGATAACTCACAGTATAATTAATTTCATCTCCCGGATGCGGTCTGGTGTTATCGATAGTAGGCGTGATTGCCTGACTGCGATCAAGAGAAGAGTTGACAACCACGGACGAAGTTGGGGTTGGTCTTGTCGTTGTAATTCCCGCTGTTTGTCCACGAACGGTTATGGTTTCCGAATCGCTGGCAGATCCAAAACTATTACTGCAAGTCATTGCGAAAGTCGCGCTTGCTTTGAGTGGTCCGGCAAGAAAAGATCCCGAGCTTGCATTTTTTGCTCCCGCCCAGCCATCAGATCCGCCAGACGCGAGACAAGAAGTCGCATTGGTGGCAAGCCAGCTTACTGTGCTCGTTCCGCCATAGGACACGCTTGTTTGATTGGCATAGACCACCACTGTCGGCTGATTGCTGGCCGGCTGATTGTAAATATAATTATTTGTTGTAGTAAAGGACATAGTACTTCCATAAACTATCCCTTGCGAAGTTTGCGCTACTGCTTGAAAATAATAAGTGGTGTTCGGAAGAAGTCCTGAAATTATATTGCTGAAATTGGAATATCCATAACTGTAGGAATTTTGTGTTGTGGTGTACCCGAAGTTTGTATTTGTTCCGTAGACGAACCATGCTGTGGTATATGCTGTAGGATAGGAACTGTTTCCAGTTACATAGCCGTTCAAAGTGGCGCTCGAAGAAGTTATGTTATTGGCATTGCTGGTTGTGACATAAGATTGTTGATAATTGTTATTATAATAATTATTGCTGACATAAACTGCCGTCGAAGCAGAAGTCTGTTGTCCGTTATAGCCGTAACAGGTGATAGTATAAGTTGTCGTATATGATGGATAAACTAATGCGGAGCCGGAAGTCGCAGTGTTTCCTGTCCATGAAGCATAACAAGAAGTCGCATAAGACGAACTCCAGTAAAGATTTGAACCTTGACCAGATTGAATACTCGACGGGCTAGCCGAAAGTGAAACTGTAGGATACTGGTATTGAACTTGATTATCTACATTCACTGTTGTTGAAGCGTTATCTGATCCGGTGCTATTGTTGCAAGTAATATAAAAAGTTGTCGCGCCAGTCAAAGCCCCAGTGTAGAAAGTGCCAGAAGTATTTCTGCTTCCAGACCAACTATTTACACCACCGCTTGCACTACAAGATGTAGCATTGTTTGAATTCCAAGTGATTGTGCTTGAACCGTTGTAACTGACATTTGTCGGACTAGCGTAAATGGTAACAGTCGGATTTTGAACTTGAGCATTCACGTAAACTGTTGCCGAAGCAGAAGCCTGCTGTCCGGTGCTATTTGTACAAGCAATATAAAAAGTTGTAGAGCTAGTTAAAGCTCCTGTAGAAAAACTGCCAGAAGTATTCCTGTTTCCAGACCAGCCATTTACGCCACCGGAGGCAGAGCAAGAAGTCGCGTTATTAGAATTCCAAGTTATTGTGCTTGGTTCATTGTAATTGATGCTGGTTGGGCTTGCAGAAATAAAGACGGTTGGATTTTGGACTTGCTGGTTACTCACATTGACTGTAATCGAGTTATTAACTGATCTGGCGTTATTGCTACAAGTAATGCCAAAAGTTGTTGTTTGAGTTAAAGCTCCAGTGTAGAAAGAGCCAGAGATATTTTTACTTCCAGACCAACCATTTGTACCACCGCTAGCACTACAAGATGTAGCATTGCTTGAATTCCAAGTGATTGTGCTCGAACCGTTGTAATTGACATTTATTGGACTGGCAGAAATGGTAATGATTGGGTTTGGGGTTTGATTATTAGCGGGTGCAGGAGCAGGATTGTTGTCATCACATGCAAACCAGCAAAATGGATCAATAAGTTGACCAACTTGAAACGCCTGCGCGCGAGAGGGCATGACAACAGTAACACAAAATATAAATGCTAATATCATGGCTCCGAAAGTGATGTATTTATTGATGTTTTTCATAAAAATATAATATAAGCATTGTATATTAAAATAAAAAAAAGTCAAGCGTTTGTTTAGTTAACCTTCAGAGGTGACACTTTTAATTGATAATCTCGCCACTTTTCAATTGGTATCATTCCATTAAGATATTTTCCTAAATGTATTCTATCATAGTTGTACCAATGCAAATATTCTTCTAAACTTTTCCATGT
>JAPLXU010000012.1 GCA_026395915.1 Candidatus Nomurabacteria bacterium | reverse complement strand
GACATTGTGAGGATACACAGAGGCATCTCCACTTCTCTTTTAAGGAAAGTATTGAGTTCCATTTTCTTGGTTTCAACTATCGCTCCGAAAAATCGAAAACAAATTTAAAAAGCCACGGTTTATGTACCTTATGCCCAAAAATAGTAGATTTGAAATATTTTATTTTTGATGGAGGTACTTTACTTTTTCCACTCAGTTATATTTTTGGAGATATTTTGACAGAAGTTTATGGTTATAAAAAGTCTAGGAATGTGATATGGCTAGGATTTTTTATGACTTTACTGATGTCATTGGTGTTTATTATTGTTGGCAAACTTCCTCCAGCTACTGATTGGTTGAATCAAGATGCTTACGATAAAATTTTAGGATTGACGCCGAGAATTGTGGGAGCGAGTTCGGTTGCTTACTTTTTTGGAGAATTTTCTAATTCATTTATTTTAGCTAAGATGAAAATATGGACTAAAGGAAAAATGCTTTGGGCTAGAACAATAGGGTCAACAATAATCGGAGAGTTAGTAGATAGCGCGCTTTTTATTTTCATAGCCTTTTTTGGTGTTTTACCAAACTCGCTTTTGATAACTCTGATAATCTCAAATTATTTTTTCAAGTGTGGAATTGAAATATTGTTCACGCCAATAACATACAAAGTTATAAAATTCTTAAAGAAAAAAGAAAATGAAGATTACTATGATGTTGATACTAATTTTAATCCTTTCACTAATAAATAAATTCTGAATTAATCTTTTTTGACGCATCGAACCATTTTATTTCTTTGTCTCTTTTGAACCATGTCGTCTGACGTTTAGCGTATTTTAAAGTCTGTTTTACCACTTTTTCATAAGTGGGATTAAAATATTCAAAGCCGAATTCTTTTAATCTTTTTTTCGATACGCCAGACTTCTTTAATTTTTTTATTTCATCAAGCAAACCATCTTGAAACATTTTTTTAACTCTTTTTTCCACTTTCTTTTTTAATTTTTCCGGTGGCAAATACAAACCAATTTTTATAAATTTATACGGAGGCAACGCCTCCGTGATAGCGGGGACTTTACCGAGAGTTTTAGCTATTTCAATCGCTCTAACTAATCTGACTTTATTTTTTGGGTCAATATTTTTTGCTCTTTCCGGATCAATTTTTTTTAGATACTCAAATAATGCTATCGCTGATTTTGAGTATAATTTTTTGCGGAGTTTTTTGTTTGGTGGAACTTCGGGGAAAATAATGCCCTTAGTTATTGCATCAATATAAAATCCTGTGCCACCACAGATTATCGGTGTTTTTCCTCGAAAAATTATATCTTTAATTTTTTCTTCAGCTAATTCTTTGTATTTAGCAACAGTGAATTTTTCTTTTGGTTTTACTACGTCGAGAAGATGATGAGGAACTCCTCTCATTTCCTTTTTTGTAATTTTTCCAGTTCCAATGTTAAGCCACTTATAAACTTGTCTCGAATCAGCTGAAATTATTTCGCCATTAATTTTTTGGGCGATTTTTACTGC
This sequence comes from Candidatus Nomurabacteria bacterium, assembly GCA_026395915.1. GTDB lineage: Bacteria > Patescibacteriota > Minisyncoccia > Phycocordibacterales > UBA9973 > UBA9973. The sequence continues at coordinate 72,747 of JAPLXU010000012.1, read as the reverse complement.
TAAATTACTTTTGCCAGTGGCAGTTTGACCAAGAATAACAATAACTCTCGGCGCCTTTCGAGAAATAAACTTTTTTTTGGTACGGATTTTTTTAAGCATAAAAAATCCTGAAGTTTTCGGCTCGCCAGCCTCGAAACCCCGCAAAAAGTTATTTCTCGAAAGGCGCATTAGTTTCCTTTGATGATTTTAATATCTGCGCCGATGGAGTTTAGTCTTTCGGCGATTTCTTCATAACCTCGATTTATCATATAGACATTTCGCAAAATTGAAGTGCCACTTGCTCCAAGCATTGAGATGAGAATCACCATTGATGGACGCAAGGCCGGAGGGCAAACTACTTGGGCCCCTCGAAGAGGCGTACCACCATTGATATATAGACGATGCGGATCAGCGAGAGTAATATCTGCGCCTAGACGATTTAATTCTGTAAGATATATAGCTCTATTTTCGTAAACCCAATCGTGAATCATGGTCTGTCCTTTGGCTTTGATAGCAACTGGCACAAAAAAAGGCAGGTTATCTATATTTATTCCCGGATAGGGATTTGAATGAAGTTTGTCATTCAGCGCAATTAATTTACTTGGAAATATTTCTATATCGACAAGTTTTGTTCTGCCGTTAAATGAATAATAAACTTTCGAAGTTTTGTATTTTAAATTCATTCTTTTTAATTTTTCCAATTCAAGCGCCAAGAAGTCAATCGGTGCTCGAGTAATTGTAAGTTTTGAATCAGTAATAATTCCAGCTGAAATAAACATCATTGATTCTATAGGGTCCTCGCTGTTCCAATATTCAATGTCTTTGTTGATTTCTTTTATCCCGTAGACAGTTAGACTGGCAGTGCCTATACCATCGATCTTTACACCCAAAGCTTCGAGAAAGAAACAAACTTCTTGCACCATGTAATTTGCGCTGGCAAAATTTATTTTTGTTTCGCCTTGGATAAGTGCCGAGGCAGTCAAAACATTTTCGCAGGCAGTATCTCCAGATTCGTACATTACTATTTCTGCTGATTTCATTCTTTTAGCCGTAATTTCATATTTTTCGCTAGTGGTTTTAATTTTTATTCCAAGTTTTTCAAGCGCGTAAATATGAGCTGCAATTGTTCTTTTGCCTAAATTGCATCCGTGCGGGTGGGGAATCGAGAAGGAAGACAGTTTATGGACGAGAGGTCCCATGAGCATCACGACAGAGCGAGTTTTGATTGCTGATTCTGTATTGATATTTTCTAAATTGAATTTTTTTGGAGGCGTGATAGTCAAGGTATTTTGATTGAGCCATCTTACGATAACGCCGATGCTTTCTAGAATTTCAATTACTCTATAAACCTCTTCAATTCGAGCAATACCATGCAGGGTCGTTGTTCCGTTGTTTAAAAGCGACGCGCAAAGAAGACCCACCGAACCGTTTTTGGAAAAATTTGTTTTAATTGTCCCGCTCAATTTTTTACCTCCGTTCACTTGAAAGTCTATTGAATCATTTATTGAAACTATTTGATGGTCTAAAACATTACTTATTTTTGAGAGTAATTCTGTGGTGAAATTTTGCTCACCTTTTTCCATTCTTGGAATTGAGCTTTGAGAAGTATTGAGAGCTTTTGCGAGTTCTTCTTGTGTCATTCCGCGGTGTTCGCGTAATTCTTTAATAAAAAAGCCTATCTTTTGTTGCTCATTTTGCATCTTTATTTTCATAAGAAGAAGTATATCTCATATATGAGATAATTGCAAGTAGATAGTATAATTTTTAAAAAACAGAACCCTCGAGCAGAAATGAATTCTACAAGAGGGTTCAGATTGATTGGCGGTGCGACGTAACTACTATTCCAACCAACCCAATTCCTTGAGTGCAAAGCATTCGTCGCAAATTCTTTTTGGTGTGGAAAGAAAGTACCTCTCCGGAAGCTGATCAGCTATTCCGTTGCAGCTTAAGCAATAGAAGTACATCGGTGAGCCAGCAGGGAGATCTTTGTTGTCAATCTTCTTCCTTTTGGCGTTTTCTTTTCGTCGTTGCTCCAGAGCTTCTAGGGCAATTTTTTTACCCTTTACCGTTGCTAAGTTTAGCATATTTTTCTCCCAAAGGACAAATTTCTCGTTCGTATCATCACGATTGAGATTACCAGTTGTTTGAAGTCCTGATAATACTACGAGTATAATACACTATACGATTTTAGTCAAATTAAAAAATATAAACATATTTTGTGCCGGAGGGGAGACTCGAACTCCCAAGGGGTTGCCCCCGATTGATTTTGAGTCAATTGCGGTTACCAATTTCGCCACTCCGGCAAGTTTTACACATTTACACTTTACTAAATTTTTATGTTAAAATCAATCTATGTCAAACGTATATTCAAATTCAATTTTTTGGATCGACACGGATAAAATAAAACCAAACCCATATCAGCCGAGGCGAGATTTTGACGAGGCTCGTTTGCAAGATCTGGCGGACTCGATAAAACAATACGGAGTTCTTCAACCTTTGACTGTTTCTCGTGTGGAAAGAGAAAAAGAAGGAGGAGATGGACTGGTTACTGAATACGAACTTATCGCTGGCGAACGAAGACTTCGCGCGGCAATTATTGCTCATGTAACACAAGTGCCTGTTATAATTCGCACAGGCGATACTGCCATTATGAAGCTCGAGCTTGCGATTATTGAAAATCTGCAACGCGAGGACCTGAATGCTGTCGATCGCGCTAGAGCCTTTTTCAGATTAGTAAATGAATTTAAATTCACGCATAATGAAGTTGCAAAAAAAATGGGCAGAAGCAGGGAATATGTTTCTAATTCGTTGCGTATTCTGACTTTACCTGAAGAAATTTTAAATGGTCTATCGGAAGGAAAGATTACCGAAGGGCATACTCGACCGATATTGATGCTCGCTGATCACCCTGAGGAGCAGTTAGTACTTTTTAAAGAAATTGTTTATAAAAAAATTACTGTGCGCGAAGCGGAAAAATTGGCTAGAAAAATAGCTTATGATAGAGTTCGCAAGAAGGAATTTATGCCAGACCCAGAAATAACTGAACTCGAAGAAGAATTTCAAGAAAAACTAGGCACTCGAGTTCATATCGACAGGAAAGAATTGGGTGGACAGATCAAAATAGATTATTTTTCCACAGACGATTTGCGCGCTATTTTAGACTTAATAAATAAGTCAAACGTCGAGAGAAAGCCTGACGAAATGATGGAAAATCATATTGCTAAAAGCGAGTCCACTGTTGCATCCAAGACAGAAGAGACTGGAGTTTCAAGCACAGAAACTCCTATCGATGATAGAAGCAAAGAAGAAATAAAGACAGACGATGCTGACCTATACAACATTTCTAATTTTAGCATCTAATGATATCTAAGTTCGCCCGAATGATCTAAGTCTATTTAACAAGCTATGCTTTTCCAGATATGATCTTATGTGTTTTCTAGCGATAGTTGTTCTCGCAGATTCTAGCCATTTATTAGATGGATGAGCATCCTTATTTTTTATTATTTCTACAATATCTCTGTTTTTTAATTTTGAAAAAATATGGGACATTTTTCCGTTGATTTTTGCGCCGGAGATATGGTTTCCTATATCAGAATGTATTGAATAGGCGAAATCAATTGGACTAGAATTTTCCGGCAAATCGACGACGTCTCCTTCTGGTGTGAAAACGAAAATATGATTGCTGAAAAAATCCATTTTAAGATGCTCCAAAAAAACTTTTGGTTTATTTGGAGCGTAATTCAAGCTTTTTAACTCTTCAATCCATTTGAACTTTGATTTATCTTTATTAATTTTTTTACTGCCTTGTTCTTTGTAAGCAAAATGAGCTGCAATACCATAAGCCGCTTCCGCATGCATTTTTTCTGTTCTTATTTGAATTTCTGCCGTTCCACCTCCTCCAGTGAAAACGGTAGTGTGAATAGATTGATAGCCGTTAGGTTTTGGTAGTGAGATATAGTCTTTTATTCTGCCGGGCAATGGGTTCCAAATTGAGTGTATAATTCCGAGGACTCTGTAACATTCCTCAATACTTTCTACTACGATACGAAGGGCGACCACATCGTATATTTTATCTATATCCATATCATGCTGTAAAAGTTTTTTCCATAAGCTGAATTTGTGTTTTATTCTGTAGTTAATTTCGGACACATTAATTTTGTTTTCATTTAATTCTTTTTCGAGTCTTTTTTTTATTTCTGCCAAATGTTTTTGATACGATTCTTTTTTTACTTCAATTATTTCTTCTACTGATGTGTGTTCTTTTGGAAAAGCGAACGGAAAAGCGGCATCCTCAATATCGCCCTTGAGTTTTCCCATCCCAAGGCGATTTGCGAGCGCAGCGTAAACTTCAATTGATTCCACAGCTATTCTGCGTCTTTTATCTTCACGTAAATATTGCAATATTCGTAAATAGTGCAATCTATCGGCAAACTTTATGACAACGACACGCAAATCACTTGCCATAGCTATAAAAAGTTTACGTAAACTTTCCACATATCTTTCGTGCCCAAGATATTTTAATTTACCCAAACCCGTAACACTCTTTACTAAAAAAAGCACTTCTCCGCCGAATTCGTTTTTCAATTCTGCTTCAGTCATTTTTTTGTCTTCCAAAATATCATGCAAAAGACCGCTGACTATGGTTTCTATATCCATGCCAAGCGAAGCCAAAATTTTTGCAGTTTCAAATGGGTGGATAAAATGGGGTTCTCCGTTAATTCTTGTTTGACCCTCGTGCGCTTTTTCTGCAAGCTTGTATGCTTTTTCTATAAGTTCTTGTTCTTGCTGGCTGACTCCTCCGACTATTAGATCAGTTATTTCTTTTACACTAGGCATAAAACCATTATAACTTATTTTATCTAAGCTTCAATCTTTGGTATTTTGTGAGGGTTGTGCATTATGCATGCTTTGTTTGAGCAACGTTCTGGTATAGTTTTAGTGCCTTCCATCATCAGACTTCCGCATTTTTCGCATATCTTGCCTGTAGGTTTCGCTTTGATGGCAAATTTACAGTCAGGATAATTTGAGCAAGAATAAAAAATCCCGAATCTTCCACGTCGCTCGGATATATCTCCTTTTTTACAGAGGGGACATATCACTCCAGTTCTTTTTTTTGCTTCTTCCGCTTCGTCTTTTTTAATAAATTTGCACTTGGGATAACGCGAACAAGAAATGAAAGTGCCGGTGCCATCGCGACGTTCACGAATGACGAGTTTTCCACCACCGCTTTTTCCTTTTTTTTCTCCGCACTCTGGACACATTTCTCCGGTTTCTTTTGGTCCTTTCAATTCGGTGCCATCCATCATCAAAGCTCCATCGCAGTCTGGATATCTTGAACAGGAGTAAAATTTGCCTCCACGCGAAAGTTTCAAGATCATTTTTGATCCACATTTTGGACATTTTATATTTTCCGGCGCGTCGCCGAGATTTGTAGCCTTCTCTAGTTTTTCTTTTGATTTCACATCTTTCAAAAACGGTCCATAAAAATCTTTAAGCGTCTTTTCATATTCGCGCTCACCTCGAGAAATTTCATCGAGTTCATCTTCCATTTCAGCTGTGAATGTGTCAGAAATATAATTTGCAAAATGTTTTTCAAGAAAATCTGACACGACCTCGCCGACATCAGTCGGAAAAAGTGTTTTGCCTTCCTTGTTCACATAACCTCTTTCTTCAATCGTTTTCATGATGGAAGCGTAAGTGGATGGTCTGCCGATGCCTCTTCCTTCGAGTTCCTTAATGAGTCCTGCTTCGCTGTATCTGCTGGGCGGTTCGGTGAATTTTTCTTCATTTATTAGATTCAGTAGTTTTAATTTTTCATCGGCATTGCATTTTGGCAATTCAACATCGTCACCTCGCGCATCACTTTCTACTTTGAGCCAGCCGGGGAAGAGAAGACGAGAACCAACTGCTCCGAATTCCGGCAGATCTTCATGACCATCTATTTTTGCCGTAATTTTTGTTTTTAACAGTTTTGCGTCTGACATCTGAGAAGATATCGCGCGTTCCCAAATCAATCTGTAAAGTTTGTCTTGATCTTCGCTACCTGCGATCATCTTGTCAATGTGTGTCGGACGTATAGCTTCATGAGCTTCTTGCGCGTTTTTTGATTTAGTTTTATAAACTCTGCCTTGAGCATATTCCGCGCCGTATTTCTTTGTTACAAAATTGATGATTTGCTCTTGCGCGACTAAAGACAAATTTGTACTGTCGGTTCGCATATATGTGATGTGTCCAGCTTCATAAAGTTTCTGCGCGATCTGCATTGTACGTGAAGGTGAATAGCCGAGACGCGAACTTGCGGTCTGTTGCAAAGTTGAAGTTGTAAAAGGCGCGCGAGGTGAACGTTTTTGCTCAGATTCTTTCACATCTTTCACGATCCAATTTCCATCTTTGCCGACTTCCATTATTTTCTGAACCAGTTTTTCATCACGTGGTTCTTCACTGCATTCTAAAGTGAGCTTGTCGCCCTTTTTTGTTTCAAAAAGTCCGAGGATTTTCCAAAACTTTTCTGGAACAAAAGCGCGAATTTCTCGTTCGCGTTCCATGATGATGCGGAGGGCGGGGGACTGAACACGTCCGGCGGAAAGTCCGTAACGAACTTTTTTCCAAATTATTCCGGAAAGGTCATAGCCGACTAATCGATCTAGGACTCTGCGCGCTTCTTGAGCTTTGCGTAACGCTGTGTCGATCTGGCGGGGGTGCTGTAAGGCTTCTATCACTGCCTCTTTGGTGATCTCATGAAAGGTCACTCTATCTATGGGAGCTTTTATTTTTTTATCTTCCTTCAAGAGCGTTTCAATATGCCAAGCAATAGCTTCTCCTTCACGATCAGGGTCAGTCGCCAATATTATTTCATTTGCTTTTTCGGCAAGTCCTTGTAATTCATGCACAATTTTTTCTTTGCCTTTTGAAATTTCATAATGCGGAACGAAACCAGCCTCGATGTCTATCGCTGTCTTGTTTGATTTCGGTAAATCGCGAATGTGTCCGACAGAAGCGCGCACAGTAAACCTGTCCATCGCAGAGGTGGAAAGATCTTCCAAATATTTTTCAATTGTTTTCGCCTTTGAAGGCGATTCGACAATTAATAGTTTCATTAATGCTAAGTATTACACGAAATAGTTTTACAATGCAAATTTCTCTTTGATTTTGCGGTTCGTCTTGAGTGGGATTGACATATGGTATATATTTGTGCTATGATGGTAACGAATATGTATTATCATAGATTTTCACACAAGTTTTGCAAAAGGACTGAAGAGCTAGATTTTAGTCGTTGTTTCAACTCTTTGTCACTTCTTTTCGCTCGGATTTGGTCAAGGCTAACCAAATTCGGCTAAGCATCAATTTTTGGCCACAAGCGTCGTGGGTTTCCCGCGACGCTTTTTCGTTTCTCTTCTCAACCAAGCGATATTGCTCTCAAGACGTTCCAATACTTGTTCTATCGCTCTCTCGGCTCCAGGCGCAAAATGAGTTTTGAAGAATTTTTTGAATGATTTTAAGTGTTTTTCTTCTGCGCTTCCGCCTATGGCTTTCACAAGTCGTGCTAGCGTATGACCACCGTCGCCATAACGCGAGACAAGTGTCTTCCAATTTTTTTGAACAAAATTTAGCCAGATATCTCTGCCTAACGGATTTGCTCCAACAGCCGAAATGATGGCGATAGTATTTTGGGCCCTGACATATTTTGACATAGCGAATTCGCAAACAAGTTTCAAAATTTTAGTTTCTTGAAAATCTCCCAAAGTGTTTCCAATCCTGTTTTTTTCTTCATGTAAGGTTTCTTCTTTATATCGCTTGAGAAGAGTTTGATATTCTTTCATTCCACCGTTTCTTGCGATAGTCGCATAGACAGCACCACGAACGTCTGGATCAATGTGTTTACCTTTTTGCATGGCCGTGAATTTATTTTTCGCTTCAGCAATTATTTTTATATCACCAGAACGTCCGGCTCGAGTGATGACGAGTGAGCGCAAGAGCACGTCGGTGTGAGTTTCTCCTTTCTTTTTTTCCCAACCGAGTTTGTTTGCAAGAGGAGAAAATAAATTTAAGATAAGGTTGTTTAGCTCTTCTTTCTTAACCGATTCTTTTGCAAAAAGTTGTTCAATTCGTCCGAGACCCGTTGCAAGTTCAAGCCAAACTGTGTAATTGTCTTCATTTTTATAGCTTGCTAAAAACTCTAACGTATCTTTTGTTGAAACAATTCCAGCTTCAGCTAAGGCAAAAAGATCTCTGATGATTCCAAGTCTGTCTTGCGCTGGTAATAACTTTTTTTCAATTTGTATTTTAAATTTTTCTAAAAGTTCCTTTGAGTAATTTACTCGATAGAATCCTGTTTCACTAATATTTATTTTTTGATAGTCACTGCGCGAAAATGTCTTTTTTGCCGTCGCGTATTTTTCTGCTGAAAAATCGCTCATTCTCGGCTCGACAGCCTGCGAAAGTCGGCTAAAAAGATATTTTCGCGCAGTGTTGCTATTTTTTATAGAAACGGGTATTTGCCACAAGGTTTTTTCTTTTGCTTTTGCCTTTGATATCGGACTGCTAAAAAATCTCTCTTGCGACAAATTTAATTTTTCATTTATAATCTCTGCTTTTATCATTGGATAGCCGGGTTTTGAAGTCCAATTTTGCATCATTTTTGTCACATTTTTTTTGGGCTTTTTTGAAACTTTTTCAAACGCTTGCCAGAGATGGATAGTTTCCGTATTTTTATAACTATGCTTTTTTAAGTAAAATCTTAAACCGTCTCGAAAATCTTTTTCTCCCAAAAAGTCCGCAAGCATTCTGATGATTGACGCTCCTTTTGAATAAGACACTTCATCGAATATTTCGCCGATTTCTGCGGGATGATGCACTGGTATTTCTATCGGGTGGGTATTAAGGAGAGAATCTAAACGTAAAGCTGAGGAGAGTTCGCTAGTAATAAATTGTGTCCAAATATCCCATTTTGGAAAAAGTTTATCGACGGCCAAATATTCAAGATAAGAAGCAAATCCCTCGTTCAACCACAAATGAGTCCACCATTCCATTGTCACTAGATTACCGAACCACTGATGCGATATTTCGTGAGCAATTATGAGTGCCACCCATTGTTTGTTTGAGAGCGAAGAATGATCATCATCGACCAAGATAGCGCTTTCGCGATACGTGATTGCGCCCCAATTTTCCATTGCTCCGGCTGTAAAGTCTGGGATAGCTATCATGTCGAGCACGGGCAGAGGATAGGCGATGTCGAAATATTTTTCGTAAAATTCTAAAGTTTTTATCGCGCAATCAAGCGCGAATTTGGCTTGATGTTTTTTTCCTGGAGTGGTAAAGACACGAACTCGTATACTTCTCCCCCTGCCTGAGGGGGAGTGTCTGAAGGACGAGGTGGTGGGAGTAGTTTTTGATTCCAGACATTCAAAGTCTCCTACAATAAATGCGAGCAAGTAAGTGGACATTTTCGGCGTTGGAGAAAATTTTACTATTTCGTATTCAGCATCGTGTTCCGCGACAGATACTGGCAAAGTATTTGAGATAGCCGTCTTGCCTTTTTGGACAATGAGAGAAACATTAAAAATGGCTTTTTGCGCTGGTTCATCAAAACAAGGGAAAGCTCTTCGCGCATCGGTAGCTTCAAATTGTGTGGTCGCTAAATGGTAGTCTTTTTCTTTGATAGTATATTTGCTCCTATAAAACCCTCGCATTTTGTCATTGAGAATTCCTCTGAAAACTATGGTCAGTTTAGTTTTTCCTGAAAGAATAGTTTCAGGAAAAGCAAAAGTCACAGTTTCATTTTTCTCGTCATAAGAAATTTTTGCGAACATTTTTTGAGAATCTTTGTTTATGGAAGCTGTTTCTATTTCAATTTCTTTTGAATGGAGAGTTAGTGTTTTAGTCGGTTTCAGAATAGAGAGGGTGATAGTTTCAACGCCTTCAAAAGTAAAATTGTCCAAGTCCGGTTGTAATTGTATGTCGTATTCAACAGGAACGACGTTTTTGGAGAGGCGGACGCTTTTTTTATCATTTTTCTTTTTCACAAGGAAATGTTAACATATAAGGGTGGAAACAGGAAGTTATACGGCAAAAATAGCAGGTTTCGAAGGCCCTTTTGGGTTGCTTTTGGAACTAGTGGAAAAACGAAAACTTTTCATAAACGATGTGTCGCTTGCGACTGTGACTGAAGATTTCTTGGGCTACATGAACAAACTCGGAGGTCTGGGCAGGGCTGAGATTGCTAGCTTCGTGTTGGTGGCTTCGACTTTGATTCTCATTAAATCAAAATCGCTTTTGCCGAATTTGAGTCTCACGACGGAGGAAGAGGGCGATATAAAGAGTTTAGAAGAACGCTTGCGACTGTATGAACTTTTTACGAAACTCGGAGGAAATGTAAAAAATATGTTTGGCGAGAAAATGATTTTCGCGCCTCTCGAAAGAAAAAATGATGTTTTGGTTTTTTTGCCGGATACTCAAATTACAAAAGACAGCATGATGAATTTTGCTCGGAATGTTCTGGGAGGAATGCCCAAAAAAGTATTCTTGCCGGAAGCGGAAGTGAAAAAAGTTATTAGCATTGAGGAAATGATTGGTAAACTGACCGATAGAATACAAAGTTCCATTCAAACAAGCTTCAAAAGTTTTGCTGGTAAAGCGACAACTCGAGAAGAGAAATTGTTTGTGATAGTCGGGTTCTTGGCGATGCTGGAGCTCGTCAGAAACGGGATACTTGACGCGATTCAAGAAAATGGTTTCGCCGATATTATTATTAGTAAGCAGGAAAAAAGTAATACAAACGTTCTGTAAAGGATTTTTGAAAATACGCCCTCGAGGTCTTAAGGGCAGGGAACCCACTTTTCTTAAAATCCTTCACAGAACGTAGATCAATAATTATGAATTTAGAATCAAAAATAGAAGCTATACTGTTTTGGAAAGGAGAACCAATGTCGCGAAAGAAACTTGCAGAGATTTTAAAAGTTGAGGAGGCGGAAATGAATGAAGGCGTTCTTAGATTAAAAAACAATTTAAAAGAGAGAGGAATAGTATTGATTGAAAAAGATTCTGATATTGCGCTTGGCACAGCGCCAGAATTATCAAGTTTGTTTGAAGAATTGCAAAAAGAAGAACTGAACAAAGAACTTTCAAAAGCAAGTTTGGAAACATTATCCATTATTCTTTATAAAAATGGTGCGAACCGAGCGGAGATCGATTATATAAGGGGAGTCAATTCCAGTTTCACTTTGCGAGCATTATCTGTTCGCGGATTGATAGAAAGAATACTTGATCCAAAAGATAGCAGGCGTTATATTTACAAACCCAGCTTTGAATTGTTATCGTATATGGGTATAAAATCTGTAGATGAATTGCCGGATTATGGTGAAGTGAATAATTCTATTAATGTTGCCTCAGAAAGTTTAGAAGAGGAAAATAAAATAGGAGAATAGGTACCAGTTTCTGCGATAGCAGAGTTTGCTACCTTTTATAAGAAAATCATGAAAAGTGAAACGAGACAATGTCAGAACTGCAAAAAAGACTTCACCATAGAGCCAGATGATTTTTCGTTCTACGAAAAAATCAAAGTTCCACCGCCGACTTTTTGTCCGGAATGCCGTTCGCAACTAAGACTAATTTTTAGAAACGAAAGGTTTCTTTATAAGCGCAACTGTGATAATTGCAAGAGAAGCACTATTTCTATGTTTAGTGCAAATAAAACTTATCCTGTATGGTGTCATGAGTGTTGGCGCAGCGATGATTTAAAAGGAAAAAATTACGGTATGGAATATGATCCTAAAAAATCGTTCTTTAAACAATTTAATGAATTATGGCAGAAAGTTCCAAAACCAGCTCTGGTCCATATGAATAGTATCAATTCTGAATATCTTAATCACACTGCCGATACAAAAAATTGCTACATGATTATGGAGAGCTCAAATAATGAGAATTGCATAAATTGTTACTGGATACAACTCTCTAAAGAATTAGTTGATTGTTCTTTTACAAATAAAGTAGAACTTTCTTACGAAGTTGATGATTGTTATGATTGCCATTCCTTGCGTTTTTGTAAAGGTTGTTACAGTTGTCTTAATAGTGCCTTTTTGTTTGATTGCCGAGGATGCACCAATTGTCTTGGATGTATCAATTTACGTCAGCAAAAATATCACATTTTCAACGAACCTTACACAAAAGAAGAATACGAAGAAAAATTAAAATCATTTAAACTAGACACACATTCAGGAGTAGAAAATTTTAAAAAAGAATTTAGAAATTTTATAAAAAATAAACCAAGAAAATTCGCTGAAGTTTTTAATGTTGTCAATTCTACTGGTAATTACATGACGAATGTAAAAAATAATCGTTATTGCTTCCATTCTTATGACGCGGAAGACAATGCATATTGTATACACGCTTGGCGTGTAGCAAAAAATTGCATGGATTGCAATACATCAGGGAGAACAGCGGAACTTGTCTATAATTCTTTGAACATAGGTATGCAATGCTCAAATATAATATGTAGTTATTATTGTTGGGAATCAAGTTTTATGCAATATTGTTTGAACTGCCCGAATTCCAATAATTGTTTTGGTTGTGCTGGTTTAATTCAAGGATCTTATTGCATTTTGAATAAACAATACAGTAAGGAGGAATACATAAAATTACGTACTGAAATTATTGAACGAATGAAACAAGAAGAGATTTACGGAAACTTTTTTCCGAAAGAATTATCTCCTTATGGTTACAACGAATCTTCTGTTGTGGATGAATTTCCACTAACAAAAGAACAAGCTTTGGCTCAAGGTTTCAAATGGGAAGATACACCGCGAGGTAATTATGGTAAAGAAACTATAGTTTGGAAAAATTTTCCTGATTCAATTTCAGAGTTGCCTACTGATTTTAATGTGAGCAAAGAAGTTTTTGTGTGTAAAGAATGCAATAAAAATTATAGAATTATTGCAGATGAGCTGAGCTTTTATAGAAGAATGAAAATACCTATCCCGCGGAATTGTCCTGAATGTCGGCATGAAACACGTCTAAAAAATCGCGGGCCAAACAAACTCTGGCATAGACAATGCATGTGTGACAAAAAACACATTCATCACGAAGGACGTTGCGAGGTGGAATTCGAAACCAGTTATGCTTCTGATAGACCTGAGATAGTTTATTGTGAGAAGTGTTATCAGCAAGAGGTGTATTGAGCAAGGGGAGTCCTTGCTCAGACTTTACTAAACTAAAGTGAAAAAGTTATGGAACAAAAAATCGAAAACAAAATCTGTCAAAACTGCAAAAAAGACTTTACGATTGAGTCAGATGATTTTTCGTTTTATGAAAAAATAAAAGTTCCACCACCGACTTTTTGCCCAGAGTGTCGACAGATACGACGTTTTGCTTGGCGTAACGAAAGATCTTTGTATCGTCGTATTTGCAATCTTTGTGGAAAGAATATAATTTCTATACATCACGAATCTGCACCTTTTCCGGTTTATTGTCGAGAATGTTGGTATGGAGATAAATGGGATGCAGAATCTTATGGGCGAGATTACGATTTTTCCAAGCCATTTTTTGAGCAGTATAGAGAATTTTCGAAAACTGTTCCGCGTTTGGCTTTGTGGCAGAGGAATGCAATCAATTGCGATTATGCTAATTTGGTTGGAGAATCAAGAAATGTTTATTTATCTGTTTCAGTTGTAAAGGAATCGGAAAATATTTTTTATTCAAAGTCTATAGATAAATCAAGAGATATTGTTGATTGTCTTAATGTTATAAATGGATCGGAAAGTTTATATGAGAATGTTGAAGGGCAGGGGAATTATAATTCCCAGTATCTTTTGCTTTGCAGAGGTTGTTTAGACTCATATTATCTTGTTGACTGTGTGAATTGCAGCAATTGTTTTTTATCAAGCAATCTGCGCAATAAAAAGTTTTGCATTCGTAACGAACAATATTCTAGGGAAGAGTATTTAAAAGAATTTGAAAAATTCAATCTAAAAAGCAGAGCTTCGCGTCAGATCTTGGCTGAAGAATTTAAAAAAATTAAGGAGAAAGCAATTTTTAGATTTGCCAACATTAACAAATGCGTCAATGTGACGGGCAATAATCTTCTAAATGTTAAAAATGCCAAAAATTGTTTTGAAATATATAATGTAGAGAATGCGAAATATTGTTACCGAGCATTTGATTTCAAAGATTGCATGGATCTTGATCATGTTGGTAAATCAGAATTACTTTATGAATATGCTACTGGCGCTATGAATGATTACAATGTTAAGTTTTCTTATTCTGCGTTGGAATCGGTGAGAAATGCGGACTATACTGAGTCTTGTAAGGATTGTACGAATATTCTCGGCTGTATTTCACTCAGGAACGCTGAGAACGCAATTTTTAATAAAGTTTATTCGAAAAAAGAATTTGCTAAATTACGCGAAGAAATAATAAGGCAGATGAACGATATTCCTTTCAAAGATAAAAAGGGGAGAATCTATAAATATGGAGAATTTTTCCCGATTGAACTTTCACCTTGGGCATACAATGAAACTTTGGCGCAAGAATTTTTTCCTCTCTCAAAAGAGACGGCGGAAGAAAAAAGTTATCCTTGGCATGAGTCTGAAGCAAAGAAATTTAATGTTACAGTTTCTGCAGAAAAAATTCCAGACAACATAGGCGAAGTGAATGACGGAATTTTGAACGAAGTTTTGGGTTGTGCGCACGAAGGGAAGTGCGATCAACAATGCAACGTCGCTTTTCGTTTAACTAATTACGAACTTCTTTTTTACAAAAAACATAACATACCGCTTCCGATTTTGTGTCCAAACTGCCGTTATTACGAAAGATATAAAGCTATGCCTGCGTTAAAATTATGGAAAAGAACGTGCATGTGTGGTTTGGCAGGCTCACCACAAGCGACCGGTCAACATTTTCATGGAACAGAAAGATGTGAAGTCGAATTTGATACTTCTTATTCTCCAGACAGGCCTGAGATTGTTTACTGTGAAAAATGTTATCAACAGGAAGTATATTGATTTACACATTTAAGCCATGGCGTAAATATGTAATTAGAGGCAATCTGGATTGATAGCTAAAACATAATCATTAATTAAATCAAAAGAGGGAACATATTCATCCCCATCAAATCCTTTTATATCTGCATTTTTTATTAAATTTCTGTATTCTTCCGTAAAATTTTTTGATAAAAGCGCGTATGACCAATGCCATTTTTCTTCGTTGTAGCCAGTTGCTCTTTCGCTTTCTTTCACATTATACGGCTGGCAAAAGCCAAATGAGGGAGCGTTTTCAACGAGCCAGTCATATACTTTCTCTCCTTTTTCGGTTTCGAAATATTCAGGAGTTGCGTCATTAATATCGAAATCTGTGCCCCAATGGTGTCTCGAAGCGCCGGGGACGGCGCTATATTCAAGTATTTTTTTAAATCTTTCAAGCTCATCTGGAATACTTTTTAACAAACTTTTTCCGTCCACGATCTTTACTCCAGTCCATTTATCATTCCAAAGTTTTTTTTGATAATCAAAATTTCTGGTGGCAGAAGCTATCTTCAAATCCACGTTGTCTTTCTCCGCAGCTTCTTCCATTTTCAAAAAAGCGTCTAAAGTTTCTTTTCTCAAATACATTTTATATCCGCCAATGTTTAATTCCGCGGGAACAGGGGAAAAATCATTTCTTTGTGATGGATCAAATTTGCCGGTTAAATAAATTTTGTCTTGTTTATCTTTTTTAATTTTTTCAAAAATGCGCCCTTGCTCTAAAAGCAATTTATCAGCTCTTTTTTGTTCTAAATTCAGGAAGAAAGAACTAATTGCTGGTATTAAAAAAAGGAATAATACAAAAAGCGACAATATATATATAAAAAATTTTTTATTCACTTTTGAACAATATCACATTGATGTATTTTAATCAAAAAATGCTATACTAAATCTATGTATTTAAACTTAGTGAAAATCTTTGTGCCAACGACATTTGCATTCTTTTTCGGGTTACTTTTCACGCCGATAGCTACTCACTTTTTTTATAAATATAAAATGTGGAAAAGATATTCCAGAAATGTGGTCACCACCGCTTCCGATTTTTCCAAAATTCATAATGAAGAAGATGAATTAAAGACTCCACGTGTGGGCGGAGTGATAATCTGGATTTCTGTTTTAACAACAGCTCTTGTTTTTTATTTAGTATCGGTCTTGTTTTCTTTTGAGAATGTTTTTGAGATTAATTTCTTGAGTCGTGGTCAAACTTTGATACCGATTTTTACTCTTCTCTTGGGGTCACTCATTGGACTTTGGGACGATTTCATTCAAATCTATGGCACTGGCAAATTTGCGCGCGATGATAAATCTTGGCGTATGTGGAAAGTATTTTTAATTATTGTTATTTCTCTTTTAATCGGAATTTGGTTTTATTATAAATTGGGGATGGCATTTCTTCATGTTCCATTTTTGGGAGACGTTTATTTCGGTGTATTAATCATTCCATTTTTTATTGTTGTCTCGCTAGCGACTTTTTCCGGAGGAGTGATTGACGGGATAGATGGTCTTTCCGGAGGTGTGCTTGCATCTATTTTTGCGGCGTATTCTGCAATCGCTTATGCGAACAACCAAATGGATCTCTCAGCTTTTTCCGCAGTTGTTACCGGCGCAACTTTGGCGTTTCTATGGTTCAACATTCCGCCTGCTAGGTTTTACATGGGGGAAACAGGTATTATGGGTCTCACTATCACTCTTGCGACGCTCGCATTTTTAACTGATTCTGTCTTCATTCTCCCGGTTGTCGCATTGCCGTTGGTACTGACATCTCTTTCCGTTATTTTACAAATGGCTTCGAAAAAATTCAGAAACGGAAAAAGATTATTCAGACTTGCTCCACTACATCATCATTTTGAAGCGATAGGCTGGCCATCTTACAAAGTTACTATGCGTTTTTGGGTTTTTTCAATTGTTTTTGCGATTATTGGCGTAATTTTAGCGATTATTAGCAGGTAGAATAAAGGCAAGACCTAACATGTTAGGTCTTGCCTTGGAGAGTTTTAATAAACCATGAGAGAAAAGAAAGTAGATAGATTTTTCTTGATAATTATCGGCCTCTTGCTTACTGTAGGAGTCGCTATTTTTATTTCGGCTTCTCTTGGGATTCTAGTTAAAAATGAAAAACTTTTTCTTTCAGTACTTTTCAGTCAGCTTGTTCTGGGGCTAGGTTGCGGACTTGTCGGAATGTATTTCAGTTCAAAAATAAATTATAAATTTTGGCGCAGATATTCTTTTTTAATTTTCTTGGGGTCAATACTTTTTACTGCCGCTGTCTTCATACCTCACTTTGGCTGGAGTCATGGCGGAGCGCAAAGATGGATACAGATTGCCGGCATTTCTTTCCAGCCAGTTGAGTTTTTGAAGTTTGGATTTGTCATTTATTTTGCGTCATGGTTCGCGTCTTTTAAAAATAAAGTCCAAGATTTCAGATTTGGAGTTTTGCCATTCATCGTGATGTTAGCAATCATCAGTGTAGTTTTATTTAAACAGCCTGACACAAAGAGTTTTATTTTAATCGTTGCAACGGGAGCATCTATGCTTTTTATTTCCGGCGTTCCTGTAAAATATATTTTAGGCGCCAGTTTAGGAGTTGCTTTACTTTTAGGCTCGCTTGTTTTTTTTACTCCTTACCTTCAAGAACGCGTGAAGACTTTCATTGATCCCTCAGCCGATCCGCAGGGGTCTTCTTATCAAATCCAACAATCGCTCATCGCCATGGGATCAGGTGGAATTTTCGGGCGAGGATTTGGCCAAAGCATTCAAAAATTTAGTTATTTACCGGAACCTCAAGGCGACTCCATTTTTGCTGTTTTAGGCGAAGAATTGGGTTTTGTCGGAACAATGGGGGTGATTCTTCTTTATTTGCTTTTCACTTTGCGCGGTTTTCGCATAGCAAATAATTCTCCCGATCTTTTTAGTAGACTTTTGGTCTTCGGAATTGTTATACTTATCACTGTGCAATCGTTTATGCACATAGCTTCTGTCACTGGAGTTTTTCCGCTTACAGGAGTGCCTCTTCCTTTTATGAGCCAAGGAGGCACTTCTCTCATGATTTATCTTATAGCTGTGGGCATTGTGCTGAATGTGTCGAAGTTTTCCGGGAAAGGTGGGAGTAAATAATTTTAAATTATATGAAAATAGTTTTTACAGGCGGAGGGACAGGCGGACATTTTTATCCAATCATCGCTATCGCCCAAAAAGTAAATAAAATAATTGATGAGGAAAATATATTAGGAGCTAAGCTTTATTATATTTCCGATAGTCCTTACGACAAGGAAATGCTTTTTGAAAATGGGCTTTTATATGAAGAAATAAATGCCGGCAAAATGCGCACTTATTTTTCCTTTAAAAATTTTCTCGATGTGTTCAAAACTTTTTTCGGTGTTTTGAACGCGGTTTATAAGATTTTCTCAATATATCCTGACGTTGTTTTCGGTAAAGGGGGATACGCGTCGTTTCCGACAATTCTTGCCGCTAGAATTTTACGAATCCCTGTCGTCATTCATGAGTCTGATTCTGCGCCTGGTAGAGTCAACAAATGGGCTGGACATTTTGCAAAGAAAATAGCTGTTTCTTTCGAAGAAGCGACAGAATATTTTCCTCCTAAACGGGTTGCTTGGACGGGTCAGCCAATAAGAACCGAGATAGAAAATCCTGCT
Source organism: Candidatus Nomurabacteria bacterium (assembly GCA_026395915.1). Taxonomy (GTDB): domain Bacteria; phylum Patescibacteriota; class Minisyncoccia; order Phycocordibacterales; family UBA9973; genus UBA9973. The sequence goes on along the minus strand of JAPLXU010000012.1, from coordinate 54,104 downwards.
TCTCGCAAGGACGCGCTCGACTATTTTAAACTTGAAGAAGAAATTCCGGTGATTTTGGTTTTGGGGGGTTCTCAAGGCGCAGAACTTATCAACAATACTATCTTGGACGCTTTGCCGAGACTCGTGAATAATTATCAAATTATTCATCAAACAGGAGTTAAGAATTTTGAAATGGCTACGGAAAGAGCCGAAGTGGTACTAGTTGATAATCAATACAAAGTCAGATATTTGTCTAAATCTTTTTTGAATCCTTTGGCTATGAAAATGGCAGCTGGCGCAGCAACAATTATTATTTCTCGGGCTGGTTCGATGCTGTTCGAGATAGCGTCTTGGGGCGTGCCATCTATTTTGATACCTATTACAAATACAAATGGCGATCACCAAAAGAAAAACGCTTTCAATTACGCTCGAGCGGGAGCATGTAGCGTTGTCGAAGAAATGAATATGACTGCAAATATTTTGAGCTCAGAAATAGAAAGGATAACTGAGGATAAAGAAGGGTATAAAGTTATGGCGCAAAATGCCAAAGCTTTTGCGAAGCCTGATCCGGCGATGAAGATAGCTCAAGCCTTGGTTGATATAGCTTTGAGTCATGAGAAATAAAATTTTGAATATTTATTAGTATTTGTTATACTTAAAATAATAAAAACTTATGACTAATAAACCCAACCCAAAATCAAATTCCTTTCTCTACAAGCTCACAACAGGAATCTGTAGCATAGTCCTCTCTGTCACTCTAGTCTACGTCTTCGTCCACGCAGGCAACATAGATTCCCCAGGCTCTCCATCAACTTCAGGCAGAATGTATACGTTAGAACAAATCTATCAAAAACTAGCAAATGGCACCTCTGCCACAAAGAACACTTCATTCAATTCTCCTTCAGGAGCTCCCGGTTCCACAATGCACACATTAGATGATATATACAACTCTATCCCAAGCGCTGGCTCTAATGTCACAGGAGGCAATGGCTTACTTACCTTTACTATTCCAAATGGGATCTATTCTGGATCTAAAACTGCTACTGCCGGAGATACAAATCTTCAGGCTGGGAATATCAAAAATAATGTTTCTATTTTTGGAGTGACGGGATATCAAAAATAATGTTTCTATTTTTGGAGTGACGGGAAACGCCAGATCTGCCGGATTATTAAAAACTAATCAAACAATTTGTTATGACACGGGAGGCTTTGTCGTAACTTGCTCCGGCACCGGTCAAGATGGAGAGTTATTAAAAGGTACAGCTCGCTCTTACACTGACAACAATGATGGCACTATTACAGACAATTCTACCGGTCTTGTCTGGCAAAAATGCTCCGCTGGTTTGAGTGGTACTAACTGTGAGATTGGTTCAGCCGTGACAGTAACTTGGGCAAACGCGCTTACCTACTGCAACGCTAATACTGATGCGCTTCCCGGAAGCGGTTGGCGCCTGCCGAATATATATGAGCTTTACAGTCTGGTTGACTTTGGAGTCGCGAGTGTGCCATTTACCAATGTAACCTATTTTCCCACTTTTGCATCGAGTAGCAACTACTGGTCATCTACTTCTCGACCTGCTAGTTCCACGAGCGCTATGTACGTAGGTTTCAGCAGTGGCAACGCAAGTGGTGGCTTCAATAAGATCACTAGTTGCTACTTCCGTTGCGTCCGCTGACCAAATTAAAATTTCCCCAAGAACCATCATTGTGCTAAAAAACTAAATTCAACCCTCCTAACCTCCCTTATCAGGGAGGAATAAAATGCGATCGTTTTCGCAAGTTTTTGCAAGAACGGTTCTTGCGAAAGGCACGAAACGGTATTTAGCCCCCCCTGATAAGGGGGATAAAAGGGGGTTGCGTTTGAGTTATCTACCGAATTGCATTTTAGGTTATAATTAACTTCATGCAAAAATACAATATCCCATATATTCCATATGATAAAAATTTAGTTTCTCGCGCTAGAGAGTTACGAAAAAAAACGACTGAAGCTGAAAAGGTTTTTTGGGGTAAAATTTTAAAAAATAAAAAACTAGCGAACTTAAAATTTACCAGACAAAAACCGATAGATCACTTTGTTGTAGATTTTTACTGCTCAAAACTTGGTCTTGCAATAGAAATTGATGGAAAAATACATACTTTTCAAAAGACAAGAGATGAAGAAAGAGATAACTTATTAAAACAGAAATTTGGATTAAAAATAATAAGATACACGAATGAAGAAATTCTGGCAGACACGGAGAGTGTTGCTGAGGATTTGATTGGAAAAATTAAATGCATGAATTCAACCCCTCCTTAATCCTCCCCTTATCAGGGGAGGGAAAATACGAAAGCACAGTATTCGGTATTTTAGTCCCCCTGATAAGGGGGAAATAGGGGGTTGCATCTGAATTGTTCTTGAAGGTATTTTATAAGGGGTTGTATTTGAATTGTATTTTAGCGAGTTTTCATTTTTATGCTATTATATAATCATGTCAGACAACAAAATCACAACAAGATTCGCGCCTTCGCCTACTGGTTTTATACACGTAGGGAATATACGTACAGCTTTATATGCTTGGCTTTGGGCTCGAAAAAATAACGGGGCATTTATTTTGCGTATCGAAGATACCGACAAGGAAAGAGAAGTCGCAGGTTCGATTGAACACATTATGAAATCCTTGCGTTGGCTTGGGCTTGATTGGGATTTTGGGCCGGAAAAAGATGGACCAAATGCTCCTTATATTCAGTCACAAAGGTTAGATATTTATAAAAAATACGCCGAAATCTTGGTTAAAAAAGGTTTTGCTTATGCTGATCCATATACTGAAGAAGAAATTGAAAAATTCAGACAAAAAGCTGATTCAGAAAAAAAGCCTTTCCTTTATCGCGAGCATAGACCAGAAAATCCTCCCACGTGGGACGGAACAAAACCGCTTCGATTCAAAGTGTCTGAATTAAAAAAAACAGTTTGGAATGATATTGTCTGGGGAGGACTTTCCGCTGGACCGGAAGCCTTGGATGATTTTATTTTAATCAAAGGTGACGGATACCCGACATATAACTTTGCGCACATTGTGGATGACATTGAAATGGGTGTCACTCACGTCGTGCGAGGACAGGAATTTATTTCTTCTACGCCGAAATTTTTGTCTGTGTATGAAGCGTTAGGTGTCAAGCCACCTTTTTTTGTGACGACGCCTCCAATCATGGGAGCTACTGGGACAAAAAAATTAAGCAAACGCGATGGCGCGAAAGATATTTTGGACTACGAAAAAGAAGGATACTTGCCAGAAGCAATGTTAAATTATCTCGCTTTTCTCGGTTTTAACCCCGGTGGAGAAAAAGAGGTATACACGAGAGAGGAATTAATAAAAGCCTTTGATTTGGGCAAAATTCAGCGTTCTGGAGCCAAATGGAGCGATGACAAGCTGGACTGGATGAACAAAGAGCACATGAAATTGCTTCCAAAAGAAGAAGTTGAGAAAAACATTTTGGAGTACCTGCCTGACTCAATGAAGAATAAGAAACTCGTCCCGATTATTTTTGAGCGAATTTCAAAGTGGTGTGATGTAAAAGAAATGATCGAGAGAGGGGAGCTCGATTTCTTTTACAAGGTGCCTGACATAGACAAAACAAAACTTGTTTATAAAAATATTTCACAAGAAAAAATTATCAGCAATATTAAATTAGCAATCGAAACTCTAGAAAAAGTAGCTGAAGAAAAATTTGATAAAGAAAATATCAAAACTGCGCTGATGGCAGTAGCAGAAAAATTAGAGAGCAGGGGAGAAGTGCTTCACCCTGTTCGTTTTGCTTTGTCCGGACTCGATCGATCTCCCGATCCATTTATTATTGCTGAAATCTTAGGAAAAAATGAAACTTTATCTCGCTTACAAAAAGTTGTTTAAGATAATTTTAACGGTAACGATACTTTTGATTCCAATCGCTTTTTCAGATGCTCAAACTGCTACTGATTTAAAGAATCAGATAGATAAAAAGAGTGCCGACATAAGCAGTTTGGAACAAGAAATAGCTTCTTATCAGTCTCAGCTTGATACTTTAGGAAATCAAAAAAGCTCTTTGAGCAAATCAATCAAAGAGTTGGATCTAACCAGAAAAAAATTAGTAGCTGATATTAATGTCACTCAAAAAAAAATCGACAAAACAAATCTCACGATTGAAAGCTTGAGCTCTGACATAAATATTAAAGAAAACGTTATTACAAACAATCTAGAATCAATTAAAGCCGTAATAAAACAAACAGATGAATATGAACGAAGCGGTATAACGGAGACCCTTTTATCACTCGATAATTTTACATTAATTTGGAATGACATAGACAACATCATAACCGTGCGGGAAAGCATTACGAAAAACACAAATCTTTTGAAACAAACAAAAAACGATTTGGAGGATACAAGGAAAGAAACGATCAACGCAAAAAATGAACTTACCGCGCTCAAGTCAGAACTTTCCGATCAGCAAAAAATTGTGATTCAGAATGCCAATGAAAAGAATAAACTTCTTGCTCAAACAAAAAATAGTGAAACAAATTATCAAAAATTACTTAAAGATAGGCTCGCAAAAAAAGATGCGTTTGAAAAAGAATTGCGAGATTATGAATCGCAATTACAATTCACCTTAGACCCTTCAAAATTACCCGGAGGTGGGGTTTTGAGTTGGCCACTTGATAGCATACACATTACGCAAATGTTTGGAAAGACCGTTGATTCAGTAAGACTCTATGCTTCGGGAAGCCATAGTGGAGTTGATTTCAGAGCTTCCATTGGCACTCCAGTTAAAGCAATGGCCGATGGAACCGTCTTGGGTTTTGGTAATACTGACGATACCTGCGTCGGCACATCATTTGGCAAATGGATATTTATAAAATATAATGATGGCTTAGCCAGCGCTTATGGGCATTTATCGCTTATCAAAGTATCCGAAGGACAACAAGTAAAACGCGGTGAAATAGTTGGCTATAGTGGCAATACAGGGCATACGACAGGACCCCATCTGCATGTAGCAGTTTATGTCAGTAGTGCTGTAAGTGTCCAAAAAAGACCAAGCACTACCTGCGGAGGCAAAATATACACGATGCCTATAGCTCCAATAGGCGCATATCTCGACCCACTTTTTTATTTACCAAAACTGCCTTAATTATTTATCAATATTTTATATGAAAAAAAATTCACAACATAAAGAAAAAAAATTAATAATGGAATTAGGTGGACAAAAATACGCTCGAATTCCTGTCCAAACTCATGTCATAAATTTTGGGGAAGACCTTATTTCGATTATCAAAAAATACGTTACTCCAGAGTTTAAAAATGACGATTGTATTGCTATCTCAGAGAAAGTGATTTCTGTCTGCCAAAAAAATGTTCGTCACATATCGACAGTCAAAGTCGGTTGGTTGGCAAGGTTTATCGTCAAAGGAGTAAAAAAATATCCCAATGACGTAGGTTTTTCTCGGGCAGAAAAAATGCAAGTTGCGGTGGATATTTCAGGAAAAACAAGAATGATTTTTGCGATCATATTAGGAGCCGTAGGAAAAATTTTTGGTATTAGAGGAATTTTTTGGATAGTGGCAGGGAAGAGGGTGTCAGAAATTGACGGTTTTAATCCTGATGCAATGGATATGTATAAAGAACATGCCGTTCTACCGCCAGCTAATCCTGTAAAGATATGTCAAGAAATTGAAGATAAGCTTCATTTTCCTTCGGTAATTATAGACGGAAACAATATAAACGTGAAAATTCTTGGCAAAAGCAATAAGGTTTTATTGAATAAGAAGGAGCTCAGACTCATATTGCTTGATAATCCGATGGGTCAAAATGATGAACTTACACCTTTTGTAATTATTAGAAAAAGTGATAAAATAGAACTATGAAAAATATAATAAAAAATAAGCAGGATGGTTTCATAAAATTAATAATAGTCATTATTATTGCTCTTCTATTAATGAAATATTTTCACGTGACGATTACTGGAATTCTTAATTATTTCCATCTCACTTGGACTGATATCATGAATTGGTTTCAACAAGCTCTGAATTGGTTTAAGGATCTATTTAATAGTGTGAAGTAGAAAGCACATTGTGCGACATTTTTATGTGCGTACAATGTGCGCAATGTTTGCGGTCTTAGTGAGACCGCAACATATATTGTGCGACACGGTACTATTTTAATTGCACGAGCTAGAAAGCGTATAGCCTGCCTTTTGCGCCTCTTCCCCTGTCGCGAAATAGATTCTATTTTCTTGTTTGATAGTTTTGCCTGCCGAGCAACTGATCGTGTAGTATTTACCTCCCTTGCTTGAAGCAAAAAAAGTTTTTCCAACAGAAATCGTATTTTGATTTGCTGAAGTTGTCGAAACCGAATCTGTAGTTTGATTTGCAGTTTGACTCGGATATTCTATCTTTATGCCTGCGTTGGTGTCTTCCTTTGATAGTCTACCTAGCTCAAATGAGGCCAAGCCGACCAAAATAACGATAACAACTATCATAATGTCCTTCCCTTTTTCACTCTCAATAAAAAGCTTGATTTTTTCCATAGAATTGTTTATACTGAATTCGTTATTAAATTATATCATTAAAATCATATGGCACATAGGAAAGCCGGCGGTACCGCCAAAAATTTAAGAGACTCAAATCCACAATACCTTGGGGTTAAGCTTTACGATGGTGAAAAGGCTCAATCTGGTTCTATTATTGTACGTCAGCGTGGCACAGTCATCATGGCTGGCAACAATGTCGGTTTAGGCAAGGATCATACCCTCTTTGCCCTCAAAGACGGCACTGTAAAATTTGGCTCAAGACGTAAAATCTCTTTCAATGGCAAAACCGCAGTAAAGAAAACGGTGAACGTCATCTAATCTAGTATTTGTTTATTTTTGATGAGGTACTCTTGAACGTTTCTCATTCGTTCAAGGTTTTTAATTTTATGTGAATATGGGAATTTCATGTAAGCATTTAATAAAATAGAAGCATGCAGAACCTTTTCATCATAAGGTTCACCTTTGAAGTATCCTTTAACTAATTGTTCTTTAGCTCTTAACAGTCCGTTATCATTGGCTATAGTCATCATTATACTAGTCCCAAGATCAAAATACGCATTATTAAATCTTGGACGAGGATCAAAAATAGTCAGTGGATCCGTTGCAAAAATATTTGCAGTTCCAAAATCGTTATGACAATAACTGCTTCTGTTTTCTCTATCAGCATATTCAGTTAATACTCTTAATGCAACATCTAGTGATCCGTGTTCATCTCCCAAAAGTTTATGTTCTTGAACATATCTGAATTTTTTCTGCACATCTTCATCGTGAATCCAATCATCAAATTTTAAAAATTCTGCTTTACCATTAACAACTCTGCCATAGCCCTCTACCTTCGGTTCGTGCATCGCGCGAAGAATACTTCCAAGTTCCACATAGATTTCTCTTTTAACTATTTCTCCTTTCTTATAAACCTCATTTAATGGCCTTGCATCAATAAATTCCATTAAAGTGTATTCGTGTCCATTTATCAAGCCTTCTTCAATTACATGAGGAACTTTTACTCCCGCTCGTTCCCATGTTTCCAAAAATTGAGCTTCGCCATTAGCGTCAGTAATGCTTAAATGGATTTTTAAAACAATTTTTTCTTTACTAGTTTCAATTATACATACCAGAGATGAAACTCCCTTTTCTGCAATAGTAACTCTAACTTCTTTTCCTTTAAACTTTTCATGTTTAGAAATATAATTCTTAACGTGAGGAATAAGTTCAAGCCTTCTTGCATTGAACTTGCTATCTGCTTCATGTGCAGACAGTTTAGGTTTATTAAGAAAAGTAATTTTTGATTTGAGTTGTTCCTCTAATTTCATATATTTGATATGTTTTTTCTGTTCACTTTAGTTAAGTAAAGTAGTTAAACAGAAACAACTTTTATATTTTCTCTACGAGAAGCTTAAACGAGGACTTTTTGCCTTTTATTGAGACTTGGATTTCGTGTTCCCCTACTTCTTTAATTGGTTTTTCTAGAATAATAAATTCTTCGCTAATTTCTGCGCGATTCTGCTCTTTCATCGCTTCAGTAATTTCTTTTTTGTGAATCGCGGAAAAGAGATGCCCTTTGTCGTTTGTTTTGCCTTTGATTGTGATAGTCTTGCCTTTGATTTCTTCCAGATTTTTCATTAAAAGTTCTTCTTGCACTTCCCTCTCGATTGAGATCTCTTTCTTCCTTGTTTCAAGTTCTGCAAGAGCCTTTGGCGTAGCCATAGTTGCTAATTTTCTCGGCAACAAAAAATTCATGGCGTAACCATCATTAACTTCTTTTACGTCATATTTTTTCCCAACTCTTGGCACATCGCTTAAAAATATTACTTTCATATCTATTTTATATTTTTCAGTAAACAATTTTAAGAAAAGTGAGTTCCTTATCCTTATGACCTCGAGGGCGTATTTTCGAAAATTGTTTGCTGAAAAAATTATTTGCCTAATAATACTTCCACTGCTTTATCTAATTGCGGATCTTTTTTGGCATCCAAATCTTTTTGCGTAATTTCTACGGGATAATCTGGAGTCAGGCCTTTCTCAGAAATAGAAGTTCCATTCGGCGTGAGCCATTTCGCGACAGTAATTTTTAAGAAAGTGTCCGGAGTGATTTTTATGGCCTCTTGCACAGAACCTTTCCCATAACTTTGGCTACCTACGAGTTTCGCTCGCCCATTGTCTTGCATGGCGCCAGCTACGATCTCAGACGCTGAGGCCGAACCGCCATTTATTAAAATGACAAATTTCAGCTTATCGTTGAAGATGTTATAACCTTTACTTCTAAATATTTCAGGTTTTTGATTGTTGCCATAGTCTTCAGTCACGACTGTCTTTCCGCTCGGCAAGAACCAACTTGAGATATCAACGGCTGAATCCAAATATCCACCTGGGTTTCCTCGTAAATCTAAAATCAATTTGTCAGTTTTAGATTCAACAAAACTTTTCATAGCATTTCGGAAAAGATCAGCCGAGTTAGCAGAGAAACTGTAAAGTTTTATGACGAAAATGCCATCAGGTCGGAGCTCAGTGTCTAAAGTTGGTACATTGATGGTATCTCTCACGATTCTAACTTCAATCGGATCTTTGTTTCCTTCTCTAAAAATTGTGAGAGTAACCGGTGTACCTTTTTCTCCTCGAATCAATTTTATTGCATCTTCGATGCCCAAAGAAGAAGTAACGGTCTTGTCGATTTTAAGAATCTTATCACCGGGCTTAATGTTCGCTCTGTAGGCTGGCGTATCTTTGAGCGGAGCAATAACCGTGAGTATTTTATCCTTTATCCCGACTTCCATACCAATTCCAGTAAAATTGCCAGCTATTTCGTCTTCAAAGGATTTTGCGTCGTCAGGGCTAAAGAATACGCTGTACGGATCATTAAGAGAGCCCATAAGGCCGGAAATGGCTCCATAAACCCTCTCTTGGTCGGTTATTTTGTCAGCTTTTGGGTATTTTTCATTAATGGTGTTCCAAACTTTCCAGAATGGAGAGAAATCGGCTTCAGTCTTTACAGCCATTTCCTTGTTGGCGAGAAATACTTTGTCTATCGCTGGACGGTTATGGTTGTCTACATATGCGCCCAAAAAAAAAGCGCCTAAAATCGCTAGAGTTATTGTTGCATTTTTTATACTACTATTTGAAGATATTTGCATTATTTTCTGAGAAATTATCAAAAGTTTCTTTCTTTGTTTCTCTCGCCTTGTTTTCTTTATAAAAGATATAACTTATAATCATCAGCCCAAGTCCAGAAAGAGTCGCTAAGACATTTTTCCAAGAATCTGGGAAGCCAAGATATGGCAAAATTGCTATCCATATACCTAAAATCAAAAGCAAATATATTTTACGCATTGGAGTATTATACCGCAAAAAGGCTTCAATATGCAACCGAGTATATATTAAGGCTAAAAAAGTTACTATTGAAAATACTCTGGAGTGTTGGTGGACATCCAGTCTAAAAGTTCACGCATTATGGTAGATGCGTTTGCGCTATTTGTTGTCGGACCGGCTTCCATCATTACCGCAAACGCGTATTTTGGATTTTCATACGGAAAGAAACCGATAACCCAGGAGTTTACTTTATTATTTGCTACTCCGATTTGAGCTGTACCAGTTTTAACTGCAACTTTTACATAAGGCACGTTAAGTGAAGTTGCTGTTCCGTCTGTTACTGCTTGCCTCATTCCTTCGTGAACTACATCAAAGTACTCTTTTGGTATGTTTATTTGAGTAACTTGATTTTCCCCGCCTGCATCGCTATGCGAAGCATTGCGGGCAGGCATTTCGGTGTCATTCAGTAGGAAATGTGGAGTCAGAAGTTTGCCATAGTTAGCGATAGCAGAGACGGCTCGCGCCATTTCCATCGGAGTAACTTGAAATCCATACTGGCCTATCGCTGTATGATAAGTGTCTCCGATGCGCCAAGCATCTCCTTTGAAGTTCAACGCCTTCCATCCTGGACTAGGAATCGTGCCTTTTGTTTCGTCCGGAAGATCAACTCCTGTCCTATCACCAAAGCCAAAAAGATTCGCGTATTTTTCAATATTTGTGATACCAAGTCCTTTTTGGTCTTCAAAACCTCCTCCAATTTCATAAAAATAGACGTCCGAAGAGACAGCCAACGCTTCAGCCATATTCGTCCAGCCGTTTACTCGCCAGTCCTTGAAAACTGTTTTTTGATCAGGAAAATATGGATTCGGAATGGAAATAGAACCTGTCGAAAGAATTTTTTTATTTTGATCAATTACACCTTCTGTCAAAGCGCCTAGAGCAAAAAAAGGTTTAACGATAGAGCCAGGGGTATAAAGCCCTGAAATAGTTCTATCTAAAAAAAATTTTCTTTTGTCAGTCACATATGTGCTAATTTTTTTTGAATCTTTGCCTAAAGAAAGGACCCCAGAGTCATACTCGGGAAAGCTAGTAGAAGCTAATATCTCTCCATTCTGCGCGTTCATCATAACTCCTGCACCGCCTGTAAAATTATTACTTTCGGATAGGTTTCTAATAAGAGTAAACAATTCAGTCTGAATTCGAGAGTCAATGCTCGTTACTAGATCGCTTCCACGATTCGGCATATTAACAATATTTTCAGAATGAATATTTCCTCTGGCGTCAGTTTCAATTATCTTTGAACCGTTTTCGCCATTTATCTTGTCATTATATTTTTTTTCGAGACCGTCCTTTCCAATGAATTCATCTTGCCAATAGTTCCCAGCATGATCCTTCGTTGGATAACTCACATAACCAAGCACATGAGAAAATCCTGGAGATAGGTAGGCGCGAGTATATGACAATTCAGATAGATCCCCTGTCTCATTGTCGCTTTTTTCATTCCAAACCAGTTCTTTTTTGTTTCGATCATAGATGGCTCCCCTTTCGGCGAAAATATTCACTTTTTGCAAAATATTGTTTTCACTTCTTTGCCTATAGCTGTCTCCATTTTTCACCTGGAGATCTATTAGCCGAGTTCCAAAAATAATTATCATAAGAAAAAAGAAGGCACCAAGAAAAACAATAGTTCTCTTTGAAATAGGTTTTTCTATTCTGCCCTCAAATTGCTGGCGGTCAAAGTTTTGTAAGTTTTTTGAATCGAGAAAAATTTCGTCCGGTTCAACAAAATCATGCCCATTATTTTTATGTCGATTGGCGAATTTTAAAAAATTTCTAAAAGTCATACGTTTTATTTTTGATTATATCTTATTTTCTTTTTTAATAATTCAAAAATTATGAAAAAAATCAGCGTTAAAATGAAAGAAACATAGGTTGTGTTGAAAAGTCTCATTTCCGGCGCTCCATAGAGCAAGTCTGACAGAAGAAGCAAAAAAACAGCTTCAAGAAAAAAAGGAAAATATGCCATGCAAATCAATGCTAAAATAACCGTCACCCAAAAAGGCGCAAAAAGTACAGAAAAAAGAAGTATTACGGAAGCTAAAATTCGAAGTAACATGCACTCTATATTACCTCGAAGCAAGTTTGGACGCTAGTCCTGTGTAATTTTCTGGCGTAATTTTTAACAATTCCTTTTTTACCTTTTCGCTTATCTCTAATGTTTCAATAAATTTATGAATATCAGAAAGCGTTACAACTTTGCCTCGAGTTAATTCTTTCAATTTTTCATACGGCATTTTGACACCCTCACGTCGCAGAATAGTTTGAATGGCTTCGGTAATCACTTCCGGATGATCATTTAAATCCTTAAGAGTTTCTTCTTTATTAACAATGATCCTGCCTAACTGATTATTAAGATACGAAAAACCTATCAAGCTATGAGCGAAAGTAGTGCCGATATTTCTTAAGACAGTAGAATCCGACAAATCTCTTTGTAGACGTGAAATGGGAAATTTCCTTGCAAAAAATTCAAATAGGGCATTTGCCATTCCTAAATTACCTTCGCTGTTTTCTAAAAACCAAGGATTTATTTTGTGAGGCATCGTTGAAGATCCTATCTCTCCCTCTACTGGTCTTTGACCAATCCATCCATCGCTTATATAACGCCACAAATCTTGATTAAAATTTATTACGATGTAATTTATTCGTTTTAATATATCAAAAAGCTCAATATAACTATCATGTGGTTCAATTTGAGTTGTATATAAGTTCACCTCTAGGTTTATATTTCTTTGGGATCCAATTTTTTTTATAAGCTTTTTGGAAAATTCCATCCAGTCAATATCTGGATAAGCAATATATAATGCATTATAATTTCCCGTTGCTCCGTTCAATTTTGCTGATATTTTTTGATTTTTTAATTGATTTATCTGACGTTTTAATCTTTCCTCAAATATTTTAAATTCCTTACCAAAAGTGGTAGGTGAAGCTGGTTGCCCATGAGTTCTAGAAAGCATAGGAATATTCTTATTTTCTCTCGCAAGTTTTACAATTTTATTTAAAACATTTTCTATGGCTGGTAGATATACATTTTTTACACTCTCGCTGATCATTAAAGCATAGGCAATATTGCTTGCATCTTCACTAGTTAATCCAAAGTGCACAAATTCTAGTATGTCATTTAAGCTTGTATTTACTAATTTTTCTTTAAGATAATACTCTATTGCTTTGAAGTCGTGGTTAGTAGCTTTGATGTTTTTATAACCTCTTAATTCAAAATCACTAATTAATTCAGCATCTTTTGATGAAAATTTTTGATATAAATTTCTTAGCAAAACTTTTTCTTTTTCGCTAAATTTTCTTGTCCCGATATTTTTTGTTTCTGATAAGGCAATTAAATACTCACATTCTGTAAGAATTTTATATTTCATGGAAGCAGATTCACTGAAATAAGGCACCAATGATTCAGTGTATTTTTCATATCGTCCGTCTATCGGTGAAATTGAATTTAATGGCATGTTATATTTGATATTTTTTAAGATTATTTTTAATCCTTTTTTCAATGTCTCCTGTTTCAACCTTGAAAGCTGTTCCCGTAATCTGTTCAAAAATTTGTATATATCTGCGAGATAATTCTTCTATCATCTCGACTGGAGCTTTCGGCATAACTTTGTCTTTATATGGATCGCAATTTTCTTTAAACCATAAACGCAAGAATTCTTTATCGAAATTTTCCGGCTCCATACCTTTCTTGATGCGGCCTTCATATGTCTTCGCTTGCCAATATCTTGAAGAATCTGGAGTATGAATTTCATCAACCAAGATCACTTCGTCGTTTTCATCTAAGCCAAATTCGTATTTGCAATCTACGAGGATCAATCCTTTTTGTAAAGCAATTTCTTGTCCGCGTTTAAATAATTTTAAAGAAACATCTTTGACTTTTTCCCACTGTTCCTTTGTCATAAAACCGCCTTCAATTATTTCTTTTGTTGAAAGTGGCCTGTCGTGTTCTTCGCGCTTGGTGGTAGGTGTCAGTACAACCTTATCCAATTTCTGATTTTTACGCATGCCGTTTGGTAAAACAAAGTCTCCAAAATTTCTCTCGCCTTTCTGATACAGAGTCCATAAAGAAGTTCCAGTTACGCCAGTGATATATGCTCTTGGCACTACTTCCACTGGCAAGACTTTGCACTTTTTGCCAACAATAACATTCGGATCTGGATAATCTATAACATGATTTTTCACAATATCTTTTGTATTTTCAAACCAAAAACGACTAACTTGAGTCAACACTTGCCCTTTGCAAGGTATTAACGCCAAGTTACGATCGAAAGCTGAGTATCTGTCCGTGGAAATCAAAACCACCTTGTCTTTTTGACTGTAAACATCTCTAACTTTTCCAACATATTTTTCACCTAAATTTTTAAAATCTGTTTTTTCTAAAATATTCATTGTGTTTTATTTATAAATAATAATTTTTCCCTCGTTTAATTTAGAAACTATTGAAACTCGAGGTTTTTCCTCTTTTGTAATTCGACCTACGATCTTTGCTTTAATTTTAAAATTCTTTGCTCTTTTTACGCAATAAGCTGCGTCTTTTTCGTCAACAACTAACAACATGCCTTGTCCTCCGTGCCAGACTTCATAAAATTCTTCGTCAGTGATATCACGCCACATGGCGCAATTTTTCATGATCTGCGGTGGTTCCCATAAATCAAAAAGTTCAGCAGAAAGTTTTTTAGGGAAAAGAATGTCTTTTGCAAGTTTTTCTTTGAAGGCTCCACCTGAAAGATGAACGACAGAATGAATAGCGATTTCCGGTTTAAAATCTTTGTTGAACCAGCCGTGAAGCGTGTTTACAAAAGTATCATAGAGTACTGACGGAGTCGCTGCTTCTTTTATGCTCTTTTGAGCTTTCGGATTCTTCCACCATTTTTTGCCGAATTTTTCTCTCAATGCTTTTCTGACAGAACTAATGCCGTTGCAACGAAAGCCATCTTCTTTCAGTCCGATAATTATTTGCCCGGGAACCAGTTTGTCACCAGTAATCATCTTATCTTTGTGATAAGCGCCGATCATTGTCCCCGACCAATTTAATTTAGTTTTTGAATCAACAATTTCCGAACCGAGAGCGTCTCCCATTTGAGCTGTCTCCCCTTTTAGCACAACAATTTTTTCTTCTTTTGCAACTTTTCCTAAACCTGAAATTGCGTTTTTGTATGTTTTACTGACGAGATCTCCTTTGTTACCTATAGAAGAAGTGTCAAAGACATTCACACAGATCAAAGGGATACCTCCGTAACGAGTGATATCGCTCGCTGTCATAGCTATCAAATCATAAGCTGCCAAATGATGAGTTTTCGCGGCATCAATTATAATGCCTTTGGTTCCTATACCGTCAGTTGAAGCTTCAATAAAATATCCTTCTGGAAGATTTTTAAAAGTGAAAGGTCGAGGGCCACGAAAATTGCCATTCGATAAATCATGAATTTCAACAAAAGGTGAATTATTGTAACTAGCCTTGCAGACAGATCCTGCAAAACTACTAAACAAAGATTCTTCTTCGACATCTACCCCATCCTGTGAATAAATCTTTTTTTTAGTCAATTTGCTCATTTTTATTTCTTCCCGCCTGCATCAGCTATGCCTGAAGCATTGCGGGCAGGTAAATATTTTTTATATCCGACTTTCAGAAGTTTTTCGCTTTTTATTTTTGTGTCTTTTTCAAGTTTATTTTTATATGCCACCAATTTGTCATCGAGATTTTTATCTGAAAGCGCAAGCATCTGGATAGCTAGCAACCCAGCATTTTTTGCAGAATTTATTCCGACAGTTGCGACGGGCACTCCGGGAGGCATTCCGACTGTTGAAAGAAGTGAATCCAGTCCGTCTAGATTTTTTGTTTTAATAGGCACACCGATGACGGGCAAGCTCGTGAGCGATGCCACTACTCCAGCGAGATGCGCTGCTCCGCCTGCTCCAGCGATGATAATTTTGATTCCTTTATCTTTTGCGCTGGTTGCGTATTTGTGCGCAAGATTTGGGCTTCGATGCGCTGAAACAACGGTAATTTCATAGGAGACACCAAATTCTTCAAGCACTTTTGCCGCTTCCGACATTACTTCCAAATCAGAATCCGAACCCATTATTATGCCAACTTTCAGATCCTTTGCCATTTCCATATATTATCATTTTTCAGTATAAATACAAAGGAGCGCCACCATGAAAGATGAAACGCTCCCGAAATCGATATGTTTTTGCGCGTAGCATTTAAGCTGTCAGCGCCCATTCTTCTCCACGTTTAATGAGCTTGTGGAGAATGCTTCGAAATTCGTTAGGACAAATTAGCTCTGAAATGTCCATGAATTTGACTCTAAGTTTAGCCACCAACTTTGAATTGTCCTTTCTATCTACAAAAACCAAAGCAGGAACACTGAGTTCAACAGCTTTTTCGATAGTGGAAAATCTTGCTAAACCTAAGTCGAGTTCAATAAAAGCTAAGTCTGCCTCTCCGAGAGAAGAACAAAATTCAAACTTATGTTCTTGACTCTCACGACGGAGGAGTACTACAATTGCTTCTCTTGTTGGTCTAGTACCCGCGAAAAAAACTAATTTTGGCATAAAAGAATGTTCTATCCTGATATTAACATGAATCTACTTTTTTGTCCAATTAGTGCTTGAAATGACGAAATCCGGTCGTCACCATTGCCATTTTGTATTTATTTGCCACATTAATCGATGCTTGATCGTTTTTCGAACCTCCGGGATGGATGACAGCTTTGACGCCCTTCTTGGCAGCGAGTTCTACGCAATCAGGAAATGGAAAAAACGCTTCGGAAGAAAGAACCGCACCTTTCAAAGAAAAACCAAATTTTTCTGCTTTGTCTATTGCTTGTTTCAAGGCGTCAATGCGCGATGTCTGTCCACAACCCATGGAAATAAGCGAGCCGTTTTTTACCAAAGCGACAGAATTTGATTTCAGATGTTTTGCTGCGACGGATGCTACAAGTAAATCGTTTATTTCTTTTTTTGTCGGCTTTCGTTTTGTCGTCACTTTCAAATCCACTTTGCTTTCAACGTGAGTATCCCTATCTTGCACGAGAATTCCGGTGAAACATGTGCGTGATTGTTTTGCAGGAATTTTAGGATTATTCCATTTTAGAATTCGACAATCTTTTTTCTCCATAAATATATCTAGAGCTTTTTTAGAAAAATCCGGCGCAATGATTACTTCCGCAAAAAGTTTCTGTTTCTTAATGAGCTCAGCGATGTCTTCACTTATAATCCTGTTCGCCGCCAGTATTCCTCCAAAAGCAGAAACCGGATCTGCGTTATAAGCCGCTTTATATGCTTCAAACAAATGTCCCTCCTCTCTCACAGCTAAACCACAGGCATTCATGTGTTTGATGATAGCGAAGGCAGGTTTTTTAAAATCATAAACTGTTGCTATTGCTGCTTCGGTGTCTATAAAATTATTATAAGAAAGTTCCTTGCCGTGAAGCTGAGTGAAACTCTCTTCTAAGTTGCCAATGAATTCTCCTTTTTGATGCGGGTTCTCTCCGTACCGCAATGAAATGCTCTGAAAATATCCGCGGATGGCGCTGTCGTAATGGCTCGTCATTTCAAACGCTTGCCCAGCAAATTTCTTGCGTTCTTCTAAAGTGGTTTCATTTCTAGTTTTTAAAATATCACGCAAATTTTCATATTGATTTTTTGAAGAAATCACAACAACATCCTTGAAATTTTTTGCCGCCGCGCGAATGAGTGCTACTCCTCCTATGTCTATCTTTTCGATGATCTCTTCTTCATTTGCTCCACTTGCAAGCGTCTCTTCAAACGGATAGAGATCAACGATCACCAAATCAATGTCGCTTATTTTGTATTGTTTTTTTTCTTTCTGATCTTCGACTTTGTCCCGGCGATTTAAAATACCGCCGAAAATTTGCGGTTGGAGCGTTTTTACCCTACCTCCAAAAAGAGACGGATAATTTGTGATGGTTTCAACTTCGGTGACAGGAATTTTCATTTTGCGAATGAATTCCGCTGTGCCACCCGTTGAAATTATTTTTATTTTATGTTTATGAAGAAGCTTGATGATTTCATCAAGTCCATCTTTATTAAAAACCGAAACGAGAGCCGAATTTATTTTTGCCATATTATTTCTCCTCCTGAAACAATTTTAAGAAAAGTGGGTTCCCTGTCCTGTTGACCTCGAGGGCGTATTTTCAAAAATTGTTTCAGGAGGAGTTACAAGAAATGATATCACATTATTCAAATTCTGTCGTGGCGGGGGGTTTTGGAGTCATATCAAAAAATACTCTTACAATATTTTTATGCTTTGTGAGCGCGCTGGTGATTTCATTCATGACTTCTTCCGGAAAATAATAGCCTTTAGCTGTCATAAAGTCGGAAGTTTGCACAGCTCGCACGGCTAGCGAATGCCCATACACTCTCTCGTCCCCTTTCACGCCGACAGAATTCACGCCGAGGAGAGCAACAATGAGTTGGGAAATATTTTTATTCAAATTGTGTTTTTTAAGAATATCAGCGACGGTTTTGTCCGCTTCTCTCACTAATTCGATATTTTCTTTTGATACTGGCGCGCCAACAACCCGCAGATAGAGACCCGGACCCGGAAATGGATTTCGTTCGGAAATAGCAGATGGAAGACGTAACACGCGAGCAAGTTCTCGAACTTCGTACTTGAATAAATTTCTAAGTGGAT
The DNA here is from genome assembly GCA_026395915.1 of Candidatus Nomurabacteria bacterium. Classification (GTDB taxonomy): domain Bacteria; phylum Patescibacteriota; class Minisyncoccia; order Phycocordibacterales; family UBA9973; genus UBA9973. Next base: position 35,563 of record JAPLXU010000012.1, on the reverse strand, counting down.
GCAAATCTTCCACTTTCCATTTCAGGCCGACGTTGTGGTGAGTTTTGATCATTGCCGACTTCCCTGCTTTGCCACTTTCAATAATATCCGTCGCGAGAGTTCCCTGCGCGATGAAACCGGCATTGTGTTTTTTTATTTGCTCTTCAAATATTTTTTGATAGATTTCACGAAACTTTGCGCGTTTTTCTTCACCGTCAATCGTTTTACCGATATTTTTTACAAATTCTTCGCTGGCATCAATCACAACGAGATTTGCCTTTCGCAAAAACCGTTCTTGCGAAAGGACGCTTTTCATATTCGCTTTCAGTTCTGAAAGTTCGCCTTCTCGAAGTCCGCCTGTGTCTATAGCCACGCAAAAAAGCCTTTTACCCAAAACGGGAGCGAGAATAGCAGAGAGAGTTGTGGAATCAACCCCGCCAGAAACGCCGAGAACAACATTTTTTTTATTTCCATCTTTATTTACGATATCGAGAACTTCTTTTTGAATCTGGTGAATTAAATCTGTCGGGTTCCAATCTTTCTCGCATTTTGAAAGTTCTAAAAAGTTTTGCAAAATTTTTCTCCCCTCCTTTGTGTCGACAACTTCGGGATGAAATTGAATTCCCAGCACACGATTATCTTTGTTGCTCATGGCTGCGATACCTTCTGAAGTGGCAATAGAAGCAAAACCTTTGGGAAGTTTTATCACAGTATCACCATGACTAGCCCAGACTTCTGTTTTTTTCGTTACGCCGGCAAAAAGCGGATGTTTAGTATCTAAAGTAACGATGGACGGACCATATTCGCGATGAGCGAGTGGACGCGCAACTTTTCCTCCGAGTTTATGAGCGAGAAGTTGCATGCCATAACAAATTCCTAAAATTTGATATTTACTTTTTACTTCATGACTTTTGTGAAGAGCGATACCGAGTAACTTTGGAAGCTCCGGCGCTCCTTTTTGATGCACACTAAAATTACTGCCAGAAAGTATAACTGCTTTTGGAGTATTATTTTTTAGCCATTCATCGACTTTTTTTGGAGGTAGTATTAGACTTCGCACACCAAGTTCGCGCAAGATTCTCCCGATGACGAGCGTATATTGTGAGCCATAATCTACGATAAGAATTTGAATGTTGTTCATGATATATGCTAGTATACACAATATCATATGCCTTCGAAAGCGACAAAAAATAACGATAAAAATTTTCAAGAAGGTCTCACTTATGACGATGTTTTATTAGTCCCTCAATATTCGGAAGTCTTACCTCGCGATGTCGATATTTCCTCTCATCTCACCAAAAAAATAAAGTTGAATGTGCCTATCATTTCCGCCGCCATGGATACGGTCACTGAAGCTCCTCTAGCGATAGCTATGGCGCAAGAAGGTGGAATAGGAATTATCCACAAAAATATGAGCATTCAAAAACAAGCGGAGGAAGTCCGTAAGGTTAAACGTTCCGAAAGCGGAATGATTCAAGATCCTTTCACTTTGAGAGAAGACGCCCTGATAAAAGAAGCTTCAAAGATAATGAAAGAAAATAAAATCGGAGGAATACCGATCGTTGATAAAAATATGAAGCTTAAGGGAATTTTGACAAACCGCGACATGAGATTCCAAAAGAATTTTGAGCTTACTGTCAGTAAAATAATGACAAAAGAAAATTTGATAACCGGCGCTCTAGGCACAGATTTAATCGAAGCTGAAAAGATTCTGACAAAACATAAAGTGGAAAAATTGCCATTGGTGGACAAACAAAACAAACTCGTCGGTCTCATCACATACAAAGACATCATGAAAGTGAAGTCTCGTCCGCAATCTTCTCGAGACAGTTTTGGCCGTCTCCGAACAGGCGCTGCGGTAGGCGTTACAGCTGACACATTGGAGAGAGTCAGGGCGCTGGAACAAAACGGAGTTGATGTGATAGTCATAGATACGGCTCATGGCCATTCGAAAGGTGTGATTGAAATGTTGAAGAAAATAAAAAAAGAATTTCCAAAATTAGAAGTCATTGTCGGAAATATCGCCACAGCGGAAGCCGCGCGAGATTTAATAAAAGCTGGAGCGGACGCTATAAAAGTTGGCATCGGGCCGGGCTCAATTTGCACCACAAGAATAATCACCGGTGTTGGTTTCCCTCAATTTTCAGCAGTTTATGAAGTCGCAAAGGCGGTAAAAAATTCTGGCGTGCCAATTATCGCTGACGGAGGAATCAGGCAGACGGGAGACATTTCGAAGGCTATAGCGGCTGGAGCGAGCTCGGTCATGATGGGTTCTATTTTTGCTGGAGTTGAAGAATCGCCGGGCGAAACAATAATTTTTGAAAGCAGAAAATATAAAACTTATCGTGGTATGGGTTCGATCGAAGCCATGGAGCAAGGTTCGAAAGACAGATATTTCCAAGATACAGAAGACGATATTAAAAAACTTGTGCCAGAAGGAATCGTAGGCAGAGTTTCTTTCAAAGGCAGTTTGGCTGAAGTTGTTTATCAGCTAGTCGGAGGATTGCGTGCCGGTATGGGATATTGCGGAGCGAAAGATATTAAAACTTTACAGAAGAAAGCGAAGTTTGTCAGAATTACGCAGTCAGGTCTCGAAGAAAGTCATCCGCATGACATAGTTATTACCAAAGAAGCTCCAAATTACAGTTTGGGGAATTAAAATTATATGGCAAATAAAATTTTAAAAAACAAAAAAGTTAAACACGGATTTATTGATGCGGTTGTTGGTCTACAATGGGGCGATGAGGGAAAAGGCAAAAACATAGATGAGCTTCTTTCGAGTGGAAAATATAGCGCGGTCGCGCGTTTTCATGGAGGAGCGAACGCCGGGCACACTATCAAATTTGGAGACAAAACTTTTATCGGGCATATAGTCCCCTCCGGTTGTCTTCGAAAAAAGATAGAATTGTATATTGGCAATGGCGTGGTAGTGGATGCTGTGTCTTTGATCGCAGAAATTTCTCAATTAAAAAATTTAGGCTTTGACGTCGCTCCCCGACTTTTCATTTCAAACCGCGCAAAATTAGTTTCATATTTCCATCCATTTTTGGACCAAGCAGACGAATATCGCAGAAATAAATCAGGAACAAAAATAGGCACAACTTCGAGAGGCATCGGGCCAGCCTACAGTGACGCCCGAGCGAGGAGGGGGCTTTTAGTTGGCGATATGTTGTTGCCGGACTTTGAACAAAGAGAGTCAGCCCTTTCGGAATTTCATACGAATCTCCTTTCCATGTATAAAGAAAAGTACGGATTTGAAATTGATTATGGAAAAATAAAAGAAGCAAAAGAGAAGTGGCAGAATGCCTTGAAGGAACTCAAAAAATTACAAATTTGTGATTTATCATCTTTGATCCAAAAAAGATTAGCTGAAGGAAAGAATATTTTAGCTGAAGGCGCTCAAGCCATTATGCTCGATATTGATTTTGGAGATTATCCGAATGTTACAAGCAGTAATACCCTACCTGCAAACGTCTGCTTGGGCCTCGGCGTGTCTCACAAGTATTTGCGAGATGTGTATGGCGTGATAAAAGCTTACACGACGAAAGTGGGTGGAGGAAACTTCCCTGCTAGAATCGCTGATCCAGCCATCGAAAAACTTTTCCAAGACGCAGGAAATGAATTCGGCGCGACCACCGGACGTCCGAGAATGTGCGGTTGGCTTGATTTGTTTGCGCTTCGTTACGCGATAGGTCTCTCCGGAGCGAATAAAATTTTCATAAACAAAGCAGATATTTGCATGAGCGATAAAATTAAAGTCGTGACGGGATACAAGTGTAATGGAAAAATCGGGAAAGAATTTCCACTTTATTTGAGTCAAGTCTCGAGTGTCGTAACAGAAGAAATCCCGGGTTGGGGAAAAACTAACTTTGGAGTCAATGACAAGAAAAAAATCTCGAAAGAGCTCGCATCGTATCTAAAATATATAAAAACCAAACTTTCCGACCTTGATGTCAAAATAATATCCGTCGGCACCGGTCCAGACAGGAATCACTTCTTTAATTGGGAGAAATAGAGAAAAACCTTGACTTTTTAGCCTAGTCATGCTAGTATCATAGGCAGAGAGCCTCGCTGAGTGGCGCAGGTTCCTCTTTGTCAAAAGAATACAGAAACAACCAGAAGATACAGTAAAATATGAAGAAAATGCTTATCAGTCTCACCGCGAGCTTCGTGCTCGTTTGTTCCATGTTGACCAGCCTCGGGGCTGGAACTCTCAATGTGGCAATTAACAACCAACCAAATCTCGAACCGATGATTCCGGGCTCAGCGCCTGGGCAGACGGTTTACCTCATCACGTTTGACGCGATGGGGTCAGACGAGGATGTCAAAGTGACTTCCATGCCGCTTGGCCTGCGAGTGCAAAACGGATGCCAGCCTGACTTCATGGTCAACTGGTCTTTGTTTGATCCGGAAGTTGGACAACTGAGCACGATGGCAGCGACACTCCCATACACCTACAACTTCGGCAATATGTTGATAATCACTCAAGGTACAGTGAAAACGCTCGTACTCAAGTGCGACATTTTGTCCGATGCTCATGGGGAATTTGCGGTGAATTTGGGTAGCCCGATCACATGTGTGGGCATAACAAGCGGAAACGCTGTTGAAGTCACCCCGGTGGCAACGACTCTGGCGTTTATCCAAATCCTTGGGTTGCCCTCGATCAATCGGGGGAAACTAGATTTCACGATTACAAGCGGTATGGGAAGCTTTGTTATCCACGGGACAACTGGCTATCGATATCAAATCGAGGAATCCTATGACCTCATCAACTGGCATGTGTTAGGCGACATGGTTACGGCGGCATCAACAAACACTGCTCTTTGGTTGCCTGTCGGCACAAATGCTCACGCGTTTTATCGCTTTCGCGAATCTTTGCCTTGCCAATTGACATTCGAGGCCGATGCTTCGACCCCTTATGTTCAGATGGTGGCAGCGGGAAGCGCTAACGTGACATTGAGCGTGTTCAAGTTCAGCGCGTCTTACGAGGATATGTCGCTCACAAGTGTTGGGTTGCATATAAACGGCGATCCGGCCTGCATCGAAAGACTGAGCCTTTGGGATGGCAACACCCAAATTGGATATGGTTACTTTCCAGCGAGCACGAACATGTTTGTCCCATTAACTCATTTCACTATTCCGAAGAATGCAAGTAAAACCTTGACAATCAAGGCAGACCTTTCATCGATCGGTATCAGCGAAGCTTTAACCGTTTCCGGACACCAAGTTGGTGTTGCAATTGACGATTCCAATCCTGACCGCACAGTTGGCATTGGAATGGACTCAGGCCGAGTAATTCAAGCCTGCGGAGATGGACGTACGCCCGGAGGAGCTTGGGTGTTCAAGTCATTTCCGACATTCACACTGGAAACCCTGCCGTCGACTGGAATGATGGATGGCCGGTTGCTTCAATTCAAGGTTTCTGCAAATGTGAGTGGCTCAATAAGCATTCACATGATTGCTCTTTGGATTAACTTTCAAGGGGCGACAATTCAAAACATAAACCTTTACAATCTGGCCACCGGCGAAAAATTCTCGGCTACGAACTTCAACGGTTCGCCGGGAGTACTAAACATGTACGCCCAAACACCAATCGTTATTTCGGCGGGGGCAACCTACTTTTTCGAATTGAGAGGTGAAGTTCAAGTCACCAACCAGTTCGCTTGGATGGGAAGTCAGCTCCTTGGTGACTGTTGTAATGGGTGTGGCGGACTAATAGACACTGCCAACAACGTTGAACAATGTGGCGGTGGAGCACTTATTTGGTCGCCAAATAGTTTTGGAATATCAAGTCTAGCTGACCCAGACTGGAAAAACGCTGAGGGCATCGAGGGTTTGCCATCATCGTCGTCGATACGTACTCCGTAAATCCCTCTCTATATCGGCCTTCGGGCCAAACCAATCACGAAACCCCGTGCGCGCCTGAAAAACGCCACGGGTTTTCTTTTTGCTTTTTTTTATAATTATTTCAATTCCAACGCCGATTTGCCTATATCTTTTCTATACTGCATTCCTTCAAAAGAAATTTTTTCTATTGCTTTATAGGCTTTTTTGAGCGCTTCTTGCAAATTTTTACCCACAGCCGAAACTCCGAGCACTCTTCCGCCATTCGTTACTAAATTTTTATTTTCCATCTTTGTGCCAGCGTGGAAGATGACGACGTCCTCTCCTCCTTTCGAAGGAGGAGAGCCTGAAAGGCGAGGTGGTTGAGAACCTCTCCCCTTGCTAAGGGGGAGATTTGAGAGGGGGTCTGAATCACCACCCCCTACCCCCTCCTCCACAAGGAGGGGAGAAATTCCCAAAATTTCTTTTCCCTTTTCATATTTTCCCGGATAACCTCCCGAAGCTAGCACTATCGTGCAGGCTGACTTTGGTCTCCATTTGATTTCTAAATTTTTCAGCGTGCCATCAATGCATGCGTCGAAAATATCTAGTAAGTCAGTTTCCAAGAGTCGCATGTATGTCTGCGTTTCCGGATCACCGAAGCGCGCGTTGTATTCTAAAATTTTCGGCCCATCTTTGGTAAGTATTAACCCGGGATAGAGCACTCCGACAAAAGGCGCGTTGTCCTTGGCTAGAGCTTTCAAAGTCGGCGCAACGATCGTGTCCTCGATAGTTTTCAAAAGTTTTTCATCCACGAACGGTAAAGGGCTGATCGTCCCCATGCCTCCCGTATTCGGTCCAGTGTTCCCTTCTCCGACTTTTTTATGATCTTGTGATGGCGGAAACATTTTGTAATCTTTTCCGTCAGAAAACGCATGAATGGAAATCTCTGGTCCGACAAGAAACTCCTCTATCACAACTTCGTTTCCCGCGTCTCCAAATATTTTTTTAACAAGTATATTTTCAAGCGTTTCGTTCGCTTCTTTTATAGTTTCACAAATAATCACGCCTTTTCCTAAAGCGAGCCCGCTTGCTTTGATGACAATAGGCAATGATTGATTTTTTACGTAATTTTTCGCCTTTTCAAAATCGCTGAATATCTCAAATTTCGCAGTCGGCAAATTGTGTCGACGCATGAAATCTTTTGAAAACGCCTTTGACCATTCGATCTGCGCGGCTCTTTTTGTAGGACCCCAGATTCGCAAACCAGCTTTTTGAAATTCGTCCACAATGCCGAGAGCGAGCGGATCGTCTGGTAAAGCCAAAGTCAGATTAATTTTTCCATTTTTCGCAAATTCTAAAAGTTTAGAAATATCTTTCGCATCTATTGCTACATTCGTTCCCAGTTCCGCCGTTCCAGCATTTCCGGGTGCAAAAAAAATCTGCCCTGCTCTAGGTGACTGCGCTACTTTCCAGCCGATAGCATGTTCTCGTCCCCCGCTTCCAATTATTAAAATTTTTTGTCTATTTATTCCCCCTCTCCTCTCAGGAGAGGGCTGGGGTGAGGTTAATTTTTCTAAAACTTCTTCATAAAGCTCGTTCTCCTTATTTTTTAATCTAGCATATAGAGAATCCACTGTGTCTCCGGCTTGAATTTTTTCAAAAGTTCTACCTAAAACCGGTCCAAAATCAAAATTAAGTGTCAAGAAATGAATACTTGAACCGGCAAAAGTAGCTTTTTTGTCCAAGAAATTTTGAATAGCTTTATTTGTCAACTTGCCCTTGTTCCAAAGCGCTTCAGTGCCATCAGGATTTTTTACTATGCCGTCAATGCTATCTGGAATCAAGCCAGGATGCAAATTCAAAATTTTATTCGGAAAAGCGAGAATCACTTCGTCTAAAATAATCTGCTTCCAGCCGGCGAGAGCTACAAAGTCCGGATTTAATCTTTGCAAAAGCGGAAGCAGGGCTTCTTTCGTCGGACAGATTTCGATTTTTAAATTATGTTTTCGCGCTCGATCCAAACCAGCCGCATCGGAAACATCAGAAACTACTGCGCAAATTTCCATCTTGATTTTGTCTTTCTCGATTCCATCAATGATGGCCTGAAGGTTTGTGCCAGTGCCTGCGTTGGAAATAAGAACTGCCAATTTTAATTTTTCTTTTGAGTTATTCTTTTGGGACATCATAGTTCACTTCGTCTTTACGTTCTTTCAAAGGAATAGGATAAACACCGGTAAAACAAGACGTAGACAGATGTTCCTTTGGCAAGCCGATAGATTTTATTAATCCGTCAAGTGAAAGATAATTTAGCGACGTGGCGCCGAGAAACTTGCGGATTTCCTCTACGGTCATATGTGATGCTATCAGTTCATTTTGATTTGGCGTATCCATACCGTAAAAATCCGGAAAACGAATAGGTGGAGAGGAAATTAAAAGATGCACTTCTTTAGCGCCAGCTTTGAAAAATGTTTCCACTAATCTTTTACAAGTGTTCCCCCTCACAATCGAATCGTCTAAAACCGCAATCTTTTTACCTTTCAAAATTTGCGGAAGTGGTATGAGCTTTAAAGCGACGCTGTGTCGGCGAGACTTTTGATCAGGCTCGATGAAAGTCCTATGCACATAACGATTTTTTACCAAAGCCATTTCAATCGGGATGCCGGTGGCCTCACTGTAGCCGAGCGCGACTGGAGTAGCTGTATCTGGTACGGGCACAATGATATCAACTTTTGTTTTGAATTCATTTGCAAGCATTTTACCGAAATTTTTTCTAACTTCATAAATTAGTTTGCCATTCAATACACTGTCAGGACGAGCAAAATAAACATATTCGAAAATATCATGATTTGGAGTGCTTTTTGCCAGTTGTATACTTTTGATCCCTTTTTCGTTTATAACTATCATTTCACCTGGTTTTATTTCTCGTGAAAATGTCGCGCCAATAGTTTTAAGAGCGCATGTTTCCGAAGCAACGACATAGCCTTTGCCGATTCTGCCGAGCGCAAGCGGGCGCATTCCGAAAGAGTCACGAACAGCGACTAAGGTGTCCTTATTCATCATTACCAGCGAAAAAGCTCCGGTGATCAAAGGAAAAGCTTTTTCCACTGATTTCGCGAGCGAGTTGCCTTCTTTCATATAATAATCGACAGCGTCAGTAATGAGTTCTGAATCCATGCGATTTTTTTTCAAAGCTTTTTTTGAGCAAAGAAATTTTTCGAGAGACTTTACGCTCGGTAGGTTGCCGTTGTGAGCCAAAGCAAAAGTGTTTTCCATATTCACAATCGGTTGAGCATGATCGAGAGCTCCTCCGCCCGAAGTCGAATATCTGTTATGTCCAATTCCTATGTGTCCTATTAAATTCTCCATGTCTTTTTTTTCATAAACTTGAGACACAAGCCCCACGCCTTTATGGCTGTGAAGCTTTTTTCCGTCGCTAGTTGTTATACCAGAAGCTTCCTGTCCTCTGTGTTGCAAAGCGAAAAGACTAAAAAAGGCTAGCTTTGATACTGGCAAATTTTTTCCGTATATGCCGACTATTCCGCATTTTTCTCTCAACTCGCTCATTTATTTTTTCAAAAAATAATTAACTGCGTTTTTAAAAATCTGCAAACCTGCGCCTTCCTTCGATACTTTTTTGTTTTTATACCACAAAGGACTCTGATGCGAAAACATTGCTCGCTCCGGATGAGGCATCATTCCGAGGACTCTCCCATTATATGCCAAAACTCCTGCGATGTCATAGTCAGAACCATTTGGATTGTATTCCAGATTTTGAAATTTGTAAATCTCCCCTTTTGCATAAGTGAAAGCTATTTGATTATTCTTTTTCAAATTCTCATAATCTTTTTTAGAAGCGACGTAGTGCCCTTCGCCATGCGCTATCGGAAGAGATATCTTCTCAATACCTTTTAACCATGGACTTTCTGCAAGGTCTTGCCTTGCAGAATGGGTTTCTAAATCCACCCACCTATCAATGTACTTTCCGTTCTTGTTGTGGGCTAACGCTCTGGGCAGAATTCCGAGATTAGTCATTATTTGAAATCCATTGCAAATGCCTATCGCGAGAGTGTCGCGTGACAAAAATTCTGCGAGCTCTTTTGATAAGTGATTTTTTAGTTTATTAGCGTAAGCTTTTCCGCTACCCGTATCGTCGCCATAAGAAAACCCACCCGGAAAAACCAAGATTTGATATTTGGAGAGCATTTTCGGTTTGGCGATGAGATCATTGATATGCACGATGTCTGCTTCCCCTCCCGCCGATTCAAAAGCGAACTTCGTTTCTTCTTCGCAATTTAGTCCATAGCCGGATAAAATTATGATTTTTGGTTTTTTGCTTTTCATTTTTTAAATTACTTAATAAATTTCTTGCTGATAACATTTTTCACAGTAAACTATCTCTGGGCGATCCGGCGCATAACTTGTTTCAAATTCCACTTCGCATTTATCCTGTCCGTGAAAATGGTTATTTCTGTCACACATACATTTTCTATGCCAGAGATTGAGAGGGTTTCTAAACTTTAAACGCTGATAATGTCGACAATTTGGGCATAATCTCGGCAAGGGCAGATTCATTCTCTTGTAAAATTTAAATTCTTCTGGAATGATTTTGAATGCTTCGGTACACTGATCTTTACATTTACCATGATGTTCACAAGCAATCACTTTGTTTATTATACCATCTTCAACATCTTTAATATTATCTGGTATATCCTCATTTTCAATATCTATTTTATAATTTCTTGTCGCACTATCTTTCCACATATACCCATGTTTCAAAGCTTCTTCTTTAGTTAATGGAAAATATTCTTGCACTATACTTTCGTTATAAGCAAATGGAGACAGATCGTTCGGGAAAAATTCTCCATATTTATAAACTCTGCCTTTTTGATCAATATAAGGCATATCGCTCATGTGTTTTATAATTTTCGGGACAAGTTCTTCATATTCCTCTTTCGTGTATTGTTTGTTTAAAATGCAGTATTGTTTTTTTGTGAGACCTTCACAGCCAAAAACATTTAGGCAATTTTGGCATTCATCAACGTAACATGTATTTTGATTATTAAAGTTTCTGACACCAAAAGCTCCATTTGATCCACCAAAACCGTGGGCAATTTCATAAAGAAGTTCAGCATTATAACCTTGAAACGAAGTATCATAACAATCTTTCGTTCCATTTCTGCAAAAAAATAAATATTTTGAATTTTCTACTTTATGGGAACTAAAAGAATTATGTGTGTTTCTGACTTCCGACAGATCGTCTCCATCAGAATTGACTGATTTATAAATACGAGCATAACGATGTGGCATAGTTAACTTTAGCTCTTGCAATTTTCCAAGAAATTTCTGATGATTTTTAAAACTGCCAGCATCATTCGAATTTATAAATTTTTTATATTCTTCTTTCGTGTATTGTTCATTAAAAATACAATATTGTTTATTTACTAGCCCAACGCAACCGAAACAGTTCATGCAATTTTTACAATCAATTAAATAAGAGCTTTCAACACAGTCTGTGGAATAAAAGCCGAATAATAGTTTATTTACTCTTTGGCATTCTAAATTTTCATAGCTCAATTCTATTTTTTCAGAAAAAGACATATCCAACGAATCACGAGAATCTAAAATTTGGTTACCAAAATAGACTCTTTCATTATTTTTTCCTCCAAACAATAAATAACATTCTCTAAAATCGTAACCATAGTTACAATAATCACTTGAAATAAAATTGGTTTGATTAAGATTAGCCTTCGGAACTTTTGACTGTAAGGATCGAAATTGGTTTAAAAATGGAACAGAAAAATCATATTCACGTCCGTAACTCATTGGATCCCATTTATCTGAAAACCAACAATCACGACAATAAATTATGTACGGCCTTTCTGTATTATAAACACTTAATAGCGACTTTCTACACAAAGCACATTCTCGTCTGTAAAAAACTCTGTTATTTCTAAAAAGCAGCCGTCTTTGAAATCTACAATTGGGACAAAAAGTCGGCGCAGGCATTTTAATCTTTTCATAAAATCGAAAATCATCCGACTCAATGATAAAGTCTTTTTTACAGTTCTGGCATATTCTGTTTTCATTTTCTTCTTTCATTTTCCGATTTACACATTTACGCTATAGCTGAAATATGTTTTAGTATATTTCTCTTTGATAACATTTCTCGCAGTAAATTTTATATACTTCTTGCTTTTCTTTTGAAAAAGTAGTCTCGATTTCAATACCACACGACGCGCAAGTTGAATCATTCAATTCCCTTTTATTACGAGTATCCATTCGTCTCTGATGGCGACAATTGGAACATTTCGACGGAAGCGCCAAGCCCATTCTCTTATAGAAACCAATTTCCCTAGATATGAAGCGGTAATTTTTCCCGCAAGACTCGCATTTCAAAATTTTATCCAAAAGTTTTTCATCACTGTATTCTTTCGGATCTTTTGGTAAGTCTTCATAAGCGCAGTTTTCTTTTCCTGTCGTACTTGGAATATCGTCTCGCCAAGAAAAACCTTGATCCAACGCCTGTTTTTTTGTTAATGGCATATATTCATTTGTGATTGATTCGTTGTACGCGAATGGACTCATCCAAATCGGAAAGAAATTGCCCCAGTCTCCGGTTTTTTTCATATTTTCAATGATTTGTGGCATAAGTTTTTCATATTCTTCTTTTGTGTACTGTTTATTCAAAATGCAATATTGCTTATTTCTCAAGCCCATACAGCCGAAAATATTTTTTGAATTAAAGCAGAATTGGGAATAGTATCCCTCATTACAATCAGTTAAAAGATGTGAAAAAAACACGTTATGACTATTGGCGCAAGTTAAAATTTGATAACTGAATTCATTTTCAATAGTAAAAGACCCATCATAAACTTCGTTATTTTCTTTTGCCGTGAAACAAAATTTACTATTCTCTCCGCCTTTTATATCAAAAGAATAATGAACATTGTGAGCATTGTATATATGATCTCCGGAAACATTTGTATTATGCGAACCGTAAACCGCGCGAGTCGGAATTTTTTTTCTGAGTTCCTCCCTTTTTTCCAAAATATATTCTATGCTTTCTTTTTTATTGAGCGGATAGTTGCGTAGAAATTCTTGATATTCTTCTTTTGTGACAGGTTGATTGAAAATTTTGTGAGACTGCTGTCGCAAACCGACACAACCTATGCAATTAGTACAACCACGACAATCAAAAAGACCGATAGAGTCGACACATGCTTCGCATTCCTCAGAATAAATCAATCTATTAGATCCAATGCAATCCATGCATTCGTAACAAAGCTCGCATTTATAAACATATAAGTTGTCGGTGCAATCGGTAGAACTCCAGACGATATGGCCGTAATCGCAGTTTTCATCGTCAATGCATCCAAAGATCAGATAGCAATTATTTGAACGCAAAGTCATGTTTGAATATTCGCAATTCGTGCTTTTGGTGTTCATCAAGGAGAAATGGGGAACTTTTTTGAAAAGCTCATCCATTTGTTTTACGAAAGGAATGGATAAATCCAAATCCATCGCGTATGACGAGGCTTCCCAATCGTCTCCCCACCACTCGGAAATGTCATAGACAGGAAAAGGAACGTCGGGATTGTACATTGAAATAATCATTTCACCGGACTTGCTCGAAGGTCTTTTGTATAAAGTTTTGAAATTTCGATGAAGTATTCTCTGTTGTTGTCGGCATTCAGGACAAAAAACAGGAGGAGGCACCTTCATTTTTTCATAGAATCCAAAATCGTCCGGCTCAATGACGAAATCTTTTTTACATTGTTTACAATTTTTTATTTCTTGATCCATTTTATTATCTATACTCAAATTCTGCTATCGCTAAGTTTGAGTATTGTTTTATTTATTATTTCATTTCGTCCGAAAAATTGTGATAAATTTTATGAAGTTTTTTGACGTTCGTTTCGACTATTTTATCTTTGCCATCCATTATTGTGATTCTACCCCCGCCTGCATTGTTATGCAAAGCATTGCGGGCAGGACTTTTATTAGTTTTTCCCAGTTTCGTAAAAGCAACACTTGCGCAAAGTTTTTCGAATTGTTTAGTCTTTTTCAGGGACACCGATACTAAGATTCTGCCCTGACTTTCAGAAAAAAGTTTAGTTTCCACAGATAGCGCTTTAAGCGCTATCTGGTTTAAGGAAACTTTACAGCCTAACATTCCCCCAACACATGCTTTAGCAAGCGCTACAGCAAATCCTCCTGAAGTTATAGAAATCGAAGAAGCTACTAATTCTTTCTGAATCGCCTTCTCAAGAGCTAAATATGTTTTTAAATTTTTTTCAAAATCAACTTTTGGAACACCGAGCTCGTCGTGCGTTTCTCCCAACAGATAAATCGCGTCTCCGCTATTTTTAAATTCAGGTGAAACAGTTTTATAGATATCAGGCATAACGCTAATAGCGGAAATAAGTAAAGTTGGCGGAATAGAAATAGCAACAGGATTACCTTTCTCGTCATAACCCTTGAAGTCGTTGAACATGCTATCCTTGCCCGAAATAAACGGAGTACCATAACTTACGGCTCCGTCGTAACAAGCTTTCACAGATTCTACAAGTTGAGCCAAACGCTTTTGATCATTAGATGAACACCAACAAAAATTATCCAAAATTGCTAAATGAGAAAGAGTCCCACCGCAAGCAATAGCATTTCGTACGGCAGTATCGAGCGCGCAAGTTGCCATGTGGTACGTACTGACGTCTCCATACGAAGGACAAATTCCAGATGAAAGAACGACTCCTTTTTTAGAATTAAGAACAGGACAAAAGACTTGCGCGTCGGTGTTTATCTTGCCAGGACCAGAGAGTGGTTTTAATACTGAAGACCCTTGTACTTCATGATCATATTGCTCAGAGATGAAAGAAAATCCGCTGATATTTTTGTCTGCAAGTAAATTTTCAAAAATTTTTGTGTACATCTCACCCTTCGCCCTCCCCTTGATAAGGGGAGGGTTGGGAGGGGTCTGCATGACAGAACTAGTAATTAAATTGTGTTTCGGCAAACCATTATGCAAAAATTCAAGGTCAATATTCATTATAACTTTGCCTTTCCACTCGACAATACATTTTCCTGAATTTGTGAATTCTCCAATCACAGTCGCTTCTACGCCTCGGCTTTCCATCAATTTTTGAAACTTTCCCCATTTTCCTTTCGGAACTGATAAGGTCATCCGCTCTTGGGATTCTGAAATCCAAATTTCCCATGGCTGAAGGCCGGGATATTTGAGTGGAGCTTTATCCAAAAAAACTTTCGCGCCACCGCATTCTTTTGCCATTTCCGCCACGGAACAAGAAAGTCCACCTGCGCCGTTGTCCGTGATGCTGTTATACAAATCTAAATCGCGCGCCTCTTTGACTATGGCATCGCTTAATTTTTTCTGAGTGATCGGGTCGCCTATTTGCACTGCGGTCGCCGGAGAATTCGAATCCATAACAACAGAAGAAAAAGTTGCTCCATGAATGCCATCTTTGCCGACTCTACCGCCTACGACGACAATGTAATCCCCCGCTCGAGCTCTTTTTTCGTGCATTTCTCTCCCATTTAATTTTCTTGGGATCAAACCAACAGTTCCGGCAAATACCAAAGGCTTTCCCCGATAACGATCATCAAATTTTACAAAACCGGAGAGGGTCGGTATACCGGAACAATTGCCTCCGACGTTGATGCCTTTTATCACCCCGTCAATAATTCTTCTCGACGAAAGCATAGGCTGTGTTAAATTTTTATCTCTAAAAAATTTTCTTTCATCATCGGGAAAACCAAAACAAAATCCGTAAACATTTGCCACAGGCTTGGCGCCCAAACCGAAACCGATCGTGTCGCGATTGACTCCGACGATTCCTGTGATCGCTCCGCCGAAGGGATCAAGGGCCGAAGGACTATTGTGCGTCTCGACTTTGTGAGTGATTAGATAATCGTCATCAAAAACTATTCCGCCAGAATTATCGCTGAAAACAGAGACACAAAAATCTTTTTTTCCTTTTTTCTCACGTATCAAATTTGTCGCTCCCTTTATATAAGTTTTATACAAACCATCTTTAATATCGTCTATCGGATTAGCAAAAATCGTGTGTTTGCAATGTTCAGACCAAGTTTGCGCTAGAGATTCCAATTCGATATCCGTCGGATTTCTTTTTAATTTTTCAAAATGCGTTTTGATAACTTTCATCGAGTCTAGATCAAGCGCGAGTGGCCCTCTGCGTCCGCCGTTTTCGTCCATTATTCCTTCCCTGCCGATTTTTATGAGTTCTTCGTCTTCGACTTCAAACAATACATTTATGACCGGCTTCTTTTTTTCGAGAACCACTTTTGGAGCTTTCATAGGCAAACTCATACTTTTATTTTCTACTTTCGCGATAAAAGCTCTCTCGATAAGCGGATTATGTAGAGTCATAGCTATTTTTTGAGCATCAGCAAGTTTGTTTGACTCAACAAACAGAATTTTAGAAGTGTAAACGTGAAAATCAGAACTTTTTTTCAAGTGAAAAAGATCGGTCGCAATTTCTTTGACTGTTTGGCCGACATTGTCTGTGACACCTGGTAAAAATCCTATCTCAATCGCATAAGAAAATTTCAAAGAAAGTTCTTTTGTCGGAAAGCTATCGATATAATAATTTTCTAAAATGGGATTCGCGAGAGCCTCAGCGAGTTTTTGAAGCTCTTTTTTGGATAATTTCGAGTCGATAAGATACGAATCTGCCTTATTCTCAATCTTCTTAGGCATCACATATATCCGGGATATCATATCTGTATACTATAATAATTTTTAACGTTTGACCATAACTATAAAATCACCATCAGGATTTTCTTGCATTTTTTTAAAACCAATGGCCTGCGCAAATCCAATGCTTCCAATATTTTCTTTTCTTATTTTAGCCCAAAATTTTACATCAGGTATTTTTTCTGCATAAAAATTCATCGCGAAATTGGCAAATTCTTTCATTAAACCTTTGCCGCGGAAACCAGGATAAGAACGCCATGCAGATGTATGAAAATTACCTTTCTCTCCTTCCAATGTTTCTGCGCCAAACCAAATCAAAGCAGCAAGTTTATTTGTATTTTTATGAATAAGCGCAAAAGGCGTTCTGCCTTTTTTATACCAATCTTCGTATAATCCAAGCCCGAAACGTTTTCTGTCAGAAGTATTTTTTTGAATTTCTTTATCGCTCTCGTCTAGTGACAGCGTCTTTAATTGCAAAACTTTTTCTTTGTCTAACCCAGCAAAAATATAAAAATTATCTCCTTCCTTGCTTGTGGCATCTGCAATCTTAATATCGCTATAAATAGGTAGCGAAAGAGAGAACTTTTCAAGACTTTTTTTTGTAATGATTTGCATTAATTTTTATCTACAATCTTTATAATTTAATCTTCCAAAGTTGTTAGATCGCTGATACTTTGACCAAGTTCTTTTGCTTTAAGCACCCGGCGCATGATTTTTCCACTGCGTGTTTTCGGCAGACTAAGCACAAATTCTATCTCGTCTGGCACGGCAATAGTAGCTATTTTCGTTTTAACATGTTTTTTGATATTGGATATTAAAGCATTATCACCCTTTACGCCTGATTTCAATACCAAAAATGCTTTGAGTCGTTCACCTTTTAGTTCATCTGGTTTGGAAATAACTCCTGCTTCGACTACTCCGGCAAAAGAAACCAAAGCATTCTCAACTTCCGCGGTACCTATGCGATGTCCTGACACATTGATTACGTCATCACTGCGACCTAAAATTTGAATATACCCATCCTTGTCTTTAATAGCAAAATCTCCAGTAAAAAACATTTTACCAATCTCATTCCAGTATTTTGCAAAACGATCCGGAGTGTTCCAGCAATCAAGCAAGGCTCCCGGCCAGGGCTTTTTTATAACCAAAAATCCTTTTTCGTTGGTAGGGACTTCTTGTCCGCTTTTATTCACTACCACCGCTTCAATCCCGTAAAAAGGTAGCCCTGCGACACCCGGTTTTTCTAATAATCCAGGCAGAGTCACAATCATGTGTCCTCCAGTTTCAGTTTGCCACCAAGTATCAACAATCGGGCATTTTTTATTGCCGATAAATTCGTGATACCATTTCCAAACTTCCGGATTAATAGGCTCACCAACTGTGCCCAAAATTTTAAGCGACGAAAGGTCGTGTTGTTTGCAATATCCTTCACCGTATTTTCTAAACATTCTTATAGCAGTCGGCGAAGTATAAAAAATATTAACTTTTTCTTGTTCAATAATTCTGTACCAATTATCCGGCTTGGGATAATCAGGAACGCCTTCCATAATCACGACAGTTAAACCATTAGACAACGGTCCGTACGTCACATAACTGTGACCTGTAATCCACCCAGGATCTGCAGTGCACCAAAACACATCGTCAGGTTTGATATCAAAAACAGTTTTTAAAGTATAATGCGCGTAGACTAAAAATCCGCCAGCAGTATGAACAACGCCTTTAGGTTTGCCAGTAGAACCAGAAGTGTAAAGAACAAACAATGGATCTTCGCTGTTCATTATTTCTGGCTCGCAAATTTCGCTTTCGTTATTTAATAAATCATAAAAATCAATTTCCATTTTCTCGGCAGAATTAATTTCTTTTTTGTCTCGATTTAATACGATAATATTTTTAACAAACTCCAAATTTTTTACCGCTTCTCTAACGGTCGATTTTAATATTTTCTTTTCACCACGTCGCATTGTCCATGAAGCAGTTATGACGACTTTTGCTTTTAGGTCTTCGGCTCTTTCACGTAAAGCGTTGGCGCTGAACCCAGCAAACACCACGCTATGAATCGCGCCGATTCGCGCACAAGCAAGCATAGCCACGACTTGCTCGATAACAAGTGGCATATAAATTAAAACTCGATCACCCTTTTTTACACCTAGTGATTTCAATCCGTTGGCAAACTTATTAACTTGTTTTAATAAATTATTATAGTTGATAGTTATCCTGTCGTTATTTTCATTTAAATATATTAAAGCAGTTTTTTCTCTCAATCCAGCTTTGACGTGACGATCCAAACAATTGTAAGCCACATTTAGTTTTCCGCCCACAAACCATTTATAACTCGGAAACTTCCATTCAAAAACCTTGTCCCATTTTTTGAACCATTCTATGGACGTTTCCGCTACGTCCGCCCAAAATTTTTCTGGGTTTTGAATAGATTCAATGTAAATTTTCTGAAATTGTTTTTTAGTTATCATTTAATAGAAAAATTTTTATTCCACAGTCACGCTTTTTGCGAGATTGCGCGGTTTGTCGACATCGTTACCACGCTCGACAGATATGTAATATGCCAAAAGTTGCATCGGCACAAAAGCTAAAATCGGTGTCAGAATTTCAAGAGTCTCGGGGATATAAATCACATCGTCAGCGATATTTTCTAATTCTTTATTGCCAAAAGTCGTGAGCGCTATTACAGGACCTCCGCGTGCTTTGATTTCCTCTATTGAACTTTTGTTTTTTTCATACAAGCTGTCTTTTGGCGCTATGACGAGAGACGGGAAACTTTTTTCAATCAAGGAAATAGGGCCGTGTTTTAGTTCTGTAGAGTTGCAACCTTCGGCATGAATATAAGAACATTCTTTTAATTTGAGAGCTCCTTCCATAGCTGTGCCGGCATTATATTTACGTCCAAGAAAAAAGAAATTATCACTATTTTTATATTTTTTCGCAATTTTCTCGATTTGCTTTGCATTTTTTAAAATTATTTCTACTAGAGCTGGAAGCTTTTCTATTTCTTTCAATATTTCTTGGCCTTTCGCTTTCGAAAGACCGCGCATTCGCCCCAAGTAAATCGCTAGCATGATTTGTAGCAAAACTTGAGAAGAAGAAGCTTTGGTGGAAGCCACCGCCGTTTCTGGCCCGACATGGTTATAAATTCCAGCATCCACTTCTCTCGCTATGCTTGAACCAATCACATTAACAATCCCGAAGGTCAGCATCTTTTCTTTTTTAGCTTTCTTGATTGAGTTTAATGTGTCAGCAGTTTCTCCAGATTGAGAAATAGCAATGAGGCCAGTATGGGAAGGCTCAGCAATGTCTCTATATGTGAATTCTGAACCATACTCAACTTTTGTCGGAATGCGAGCCAATTCCTCAAAAGCATATTCGCCTATGAGGCCTGTAAAACGAGCCGTGCCCATTCCCACGATTGTAAGACGATTCAATCTTTTTAATTCATCTTTAAATTTCTCAAGTCCGCCGAATTTTACATTGCCTTTTTCCAAAACGATACGTCCTCGGATGGTATTGCGCAGAGATTCCGGCTGGTCGAAGATTTCTTTGAGCATAAAATGCGGGAATCCACCTTTTTCTAGTTCGTTGATTTTTGTTTTTAAAGTATGAACGTAAAGATTTTTTACCTTATTATCGATAGTTTTGATTTTTAAAATAAGTTTCTTGTTCTTTGGGTTTCTTTTTATTGTTGCTATCTCTCCGTCTTCCAAATAAATTACTTTTTTTGTATGCTCGACGATCGGCGTGGCGTCAGAAGCCACAAAAAATTCATTTTTCCCCACTCCAATAACAGCCGGACTGCCTACTTTGGCTACAACCATTGTGTCAGGCTCATCTTTAGACAAAACTATGATCGCATACGCGCCGACGACTTCTGTCAAAGCGAGACGCACTGCTTCTTCTATATTCACCTTTGCATTATTTTTTACGTCTTCAATCAAATTTGCCAAAACTTCTGTATCAGTGTCGCTCTTAAATTTATATCCTTTACTGATTAATATTTTTTTAATAGAAAGATAATTTTCGATAATACCATTATGAACTATCACAATGTCTCCCCCGTTTGACAAATGAGGATGCGCATTTACGTCCGAAGGTACACCGTGCGTCGCCCAACGAGTATGCGCGATACCAACTCCGCCAGAAAGTTCGTTCTCATTTTTATTTTTTACAAGTTTAGATAATTCCGAGACTCTGCCCTTTTTTTTATAAACTGAAAAAGCTCCCTCGCGAAGCAAAGCAATTCCCGCGGAATCATAACCGCGATATTCCAGCCGTTCCAATCCTTTGATCAAAACAGGCCACGCTTCTTTTTTGCCAATGTATCCAACAATGCCACACATGCCAAAATGATAGCAAAATTTTAAAATTTAGGCTATTATTTAGCAATGAAAAATATTGTCACCGTGGGCGGAGGCACAGGGAGCTATACTGTTTTGTCGGGATTGAAGAATCTTCCTGATGTTTCTCTCACCGCGCTTGTTTCTATGGCAGATGATGGGGGCTCTACGGGGATGTTGCGAGACGAGCTCGGCGTTTTGCCTCCCGGAGACGTGAGACAATGCCTCGTCGCTCTTTCCGAACACAGCGATGTGGTGCGTGAACTTATGAATTACCATTTCGAAAATGGCGGTCTTTCTGGACACAGTTTTGGCAATATCTTTCTCGCAGCGCTCGAAAAAGTCACTGGGAATTTCGGAAAGGGCGTTGAAATCGCTTCAGAGATTTTAAAAATCAAAGGCAAAGTAATACCGATTACCGACAATTCCGCAAATCTTTCTATTGAGCTTTCAAATGGAAAAATTATTGGCGAAGACAATATCCAAAATGCCGACTTGCAAAAATATGGCCTGAAAAAAATATCTTACGAAACAAAAGTTTCTTTGAATAAGCGCGCGAAGAAATCGATACTCAATGCTGACGTTATTATTCTCGGACCCGGCAACTATTATTGTTCCGTCTTGCCGAACCTTATCGTGAACGGTTTTAAAGAGACCATTAAAAAAAGTAAGGCAAAAATAATTTTCCCTGTGAACCTTACAAACAAGCTCAAACACACTTCAGGTTGGAAAGTTAGCGACTACGTGGCAGATATTGAAAAATACTTGGGAAAAAAAGTTGACTATATTTTAGTGAACAATCAAAAGCCAAGCGCTGAACAGACGAAGCATTATGAATTGGAAGAAGGCACTGGAGTTCTGATCGAAGATGATTTTGATGACGAGAGAGTCATTCGCGCAAAGCTCTTATCGACAATCTTATTCAAACCCAAGTATGACAAGCAAATGAAAGCGACAAGAGGATTCATCCGCCATGATTCTGAAAAACTGTCAGAGTGCATTAAAAAAATAATAGACAAATAGTATGAAATTCATTTTTGATTTTGACGATGTGCTGTTTGATACGAAAAAACTAAAAGAAAATATTTTTAGATGTTTGGGAGAAATCAGTATATCAAAAAATACAGAAGAAAAATATTATGAAGAATTTAAAAGTATGGGAACCCCTTTCTCTTTGAAAGAGTTTTTATCTTCACTTCTCACGCGTGAAAATAAAAAAAAAGATACTACAGAAGATATTTACGAAAAGATAATGAGTTTATCGTTAAATTTAGCGAATACCGAATTGCTCAAAATAATTAAAAAACTTGGAAAAAAAAATTGTTATATCGTAACAAGTGGCGATGAAGAATTTCAATTGGATAAAATAAGAAGAAGCAATATTGACGACTATTTTTGTGAAATTCTTGTAGCACCACATAGTAAAAAAGGAATTATCGAAAAAATATGCAAAGAAAACAAAGGCGAACAAATTATTTTCGTTGATGATAAAATTAAATTTTTTGAAGATCTTGATATGACAAAATGTCCAAACCTAAAAACTATTCTTTTTGATGAAAATGGTTTTGAAAAGCTTTCCTCGGTTTTATAATAAAGCCCTTGCGAAAAAAGCAATTTCGTGGTAATACTCATGAAGATTAGATGAATTAGAACCTTGAAAACAGAGCTCTTTTGCTTGTTTTTTCTGTATATTTCGGCAGTAGCCTTGTGGATATTTATAGTATTTACAAGGTTACTGCCGAACGCACGTAGTGTGTTTTGGCGGTACAGGGTGCATGTGTGTGCATCTTTCGGTATACAACGGAAAAATACAAACCAAGACTATGAGAAACATAATGAAAATCGGCGTCCTTACGGCCGCCGTACAAACGCCTCCGGGCACAGACTCAAAGATGTTCATTCACGATCCCCGCAAGGCGGCAAACACTGCCGCCTTGAAATGGATTGCCTGGGCCGTGGCTAATGGCGTTGAGTCCTTGGAAATGGGTGGTGCTCATGCGCCCTCTCACGCCAATGTGCCTCCGGAATCGATGGCGGATCCGGTTGCACACCACATCGCTATGTTGACGCGCAAAGACTGCACCGGCGTTGACTTGGATGATGAAGATGCCCGTGAACTCGCCGATGCTTGTGGAGGAAAAGTTGCGCTCGGCACCGTTGGTGTGTTCGAGAATCTGCTCCATGAGAATCCAATGTTCCGGCGTCAGAACATCGAGCATGTCCGTCGTGCGATCCGCGCGGCCGCCAAGTTGAACAAAGCTGGGGCGAAAACTGAAGGTGTTTCGATCTTCGTCGGCCGCAATCTGAAACTCCCGATTGAGGAGAACATGCGACTCGTCGGCGAAGTTCTCATTCCGCTCATCCGCTACGCAAAAGAGTACGGGGTAAAACTCTTTATTGAGAATTGCCCAATGTGCGGTTGGACACCGGCAGATACGTTCACTCAGAACATTGCAAATACCCCTCAACACTGGATCGTTATCGCTCGCATGGTCGAAGCCGCGGGTCTGAAGGGCTGGTGCTTCCTCAATCACGACGCATCTCACGATGTCCTACAGGGCTTTCGCCCAGAGTGGTCGTTCAAGGTGCTGAGGAAGGCTGGGTATGGGTGGTTTATTCGCCGGTTCCATGGCAAAGGCTTGAATACTACGCTCGGCCGCATTGCCGGTTGTGGATACCTCGGCCAACGTATCGGTGGAGAACCCTGGAGTCGCATGAATGGCGACCAACCGCCTCCCGGTGTTCAAGCGCATAACTCTCTCGCGATGGCAAATGGGCACCAAGTCGATTGGCTCGGCGCGCAAATCGGCGCCCGCAACGATTTGAAACTCAACCCCTGTGAGACAACATTCACAATTGAGTTCGAACTGAGCCAGTTCCGCAATCCCAGCCACTTCTCCAGCCAACAGCAACATTGGGATGTGGTCACAAGCCTTCTGCTTGGCTCGATCGGCTACATGACTGGAATCGAGATCGCCGCCCAGTCCAATGTTGATCTCGCCAAGATCGTGGCGGATAACAATACACCTGAACATCCCAAGACGTGGGCCTGGCACGCGATGAATCCGACGGACGAATCGAACCTCGTCGGCCTCGACAATATCGTCGAAGTTGCCCTCAAATGGGAACTCCCGAAGTTCTCCGAGACGAGTGATCTCGTTCTCGGGAGCGACCTCGCAAAGGCAGCCTGAGCCTAGAATCAGGAATCACAAAACCGGCGTTCCCCTCACGGGAGCGCTGTTTTTTTGCCAAAATTTATTTAAAACCCAAGATCTTCATTTACCAATATCATTCTCACTTTTCTTTTCATCATCGAATTCTCGCCGGTGAACGTCAGAATTTTGTTTGGCGCCGTGCCTACGCCATATTTCCCTCTCATGTGTTTATCTTCGAGTGGTATGACGTAGTCCATCAAACGATTCATCGCGTCGGCCAAAGTCGGAGCAATCTTTTTCGTGCTAACCACAAAAATCAAATTCGGCGAAGTGAAAACTATGTGCGGTAATTGACTGCCAGTGTTTGAAGCGACGATAAACTCTCCCGTCTCGGCGAGCGCATGCACGCTTCCCAAATAATAATCGGACAGCACAGCTTCCTTGCGGAGCATTGCTTGCTTTGCAGGATCTTTTTCTTGAAGTATCGCCTCGTGGAGATTGTTCCAGTCGTGCTTTCCGGATTTCAAATAGTCAACGAAACCGATCTGCTCAAGCGTGACAGAAGCTCCGTTCATAACCGAAACCTTTTCTGGAATAAATTCTTTTATTTTTTCCAAAGCGCTTTTTCCATTTTCAACAAAAATAGCTTCGACTCCCATAGCGCCAAGCGCTTTTATAACTTTCTCCACTGTCTCTTTTTTCGCTAAAGTATTGTAATTCATAAATAATTTTTAAAAATAATAATAACCACCCGACTTATATATCTTATACCATATCAAATGATTATTAAGACTTAACGAAGAAGTACGAAAAAAGGGTCAGCCGATCTTGGCTGACCCTCCTTGAAAAAACCGATATTGTTGTAAGCTCAACCAATCAGAAACCGAGTGGACTGGAGGGCCTGAAAACTGCCTAGACTGTGACCGTTTTGGCCTCACAACCGAGCTTCCCGCACGCTTCCTTGAACCCATCCAGCGTAAACATGGCCGACTTCTTGAGCCTCGCCATCATGTCTGCGTACCTGCTGAAGCGAGCATCAAACTCAACCCTGAACACCTTGCCAGTCAAGGCCGACCATCTGGCCCCGACCATGAGAGCGTCAGTTTGATGTCTCAGCCATTCTTTGGGTCCTTCGCCCGGAAGAAAATCCGGATCCGTCGCCTGTTGAAATTTGCTGAGCCTCGTTCCACCACGCTTGGCCAGCATCGGTCCATACTTCTGAATGCTCACCGGGCCGGCGTTGAGGTGAATGTGCCCACCGAACACTTTGTTCCTGATGGCGATCCTCATTCCTTCGGCAAACGGGATGCCGGAGCCGTGAGTATGGAGGAGTTCCGATTGCCACAAAGCGAGCTCGCCGCCGGCAATGGCATTGATTTGGCGAATTCCCTCGCAACACAGCACGTCATCAGTGAAGACATCAATCCAACAGGGGTCGCCTGCGGGTTTGCCCTCGATGAGCAATTTCGCGCGCTTGGTAAAACCACGTTCCCGCGCTTCTTTGAGCGCACTACCTACCCCGCCAACGACCAAACCCCATTCCTCCAGTTTCTGGTTGCATTTGTAGCCGAGGAGCGGATCGTCGCCGTTGCACAAGCGTTGCCACCGGATCCCATCCGGTCCGGTCCAATAAATGCCGTTGACGTCATCAATGCTGAGGGCAGTCATTGTGTTCTCGCACTCCTCCATGGTATAGACCATCATGTCGTGACACAACTTCCGGCGAGTCGGATCGGGATGAATGAACGCTCCGAGATCCGCTCCAGGAGTGCCAAAGCCAGGCGGAATCAAGCGGCCAGGTTTCGGGTATTTGCCGCTCTTGGCGCCTTCGATCCACTCTGGCAGTTCGATACAACGGGGCTTGTTCAAGTGCGCCGACCCACCCACAATCGGGTGCTTGGAGTTGACAGCCAGCTCGTGCCACCAGTGCGCAGAAACACGGAACCCGATCCCGAGGGGCTTGAGTTCTTGATTCAACCCCTGGACTTGTTCCAGCGATTCCTGCACAGTTTGAGCTCCGCCGGCTCCCTCGTTACCGAACTGAATCGTTCCATGCAGGAGGTGCCAACCACCAACTAGTAATTCAAGCGAGGCTTGAAATTCATACTGTTTCTTCATAGGCTTTTTTCTTTCGTCAACCTTTCAGTCTCCGCAATTACTTGAGCTTGCCATTCCTGACAAACTTGCAGGCGCAGTTTACGCCAAACTTTCTGACTGATCGGTATCCCTAACTCCTCATATAATTGTATAAGGCTTTAAGGATACCGACCAGCAAAATAAGGCTGAAATTGAAGCATTCAGACGAATCAATATGTTTTTAAAGATCTGTTTCCTTTGAAGTATTACCATGCTTTTTGAAAAAAGTAAAGAGAAACGTAGAAAAATTTTTACGATTTGTAAGCTGTATTTTTCAAGTTCAATATGTAATCTTTTATATTTCTTTCCTGTTTCCAACCCAGTTCTTTTATTTTAGCCGTCATTAATTCTGAAGATTCTCGATTCCCCGCTCTGGCAGGAATATATTCAACTTCTCCGCCAAAGATTTCTGCAATCTCGTTCACAGAATACAAATCATCCGAGCCAATACCGTAGTTATCCCCTTCGCCTTTTTCTGCAACCAGTAAAACTCCATCAACTATGTCGTCCACATGAGTAAAATTTCTTTTTTGTGTCCCTGGCAAAACTACTTGCAGTTTTTGTTTTTCTCTCATCTTTCTTGCAAAAATTCCGATGAGGCTGGCAAACTTTCCTTGATCATTTTCTTTCTCACCATAGACATTATAAAAATATGTAATCGCAAAATCCAAGCCAAACCATTTTGCATACATTCTGACCAATTCGCTATTGTAACTCTTTGTAAACGAATAGGGGCTCATTTCGAGAGCAGGTATGTCTTTAGAAAATTTTGTCGAAGACCCGGCATAAATCAATCGGCATTTTTGTTTTCTCCAAAATTCTAAAACTTCCGCCGTTCCTTTTATATTTGAATGAACTACTTGATCGATATTTTCAAAACTGTTTTCAAGTCTGGCATATTCACCTAAGTGAAAAATTACGTCAAAAGTTTTATCTTTAAAAATAGTGCCTATATTATTTGTGTCGCCTCGTATATATTCGACCCCTTCTGACCTCCTGTCAAATCTGCCTGACAAATTTATATCCAAACAAGTGACCGAAGAATATTTCTTCATCAAAGCTTTACAGAGATGGTAGCCCACAAAACCTTCCCCTCCAGTAACTAAAATTTTTTTTGCTTGCATGAACTCATTATACCTAAATTAAAAAAACTCATAACTATTTTTAAAGTTTTATTCTTTTGAATGCCCATGTCCCGATCGTAACCATTATTAATGCAAAAACAATCGTTACCACAAAGTCTAAAAATAAACCATAACTCGTTATTCCAATAATTATCGATCTCAATGCGTCGACAGAATAAGAAATCGGATTTATCGTCACAACTATTTTAAGCCAGATGGGCAGTTTTGTGACAGGAAACAATGCGCCACTCAAGAAAAACAAAGGAAAAATGACAAAACTAGAAATCAATCCGAATCCTTCCGGACTTTCCATCATAGAACCGATCGCAAGCCCGAGAGATGTTACAGCAATCAGTAATAAAATTACGATTATCAAAGTTAAAATTATCGACAGCAGAGTGAAATGAATCCCGAAAAATATCGCGCCAAGAATCATCAAAATAATTATTTGCAACAACCCATCGGTTGACCCTCCCAAAGCTTTGCCAAAAAACATTGTGCTTTTATTTAGTGGCGCAACCAAAACTTCTTTTAAAAAATCTATGCGCTTGTCGAGAATGATATACAATCCAAAAAATAACGATCCAAACAAGATAGTCATAGCGAGTATGCCAGGAAAAAGAAATTGCTGATAATTGGCGCCACTCACGGCGCCAGGTTCGATAATCGAGCCCAATCCTGTTCCGAAAATCACCAACCAGAGAAGTGGTTGAACTATTGCCCCAACAAGTCTTGACGGTTCCCTTGTAAAAACAAGAATTTCACGATACCAGATCGCGTATAATCCTCTTAATTCTGAAATTATGTTTAGCTTTGACATATTTTTGTAAAAAAATTATTTGCTTCTTCTTGAATTTATGGATTTTGTCAACCAGTCGCCTTCACCTCCCTCTGACTCTTCTCTTATTTGTCTGCCAGTTAATTTTATAAAGACATCGTGCAATGTAGGAGGATGAAGCTCGACATTTTCCGCTTCTCCGACCTTTTTCAAAATTTCCTGCAAATGTTTACTAGCGTTATCCACTGTCAGACTGAGCAGATTATTTTCATACTGTATATTTTTAATAAAACCCATCTTCTTTAAATCCGGCAATGCGGGATTTTTCGTTTTCACCGTTATCAAATCCCCTCCTAGGCCTTTTTTGAAACCGCTTGGCGTGTTTAACGCAATTATTTTGCCGTGATCGATTATAGCAACTCTGTCGCAAAGCATGTCTGCTTCTTCCATATAATGAGTGGTCAAAATAATCGTTATTTTATTTTCAACTGACAATTTTTTAATGTATTTCCAGAGATTTTCCCTCGTCTGAGGATCGAGCCCTAGGGTTGGTTCATCCAGAAATAATATTTTTGGACTGTGCAGAAAACCTCTTGCGAGCTCGAGTCGTCTACGCATTCCGCCGGAATATTTTCTCATTCTTATGTTTTGTTTGTCGGTCAAATCAACTAATTTCAACCCTTCGTCAATTTTTTTATTGATTTCACTATTTTTGACTCCATACATCAAAGCGTGGAGATAGAGATTTTCTCTCCCTGTCAAAAGGTCATCCGAACTTGGATCCTGAAAGACGAACCCGATACTGCGTCTCACTTGGGTGGGATCTTTTGTGACACTAAAACCTTCGACAAGAGCGTCTCCGCTGGTCGGAGGCAAAAGAGTAGCGAGCATCGAAAGCGTAGTTGTCTTTCCCGCGCCATTCGGACCCAAAAGTCCGAGAATTTCTCCTTTGTTGACGTCTAAAGACAGATTGTCCACTGCGACAAAGTTTTCAAATTTTTTTGTTAAATTTTTTATTTCGATTAAAGGCATGTTTTTTGAAATATTTTGCGTAGATTCATCATGAAATAAACTCATGAAGTAAATGTGAACTAAATTCTTCCTTATTTAACTTTAGACTTTTTATTTAAACGCAAAAGCCATTAGCACAATAGTTAAAGCGTTAAGAATCACTAGCACTAACACCTCTTGTGATTTTGATGGGAGAGGGTTAATTAAAATATATATGGTGTAGACTATAGCAACAATAGCCGCGCCAAGAAAATTTCCTTTTATTATCATATGTTTGTAATTGAGATTAAATGAATAAATCGACTCTTCAGCTATTATACCATATTAGCATTGTCATCCTTGGCGTTAAATAATTTTAACATTTTGTTTGGCAAATCTATATGACCTCGCTCAATTTCTTCATGAAAAAATTTTATCATAAGTTTTTTTGGCTCATCAGTAAATGGACAGTGAATGATTTCTGGCCAGACTTCTTTGTACCATACTCCAATATTATCGTGCTTCAAATTACAAGCACCTCCATTAGGATCAGATTCAATGAATAAAATGCGGTCTATGTGATTGATAACAGCTGTCCCGAGACACTGTAAACATGGTTCAAGAGTGCTATAAAGAGAAATTTTTTTATTTTGTTTGTTTGCATCATGTAATACGTTCCCGTTTTTTATAATCAACAAATTTTCTGCATGATTAATGTAAGATTTTTTTTCTAACTTATGGCGTTCATTTCCACCGATTGCTAAAATTTTTTCATCAATTGCTAACACTGCGCCAACAGGACAACCACCATTCGCATGTATTTCTCGTGCGATACTAATAGCTTTCTCGAAACATTCTTTATCAAATTGAGTTATTTCTTTCATATTTTTTATACATATTAAAGACAAAAGTAACGAAATGCTGGGTGTCTGGGATTGTATCCGAACAGAATTAATGATTATTTAATTAGATAACGACCTTTTCATCTTTGATGGGGCTTGTTTGTTTTCTTTTCTTGCGTCAATGATAACAATGTCTTCTCTGTTAAGTTTTAATTTTTCAATAATGATCTGCAATTTCTGATATTCATCATTGTTAAATACAACAATAATCCATAAACCATGTTGTGCCTTGTTTAATCTTTTGTATTCATTTAGTTGATTCTCAAGATTCTGTTCAAGCGAACTACTGCTAGCCAATTTAAACTCAACAACACATTTATCAGGAGCTCCTCTTGAAACAATATAATCTGCTCGCCCACGAGCCTTTTTTGGTTCTCTGTATACATCACTTATTGTTCCACCCCAAACATATAAAAATTGTCTTTGCACCCAATCTTCTGATGCAGGTACACCATCTTTATCGTAAAAGTCTATATACAAATCAGTCTCAACACATTCTTTAAAGTAATTTGCTCTAACCTTTGCCTCGTCATATGTTGTTGGTACTTTATTAAAACCTTCAGTATTAGTAATAAAGTGGGTATATTGGTTTTCCTTAAAGTCTTCTGTTTCTTTCACGTAGCTACTACTTAGTTTTTCTGCGTTCTCTCCAGTTTCCTCTTTTTTCTTTATGTAAACATCAATTGCTTGTGGAAATTCAATAATTGTTGCTTTTGTGGCAAGTCTTTTCGTTTTTGCAGTACGCACAAGTTTTATTTTTCCACTCTTTCTATCTATTTTTTCTTCCGAATACTCATTTAGTTTTGCATTGAAGTATTTTATTAATTGTGCTCGGAGTGCTTCATTTGACATTGAATATGGTATTTCATCAAAATTCTCTATAAAATCATTTTTGTTTATCCACGTCTCTTCTTTTGTTAAGAGGTTTTTTGGAGTAAGAAGTACGTAATCACCATTAAACTTTGGTAATTTAAATGTCTTCGGTTTCCACGTCTCATACTTGTAATCAAATTCTGCTTTCTTAATTGTAAAAATACCTAACTCGTCTTTATTGATGTTGGCTTCTGCGAACTTTTGTGTAATGTTGGCTAGATAGGCGTGTATTAAATTTGTAGTAAAATCGCTAATACAATCCTTACCTACTCTATCTGCCACAAGTGCTAACTTTTCTATGTGTCCTGGTGTACCAGTATTAAATAATTTATAGAAATTTTCATTAAGAGCATTAGCAAATTTTTTACCCAAACCTTTGCCGTCATTTCCTACATATGAATATCCAAACCAATTTTGTTTTACTTCTGGAAAACGAAAGTATAAATCGACATCTGATTTTTCAAGTTTTTGACCACCCTTTCTTATTGAATAATCTCGTAAAAATGAAAGGTACTTGATTATTTCATCATGCAAGGCTTCATATTCTTTATTATCACTATAAAAAAGATTAAAAGGATCAATAAAAAGAGGTATATCTGAAATTAATGAAATATTAAAAAAACCAGCTTCATTTAGCTTATTTTTTTCTATCCCATAATATGCACAGAATGAAACCCGAGTATCTTTTTTCACGTAATTCTGTAATTTAAGTTATTTTTTTACTTTTACCCATTCAACTTTTTTAGGGTTTTTATCTGCATATTTTCTACTTGTAATTCTTCCGGTTGTTGCGCTGTGCGGTTGCTCTTTATTCCAGTTATGTTTTTTTGTTGACATAGTGTTATTTGCCTTAGAGTTATTTATAATAAAATTATTTTACCATAAAATATTTAATTTTGCAATAAAAAATCAACAAAATGATCTTCAAGTTTTAGATATCCACGATAGTATTTGCAATGAAAACAATGAGAGCATATAATTCTTTATATGAAAAAAATAAATTTATGGGTCTCGCTTGTGTTGTATGTAATTGCTATTTTTATTATTTACTGGTGGTTTCATGTTAATTATGGATACTTGGGAAATATCTCCCCGTTCTGGGTAAGTCTAATCTTGGGTGTTGCTGGTCTATATTTTGCATTCAGAGGAAAAAAGTTAAACGAATCAAAACAGCTTAGTCATGTTCTTATAACTATTGAAATAGTATTGTTAGTGATTGCCTCTCTTTATTTTATTCTTCTCTCTGGTTTATAGAATTTAAATAAAAAGATGTCTGTTTGGGGTAAATCTAATCTAGTGAATCAAAATCATATTTTTGATTGGAACTATTGGAGATGAACTTGTAGTGTTAATGGGTACTGTAATTTCAGAGTATGGCAAGACTTCAAAATCAATCGAAGGAGATGTGATTTGAAGTCCAGAAAATGTTGATATATATCTGATTTCAATCTTATATTTACCCGGAACAATGTCCATTAGTTTTACACAATTGTTAATGTTTTGAGTAGCAATAGTACATAGTTGTTTACTAACCTTAAATGAAATATTATTGTCATATGGCGACGTTCCTAGCCAAAGAATACCATACTGATTATTTTTCTCATTGTGTAACCACACATACAGTTGATTTTTTGAGAAACCGGATCCATTAATATTCACTAAAGTACCAATTGATGCCTTTTCAGGAAAAACAGATTCTGGTACTATATCTTTATTTTCTAGATTATTATCACAAAAATAACGATAAGACATGGGGGGTTCGGTATTTCCCATTGGTACAATTTTACTATTTGATAATTTATTACAGTACTTAAGGACGGCACTTGGATTGTTCTTGGTTGAACCAAGATCTTTGTTTGCGATCCTTCCAAAACATTCTAAAGGTCCTTGTGGCACATCTCCCAGAGTTGCGTGATATACTCTATTAAATTTTCCACTTAGGCACGCATCCATTTCGTTTGTGCCAAACGAATAATATAGATAAGGGAAAATAAGAAATATTATAAAAATAATAGATAATCCGTGTTTTAATATTAGGTTCTTACTTTTAAAAAGTTTTGATATTATTTTTGCAACAATTGAAAAAATAAAGAACCAAAAAATGAAACTTATAATTGGAGAAATAAAGAAGATTAAGAAACCTAAACCTTCTGAATCCCCATGGCTACCAAATTGTAATAAATACAACACTAATCCTGTAATTGCTATTGGTAGTTCAAGGCAGTAATTAACATATTGTATAAGTTGATTACTATTTCCTAAATCATAAAAACTAGTATAAGAAGTATAGTAGACGAGACCTGAAATTATTACACTCAATACAAAAACAATTAGTACATCATATTTATTAAACTTAAATTTTATCTTTAACCACTCAAAAATTTTATCTGCAATCATGCAATTGATTATATCACGCAATTTATTATTTAGTTAAATAAAAAAATCATACACAAGTTAACTAAATGGGATATTATTTAAAATAATTGTAGAATATAGACAAACTATTTGCAATGAATACAGCGAAGGCGTATAATTCTCTTCATATGAAAAAATATAAAAATGTTTTGCTATCTTTAGGTTCTTATATCCTTGCTTTTGTTTGGTATATTTTTTGGATATTTTATTCATCATTATTCTCACAACCTATTCCATCAACAACTGGAGATGTAGTTAATAAACTGATAATAATTGTTTACTTTTTATTTATTATAATTGGATTATTTTTTGGATTTAGAAGTAGAAAGAAAGAGCCGCCTCTTGCAAGCAGTTTGATAATTTCAATTGGTATAATATTGTTAATAGGATCATATATACTTTACAATTTTTATTCAGGTTTGAGTGGTTAAATCTCTTACTCGTTTTTTTTAAACTTAGTTACTAATAAAAAAGAGCCCGCCGAAGCGAGCTCTGTGATTTACGAACGATAAAGAACTAATATGGCGCGACTGCCCGATAGAATCTCATCGGATAGTTGGTCGAACTTTGATCAGAAAAGCTGACCACGCCATTGGTGTTTTGAAGGACAGCAATCTGCGTCCAATCAGTTAGATTAGTGGACGCTTGGAGGCCGTAGTCGAAGCCTGCCTGTCCAGTGAGTTGATATACGATTGCTCCGTTTACTCTGTTTGTAGTTGTAGACAGCGAGAAGGGTTGCACCACTCCTTGCTGACCTAGCACTACGTTGGTTATCACTACCGTTGACTGAATGTTAGTGAATGGATCGAGACGGAAACTAAGCACATGGGTGCTGTTACTTTCGGTGGCAGTGAAGTGAAGCGTGTAATGCGCTGAACCTTGTCCGATTGTCCGCTCATCTACTGTCCCGATTGTGTTTGAATCCCACAATACCGAAAGCAATCCTGCCGCTCCTGCTCCGCTACTTGTGAAGTTAGCGTCGAAAGAGATCAGATTGACTGGATCAGTATTAGTAGGAACGATACTCAACCATACCGGTGAGCCAGTTACGAACGTGAGCGTTCCACCACTTGTGGTAATTGTCCCACTTGTGCTCTGTGCCGCCTTCGGTGCAGTTGTGAAGTTTATCGGAATACCGATGGTCGCCGCTATTGCTCCAATAAGACTGCACGACTGGGGAGCATTGCCCAGAACTCTTACTGAATTCACGTTGCCTACTGGATACGCTGTTGGAGCACTAGGCCAGCCACCAGCTTCCATGCTTAAAAGGAATCCGAAGCCGTCGTAGTCCGACGTTACGTTTCCAGTGATTGAATTTTCGTAGAACTGAATCGCCCAACTGTGTGTCGCTTCATGCAACGAACAGAGTGCTAAACCACTTAATCCACTAAACAGACCTGAATTTGCGAGACTAGGATCAAGGGCTGTAATGTCCACATTGTATGAATTATACAAAGGAACATCAGTGAATATTCCGCCACCAACCTCGATGTCGTTATGAGAAGCATACCGATCAGACCAGTCAGCACCAATTCCATATGTCGTCTGACCAGCATAATCAGTCCCAACAAACGAATCAAGAAAAGTGCACTGAATGATTGTGTTTGGTGCCCTTACTTTGATAAGCTCCGTTGCCGTTTCAATTAATTGAGCTCCAGCGCTGTGAGTGATGAAATGGACTTTCGTCCATCCTTGATTGACTATGCTATTACCCAAATTGATGCCTTCTTGGGTAGCGTTGTTAAGGGCGTCCATGGAGTGAAATGTCCATGA
The DNA here is from genome assembly GCA_026395915.1 of Candidatus Nomurabacteria bacterium. Lineage (GTDB taxonomy): Bacteria > Patescibacteriota > Minisyncoccia > Phycocordibacterales > UBA9973 > UBA9973. Next base: position 537 of record JAPLXU010000012.1, on the reverse strand, counting down.
GTTCTGTATCCATTTATAACCATAAACTTGCCAGCCAGTAATACTATGACTACTGAGATAACTGGCAATTGAATTTGACATGGTGTCTACCCATGTTGGGTCTGAAGGAGATAAGAGATTCAGCAGCCTTGGAGTCCACCCATGCGTAATCAGAACTAACCCATCAGCAGACTTTGTTGGTGGAACACCATACGTCTTTGCGGACGGCTGAGTTACCACTGCCGTTTTCCATTCCGGTGTATTAGGAGCAAGGACGATACGAAACCCAATATGCGAACTGGCACTGCTCGGATTTACACCCGAACGAATCGCCGATCTGCATAAAGTGCCTGCATCAGCCCAGCTTCCGCCACGCACTATCTTAAGCGATCCTGAGGGTGGCCCTTGCGGATCAACTTTGGCATAAGGTACATAAACCGTGGCTTTTTAAATTTGTTTTCGATTTTTCGGAGCGATAGTTGAAACCAAGAAAATGGAACTCAATACTTTCCTTAAAAGAGAAGTGGAGATGCCTCTGTGTATCCTCACAATGTCTTT
>JAPLXU010000011.1:9056-82667 GCA_026395915.1 Candidatus Nomurabacteria bacterium | reverse complement strand
GATAGAGGCATCAACATCTCAAACACAGCCACCACAGGCACAAACTATGGAGCATATTCTTCTGTAACAGGAGCAAGTACAGCAAACTACGGAGGCTACTTTGTCTCCACAGGAGCCACAACAAACTACGGTCTAGCCATAGCAGGAATGACAGGAGCAACTTCAACAGGTCTTGATATCGGAGCTCTCTCTGGAGCCACATCAAACACAGGAGTCAACATCGGAGCAATCTCAGGAGCAGGCACAGCCTCTTCATTAACCACAGGAGCAATCTCTGCGACAGGCGCCACAGCATATCAACTTAATCTAGGAGCCATCTCTGGAGCAAACGCCACTTCTCATACAGGAATTAATTTAGGTAACATTTCAGGAACCACAGCCACAGCTACTGGACTAAACCTAGGAACTCTCACAGGAGGCACAACTGCTAACTATCAGATCAACACAGGAGCATTGACAGCAATAGCAAGTGCCACCAACGCTCAACTTAATCTTGGCACTGTCTCTGGCACAGCTGCTTCGAGTACAAACTACGGCATCAACATCGGAGCCATGACCTCTACAGGAACAAACAACTACGGTCTCTACGTCGGAGCTGTCTCTGGAGCCACAAACAACTACTCTGCCATCTTTGCAGGAGGGAATGTCGGCATCGGGACGACGAGCCCACTCTACTCTCTCGATGTTTCCAAAGGTGTGGGACTCTCTGGCACAGCCAGATTCTATGATCAAACAGCTTCAACAGGTTCTACTCTTGTAACAATCACTCCCGTTCTACCATAGCAGGCACCTTGGCAGTTTCAGGCGCTCTGTCTTCTGGAAACTTAACTGCCGCAGGGTCAACAATTATTCTCGGAGCAGGTGATGGAGGAACACCGACAGCGACGACTATCCGTGGCGCGGCGGCTTCTGGTGTTTCGGTCGCTGGAGCTAATATGACTTTTGATGCAAGTAATGGGACTGGAGTGGCGGGATCGGGGGCTTTTGTTTGGAGGACGGCACCAGCAAATGCTTTGGAAACAGCGGGGGCGGTGGGATTTTTATCGGCTTCGGTTGGTCGAACTGCTTGGGGAACTTCATTAACTTTTGCTCATACAATAACAAGTGGAGCAAATAGAGCATTGATTGTCGCTATCTTAAATAATTTGAATATTTCTTCTATAACTTATAATGGGCAAAATATGTCTCTATATTACAACAGCGGTGGAGATTGGCAATGGGCCTATTATTATTTATTAGAATCACAACTTCCTACTGATGGTAATCCACACAATATAGTTATAACTGTACCTTCGAACATTGGTATAGAGGCAAATGCTCATTCATTTAATAATGTTAATCAAACAACACCTATAAGAAGCAGAAATACTTATAGCAGTAATGCAAACGCAACTTCTAGTGTGACTATCACAAGCGCAAGTGGGGATATGGTAATGAGTAATATTGAATTTGATGCCATTACTGGGGCAGGAGTTGGTCAAACAACACATACAGGAATTAGTAATATATGGTCAAGTACTAAACCCTCTACTTCTAATAGTGAAACTAATACTTGGTCTAATTCTTCTCCCACATGGTTACGACAGAGTGATGTCTCAATTCAACAAGTCGCTGGTGTTCAATTAAACATCTCCACCAACACCCTCACCGAACGCCTCCGTCTAGACCAGAATGGAAACTTCGGAATCGGAAATTCAGCTCCCGCCGTCTTACTCCACGTCGGCTCTTCTGCCACCACAGATGGCGCTACCTTGCTCCGTCTGCAAGACTCAAACTCTACCTGCAATTTCACAGCAGATGCTGGAGCTCCAACTTGTGGATCAGACAGAAGCATCAAGAAAGACATCATAACCTTAGACAATGCAGACATCTTAAGCAAATTAACCAAACTCGACGCTGTTTCTTACCATTGGCTCACAGATGATGAAAACTCTCCTATCCAATACGGTTTCATCGCTCAAAACGTTCAAGAACAATTCCCAAATCTAGTGAAAGAAGGCACATGGATTGATGGTTCACAAAAACTCTTCCTGTCTATGGGAGGTCTCATGCCATATACTGTATCCGCCATCAAGGAACTCAATCTTAATCTCGAAGGCATCTCTGGCACCATTACTCCTCTTGCTGGTTCGCCGAATGAATCTTTTGTTACCGCTTTCTTTAATAATGTGTACAAGAAAGTGGGCACTTGGATGGGGGATGCCACGAATGGGATTGGGAATATGTTTGCGAATGTATTTAATGCGAAAGAAAAAATTTGTGTAGATGGCGAATGTCTGACTAAAGATGATGTCCATGCTCTGCTTCTTCTGGCACATCCGGGGGGAATCACCACCCCGCCTGCTGGCACCCCTCCTCCACAAGGAGGGGAGGCATCAATCACCCCCACCTTGATCAAGGAAGGGGCAGGGGGTGGTAATTCTGAACCCAATCCAACATCCACCCCGCCGTCTACTGCTGGCACCCCTCAAGAGGGGAATAATACTGAATCTGCGCCAGTAGTTTCAACACCGGAACCTACCCCAACTCTAGCTCCCGTTGAACCTGCTCCAGTGCCAGCGCCTGATGTAACTCCGGCGCCAACTGAGTCTGTGCCGTAATTTTCCTTTTTATATTTAGAATATAAATATGCAAAAAGACTTTGATACTTGGAATAGTCAGAAGAAGAAAATACATAATAATGGGGAAAATAAATTTTATCATCCTCGGGATATTTGGTGGTGTCGTTTGGGATTAAATATTGGTTTTGAACAAGATGGAAAAGATATAGATTTTGAAAGGCCAGTTTTAATCTTGAAAGCTTTTGGTAAAATTTGCTTGATCGTACCTCTTACCACTTCGCCTCAAAAACATATCTATAGAATTTCTGTTGGATTGATTGAAGGAAAAGAAGCAACAGCAATTCTTTCACAAATAAAAGTGATTGATACAAAAAGATTTTCTGAAAAAATAGGAGTTCTGGATAAAGAAATATTCGGTAGAATACAAAAACACATCAGAAGTTTTTTCTAATGTGTTTTTTGACTTGTCTCCCTTCTTTCGAAGGGCGAGCCCGAAGGCACTTGTACTGGAAGTATAGCAAACCCAAAACCAATGTCAAGCTAAAAAAGTGAGGAAAAAATGCAATCCACCCCGTCTTTTGATTACAAAATCCACCCCTCAAGAGGGGAATAAATTTGCATAAAAAATAACACTTGATACAATGTAAACATATGAATCTTACAAAGTGCGATATTTGTGGGAAGAAGTTAAAGGATAAGCCTGTAAAAGCTGGTGTCGGTTATGTTATTTTTAATGATTTTTGTTCAAAATGTGGAAAGCCCATATTAGATTTTTTAAAGAAGCATAAATTATTAGATGAAGAAGAAAAAAAATTATTGGAATTGAACGCAAAATGAAGTTTTTTTTATTAGTTAAAATATAATATAATTGGGCTTATGCAAAAAAATATATTTGAGAGGCTTTCGTTCTTGTCATTATTCTTGGTCGTTGTTTTGTTGCCTTTCTTCTGTTTGCCTTTTACAAACATTCCGATTGAGACTTCCAAAGGTCTGCTCTTGGTTTTAGGACTTACTCTCTCTATTATTTTTTGGGCAATTGCTCGATTTTTTGACGGCAAAATAATTTTTCCGAAATCATGGCTATTAGTGTCCGGTTTCGGCATAGTTTTGGTTTTACTTCTCTCTGTTCTTTTTTCTGGCAACTCGCAAGTGTCATGGTTCGGCACAATGTTTGACATAGGATCTTTTTGGTTTATTTTTTCCGCTTTTGTTTTGATGCTGATGTCTTCTATTATCTTCAAGACACCTAAACGGGCGAAGATCGTTCTGCTCGGGGCGATATTGTCTTCGGTTCTGGTTCTAATTTTCCAAAGCGTTCACGTATTTTTCCCAGTTGCTACATCAATGAAAATTTTAGCTGATAAGACTTCCAATATTTTGGGTTCGTGGAACGCGCTCGGCCTTTTTGCCGGATTTTCTTGTCTGATGTTTCTTTTGGTTATTGAATTTTTTCCTATTTCCAAAGTGGAAAAAATCTTGCTTCAAATATTTATTTTGCTCGGAATATTGGTAGCGGCGGCAGTAAATTCTCCATTGGTTTGGATAATTCTCGGAATCTCCAGCTTGGTCATTTTTGTCTACAAGGCCTCGACTACTTATGAGAAAGGTGGAGGGGAAATGGACGAGCCTGCCCGCAATGCTTTCAGCATAGCTGATGCAGGCGGGAGAAAGCATTTCCCAGTAATTCCTTTTGTTGTTGTGATGATTTCTCTCTTGTTCTTTATGTCGGGGAGTTCTATCGGGAGCATTATTCCAAATTATTTGCAGATATCAAATTCCGAAGTCAGCCCTTCTCTTGGATCGACTATGTCTATAACAAAAGGAGTGCTTTTTGCTCATCCTATTTTTGGAGTTGGCCCAAACAGATTCAAAGAAGCGTGGTCAATGTACAAGCCACAGGCTATAAATGGCACCCAATTTTGGGACACTTCTTTTGATTTTGGCTCAGGATTGCTACCAACTTTAACTGCCACAGCCGGAATTCTAAACATTCTCGCTTGGCTTACTTTTTTTATTCTGTTTTTGATTATTGGTGTTAAGTCGGTGTTTTTGAGTATCAAGAAAGGAACGAATTGGGAGATGATGGCGTTTTTCATTTTATCTCTTTATTTGTTCGTTTCCTCTTTCTTTTATTCGACTGGAGTCGTGATGTTTTTGTTATCTCTCGCTTTCACAGGAGTGTTTGTTGGTTTAGTTAACTCCAATTCAGATAGAGAAGTATCCATATCGTTCTTGAGTGATCACAGAAAAAGTTTCTTTTCGATGCTTTTCCTTATTTTCCTGATAATTATTTCTATCGCGCTTGCGTTTAAGTATTTCGAGCGAGTATCTTCAGTTCCATATTTTGGAAAAGCGTTGTCAGCGCAAACAGAAGCAGTCGCCGAAAGTTCCATAAGCAAAGCCCTTTCTCTTTTCACGAGTGATTTATATCTACGCACTTATTCGCAGGTGTATCTTGGAAAATTAAATTCTATAGTGGGTAAAGGTTCGGCCTTGTCTGATAGCGACAAGACAGATTTGCAAGCAAGTTTTGATCAAGCTGTAAAAAGCGCGCAGTTGGCGACAGGATATGATCCGTCAAATTATGTAAATTTTCAATTGCTCGGTTCGGTCTATCAAGCAGTGGGTTCGCTCGGGGTAAAGAATGCTTATAGCGAGGCCGTCGTCGCTTATCAAAGCGCTTCCAATTTGAATCCGCTCAATCCGGGTCTCAAACTTTCCATGGCGACTGCGTCGTTTCTAGACGGAAAAATCAAAGAGGCGAGAGATTACGCGAATTCCGCTCTCGCTCTCAAGCCGGATTATGTTGACGCGCTAGTCACCCTTTCTCAAATAGCAAAAAGCGAAGGCAACAATGCAAACGCCCTTAGTTATGGAGAGGAAGCTCTTTCTATCACTCCAACTGATGCAAATTTGATAAAATATGTTGATTCTCTAAAAACTTTGACTCCTGCAACAACGAAACCATCTACAAAAACAACCACAAAAAAGCCATAAAGAAAGATAAATGGAGAAAATTTTTAGACTTTTCAGTAAAGAATCTGTAAATATCAATCAAGCGGCGCTTTTATTGGGTTTTTTCACTTTGCTTTCGCAAGTCTTGGCTCTCTTTCGCGATCGCTCAATAGCTCACTTCATCGGGCCTTCGCCGTCTCTAGATGCCTATTACGCAGCTTTCCGAGTGCCTGATCTCATTTTTATTTGCATTGCTTCTCTTGCTTCCATTACTGTGCTAATTCCGTTCATTACAAAAAAAATGGATGGAGACAAAGTGACGGACGAAGCGCGAAAATATTTGAATGATGTTTTCACTGTCTTTTTTGCGGTGATAGTTTTTATTTCTCTCATAGCTTTTTTTCTTCTCCCTCTTCTTGTACCTTTTATAGCTCCAGGTTTTGCTCCACTTTTCCAAGCGAGACTAGTAACACTTTCTCGTATAATGTTGCTTTCTCCGATCTTGATGGGACTTTCAAATCTTTTTGGTACGGTCACTCAACTTTTTCGTCGATTTTTTATTTACGCCTTAAGTCCGATTTTTTATAATTTAGGCATCATTGTCGGCGTCGTATTTTTCTACCCGATTTTTGGAATTTATGGGCTAGCTCTCGGCGTCGCCTTAGGCGCATTCATGCATTTTCTTATTCAAGCTATTTCAGCGAAGTCCTGTGGGTTTACTCCAAGATTTTCTTTCGCTATCAATTTTGAAGATATCAAAAGAGTTGCCTTCACGTCACTTCCGAGAACTTTGGGTCTTGCTTTTAACAATATTGCCCTCATTTCTATCATCGCTTTCGCTTCATTTTTAAAGAGCGGTTCCATCTCGGTATTTAATTTTGCTTTTAATCTTCAATCAGTACCTCTCAACATTATCGGCATTTCTTACGCAGTTGCCGCTTTTCCAACCTTGGCGAAGTCCATTTCTTTTGGAAAAATGGACGAATTTAAAAATCATCTCCGATCCGCCGCTCGGGCGATAATTTTCTGGTCTTTGCCGGTTACTTTTCTTTTTATCGTGCTTCGCGCGCAGATTGTGCGAGTGATACTCGGTTCCGGATCTTTTTCCTGGGACAATACTCGTCTAGTGGCGGCATCACTTGCGATCTTTTCCGTTTCCGTTCTTGCGCAAGGAATGATTGCTCTTTTGTCGAGGTCGTATTATGCGAACGGCAACACCAAACGTCCCCTCATAGTCAATTTTTCCTGCTCTATTCTGATTATAATTTTGTCTTATGTTTTTATCCATCTTTTTGAAAATGTTTTAGTCTTTCGTTTTTTCATAGAGTCCTTGCTCAAGGTGAACGGCATTTCTGGCACGGAAGTGTTGATGCTTCCGCTCGCTTATTCTGTCGGCACCGTTTTAAATTTTATTTTACATTGGATTTTTGTGAAAAGAGATTTTATGCCAAAAGAACCTTTCATAATGAAGACTTTTTTCCAAAGTCTGGGTGCGTCATTTTTTTTGGGTATTGTCACCTACATCAGTTTGAATATTTTCTCGCCGATTTTTGGCACAACTACTTTTCTCGGAGTGTTTTTCCAAGGGTTTATTTCCGGGATTCTCGGCATTGCGACAGCTATTTTGGTGCTATATCTTTTGAAAAATGAAGAGTTGAAAGATGTTACAAAAGCTCTCAAAACCAAATTCTGGCGTGGCGGGATTATTGCTCCGTCTCAGGAAGAGCTTTGAAATAAAGGTTTTTTCTGCTAGAATTAAGGACAGTCCTTGGGGAAACTCTCTTAAGGACTGTCCTTATATGGAAAAAGATTATTCAAATTTGCACCGTGGTTTGGTGCTTAAATATTTCTGGCAGATAATGAGACAATTCAAGGTCTCTCTTTTTTCAGTGGTGATTCTAACTGTGGCTAGTTCGGCGCTTGATGTTTTTATTCCGCTTCAATATTTAAGACTCTGGAATGTTTTAACTGCAAACGACTTTACGGTTGTGAAAGTGGCTCAATCCATCATTCTTCTCGTTTTGTTTTTAAACTTTTTCCGTTGGATACTTCGCAGAATTTCAGGATTTTCTCTAGCGTACTTTGAAGCGGAAACTATTGCTGGTCTTCGTAAGCAAGCCTTCTCATATATGATTGAGCATTCACATTCATTTTTTGTGAATAATTTTAGCGGTTCACTAGCTCAGAGAATAAACAGATACGCAAGAGCGTTTGAAAAAATCACTGACAGGATGATGGCTGATGGTCTGCCTCTTATTGTTCGTAGCGTCGGCACTGTTATTGCGATTTATAGTTTGTCTCCGAAATATTCTTATATTCTGACGGTTTTTTGTGTAGTGTTTTTATTAACAGCTTTTATATATATCCGCCTCAAGTTGAAATATGATGTTATTGTTGCCGAGGCTGATTCAAAAACCACAGGCGCCCTGTCTGATTCAATCGGCAATCATTCTTCAATTCAATTATTTACTGGCCAGAATTATGAAAGAGAACGCGTCGGTGGAGTTATACGAGAACAAGAAAAGAAAATGGTTTTTAATTGGTATCTTTGGGAAGGACTCGGTTCAATAGAAAGTTTTTATTCGCTCGCTATCGAATTTATTATTTTCTGGGTTGTTATTGGCGATTGGAAACTCGGTTTGATAACTTTGCCGGTTATTGTCCTCCTGCAAAATTATCTGATTCGTTTGATTGAAAATCTGTGGAGCTTTGGTGGCATTGTCCGCGCTTACTATGAAAGTTTTGCCGACGCTGAAGAAATGGCTGTCATCTTGAGCACTCCGTATGAAATTGTAGATGATCCTGCGCAAGAGATGGATAAAATAAAAGGGGAAGTTATGTTTGAAAACGTGCAATATGTTTATGAAAATAATACTTCAAAAGTGCTGGATGATTTTTCTCTGACAATTCCAGCTGGACAAAAAATAGCGATTGTCGGCTCTTCTGGAGCTGGGAAAACCACTTTTGTTCGTTTGCTTCTCAGATTGTTCAATCTCAATTCAGGAAAAATCATGATTGATGGAATTGATATTTCTAAAGTTTCTCAAAAAAATCTACGAGAAAAAATTTCTTTTGTGCCTCAAGATCCTGTGCTTTTCCATCGTTCTCTTTTAGAAAATATACGTTATGGCAAACGCGACGCGACTGACGAAGAAGTTTTAATTGCGGCACATCTCGCGCACTGCGACGAATTTATCGACGCTCTGCCAAATGGTTATGAAACTTATGTCGGCGAAAGGGGAGTAAAACTTTCAGGTGGTGAACGCCAACGTGTCGCTATCGCGAGAGCCATTCTCAAAGACGCGCCAATTCTTGTTTTAGACGAGGCGACGAGTTCTCTCGATTCACATTCCGAATCTTTAATCCAAGACGCGCTTCACACGCTTATCAGAGGAAAGACGACGATTGTTATCGCTCATAGACTCTCCACTATCCGAGAAATGGATAGAATAATTGTGATTGAAAAAGGGAAAATTATTGAAGATGGAATACATGATGAGCTTGTGAAAAAAGAAAGCGGATTGTATAAAAAATTCTGGGATCTCCAGGCTGGAGGATTTAGAAATGTAATTTAATTTATGGATTTAAAACACATTAGAAATTTCTCAATAATTGCGCATATTGACCACGGCAAAAGCACTTTGGCAGACAGGATGCTTGAGATTACGCACACTGTTCCAGAACGTTTGATGCGCGACCAAGTGCTCGACTCAATGGAACTCGAACGTGAACGGGGGATCACTATCAAAATGCAACCTGTTAGGATGGAATATACTTTCAATAAAGAAAAGTACATATTAAATCTTATTGATACTCCGGGTCACGTGGATTTTTCTTATGAAGTTTCGCGCGCCTTGAAAGCTGTCGAAGGTTCAATTTTATTGGTTGATTCTACTCAAGGAGTCCAAGCGCAGACTCTCACTACCCTTGCGATGGCTAAAGGAGAAGATTCAAAAATGATCAAAAAAATTATTCCGGTTATCACAAAAATTGATTCACCACTCGCAAGGATATCGGAAGTAGAGGACGAAGTTGTAAAACTTTTAAATTGCAAAAAAGAAGAAATTCTGCAAGTGTCTGGCAGGACGGGAGAGGGAGTGGAAAATCTTTTACAAGAAATTATTAAACGTGTCCCGGCGCCGAAAACTTCTCAAAATGAAAGTGAGCCGAATATTTTGCGTGCTCTTGTTTTTGATTTCAAGTATTCAAATCATCGTGGGGTGATAGTTTTTGTACGCATTCTTGATGGTCATGTGAAAAAAGGTGATGATTTGATTTTTGCTGTGTCAAACGAAAAATTCACCGCTTTGGAGGTTGGCATATTTTCGCCTGAAGAAAATGCGCATGAGTCTCTTTCTTCTGGAGAGATTGGCTATATTGTCACTGGCATCAAGAAGCCGGGTATTGCTTCCGTCGGAGACACTATCACAAAAGCAGAATTTCCCTTAGAGGCGCTTTCAGGATATATGCAACCTATGCCTGTGGTTTGGGCTAGTGTTTTTCCAGAAGATGCTGACGATTTTGCTCTTCTCAAGCTAGCCTTGGGCAAATTAAAGCTTTCTGATTCATCTTTTTCTTTTGAAGAAGAATCGTCTGGATCTCTCGGCAGAGGATTCCGCTGTGGTTTTCTTGGCATGCTTCATTTAGAAATTATCACAGAAAGACTGAAGCGGGAATTTAATTTGAATTTGGTCATAACTACGCCTTCTATCGTCTATGAAGTGTTTTACAATGATGACAAAAGACCTGCCCGCAATGCTACGCAAAGCGTTGCAGGCGGGGAAAAAGTTTATTCTCCATATTTTTTTCCTGACGATGGCAATATCAAGACAGTTTTTGAGCCATGGGTGAACGCGAAAATAATCTCGCCATCGAATTATCTAGGCAATATTATGCAAATCCTTTTTGATCACGAAGGGGAAGTGGGGGACACGGAAAATTTTGGAGATAATAGATCATCTTTGTCTGTTCGAATGCCTCTCCGCGAGCTTATGCGTAATTTTTTTGATGAACTAAAAAGCGCGACGTCTGGTTATGGATCAATATCTTATGAAATAGCCGAAAATCGCGAAGCGAATGTCACACGATTAGACGTTCTTGTTGCAGACGAACCTGTGCCGGCTTTTTCTAAAGTTGTTTCCAAAAAAAGAGCGGAGATTGAGGCGGAACAATCCGTTTTGAAACTCGAGAGTCTTTTGCCAAGACAAATGTTTACTCTGAAAATCCAAGGCAAAGCTTTTGGAAGAATTATTTCTTCCCGTACGCTTTCCGGCATGAAAAAAGACGTCACTGCGCACATGTATGGAGGTGACATCACTCGAAAGATGAAACTCAGGGAAAAACAAAAAAAGGGCAAGAAGAAAATGAAAGAAAGAGGCAAAGTAAACATCCCGCAAGATGTATTCCTGAAAATGATGCGTAGTGGGGAGAAATAGAATTAATATTACGGTGTACTTTACAACAAGTTAACAAAATGTTATATTTACAAGTAGATTGTTGAAACGGTTCACGATGATCTTTGCCTCAAAGGGCAGGCTACCTGAAAGGGGATGCTCAACAACTGTATTGAACCTTGAAAAATTCTTCCTGAAAGGGAAGTAAAACCTGAAAGGGTTTGTCATGACTGAAAAAGAAATAAAGCAGATGGGTCTGGTTACAAAATCTCTTGATGTAATTGCGTTTTTCGCGAGTGATCAAGGAGATATGAAAAAATGGGCACTTGTCTCTCGCAGGATTTACAGTGAGGGTTGCGAAGAAATAAGAACAGATGTGGCACTCTCCGTTCTTGCTTGCCCCTTAGCTATCCCAGAAATTCTTAGGAGTCTAAAGGAAGCTCTACAAGACGACCGTTTCACCCAAACGGAAAGTATCCAGGCAGTAGTCGTGGGACTCTTGATCGCTGTCTCGGTTGGTACGGATGTCTATGTTCCGGAATGTGTTTACACGACAATTGCAAGTTTGCTATTTGAGAAAAATAGAATGAAACTTCCAGTACTTCCCGAATCGGAGCTTGGTACGCTTTCAAACTACCTTGCGAAACTCACATCTATCTCTGGTCCTGCTCTGGAAAAAGCTTGTCGGCTAAGACTCCTTGAGCAACGGGCAACGGGTGATGAGTCTGGCATCCCTATATGGGCACGACCTATTCTGAGGAGTATTCTTTATGCCCACCTAAAAAAGTTGAGTGAGGAAGAGTTGCTTCTTTTGCTTGTGAAGGAGGAGTAGTCTCTTGCTATCGTCATAGGAATCGTCGCGACTTCCTCTATAAAAAATTGTCGCGTATCGTAAAGGCCCGTTTTCAACATAGAAGCGGGCTTTATCATTTTTAATAAAAAGTTCATGTCTACTATCTCGAACATATGTAAAAGATGGTAGAAAATAAAAAATCTTAATTTATTTTATTTCAGTCTAAAAATCGGCGAATAGAGCAAGATCATGCTGATGATAATGAGAACGCTGACAATCGCCCACGCTACTTGTATTTTCTTTTGATGTTTTTTGTTGAAAAGCATATACTTATCATATCATACTATGAAAAGTTTTCAACAAAAAAGGGGATTTAGGAATATTTTGCATTCGAGGCCATTTTTGACGTTGTTAGTCATTTTACTGTTCGTTTTTGCTTATGGAGTAGTCCGGTTTATGGGGAAAATGCAGATAACGACAGAAAATAGAAAGATCGCGGAAAACAAAGTTACTGAATTAGAGAAAGAGAAAGAAAAACTTTCAACAGATATTTCAAAATTAAAGACGGAAAATGGTGTGGAGGAAAGCATTCGTGAGAAATTTCCGGTGGCAAAAGAAGGGGAAAATGTGATCGTGATAGTTGATGACAAAACCCCGCCCGCAGTTCCAAAACAAGAATCAGGAGGTTTCTTTTCTTTTTTGAGGAATTTTTTTAAGTAATATGATACAATGAGGTTATGAAAATAACATTTTTTGGAGTAGAAAAAGTAGATCAGTCATTTTTTTCTCAGTCTTTTAATGGTGCAGATATTTCTTTTATTGAGGGAAAATTAGACGAAAACAATACAGAAAAAGCGAAAGATTCTGATGTCGTTTGTGTCTTCGTTAATTCTGTAGTAAATAAAAAAGTTATCGATGCCTTGCCAAATCTAAAGTTTATTGCTACGCGCGCCACAGGGTACAACAATATTGATTGCGAGTATGCGCAAACCAAAGGCATAAAAGTTTCAAATGTGCCAGCTTATGGTTCTCATACAGTGGCAGAATTCGCTTTTGGGCTTATCTTGAATCTTTCAAGAAATATTTTAAAAGCAAATAATTATATAAAAGAAAAATCTGATTTCAATTATTTTCTGGAAATGGAGGGTTTTGATTTGGTAGATAAAACATTAGGAATTATTGGAACAGGAAAGATCGGAAAGAATGTTTTGAAAATTGCCAAAGGTTTTGGAATAAATGTAATAGCTTACGATCTATATCCAGATTTAGTTTTTGCTAAAGAAAATAATTTTCAATATAAAACTTTTGAAGAAGTTATTTCGCAATCTGACATAATAACCCTTCATGCCCCTTCAACAAAAGAAAATGTTCATTTAATAAACAAAAATAATATTTCTACGATGAAAAAAGGAGTTCTTCTGGTAAATACTGCTCGTGGAGAACTTATTGATACCGATGCTCTAGTTTGGGGCTTGAAAGAGGGCATTATAGCTGGAGCTGGTCTTGATGTTTTAGAAGGCGAGAATGAATTAAAAGACGAGATGGAGCTTCTCACTTCTTCTTCTAGATTGGCTAGGACGAATGATTACAAAACCATGCTCGAGGATCATGTCCTTATGGAAATGCCTAATGTCATCATTACTCCTCATATCGCTTTCTATACTCGTGAAGCAGTTTCTGAAATATTCAAGACGACGATTGCTAACATAAAAGGTTTTATTGATAATAATCCTATTAATCTTGTAAAGTAATAATGATGGAAAATCTGATTAAGAATTTTGATAAATTAGCAACGACAGAGAATCGCAAATTAGCTTTGTCTATAGCCGAAGCTGGGCTGGTTGCTATTAATACCGAAAACGTGATTATAAATTCTGTCAAACTGCAAGATAACATTTTGAGCGTTCTCGGAGAAAGTTTTGACTTGTCTAAATTCAAAAAAATAAAAGTTGTCGGTTTTGGCAAGGCGTCTATTGACGCAGCTCGCGCTCTCGAAGAAATTTTAGGTTCAAAAATAACAGAGGGCGCCGTGATCGGGCTTCATAAAACGAATCTCAAATATATAGAGACTTTTGAAGGCACTCATCCGAAACCTAGTCACGCAAACGTGATTGCCGGGAAAAAAATCTATGAAATAGTTGAAAATTCAAGTGAAGAAGATTTGGTTATCGTTCTTGTTTCCGGTGGAGGTTCGGCTCTCTTGTGTTACTCGGATGAAGAATGCGCGCAAGGCATAAAATTTTATGATGAATTCCTAAAAGCCGGGAAGACCATAGAAGAATTGAATACCGTTCGTAAACATCTGTCTATTTTGAAAGGCGGAGGTCTTGCGAAAATAGCTTTTCCAGCGACAGTAATTGGACTTGTTTTTTCCGATATCCCCGGGAATCATTTTGAAGATGTTTCGTCTGGACCAACTTACAAGGATCGAAGCACTGTTTTGGACGCGGAAAAGATTATTAATGAAAGCGGACTGGGGAGATTTGATTTGCTGGAAACCATTAAAGAAGACAAATATTTTGAGAAAGTCCATAATTTTGCGCTTGTTTCAAACATAACAGCCGTGGAGGCAATGGATAAAAAAGCGAAAGAATTAGGCTTAAAAACTGATATTATTTCGACCGATCTGTATGATGAAATTAGTAGCGCGGTCAAAAAAATATTTTCTGAGAAAAAAGAAAATTCTGTTATCTTAGCTGCTGGCGAACCATCTATTCATGTCAGTGTTAAAGGCGGGAAGGGAGGCAGGAATCTTCACATGGGGCTTCAGGCAATCAAAATGTTGACGATTAATAAAAAAGATTTTCAAGATTCAGTATTTATATCGCTTGCGAGCGATGGCATGGACAATAGCGATGTTGCTGGAGCAGTTGTGGATATAAGTACACTTGAAAAAGCTGAGAAACTGAATTTAAATGCAGATGATTATTTGGCGAGATTTGATTCGTATAATTTTTTCCAAAAGACAGGCGATTTGATTATGACAGGTCCGACTGGCGCGAACGTTTCCGACTTGATGATTTTATTGACGAAGAAATAATATTTGCATATAAAACTTAAACCCCCTACTTGGTCGGAAACCGACCAGAGGTAAGGGGTGCGATGAGATAACTTCAGACCTTCTTATTGGCGAACTTGTCAACAACGATCAGGGATAGGGTCATTCCTTTGAGGCTGAATTTAGCCTCGGCGGAACCGATGACACGGTTGCCTCGTTTTGTCGCCTTCTTCAACTTAACCACGAAGTCAATTTCCGTGTCAGGGGGTGTCATCCTCCTGATGCTTTGATGTGATTCAATGACAAAGAGCCGACCCCAGCCCTTTCTTTCTGCCCAGACGTAAGCACAGTTCCAAACTGTGAACATTTCATGGCAGACGTTTGCATGATCCTTGCGGTCGCCGACCGACGGATCAGATGATGGGAACAAGCATTTTCCCGAAATGGTGTTAGTCTCTTCCGAGATTTGCATCGTTTCAGGAATAATGTATACGGGTGATGGCATTTGGACTTGCCGATCACAAACAAGAACTGTTTTCATATTTTTTTCACTATTTTGGAACTTCATTATTATTTAATGCTTATAGCAACATAGTGTCAAAGATATTTTTACAGAAATGTTTAATTTGTTTCATTATCTATATTTACACTTGCAAAATATAGGTTTTAGTATATACTAATGGTGTCAATAAATGTCGACATTAATATGGAAAAACAGCTAAAAGAATTAGGATTTGAAGAAAAGGAAATAAACGTTTACCTTGCTTGCCTACAAGAGGAATTAAATACACCAACAAGTTTAGTTAAACATACGGGACTTAAAAGAGCCACGATATATTTTTATTTGGAAAAATTAAAACAAAAAGGTCTGATAGCTTACGAAGTTAAGAAATCAAAAAAATACATAACGGCATTATCACCCAAACAATCCCTAAAGAGATATATTCAAAAGAAAAAAGAAAAGATAAATCAAGAAGAAGAAATAGTTAGAGAATTAGTGTTTAAACTTGGGAATATGATTGAAAAGAACGGTACCAATTCTAAAGTTTATAATTACGAAGGAGAAGAAGGTTCTAAATTCGTAATAGACAAAATACTGGAAGTCAAAAAAGATATTTATTGGATAGGATCGATAGAAACTCTTTTGTCTATAATTGGAGAAAAGAACCTTTATCGACTTCTCACTGTCAAAAGATTAAAACAAGGAACAACTACATATGCAATCACTGATAAAAGGATTCTTCAATATAATAAATTTAGTCAGATGATTGGGGAGCAGAGGTATTTTCGTTTCTTAGACAAAGACTTTAATATTCCTGCTGTTTTGGCATTATTTGGGAATAATATCTGTTTAATTTCAAAAGACAACAACACAATTAAGATTGTGCTCATTGAAGATAAATTAATGTTTGAGATTGTTCATTTTCTATTTGAATCTATGTGGGTAAATCTTTCAAAAATATGGTAAAATAGAAAGAATGCAAAATAATATTACAAAAATAATAGCAGAAGAGATAAAAGATTCACGAGGAAATCCGACAATCAAAGTGACGGTTTTTGTCGGCGACAAATCAGGCAGTTTTTCCGTGCCATCCGGCGCAAGCACAGGTATTCATGAGGCGCATGAGTTGCGAGATAAGGATGGAAAAGGTGTAAAAGATGCGATTTTGAAAGTGAATAATATGATTGCTCCACTTTTGATTGGTCAGAATGTTTTGGAACAAGAAGAAATCGACGGAATAATGATTGAGTTAGATGGCACCTCCAATAAAGACAATTTAGGAGCTAATTCCATGATTGGTGTCAGCATTGCCGTGGCGAAAGTTGCTGCAAAAGTTTCCGGTATGGAAGTTTTTGAATATTTGCGAACCATTCGACTAGACTCAGGGCAAGCATCAACAAAAATAAAACCTTCCCTTCAACAAGGTTCAGGGCAAGCAAGAAAAGCGCCTCATCTTTACATGAATCTGATAAATGGCGGCAAACATGCTAAAAACAATTTAGCTTTTCAAGAATACCATGTTGTTTCTATGATTGACGATGCAAAGGAAGCTTGCGAAATTGGATTGAAGGTTCAAGATAGTTTGAAAAAAATTATTACTCGCGAACTTGGCGAAGAATCTTTAGCGTTGGGGGACGAAGGAGGCTTTGCCCCGAAAACAACCGACATACGAAAACCGCTTGAATTTTTGGTTGAAGCTATTAAAGAAAATAATTTTGAAAACAAGACAAGGTTGGCTCTCGATGTGGCTTCGTCGTCTTTTTATAAGGACGGGTTGTATGAAATTGATGGGAAAAAAATCACCAAAGAAGATCTGATGAAAATTTATGATTCTTTGATAAAAGAATTTAATCTATTTTCCGTTGAGGATTCTTTTGATGAAGAAGATTTTGAGGATTTTAGAAAATTA
The DNA here is from genome assembly GCA_026395915.1 of Candidatus Nomurabacteria bacterium. Lineage (GTDB taxonomy): Bacteria > Patescibacteriota > Minisyncoccia > Phycocordibacterales > UBA9973 > UBA9973. The sequence continues at coordinate 65,556 of JAPLXU010000011.1, read as the reverse complement.
AGAGAAGAAAACAAGAATTTATTAGTAGTTGGAGATGATCTAACTGTCTCAAATAAAATTCTTCTCAAAAAAGCAATCGAAGAGAGAAGTATAAATGCTATGATTATAAAGCCGAATCAGATTGGCACTCTGACAGAAACGCTTGAAACGATGCAACTCGCGAGAGAAAATGACGTTGAGCTTATTGTCAGCCACAGAAGCGGGGAGACAGACGATGATTTTATCGCCGATCTTGCCTATGCTTTCTGTTGTTTTGGTCTCAAAGCCGGTTCTCCCATAAAACCAGAAAGAATGGTAAAATATCAAAGGTTGATTAAGATATCGCAGGAATGATTTTTTATGGATATAAATCATGAATCGTTCATTAAGATAAAAGAAAAAACCGAAAAGTTGTATTTGGATAAAAAAGAAATTTATTGTCCATATTTTCAAAAAAGAATTATTTTAAATTCAGATGGTTTGGTACATTCAATATTCTAACGCAACACCAGTAAGTTCTAATAATACCTCAAGCGGGGTCTTTCCTCCAAATCTCTTTCTCGGGCGAGTATTCAGCAGATATTCGACTCTGTGAATTTCCTCATCAGAAATTTTGCTAAAATCTGTTTTCTTTGGAAAAAATCGTCTAACTAAACCGTTCAGATTTTCATTGGAACCTCTCTCGTAAGAAGCGTATGCGTGAGCAAAGTAAATATCTATCCCAAGTTCTGTTTGTATTCTCTGCCAACTCATATTTTCTGTTCCTCTGTCTCGAGTAAGTGTTTTCAAATACGGCGATGGTATCGCATTTAACTTTTCACAAACCACTCGAGTTGATTCTTCACTTGTTCCGTCTTTCATTTTTCCAAGAAATACAATTCCGCTTGCTCTTTCATTGATTGATTTGATTCTCTCCTTGCTCTGTCTGGAAACGATGCAATCATCTTCCTAGTGTCCAACTATTTTTCTTTTCTCCGCTTCCCTCGGTCTGTTTTCAATAGAGGGCAGACTCTCAATTCTCTCTAGTTTCTGAGCTTTTCTAAAGCCTTTCTTAGCTCTTCGGGTATGCCTTCTAGGCAGATATATTCTTAAATCTTCACATCCCGGCTTAACTTTCCCATTTCCATTTCTGCGTATCTGCGAGTAAACATACTGATAGATCGCTTCATCCGATATTCGCATCATTTTGTCTTCTGGATACTCTATCGGTAGTCTGACTTCAATTTGTTCTGGAGACCAACCAAGTTTCAGTTTTGTCACAACATAGTCTCGAAGAGGCGCATAGTCCAATCTGCTTCTTCTGCCTTGATTGCTTCTCTTTTTCTCCACTTCGGCTTGTCTCGCATCAGCCGAATACTTTCCTCTGCCGATACGTGGTTTGCCTCCAATTTCCCGACTGATGGCTGATTTTGGACGATCTAACTCTTTAGCGATATCCGTTATCATCTTTTTGTCTACACAATATCTGTTTTCAATGATCACTCGTTCCTTGAAACTGATTCGTTCAAATACTCTTTTCTGTTTTGATTGTTTTCGCATGCTTCAATTTTACTTGAAGTGTTGCAATTATTTATTGAACTCGGGTTTTCATCATTTGCAATTTTCAAGTCGTAGAGAAAGAAATAAAAATGAACAGTTTCTAAAATTTCGTCTCATGCCACTTGCATTAGAGATAATAGAGAAGTCGGGAACCATTCAAGAATATAGAAAAATATTAATGCCTATTGGTAAAAAATCAAAACAAGACGGATTTGTAAAAATGAAAGAAGTTGAGTTTTGGGGACTTGTTGCAATTGTTGGGGAAAAATCAAGAAAGATAAAAACTATATTACGAAGAGTTGGAGATGGCAATGTTATTTTTTGGAGCGTTATGCCTTATTCAAAAATAAGGAATGGAGAACAAAAAATGTTTATAGAAGGGATTGAAGAAGATTAAAATAAAAAACGCCTCAAATACGAGGTGTTTTTTATTATGCCTGGCTTCAGCTTAGGAATACCTTAGCTGAACGGGGCTTGCGCCCACAGGCATACAGAGAATATAACATAAAAGAGTTGTCTGCGCAAGATATAAACGGTGGATATCTTTTGTATTACTAGTATAATGGTAAACATATGAAATTAATTCTTGCTTCAGATTTAAGTTTTTTATTAAAATACGGTTATGACTTAACTGGTATTCCAAAAGGCCAAATGAAAATTGGTTATGTTACTACTGCTTCTAAAGGTGTTTCCAATACAGATTATATAAAAATCTTCAAAAAACAAATAGAAGAGGACGGTTATAATCTAGAAGAAATTGATATAGAAAATAAAACAAAGAAAGAATTAAAAGAATTTTTTAAAGATAAAAATGTTATTCACATGGAGGGTGGTAATACTTTTTATTTATTGAAAGCAATTAAAGAAACTGGTTTTGATAAAATTATTAATGAATTACTTAGTGAAGGTAAGGTGTATATTGGCACGAGTGCTGGTTCGTCAATTATGGGACCGACAATTGGGTTTAGTTCACATGTTCCAGATAATACTTCCGAAAACAAATTAATAAGTCTAAATTTTGTACCGTTTTTAATAAAATGTCATTATAAAGATGAGCAAGAAAAAGAATACAAAGAAAAATTGCAAATCATAGAATATCCAGTTAAAATCCTGAGAGACGGGCAAGGGATATTGGTTGAAGATGGTGAATATACTTTTATGGGTGATGGAGAGGAAGTTAAATTAGGTTGAGAATATAAAAATATGCTACAATATCTACATATTTTAACAAATTATTATTAATGTAAAACAAATTATTTATGGTAGAAGAAAAAACAGAAAAATTTATAAAGTGGTTCAGCAATGTTGGCATTGATGATGTTTCTTCAGTGGGCGGGAAAAACGCCGCTCTCGGAGAAATGTATTCCAATCTTACACCGCTTGGCGTCAAAGTGCCGGATGGTTTTGCTCTGACAGCAGACGCTTATCGCCATTTTTTTAAAGATACCGGTTTGGACGAAAAAATAAAAGGAATTCTCGTCGACCTTAACACAAAAGACATTCGCAATCTTCAAGTTCGTGGCAAAAAAGTTCGCGAAGAGATATTAAAATCAACTCTGCCTCAAGATCTTCAGGACGCAATTACGAGAGAGTACGCGGAGTTGGGGAAAAAATATGGTGAAAATTCTGATGTTGCTGTCCGTTCTTCTGCCACAGCCGAAGACCTACCTGGTGCTTCATTTGCTGGCCAACAAGAGACTTATCTGAATGTTCACGGCATAGAAAACGTATTGGTGGCGACAAAAAAATGTATCGCTTCGCTTTTTACTGACCGAGCTATTTCTTATCGCGCAGACAAAGGTTTCTCGCATTTTGACGTCGCGCTTTCTGTCGGTATTCAATGCATGGTGCGATCGGACTTGGCTGTCTCCGGAGTGGCGTTTACGATTGATACTGAAACTGGTTTTGACAAAGTGATCGTGATAACTGGCATTTATGGACTGGGCGAATTTATCGTGCAAGGCAAAGTTATTCCCGACGAATTTATAATTTTCAAAACGACACTCGATAACGGTAGCAAGTATCCCATAATTACCAAAAATCTCGGTAAGAAGAATATTAAACTTGTCTACGCGAAAAACGGCACAAAAGAAGAAAAAGTCGCCTTAAAAGATCAACAGAAATTCAGTCTTACAGACGAAGAAGTTTTGAAGCTTGCAAAGTGGTGCTATCAGATAGAAAAATATTTCTCCAAGAGAAATGGACATTACGAGCCGATGGATATCGAATGGGCAAAAGACGGAAAGACAGGGGAGTTATACATTGTTCAAGCTCGTCCGGAGACAGTCGCTTCAGCAGAAGACAAAAATGTTCTGAAAGAATATCGACTGAAAGGTACAAGCAATAAACTCGTGAAGGGTATTGCAGTCGGATCAAAAATCGGAGCAGGGAAAGTCCGTGTTTTGCACAATGCAAAAAATATCAACGCGTTTAAAAAAGGCGAGGTGTTGGTGACGGAAATCACCGATCCAGATTGGGAGCCTATTATGAAAATCGCGAGCGCCATTGTCACGGATGAAGGTGGACGCACTTCTCATGCTGCTATCGTGTCGCGTGAGCTTGGTATTCCTTGTATTGTCGGCTCCGGCAACGCCACAAAAGCGCTCAAAAACGGGCGGGATGTGACTATAGATTGTTCTTCTGGCAATGTTGGTAACGTTTATGACGGTATTCTTCCTTTTGAAATCATAGAACACCATTTGGATAAGATACCTAAAGTGGAGACGAAAATAATGGTGAACATCGGTTCACCTGATGAAGCTTTCAAAAATTATAATCTTCCCACGGAAGGAGTCGGTTTGGGCAGATTGGAATTTATTATTGCCGAACATATCGGTGTTCACCCAAATGTTCTGATTGATTACAAAAAATTAAAAGCCGGAAAGAAAACTCCGGAACTGAAAAAAATCCTAAAGAAAATTGATGAACTGACGCCTCTCTACAGGGACGACGACAAAGCGCAATATTATGTGGACAATCTAGCTTTAGGAATTGCAAAAATAGGCGCGGCATTTTATCCAAACAAAGTTATCATTCGTTTTTCAGATTTCAAGACAAACGAATACCGCACTTTGCTCGGCGGAGACATGTATGAACCACACGAAGAAAATCCAATGATCGGCTGGCGTGGAGCGTCTCGTTATTATGATCCAAAATTCAAAGATGCTTTCGGTCTTGAATGTGTTGCCATGAAGCGTGTGCGAGGAGATATGGGTCTGACTAACGTGGTTCCGATGATTCCGTTTTGTCGAACGCCAGAGGAAGGCAAACAAGTGGTAGAGGTGATGAAAGAATATGGCTTGAATCGCGAGAATGACAAGAATTTGCATATTTATGTGATGTGCGAGATTCCTTCGAACATTCTTTTGGCTGACGAGTATCTTGAAATTTTTGACGGCATGTCCATCGGTTCCAATGACTTGACTCAGCTTACACTCGGACTTGATCGCGACTCCGGAATAGTCACTCATATTGCGAATGAAAATAATCCTGCCGTGAAAAAACTTGTCGCGCAAATCATTCACAAGTGCAAAGAAAAAGGGAAGTACATAGGCATTTGCGGTCAAGCGCCGTCTGATTATCCAGAATTTGCCAAGTTTCTTGTGGAAGAAGGAATAGAAAGCATGTCTCTCAATCCCGATACGGTTATAAAGATAATTATGGCATTGGCTGGCAAATAGAAAAATTAAAATATTTTTGTGCGAGTAGGGGGAATCGAACCCCCGTCTAATCCTTGGGAAGGACTCATTCTACCACTAAACCATACTCGCTTGTAAGAAGATCTTACCGTCATTTTGACTTCGCCGCAAGTATGCTATAATGCAAACTCATTATTAATTTAATCAAAAAAACATTATGAAAAACGTAACAATTTATTCAACTCCCACTTGTCATTTCTGTCATATGGCAAAAGATTTTTTCAAAGAAAATAACGTGCTTTATACAGAATACAATGTGGCGAGCGATCTTGAAAAGAGAAAAGAAATGGTAGCAAAAAGCGGGCAAATGGGCGTGCCGGTAATCATTATTGGCGACGAACTTACCGTGGGTTTCAATAAACCAAAGATAGCTCAAATGCTTGGACTTTAATCTATTCAGATAAAGTGTTTTGTTCCTAGTTATGGTTTATGGTACAATATACATATGCCTAAGCCAAGTCTATCGCCAGAAGAAATAGCTAAAATCAGAAATCTAAGAAAGACGGGGCATACTTTGTATGAAATAAAAAATCTTACAAAAAGAAAATCCAATGGAACAATTTGGAAGTACATACAAGGGGTGTCAATTTTGCCGGAGTATCAAGAAATTTGGAAGATCAAGAGAGGTGGAAGCAAGGCAAGGTCTGAGAGAGATTGGAAAGAAGCTCAAAAGAAAGCCTCTAAGATTATTAAACGTTTTGATTTTAAGGAAAAAATGATAACACTTTCTTGTTTATATTGGGGAGAAGGCAATAAAACAAGTTTTGATCTAATAAATAGCGATCCTTCTATGATAAAAGTCGTTATTTTTTGTTTGAAAAGTTTAAACGTGCAGAATAGTGAATTAAAAATAAGTCTTAGGCTGTTTGAGAATATTGATAAGAAAAAAGCAATTTCATTTTGGACGCATATCTTGTCGTTACCCAGAAATACTATACAAAAAATTGATGTGATAAAAGGAAATAAGGTGGGCAAGCTAGAATATGGTATGTGTAGGCTAAGAATAAAGAAAGGTGGAAGATATTTCAAATTAATCATGAGTATGATAGATTTAATTAGGCAGGATATGTGCAAGTCCTCGTAGTTCAATGGATAGAACGGCTCACTCCTAACGAGCTGATCCAGGTTCGACTCCCGGCGAGGACACAGATGATTATGAACATAGAATCTTCAGAAGAAAATTTTACTTTAAAAAAAACACCACATAGGCAGTTAGCTTATGTTGAGAGTTTTAAAAAGTTTGTTTCGACTCATCCTCATTTAATATTATCATTCAAAAAAATAGAGAAAGAGATAGAAAGTAAAGTGAAAGAAAACGGAGTTTTTGTTAATGGTACATTTGAAGAAAAAGACTATAAGATTACTGCAATAGATTCGACAGGTTCGTCAGAAGGACAATCCGGACCGCTAAATGCATATTTTAAAGTTCAAGCTGGAGGTGAGATCTTCTTTGTTAAACGTATTCCTGGATATTTTAAACAAGGTCGTGGAGTATCAGAGTTTGCGTCTATGCAAAGAGCGAAAGAATTATTGAAAGATTTAGATAATGTTGAAGTTGTAGATTTTCAATTTGGATATCAAGACAAAAAGGACGCGACATATTTTGTTTCGAAATGGGAGGAAGGGGAATTGTTAGAAAAATATCTTGAAAGACTTTTGCCCACAACGTCTAGTAAAGCAGGAAACACTGAAATTTCTCTTATCGCTGATCATGAATATGAAAGGATTAGAAAAATTCGCAACGAAATAATAAAAAAGCTTTTTGTAGAATTTAAAGATGTGAGTGCTCATAATATGATATATTGTCTTAATACAAAAAAAGTAATTGTATTTGATATACACAAAAGATGCGTTGAAGAATAACTATCTACATGTTTAGAAAGTAGCAATTTTGATTTTTTTATCTATTTTTGCTAGTATTTATATATGTCTCCAGAAGAAAAAGAGCTTTTAAGAAGGAGTTTGAGTCTCGCCGAGGAAAACAACGGGATGTTGCATTCCATGAGGCGTTCAATGCGCATGGCAAGCATCATGAGAGCTTTGTATTGGATTATCATTATCGGCTCCGCATTCGGCGCGTATTATTATATTCAGCCGTATACTGACCAAATAATGAAGATATATAATGAAGCTCAGAGCAACCTTGGCAGTCTGAGCACAATGCTTCAAAATATCAAGAAATAAGAGTTGAAAAAGAAATATGCCGAGGTAGCTCAGTGGTAGTAGCGCTTCCCTGAAGAGGAAGATGTCGGCGGTTCGAGCCCGCCCCTCGGCACCAACAATAACTCGCTCGCTAAATAGATTTAACTTTTACGTTATTGGTTTTGTCTTTGTCTACTTTTCGAAGGCGTATAGTGAGAAGTCCGTGTTTTTCTGTCGCTTCAACTTCTTCTGGTTCCACTTCTTGGGGGAGGGAAAGAGTGCGGGAGAATTTTCCCCAGTAAAGTTCTTTGGTAAAATAATTTCCTTCGTCAATATTTCTATGTTCTTCACGGACACCAGAAATGGTAACTATGTCGCGAGCGATTGATAACTCCAAGTCTTCAGGCTTTACTCCGGCAACCATAGTCTGCACGATGATGTCTGTCGGGGTCTGGTAGACATCAACGGCTAATTCCGCTTCCTCATTTTCTTCTTCAATCCAATTATTATCTTGCTTTCTGTCTTTCTTCCCACCATTATTTCCAGCCATTGAATCTTTTCTTGATTCTTCATTTTCTTCTTCATCAATATTAACGCTTCCAGTTAACCTTTCCCAAATACTTCTTTTTTTGTTTTTCATAATTCTATAATTTAATTGATAATCAATTTATTCTTCGCACTTTTTCAAAAAGTAACATTAAGATAATAGTCACGACCCATAAAAAAGCGAACACATTTAAAAAATCATTTCCACTACTCTTTATTATAAAGAAATTGAAAACACTATGCAAGGCAATGGCCAAGAGGAGACCCGCAAGGATATACCATTTTCTCTTTAATCCATGGAAGTGCATTGAGATTCCGAGCGCAACGCCGACAATTCCACTGGAAACTGCGTGTAGGAGAGTAGATCCCAAAAATCTGAGTTGTCCTGTGAGTAAGCCTACAATAGTTTCGCCATCCCTTATAGGTTTTATCAAAAATAAAGTATTTTCAAAAGCAGCAAAACCAAGAGCGACAGTGATTAGATATATTGGCCAGTCTACGGCCTCTTTTATGCAATTCGTTCGATATAATATTGCTATAACCGCTAGATATTTAATTATTTCTTCGGCAGATGCCCAGAGAACGAGTTGCCAACCATTCGAGCTGATATTCGCTTGAATAAGTCTTTCAATCGGTAGAACGAGAACGACAGCTAGCATACCCACTATAAAGATGATTGTAAGAATTCCTTTCGGTTCGGGTTTTTTTTCTTCTTCTTTTATCCAAAACCAAAGCCACAGAAGAGACGGAATTATTCCGCCAAGGAAAGCTAAAGCTAAAATTTTAGGGTCATTTGTCATTTGGATTCGGGCCCGCCTGCATCAGCTATGCTGGAAGCATTGCGGGCAGGCCATTTTTCAACCATTAAAGCCGACATTTCAGTCGGCTCCCCGACTTTACGTCGGGGTAATAATATTTGCCAAATTTCTTCCGTAACAAAAGGCATAAAAGGATGGAGAACCTTGAGAAGGGTGACGAGTTGTGAATAAACAAGTGCTTTTGCCGAGTCTGCATTTTTGTTTTCTAGAATTTTCTTTTTTGATCGCTCAATAATGATGTCCGCAAAAGTATGCCAAAAATAATGGTAGATTTTTTCCGCCACGATGTAGAACTTATATTCGTCCATCTCTTTTGTTATTTCTTCTACTAGTTTTTTTAATTCTTCATCTGATTTTTTATCTTCTTCATCATATTTTATTTCAGTGTTACTATTGTTGAAGTCTTTTGTATTATCAAGCACGAATCTTGTGGCATTCCAGATTTTGTTGGCAAATTTTCCATAACCGCGGATCCTTTCTTCCGCAAGAGCCAGCGAAGTGCCCGGAGTGTTGCCAATCACCATACCTATTCTAAATGCGTCTGTGCCATATTTTCCTGTAAGTATCAACGGATCAATAACGTTTCCTTTGCTTTTGCTCATTTTGAGACCCTTGGCGTCTAAAACCAAACCATGCAGATACACATTTTTGAATGGAATTTCTCCGGTAACATACAAGCCAAGCATTATCATTCTAGATACCCAGAAAAATATAATTTCTCCGGCTGTTTCCATGACGTCTGTCGGATAAAATGTTTTAAAATCCTTTCCATCCGGATAGCCAAGTGTGGCAAAAGGCCATTGGCCGGAAGAGAACCAAGTATCAAAAGTGTCCTTGTCTTGCGCGACTTCACCACCACAAGAAGCGCATTTTTTTATTTTATTATCTAGATCTACCATGCCGGCTCCACATTTTACGCAAATTTTTGCCGGTATCGGTATGCCCCAGACTATTTGTCTGGAAATATTCCAATCCATAATATTCGAGAGCCAGTGAATGCTAACTTTTTTGTAATGATCAGGGATGTATTTTATTTCTCCGTTATTTATTTTTTCCAAAGCTTTCTCTGCTAAGGGTTTCATTTTTACAAACCATTGATTTTTTATTTGCGGTTCTATCACTGTCCCACATTTGTAACATGTCCTCACGACATGTTTATATTTTTCATTAATTTTTTCCACCAAACCTTTTTTCTGCAGTTTTTCTATGATCAAGGCTCTGGCTTTTTTGATATGCTGTCCAGCAAATTCTCCTGCGATAGGAAGCAATTTTCCATTCTCGTCGATGATCTGTTCTTTATCAAGTTTGTGTCTTTCAGCGATTTCAAAGTCCGCGGTGTCATGCCAAGGCGTGATGGTCATTACGCCCGTGCCAAATTCCATATCTACTGCCTCGTCCTTCACGATAGTGGCTTCTATCGGGCCATTTATCCATTCCAGCTTTATTTTTTGGCCATCTTTGTAGTCTTTATATCTTTCATCATTTGGATTCATCACGACGTATTTGTCGCCAAATTTTGTTTCCGGTCGTGAAGTGCCTATTACAAACGGTCCATATTTCAAATAATAAAAATTATCTATTCGTTCTTCGTCTAGTATTTCTAAATCAGAAAAAGAGGTTTGATGTTTCGAGCACCAGCTCACGATTCTGTTTCCTCTGTACACCAAATTGTCGTCGGACAATTTTTTGAATGTTTGATAAACAATTTTCACAATGTCGGGATCCAACGTGAATTTCTCACGAGACCAATCGCAAGACGCCCCCATTTTTCTAACTTGAGATTTTATGTTTTTTGAATTAGTTAGAGTGAAATCAAGAATTTCTTCATACAGTTTTTTGGGTTCAATTTCAAATCTCGTTCGTCCTTCTTTTTCCAGTTTTTTTTCATACACCACCTGCGTCTCGAAACCGGCATGATCCAATCCCGGGAGCCAAAGCGTTTTGAAGCCTCGCATTCTCTTATAACGCACCATTATGTCTTCGATAGTCATGACCAAGCCATGCCCAGCATGGAGAGACCCGTTGGCATTTGTTGGTGGCATTATCAAAGTAAAAGGTTTCCCAAAATTCTCGTTTAAGGAAGAATCATCCACCCAAGTAGGGTGTACTTCAGGCGCAAAAAAACCGCTATCTTCCCATAGCTTGTATATTCTTTCTTCGGTTTCTTTTGGGTTAAAAGGTTTAAGTAGCTTCTCAGGCAGTTTGGAATCCATGTTTAGATAATATCATAAAATATAAGGAAAAAAAATACAGCCCCGCAACAATGAAGTTGCTGGGGCCGGTGATTGATATTGGTCGAAACTTTAGTAGTTGAACTTGTTTGCCCGTCTGAGAGCGTCGTTCAACTCGTTGCGTGAGAACCGCGCAGCTTTCTCAGCTGCATTTGCAAAGTTCTCCGGCACTGAGACAAATTGACCCTTAAGAAATGCGTAAATAAGGGCCCGTGAGGAATTGACACCACCACCGAAGCCATCTTCGTTGATCCCGACGACGGCTTCGTCTGCAGTGCCTCCCTGCCCGCCGTAGCCGGGGATGAGGAACCATGCCCTTGGAAGGATTTTGCGCATCGTTGGTGCATCTCCTGGAAAGGTTGCGCCCATCACGACTCCGACGTTACGATAGCCTTCTTTGCCTTCAGTATCTTGGCCCCACTCGCTGACCATGCTGGCGATTTCCTCCCATACTTTTCTGCCCGCTTTTGTTTCGAGTTGCTCGACTTTTGAGTTAGGACGGAACGATGATTTGGTGACGACGAAAATTCCAGTACCGTGTTGTTTGACTGCTTTCACAAAACGGCCGACGCAGTCTTCGCCGATGCCTGGCTGGACTGTCAAGCAATCTACGTGAACCGGCGAGAATTGCTGAGTAAATGCACAAAGGTTGTCTCCTTCTCCGAAGAAATCCACCTTGCCAATGTGTCCGCTTGCGTAGGCATCTGCTGTGTCGCCTCCGTCGCCACGTTTTGCGTCTTCGATGACGATTAAACCTTTGCTGTGTGCGTAGGCAACAGTTCGTTCAAACGCATGCATTCCCCAGTGGCCATAGGCTTCGTAAAAGGCCATTTGAGGTTTGACAGCAAAGATGAAAGGTTCCACCGCATCGATGATTTGACGGTTGAATGAAAAGAAGAGCTCGCTGATAGCTCGATAGCTCCTTTGAAACCTTGTCACTGCCGCCTTTATAAGACAAGGTGGCATGAACCGCAGTTGAGGATCTAGACCGCATATGAGCACGGTCTGTTTTTCTCTGATCGCTTTTATGCAACGGTCAGTGAAGTTCGGGATGTTTATCATATTTCTTTTTCGTTTGTTATCTGTGTTTAGTACGCTATTCTTTTGTCATACCTCAAGCCCTTGATTAGGCTCTTGGTTACTATTTGATTTAACACTAGCTCTAAAAGAGTTTTAGGTCAACCTCAAAGTCTCAGGTTGCCGACGGCTTTTATGCTGTTTGGTTTCGGGACTTTTTTCTTATTTTTTATGTAATTCAAGTATCCTGCTATGCCTATCATTATTGAATTATCTCCCGAGAGACCTTTCGGCGGAAAAAAGATTTTGATTTTTTTTCCTCGAGGGGCGGATTCGTTTATGGCGGACATTTCTCTTTGCAGATGCGTATTGCATGCCACCCCACCAGCCACGATGAGAGTTTTTATGCCATATTTTTCTACGGCCTTTCGTGTCTTTTTGACAAGACACTCAATTGCGGCGTTTTCGAATTCCAATGCTATGGCTTTTTTTATTTTATCATTTTGTAAAATGTTTGAATCTTTTTTTTGCAAATCGCGAATCAAATAAAGCACCGCGGTTTTCAATCCTGCATAAGAGAAATTGAAATCTTTGCTATGAAGCATGGGTCTTGGCAGAGTGAAAGAAAAACTAATCTTTTCGGGGTCGCTGTCTGGGTCTGCTGACCCAGCGCTGCCTCTCGGCCCGTCGGCCTGCGAGACACCCCGCAAAGATTGTTTTTCTTTAACTCTGCACCCCTCTGCTAATTTTGAGATTTGCGGTCCGCCGGGATAGGGGAGTTCGAGCATTCTCGCGACCTTATCAAAAGCTTCGCCGACTGCGTCGTCTAAAGTTTCACCGATTATTTCGTAATCCATCAACTTTTTCATGAGCACCAGTTGCGTGTGTCCACCAGAAACCAAAAGCGATAAAGCTGGAAATTTTATTTTTGGTATTGAGAATTTTCCCTTATTTTTTCCAAATACCGAAAAAATATGTCCCTCCATGTGATTCACAGGTATCAAAGGCACTTTCCATTTTTCGGCTAATTCTTTTGCAAAAGTGATACCTTCCCAAAGGCACATTTCCAAGCCCGGGCCATAAGTGACAGCTATAGCGTCTACAGGTTTCTTTTCTTTATCTAACTTCGCTTCTTTCAGACTTGCTTCGAGAACGGTCGGTAAGTTTTTTTTGTGTTCTCGTTTAGCAAGCACAGGATAGACTCCTCCGTAGGGGATATGGACATTTATTTGCGAATTTGAATTATTTGCCAACACTCGAAAAGAAGCGCCTGTGACGCTTCTTTTTGCTTCCATTATACTGATGCCTGTATCGTCGCAAGACGTTTCGATCGAAAGGATTTTCATGTGCGCGCTGAGGGGATTGAACCCCCGGCCTACTTTACGTCAAAAAGTCGCTCTACCACTGAGCTAAGCGCGCCAATGCTTATATTTATAGCATTTTTTTCTGTATTCTTTCAAGTGCCAAAATGAAGGCTCCCATACGCAATGAAGTTCTTGATTTTTTTGATTCTTCAAATATTTTTTTTGATGCGTCTTCCATCATTGGTTTTAATTTTTTGAAAACTTCTTTTTCAGTCCAATGTTCGTTTTTTAGATTTTGTTCCCATTCGAAATATGACACAGTAACCCCGCCAGAATTTGCCAAAACATCCGGTATTACTGGAATGCCTTTTTTAAACAAGATTTCATCTGCTTCTGGTGTCACGGGACCATTCGCAAGTTCCAGAATGGCTTTGACTTTTATTTTTCGGGCATTTTGTTCGGTTATAACATTTTCAAAAGCAGCAGGTACAAGGAGGTCGCAGGGGAGTTCGAGCAATTCTTCATTTGTAATATTTTTCGCGTCCGGAAAATCTTTCAGAGCGCCCGTGCTTTTTTTGTGAGCTTGAACTTTTTTCAAATCAAGACCGTCTTTGTTGAATATCGCGCTTTTCGAATCTGAAACTGCTATTATTTTATGCCCATGTTCAGCAAAAATTTCCGCCGCATTGCTTCCGACATTTCCGAAGCCCTGAATCGCAACTTTACATTTTTCCGGAAGTTTGAGGTCTTTGCGAAGCGCGTTAAAAACATAAAATCCACCCAAGCCAGTCGCTGGCCCGCGTCCTTCCGAACCACCTTTTTCTATCGGTTTGCCGGTAAAAGTTGCCCTAGTTTTGTCACCAGTTATTTTTGCGTATTCGTCCGTCATCCAAGTCATTATTTCCGGCGTTGTGTTCACATCCGGCGCAGGAACATCTTTACGCGGTCCCAAAATATCAGAGAGGCTACGCACCCATTCACGAGAAAGTCTTTCCAATTCTCCCTTTGATAAATTTCTCGGCTCAACTGTTATCCCGCCCTTGCCCCCGCCCATAGGAATATTTGCAACAGCGCATTTGAGCGTCATCCAAAAAGCAAGAGCTTTCACCTCGTTGATTTCAGTGTCGTGGTGATATCTGATTCCGCCTTTGTAAGGTCCGAGCGCGTTGTTGTATTCCACACGGTATCCTTCAAAAATTTTTAAAGATTTATCATCCATTTGGACTGGGATTGAGATTCTGATGTCTCTGTCAGGTTGTCTCAAACGAGCGATGAAACTATCATTGAAGTTTTTAACTTTAGCGACTTTGTCTAACTGCTTCATTGCATTTTGATATGGGTTTTGCATAATTTGTTCACTATATTATTACGACGTGAATTAATAATGAAGTTACATTAAGAGACAATTTTTGTTAGTATCTCCAGTTCTTCTTTGCAATTTGGCTGGAGCGCTTCGATAATATTTTCCATTTGTACAGTTTCGATTTTCTTTTTTTGTTCTGTGGCGATTTTTATCAGGTCAGTCAGATAATATTCTGCTTGTGTATTTTCATTTTTTATTTTTTTAATATTGTCCCAGAGCCATTTTGCGTCGAATGCGTATAAAGCGGGGTTTAATTCTTTGATTTTCCTTTCTTCGACATTCGCGTCTTTGAACTCTACAATGCCTTTTATAAGTCCATTTCCTCCACGGACTATTCTACCAAAATGATTTAATCCGACTCTCCATTCTTCAAAATCTGGAACTGTTACCGTTGCAAGTGTGATTGTCGGTTTCTCTTTGGTATGTACTGTGATAATTCGCTTGAGGGTTTCTTTTGAAACTAATGGTTGATCTACAGAAATGACAAGAACTATTTCGTGATCTTCGCCAACCACGTTTTTTGCGGACATAACTGCGTGTCCCGTACCGAGTTGTTCAGTTTGTTCTGCGTAGATATGTTCATCGCCCAATACTTTTTTGATTTGTTCTTTCTTGTAACCTATGACGATGATTGGTTTGATTTTTGGATCCAATTTTTTAATCGTTTCAAGGATGTGCTCTATGAAAGGTTTGCCTTTGAACATTGCCAAGGCTTTTGGTTCATCCATTTTCATCCTTGTGCCTTTGCCGGCCGCCAAAATTATTATTTTTAATTTGTCGTGCATGTCTAAGGATTATACTCGGTCGTGAGATTTTTTCAATGGACAAAACGCGGAAATATGGTAGTCTGTTTTTGCAATTATCTTTAAAAATGTTATTATATTTTTATTAGGCCCTATCGTCTAACGGTTAGGACAACGGGTTTTCAATCCGTTAATCCGGGTTCGATTCCCGGTAGGGCTACCAGTTTTGTGGTATAATAAACCTATTATTCATTATCATTTTACAAACAAAATGAAAACTTCAACATATATAAAAACAATGTTTTTCCTTGGTCTTGCGGGACTATTGTTTTCTGGATATTTAAGCGCTGTAAAACTTTTTACTTCCGCTTGTGCCTTCAACGAACCCTGCCAGTATTTTCTCGGATATCCCGCTTGCTGGTTCGGTTTCGGAATGTTTCTCGTGATTTTTTCTTTTGCCTTGTTTGGTCTCTTTAAGAATTCTTCTGAAAAAATTGTATCAATAATTATTACAACAGTATCTGCTCTGGGTATTCTTTTTGCTGGACATTTTGTGATTCCAGAAATAGGGAACCTTTTCGCTGGAATTCATAAGGCTTACACTCTCGTTTTACCGACATGCGCTTACGGGCTTATTTTTTACATTATTATTTTTGTTTTTTCTGTTTGGTATTTAAAGGCTAGACAACAGTCGGTTATCTAGCTTTCGCATTTTATTAATGTTAAAATATATTTATTATGAAAGGATTTAACACAAACATAGAGAAAGATACATTAGAAAATAAGAATTTCCGCAAGGTGCTTTATACGGGAAAGCACAGTCAGTTGGTTCTCATGTGCTTGAAGCCGAAAGAAGAAATTGGCATGGAAGTTCACACCGACAACGATCAATTTTTTCGATTCGAAAGCGGGCAAGGGAAGTGCGTGATCGACGGTAACGAATATATTTTGGGTGACGGATCGGTGATTATCGTTCCATCCGGAGCGCAACACAATATTATAAATACTTCCGCGACGGAAGATTTGAAACTCTACACCATTTATTCGCCTGCTCATCACAAAGACGGCATAGTTCGAGCCACAAAAAAAGAAGCGGAATCGAACGGACCTGAATTTGACGGTGTTACCACGGAATAAAAAAAGGTGTATTCGAATTCTAAATTGAAAAAATCTCAAAAAATGCTAGATTAAAGACACTGGTTGGCCCCGTGCAAAAGTGGAGGGTTCGCCTAATGGTATGGCACTGGTTTCGAAAACCAGCGGGAGAAATCCCTTACAGGTTCAAGTCCTGTACCCTCCGCCTTCGTACGGAGTAAGTTTTCGCAAGAGTTTTCGCAAGTTTTCGCAGTTTTCGCAAGAACCGTTCTTGAGTTTTCGCAAGAACCGTTCTTGCGAAAGAGTTCTTGCGAAAGATGAAAGTTTTAACTTCGCGCCATGCCTTCCGCCATTTATTTAGCTATATTTTTTGCGGCGAAGTAGAGGAAGGCAATACCAAGGCCGACACCTAAAGCTATTGGAATTGCGTTGCTGGAAGTTTTTGACGGCAAGGCATTGACCGCTGTCGCTCCTAGTGTGTCAGAATTTATTTCTGATGTATTTGGTTCTGTCGCTACATCTTGTGAGACTGCCTCTGTTAGTATTTTAGTTTTTGGAGTTGTGTCTATTTTTTTTACAGTCTCAGGTGCTGGAACTACTACTAGTTCTGAGTTTACGGAAGTGCTCGCGTTATTTTGAACTCCCGGCTTGGAAACATTTTGCATAATCGCGCTCCAAGGTTTATTGAGAACAGCCGGAATCGCATAACTGGTTGCCCAAATTCTATTCTGCGGAATTTCAGAGAAGGGGAGAATTGCGCCATCTAGTGCTTGCTTTCCGCCGAAATAATCCATAGGTGTATGTCCGCCTTTTGTCCAAGACGCGGAAAGGGCGTTCATTTCTTGCATTGCCCAGCTTGTCGAATAAACGGAACTCAAATTATTATCACCAAAACCACCATCGTTATTTTGTTTGTTTGTGAGATAATCGGTGGCTTTCGTGAGCGCGCTTGGAACGTTAGCAATCGAAGAAAAAGGCTTCAGAGCTTGTACCGTTGCCGATGTGATGTCAACGCTTTCTTCCCATGAGCCGTCGGTTTTTTGTTTTGAAATTATAAAAGCAACGTCTTTTGCAATAATGTCATCGTTTGCGGTGTAGCCAGAATTTGCGAGAGGAATGAGAGCGAAAACGTCGTCATTAATAAGATTTGCGTCACCGAATTGTACGCCGTCAAAACTGCTTATGATTGCGCCTATATAATTTATGCCGTTGAAAGAATATGGATTTTGTCCGAGCGCGAGGAGCGCCATAGTGTGTCTCTCATTGTCAGTTAGAAGGGAACTTAATGTGTTGTTGGAGCTGAAGTATGCGAGAATCTTGTCGCGTGAACTGTCAGTGATGCTCGAAGCTCCGAAAGCGATTGCCACCCAATCTGTGTACATAAGTGAACCGCCGAAAGATCCGTCCGAACTCTGGACGCCTTTCAGATAAGCTAGGGCATTTTGAATATTGAAAGTTGGTGTTACATATATTCCACCCCCGCCTGTTGCCATACTGCCACTATTGCCTTGCGGATTTATAACATTTACTGTGCGCATCAGTGTTGAAACATTGTTTGAGGTATCACTTGCAGTATAAGTTATTGTATATGTGCCGATAATTGTCGCATCGACATTGCCTGTTGTGGTGACTGTACGTACACCATCTACTGCATCATTTGCTGTCGCCCCGGCGTCTGTATAAACTGTGTCTTTTATGACATCTATGGGGCTGATACCGTTAATGGAAATAACGGGAGGAGTAGTGTCAGGAGAAGTAGTCGGAGTGACTATTATTTGAGGTGTGTCAATGAAACCAGTCAATTGACCTTTTATTGTAAACGCATCTGTATTGAGAATTGTGAAAGTGTATGAGCCATTGTCGTCAAGATCAAAAGTATTTGTTCCTATAACAATTTTTCCGCCAACTGCGGGATTCCAAACTGAATTCCAGCCGTCTAAACCCAGTTTTTTTACGCTTATCGTGATGTTACTTCCAACAGCAGGGTTAAGATTGATGTCAGAGATTTTTAAGGGATTTGTGTTGTAGTAAAATAATATTTTTTCGTTCGGATTTAAAATATATTCTTTGGCTGAACAACTAAAAGGAGAATCTTGGTGGCATATAGAATCAGAATAAGGATTATTTATATTTAGATTTACAAGCCACATCCAGAATGCTCCATTGTTATTATCATTGTTCACTTTTCCACCAATTGAATCAATCCATAGTCCAGACCAAATGCTTGGAATGTTAGATTGTGCAAGCGCGCAATATGCAGTTATTTTCATAATTCCATTGCCATCACTATTGCAAGGAGCCACTGTAATATCTTGATTATAGATTGGACCGTCAGATGCTTCAATATCAAGATGGATTGGAACTGGTGTCGGCATTGCAGTGACATTAATCGTTCTAGTAACTTCTGTTGCTTTATTTCCTGCTGTGTCAGAAGCATTGTAACGAATTGTATAAGTTCCAGCAGTTGTTGTGTCAACTGGACCGGTGATTATAATAGAAACAGAAGTATCTGCATCAATTACTGTTGCTCCGAGTTCTGTATAAGTACCACCAACATTTAAATTGATAGTGCTTAGACCAGTTAAATTTATAACTGGGGCAATAGTGTCTAAGGTTATGGTTGCAGAAATTCCGGTGGCAGTTTCATTTCCTGCCTGGTCTTTAAATTTAACCCTCACAGTTTTTAATCCGTCTCCGTTGGTTAGTTCCCAGTTTTTTGATGTTACATATGGTTCTAGATCATGATAAGAAGTATAGTTCGCAATTTTCATTTCAGTAACGGCAGAAAGATCGTCTGTTGCAGAAAGAGTCAGTATTACATTTCGAGTATTTGTGTATAATGCTCCACCATTTATTAATATTGTTCCTATCGGCGGAGTTGTATCATTCTCTGCATATAAATTTGTAAAGCTTCCAAAACCAAAAGCTAACACAAACAGAAACCCGAAACTAAGTATTTTTTTCATAAATAAAACTACTCTAATTTCCACTCAATGATGTCTCCATCTTTGAGCATGTAGGAAGAAACGCCGACAGATGCTTCTTTCCCATTAATATAATAAATAAGATTTTTTCCATTGTTTGCGTGAAGTGTACCTATATCTGTCACAAAAAAGCCTAAGCTAGGGTAGTTTTTTCCGGAAAACGTTATTTTTCCAGCATTTTTTTGTTGTGTTAGAGCGTTATAAAGAGATGTACCAACAGAAAATAATAGATTAGTTTTAGAATTACCAATTAAAATAGTGGCAGTGTTATCATCTTTGCTCGCTTCTTGATTAACTATGGGCGTTCCGATTTTTGGTATGGAATAGGTGGTTTGAACTAAATAAAAAATTAAAAAAAGTAAAATAACGAAAAATATGGAAATGGAAAGATTGATATGTAATTTTCTTTGTCGTTTTTTCATAAAAAAATCCTCCATCAATTGAGCGGGAAGATATCATAAAATTCTATGAAAAAATCTTCTGCTCGGAAGCTCTGCTAAATGAAGACCGGACTACTTCGGCCGTCGAAGCCCATAGGGCGAAGGCGGCACAAAAGTTTACCGTTGCGGCACAGTAGAGGAATCTAACCTCATTTCCAACATTTAACAGTATTAAAATTATATTCTAATTCAAAAATAGTTGCAAGTTCAAAAGTTTGATTTTGAAAAGTATTTATTTTGTGTGTATGTGCAAATAAATATCCTCAAGAGCGCGGACAGCATCGCCGGCAGCTATGTTGTTCTGATGATAGAGAACGTTAGTGCAATCTCCAGCTGCCCAAATGCCAGGAATTTCCGTTTTTTGCGTCCAAGCGTCGATTTTTATTCTTCCTATTTCATCAAGCGGAACAAGGTCTTTTGCGAAACTGGTGTTCGGAATCTGACCTATTTCTACAAAAATGCCAGAGACTTTGAGTTCTATTTCTTTTCCGGAAATTTTGTCTTTATAAACTATTCCTTCCACAAATTTTTCGCCTTGCACTTCTAGGATTTCCGCGTTTTTGACAGCTTTCATTTTTGGGTTTGCCAAAATTTTTTCCACTGTGATTTCGTCGGCGCGGAAAGTGTCACTGCGATGAATGAGTGTTACAGATTTGCAATAAGCTAGGAGTTGAGCGGCGCTTTCAAAGGCAGCATTGCCTCCACCAATGACGGCGACGTCCATGCTTTCAAAGAGAGGTCCGTCACAAGAGGCGCAATAGGTGAGTCCTTTATGTTCAAGTTTGTCGGCGTTTTTTGCTTCAAGTTTTCTTCTTCCACTACCACTCGCTATCAAAATCGTTTTTGCTGAAAACTCTTCATCGGATTCCGTCTTGACATTGAAAGATTTATCAAGAGGAGTCCTTGATAAAGAGACGACTTTTTCTCCCTCTTTTATTTCTAAAGTGGAATTTGTATTTTCCGCGTTCGCGGAGTTTGCGAGCACATGTTTTTTAAAATTTTCCGCGAGTTCGTTGCCGGAGAGGGAATTCGTCCCGATCCAGTTGTAAATTTTCTCAGACACAATAGATTGCCCGCCCCATTCAGACGTTATAAAAAGCGTCTGCAGTCTTTTACGAGAAGCGTAAACAGCTGCCGCCGTGCCAGCAGGTCCGCCTCCGATTATTATTAAATCGTAGATCATTTCTCTATTATACACCTAATTCTTATTTCTTGCGTCGTAGAAATGCTGGAACAGCGCTCCAGTCATCTGTGTCATCCTCTATAATTATGTCCTTTATCGGCTCTGGTTTCTTGTTGTTGTCCATCTTTTTTATAAAATCATTACTGCTGATGTTGCTATTTGTACTTACATTTTTTACGCTATTGATGCTGTTATTTATCTCTTTTTTAGCCAAATTAGCATTGTCTTCTTTGAGTAATGTTTGATTTACCGCTCCTGTTCCGCTGAAAAGGTTCTTGCGAGGCATGTCGGCAGGGAAGTTCGTGGCGATGACTGTGACTTTCAATTCACCTTTCTTTAATTTCTCATCACGAATTGTGCCGAAGATCACTTTGGCGTCTTTGTCGATGGACTCCGTGATTATTTTTGCAGCTTCTTGGATTTCATGAATGGTCAAATCGTCTCCGCCGGAAATGGCAAAGAGCACTCCTTTTGCGCCGTGAATAGAAATTTCCAAGAGCGGAGAATTGATCGCGGCGAGAGCAGCTTTTTCTGCTCGCTTTTCACCTGATGATATTCCGATGCCCATGAGAGCGCTACCTGCGTCTCGCATTACGGCTTTGATATCTGCGAAGTCAACATTGATGATGCCGGGGGTAGTGATAAGGTCCGAAATGCCTTCAACAGCTTGACGGAGGACATTGTCGCAATTACTGAAAGCGTCTTTAAAATTGGTGTTTTTGTCGGCTAGCTGGAGCAATTTGTCGTTTGGAATTATAATAATCGCATCAACTTCCTTTGATAATTCTTCGATTCCTTTTTCGGCGATTTTCATTCGGTGATTGCCTTCAAAAAAGAAAGGCTTGGTCGTGACAGCCACAGTCAAGATGCCTTGTTCTCTCGCCGCGCGAGCGACGATCGGAGCTGCGCCTGTGCCTGTGCCTCCGCCCATTCCGCAAGCGATGAAGATCATGTCTGCTCCTTTGATGACATCTTGAATTTCAGATTTTGTTTCTTCAGCGGCTTTCTTTCCGACTTCCGGATCCATGCCGGCGCCGAGACCTTTCGTCAGATTTTTTCCAATATGAATTTTTTTCTCAGCGAGTGAGTTATGCAAATCTTGCGTGTCAGTGTTCATGCAAATAAAAGAGACTCCTTTGACTTTAGAATTTATCATGTGGTTGACGGCGTTCTTTCCAGACCCTCCTATTCCGATGACCATGATGCGAGCGAAACTTTGTATTTCTTGATTTATTTTTGGCATAAAATATAGTTATTAATAATTAACTTGTATAAAGGCATACTATCACTCAAGCAAAAAAAAGCAACTCCAAAAACAAGCCCACTTGGAGGCAAGACCTCCAAGTAGTGTTGAGTTTTTATTTTTATTAAACTATAATTCAAACATGAAAAACATAAATTTAACTAATTCAAAACGACCGTATCGAGTATCTTTTATAATTATTAATGTTTTCTTAAGTTTCTTTGCGGGTGCCATTTTGTCTGTATTTCTTAAAGGATTTATTAATTTTGGACAAACAACTTCTATCATAATTTTGTTGCTGATAATTATTTTTTGGAATATTTTTTCAGTTTATCTTTCAAGAAGAATTTGGTCTGATAGTGAATCATCTATGTCACAAGAAATTATTTATGATGAAAATTTTAAAAAGAAAGTAGAAAAGTATAGAAATCTAATTTGGACATCATTTTTTATACTTATTTCTCCTTTAATATTTTTTCCACTAAGTAAATATGAAATTTTTTCTGATAATGCAATTTCGATAATAGTTCCCATTCTTTTTTATGGAGGATTATTTATGTTATTGAGTACCTTATTTTATTTTTCAGGTGTAAAAAATATTTCTGCCAATGAGTTTGTCAAATATCCTTTTCAGTTTATTAATGATCCAGTGTTACGTAAGCAGGCAGTTGAAAAAAGAATCAAAGCAGAAACATTGCTGACTGTTCTTATTATAGCAATCTCTTTGATTATGAATTACTTTGGCTTATTGAGTATGAATAGTGTTATTTTTGCCGTTGTTATCGTATTATTTACAATACCTTACAGATATTCACAGCTTCGGTCTGTAAATAGCTAGTTGAAGATTAAAAGGTAGGACATCTAAGTTAAATAAATTCAAGATTTTCTATTTCTTCTTTTCTTTCGCATGTATTTCTCCAAGTTTCCAGTGCGAATTTTTCATATTCTTTTTTGGATTCAAATTGACCAAGCACTATCGATTTTTCACAAAACTCAACATTATTAGTTGGTTGAGTATATTCAATCCAACTTGACGAGTTTAAAGATTTTTTGATTACCCCATTTTTATCATAGTTGTTTAAATTTACATAGGAGCTTGCTTGAAGTAAATATTCATTTGAATTTAAGTGTTTACTTTTAAATTTCCCTTGAAAAAGCGAACCAGATCTTTTATTTTTCTCATTGAAGTACATGGTATAGCCTGTTCCAAGTCGTTGCATGAATTTTTCGATTCCTTTTTCTACGAGGGGAGTAATAATAAAATGATAATGATTAGGGTTCAAACAATAAGCCACAAAATTAACCAATTTGGAGGCTTTGCCTCCAAGTGCTTTCTTTTTTATAAAACTATTTTCATATAAACTCCCGATAGGATCCTTAGTATTGAAACTTTCCATACTTTGTAAGAATCTTTCTAAGTCAAATTTATCGGAAAAAATTTCTCGCTTATCAACGCCTCTATTGTAGATATGATAATATTCACCTTCTACAAAATTGGTTTTTCTTAATGACATAACTCAAGTATAGCACTTGGAGGCAAAGCCTCCAAGTGGCTTATGGCATCAGCTGTTTTATGCTTGATTTTACTGTATTTTTTAGATCTTTAAAAAGATTTTTTAATGAATTTCCGGAATAGCTGTCATTGTCTCTGCCAGAAACCACCAATCCGAGTGAAGTGAACCACGCCGAGTCACGAAGTTTT
Source organism: Candidatus Nomurabacteria bacterium (assembly GCA_026395915.1). Lineage (GTDB taxonomy): Bacteria > Patescibacteriota > Minisyncoccia > Phycocordibacterales > UBA9973 > UBA9973. The sequence continues at coordinate 41,529 of JAPLXU010000011.1, read as the reverse complement.
GTTTTTGAATTGCCAAAAATTTCTGTTGATCCATAGCCCGCTGGGAGTTTGAGAACTGATTTTGAAAGTTCGAGTAATCCTCCGACATTTGCTCCTCCGCCTGTGAACACAATGCCCGCCGGCAAGAGTCCGTTTCGTTTTATTTTTTTTAAATGATTTTCTATCAATTCAAAAATATCTGAGAGTCGCGCCTCGATGATTTCATCTAATTTCTTTTTAGAAAAGTTTTCTTCAACTCCATCTTGTTTGAAACGTGCTGCCACATTGAGTGGAATCTTGAATCCAAGCGCGATGTCGTTTGTGATATCTGCCCCGCCGATGGAAAAAGTGTGAACTAAAATCGGCAATCCGTTTTCAAAGACAGAAAGTGATGTCGTTTCTTGTCCTATGTTGACGAGCGCCACGCCGACTATTTTTTGTCTTTCAGATAAGGCGATCTGGCCAAGGACGATAGGGGAAGCTATGACGTCTATAGTTTCCACTTCCGCTTTGGCGATAACTTCTATCAGATCTTCTAAGTGCTGAATGGAATAAGTAAGAAAAAAGGCTTTTATTTCAAGCTTAGTTCCGCGCATGCCTTCGAGACGACCCCGCACTTCTTTTCCATCCAAACGGGAAGAAATATGGAATGTCTGAATGATTTTTTTGTTATTTAAATTCAAATTATCCTCGCAATCCTGCAGAGCTTTATTTATATCCAAACTTGTTACTTCGCCATCAGCTTTGGAGATGATTGCTGAACCGGAACTCGTCTCTCCGCGGAGACTTATGCCACCAACTGAAACGAACGCGCGTTTTATTTTTACTCCCGAAGATTTTTCTGCCATGCTTATAGCATTTTTTACGGAAACAGTTGTTTCAACAGGATCAACAACGTATCCATGTTGCATGCCGAGCGTCTCACTTTCACCCACGCCAATAATTTTAGGATTTTTTTCTCCTTTGAAAAACTCTCCCACGATGACCCTCGTCATCCCTGAGCCTAAGTCTATTCCCACTGAGATATTTCTGATCATATTTATTTTCTGCTACCTCCATTGTACTACTATGTTCGAAACCTTTCAAATGAAGCATTCCGTGGATAACTAAAAAGCCCAAAAATTGCTCAAAAGTTTTCCCAAAATTTTTTGCTTCGCGCTTTATAACAGCCGGACACAAAACGATCTCGCCTTCATTTTTACGCAAAGAAAAGGATAGTATATTTGTGGGTTTGTCTTTATTTCGATAAGTCTTGTTTATTTCTTTTGATTTTTTTTTATCGACAAAGGCAAGTGACAGGAAATATTTTTTACCCAAAATATCATCTTTAATGTCGAGAAAAGGCAAGCGGGGAAGCTTGCTTCTAGTTTTGTTTATTAGAGAAAAGTTCTCTTGCATAGTTTACTTCGTCACCATCTTGCCAAGTTTCTTCAAGTATTCTATTTCTTTTCTGCGAGCCATTCTTTTGAGCGCGCTCTTTTTTATTTTCAATTTGGATTCTTTTCGGACATTGTAACGAGCGCCTTTGACCTTGCGGACTATTCCAGACTCCTGAATCCTGCGAGAAAAGCGACGCAAAATGCTCGAATTATTTTCGTTTGGATTCTTATTAACCTCTATTACTGTTTTTGCCATATAAGACAGATTACCATATAAACGATTTTTTGCAAATTTCTCGAAATAGAATTGACTTTTTTGTAAAAAAGAGATAAATTAGTTAAATGCAAAAGACAACTGACTACATAACCGAAGAAAAAAGAAAAGAACTCTTAACCGAGTTGGCAGATTTGAAGGGACCAAAAAGACAAGAAATTTTAGCTTCTTTGGAGTATGCAAAATCGCTTGGCGACTTGTCTGAAAATGCGGAATATCACCAAACTCGCGAAGAGCAAGGTAAACTCGAAGAACGCATCACAAAGATAGAGCAAGTTTTGCAATCTTCGGAAACGGTTTCTCACAAAAAGGGGGATATAGTTGAAATCGGCTCCAGTGTGGTTGTGAAAAAAGAAGACGCGAGGGAAGAAAAGACATATCACATTGTCGGATCCGAGGAAGCGGATATGTTGCAAGGAAAAATATCAAACAGGTCTCCTTTCGGCGAAGCGCTTCTTGGTAAAAAGAAAGGCGAAAGTGTTTCTTTTAAAACTCCAAACGGAGCAACAAATTACAAAATTATTAGTGTTTCGTAAAATTTCCGCCTTGCGCGGATCCGCCTTTAGCGGAAAAAAATGTCCTCAATTGACGAAATCAGGGAAGCCAGAATAAAAAAGCTCGAGCTCTTGAAAAACAAGGGCATGGATTCGTATCCAGCAGATTCCAAAAGAGAAATTTCTTTGAAGGAAGCGGTAGAAAATTTTGATAAATTTGAAAAAAGCAAAGAAACGAAGTGGATTGCGGGTAGGGTTATGTCTATCCGCGGGCAAGGCGCTATTGTTTTTATAACTTTAAATGACGGCACAGGAGCTTTTCAAGGTCTGCTCAAAAAAGATGTTTTGGGTGATGACAAATTCAATTTTTTCGGAGAAGTTGCAGACATTGGAGACTTCATAGAAATTGATGGAACTTTTTTTACGACCAAGAGAGGGGAGAAAACGCTCGAAGTGAAAGATTGGCGCATGCTTTCTAAGAGTTTGAGACCACTACCGGAAAAGTGGCACGGCTTGCAAGACGTTGAAGAAAGATTTCGAAAGAGGTATCTGGATATTTTAATGAATCCAGAGTTAAAAGAACTTTTTAAAAAGAAGGCAAAGTTTTGGAATACTATTCGTGAATATTTAATTTCTAAAAATTTTCTTGAAGTAGAAACTCCGGCTATCGAAAATACTACTGGAGGCGCTGACGCGCGTCCATTTAAGACACATCATAATGCTCTTGATATTGATGTCTATATGAGAATTTCCGCTGGGGAATTGTGGCAAAAGAAACTTTTGGTTGCGGGCTTTCCTCGCACATTTGAGATTGGGCGTATTTTTAGAAATGAGGGTATTTCGCCTGAGCACTCACAAGATTATACTCAAGTTGAGTACTACATGGCTTATGCAGATTATAATGAAGGAATGGAAATGACAAAAGAGCTTTACAGATTAATTGCTAAGAAAGTTTTTAGCACTACAAAATTTAAAATAAAAGATTTTGATGTTGATTTGAATGACGAATGGAAAACATATGATTTCTGTAAAATGGTTCAAGAGAAGTTTGGATTGGATCCTATTACTGAAGTCTATTCAAAGACAGGAAAGAAAGCTACAAAGAAAGATTTAGAAGAAATATGTAAAAAGGCTGGCATAGAATTTGAATCTAAAGCCAATCTCGCACGGACTGTTGATAGTCTCTGGAAAGTTATAAGAAAAGAAATAGGTGGTCCAGGATTTTTAATAAATGTTCCAGTGTATTTAGAACCACTTGCAAAAATAAATAGAAATAATCCAAAGACAGTAGAAAGATTTCAAGTTATGCTTGCTGGAAGTGAAGTAGGCAAAGGTTTTAGTGAGTTAAATGATCCAGTTGATCAACGTGCAAGATTTATTGACCAACAACAGCTTCGTGATGCTGGAGATGATGAAGCCCAAATGGCGGATATGGAATTCGTTGAAGCTCTTGAATACGCTATGCCTCCAGCCTTTGGTTTTGGTGTTTCTGAAAGACTCTTTAGTTTCCTTATGGATAAACCAATTCGCGAGACACAACTTTTTCCGTTAATGAAACCAATAAAATAACCTCCCATAAATAGTGATGCCTCAGTAACCATAGGTCCCGAGGCGTCTTTTTGGCGTTTTTAGGCGCCGATTTTGGAACAAACTCGCTCCCCTCCACCCCTCGCGCGCACAACAATGTGCCGTTTTGGGTTGCTAGGTGAAGGGGAGCTAGGGTTCTGTTGGCACTAACAAATTTAAGTTTATAAAAATAAAAAATGAAAGTCAAAAAGTTATCCACAGTTTGGGCTTGGTGTTATTTTTTATATGGAATACAATATATGTATCAAGTGGGAAAAAGTGGGAAAAAATAATTTTATGCTCATCGGCGAATACATACACACAATAGATGAAAAGAATCGAGTTTCAATGCCGGCAAAGTTTCGCAAAGAACTCGGCAAGAAAATTATTATTACTCCCGGACTCGGACAGTGCTTGTTCATTTTTACAAACAAAGAATGGGAAAAAGTTTCCAAAAAACTTTCTGATTCGGATTCCGAGTTGTCATTTTTAAAAGCAGATCAGAGAAGTTTCAATAGATATATGTTTGGGCGAGCGGCGGAAGTGGAAATAGATTCGATCGGGAGAATACTCGTTCCGGATTTTTTGAAAGAAAGAATCGGTTTGAAAAATTCAGCGGTGATTGTCGGAGTCAAAGACAGAGTGGAAGTTTGGAGCGAAAGCGCATGGTCGGAGCAAAAGGCAATCGTGGAAAAGCAGGCTGAACAATTGGCGGAGAAGCTTGGAAGCGAGGGAAATTCTTTGAAAACATAGAATTTCCAAAATATGATGACAAGCGCACACAAGACAGTTCTTTTACAAGAAACAATAGAGGGTCTCGATTTAAAACCAAAATCTTTGGTGATTGATTGCACATTTGGCGGAGGGGGACACAGTCTAGAAATTTGCAAAAGATTTCCGGATGTGAAAATTATTGCCCTCGATCAAGACCAAGGTGCTTTCGAAAAAGCAAAAGAGAAGTTCAAGGATTTGGATTGCGACATTTCTTTCGCAAATGAAAATTTCAGGAATATAGATAAGGTTTTGGGAAAGGAAGGTGTCGGAAAAGTTGACGGAATTATTTTTGATTTAGGTTTGAGTTCGGATCAATTAGAGAATTCTGGACGAGGATTTTCTTTCATGAGAGATGAACCACTCTCCATGACTATGAAAGAAAATCCTCTTCCAGAAGATGTCACGGCGCTAGATGTCGTGAACACCTGGGAGGAGAAGAGTTTAGCAGATATTATTTACGGTTACGGCGAGGAAAAGCAAGCTCGCAGGATAGCCAAAGCGATAGTGGATTTTAGGAAAGAGAAAAAGATTGAAACCACTTTCGACTTGGTAAAAATAATAGAGGACGCAATTCCGGCAAAGTTTCGAAAATGGAAAATACACTTTGCCACAAAAACTTTTCAAGCGATAAGGATAGCGGTCAACGATGAATTAGGAGCGCTTTCCGAGGGACTCGAGAAAGGATTCGAATCGTTAAAAGTTGGCGGGAGGATGTCGGTAATTTCTTTCCATAGTTTGGAAGACAGAATAGTGAAAAGATTTTATAAAAAATTAGCCGAAGAAAATTTAGCAAAATTAGTAAACAAAAAACCGATCATAGCGAAAGCAGAAGAAATTAAAAATAATCCGAGATCGAGAAGCGCGAAGTTGAGGATTTTATCCCGCTTATAGCGGGATCCCGTCGAAGGCGGTGAGAAAAAATATGAAACAAATGACCTTAAAATTTAATACGTATGTGAAGGGCGTCAGTGTTGTGAACAACAACATCGAAAAGTTTATTTTCAACTTTATTCTTTGGTCTTTTGGAGCACTTGCACTTTTTTATATTATATTTTTAGGAAACATGGTTAAGAATATCGTGCAACGTCAAGGTCTCGAAACACAAGCTCGTTCTCTTTCAAATGAGGTTCAAAATTTAGAGGTTACATATTTGTCTTTGTCTAATAATGTTGATCTCACTCTTTCAAATTCTCTCGGATTTAAGGAAGTGAAGGCAACTTTTGCGAATCGCAAGGCACTCGGCTTTAATTCTACGAGCGTGCCTTTTGGCAACATAAAAATAGTTCAAAATGACATATAGTTTCATTTTTAGATCTAGGGTCGTTCTTTTTTTTGTCCTATCTTTCTCTTTTGTCCTTATAGCCAAGATCTTTTTTGTACAAGTTATGCAAAACGACGTTTATTCGGAGTCTGCTGACAGGCAATATTCCACGCCGGGTAGCAACATCTACGAGCGCGGAGCAATTTTCTTTCAAAGCAAAGATGGACAGTTCATTGCTGCCGCGACTCAAGCTTCAGGATTCAAGATGGCGATAGATCCTGGCAAAATTGTCGATAAAGAATCTATTTATAAAAAATTGTCAAAGATAATAACTTTGAATCACGACGATTTTATCGCGAAGGCGTCGAAAACTAATGACCCTTATGAAGAAGTGGCGGATCGTCTCACAAAAGTACAGGCTGATGCTGTCTCTGCTCTTAAAATTACGGGCTTGAATATTTTTAAAGAAAAATGGCGTTTTTATCCCGGAGGAACTCTTGCTTCACACCTTGTCGGCTTTGTCGGATACAAAGGTGACGAGCTTGCAGGACGTTATGGACTTGAGAGACAGTATAATTCCGAGCTTTTGAGAAATAATGATCCTTATGTTAATTTTTTTGCGGAAGTTTTCTCAAATATAAATAAAACTTTGTTTAAGCATGAAGTATTAGAAGGGGATGTGATCACCACGATCGAGCCGACAGTGCAGAATTTTTTGGAAAAAAAATTAGAAGAAGTAAAAAACAAATATCAAGTCGATTCGATCGGAGGCATAATCATGAATCCGCAAAACGGCTCTATCTACGCAATGAGCGCCAAGCCGGACTTCAATCCGAATACGTTTGCTCAGGAAAAAAATAATTCTGTTTTTTCAAATCCACTAGTTGAAAATGTTTTTGAATTCGGATCGGTCGTGAAGCCATTGGTGATGGCGGGAGCTTTGGATGCTGGAGTTGTGACGGCGAATACTACATATGATGACAAAGGTTCTGTCGTGATTGAAAAAAAAGAGATATTCAATTTTGATAAGAAAGGCAGGGGTCCGGGCACGACGATGCAGGATGTTCTCAATCAGTCTCTTAATACTGGAATGGTCTTTGTTGAACAGCAATTAGGCAAAGCAAGATTAAAAGATTATCTCCTCGCTTATGGTATCAAAGATAAAACCGGCATTGATTTGCCGAATGAAACGAGCGGGTTGGTTTCCAATTTGAATAGTCCGCGAGAAATCGAATATGCCAACGCTTCTTTCGGCCAGGGTATAGCTTTAACTCCAATCGAAATGATTCGAGCGCTGGCTTCACTTGGTAACGGTGGGAATCTTGTAGTGCCACATGTTGTAGAAGAAATAAAATATGATACTGGCATTTCCAAAAAAATATCTTACCCAGTTACACGGACAAAAATAACAAAGCAAACTAGCGAAGAAATAACGCGAATGCTCGTCGGCGTCATGGATAAAGCAATTAAAGGAGGATTGGGAAAGCTGGACCATTTTAGTGTGGCAGTAAAAACTGGCACGGCGCAAGTTGCGGACAGCGCAAACGGAGGATATTATGAAGACAGGCATACGCATTCCTTTGTCGGTTACTTTCCAGCTTATGACCCGAAATTTATAGTTTTTCTTTATGCTGTAAATCCGAAAGGTGTGCAATATGCCGCGACCACTTGGAGCGATCCGTTTTTGGATATTACAAAATTTTTGCTGAATTATTATAACGTTCCGCCCGATAGATAGCGCCTAAAGCCCTATCTAAAATAGGGCTTTAGGCGCTATCTGAGGAACCCACTTTTCTCAAAATCATTTGCAAGGAAATCTTAATATGAAGTCATGAAAACAATTTTCAAAAAAATAATAGCTTATATTTTACAGATAGAATCGCGCCTGGTGCTTTTCAGATACAAGCCGAAAATCATTGCTATCACTGGAAGCGTCGGCAAGACTTCTACAAAAGACGCGGTTTATGCGGTTCTTTCAAAAGTGTCTCACGTCCGCAAGGCAAACAAAAATTACAATAGCGAAATAGGTTTGCCTCTTACTATTTTAGGTATTCCGAATGGCTGGAATAATCCTTTTATTTGGCTCTTGAATGTTCTTAAAGGTCTTTGGCTTTTTATAAATCCGTTCAAATCTTCTCAATATCCAAAGTGGCTGGTTCTTGAAGTCGGTGTGGGACATCCGGGCGATATGCGTCGGACTGCTTCTTGGCTCAAGACGGATGTGGTCATCATTACGGCCATTGGCGAGACTCCTGCTCATATAGAATTTTTTACTTCGCGTAAACATTTGATTGAAGAAAAAAGTAAACTCATCAAAACTTTAAAAAAACCTGCCCGCAATGCTTCCAGCATAGCTGATGCAGGCGGGGGCGGTTTTTTAATATTGAACGCCGATGATGAAGATGTGTCGAAAATGAAAAATCTCAGCAAATCTCGCATCATAACTTACGGCTTCAAAGAAGGCGCGGATATCTTGGGTTCTGGCGTAGATATTTTGTATGCCACTACCAGCGAGCCGACAGGAATTATTTTCAGAGTGGACTCAGATGGTAAAAGTTTGCCTGTCATTATTGAAGGAGTTTTTGGCAGGAATCATGTCTATGCGTCTATGGCAGCGCTCGCGCTCTCTTCGGTTTTGAAATTGAATATGTTGGAGGCGATAGATGCTTTGAAAAATTACGATGTTCCGAGCGGACGGATGCGACTCCTCAAAGGAATAAATGATTCAATGATTATTGATGACACTTACAATTCTTCACCTTTTGCATGTGAATCTGCGCTTGAAACTTTAAGAGAAGTAAAATTTGGCGAAAGGAAAATTGCTGTGCTAGGGGACATGCTCGAATTAGGAAAGCACACCGTGGAAGCCCACAAAAATATCGGCAGGATGGCGAAAGAAAAATGCGACGCGCTTGTCGTTGTCGGACCGAGAGCGAAAGCCATCAAAGAAGGCGCGCTCGAAACAGGAATGAACGAGGCGAGCTTTTTTGAATTCCTAGATTCATCGCAAGCCGGCGAGTTTATGAAAACTTTTATACAAAAAGGGGACTTGGTCCTCGTGAAAGGTTCGCAAGGCATGCGCATGGAACGCGTCGTGGAAGCAATACTCTTTGATAAAGAAAATAAAAATAAACTGTTGGTTCGTCAAGACGACGAGTGGCTGAAGAAGAAATAAAAATTGCAGTTGACAGATTTTTGAAAAAGTTGTAGATTAAGTTAAATAGTCAAGCAAAGTTAGTTCTTCGGGGCAATGAAAGGAGCCCCTGAAATATGCCAAGAAACATCTTTGTGCTGAAATTATCAGCAACAGGAGAAGTAATGGAAGGCCCATTGAATGGTGGGTTTCCTACTTTCGCAGAGTGGAAATCAGCCTATAGTGACCAAAATGTTGGGACATTAACTCCAAAGAGGGAAATGAACAGGACTGGCTTTTTAGCCTTTAGCTTTGTTCCCAAGCAAGGAGGAGAACCTATGTTCTTTGCGGTCGAGGAGTCTTCGCAATCAGAACCGGAGATGCCACTGGTGGCACGCTTGTTGGTGCTTCCTCCCCAAAAGGCAGAGGAAATCCAGACTTGCTAGGTCCGGTCGAGTGCCGGACAACAGACGACCTAAACTCTCATGAAGTCGCCTGTTGAAAAATAATCGTGAGAAAGAACCACTAAGAGGACGCACCTCTTCGGTGGTTCTCTTAGTTTATGGGGGATTCGGATTATTTCAGCGATGAGTACAACCAGCCCAACAACATGGTCTTCTCATTCCGCCTCTTAGTTTTGATAGTCCTACCTTGATTCGGCGAATCCGCGTTTCTGGTTGCTTTGGAGAAATAACCCAACAGATCCATTCGTTGCGAGCGAGTGGCGTGATGTCCTCCCAAGTCGCAAAAGCCTTAGGGTCAGCAACAAGAGCCCTCTTAAAATCCGAAGGAATTTTATGCACAACGCCGGTTGAATTTTTTTTGCTAGGCATGGGGGTATTATAACAAAATTTTTACAAAAAAAGATTCTTGCGAGTATGCGAGCATTTGTGAGTATTAGAAAAAAATTAATAAATATATAAAAACCATTAATAAATTGAACCAGATACAATCTTTACTTATTACCTCGTTTTCTTTACTTGGAAAGTAAAATTCATGTATGGCTTGGAGGAAAACTATAAGATGCATACCAATCGGAATAAATATGATAATTCCTAAATTAGGAAACAGATTATAAGCCACTGTTACAATCAATAGCCACATGCTCATAATGAACCAAATTGCATGGTTTACATTTCTAAATAATTTTTTTCTTACAGCCCATTCAGCAATCATATTTCATAGTGTAGCATATTCCAGTGCTTGGTGACCCTACGCGGAATCGAACCGCGATTTAAGCCTTGAGAAGGCTCTGTCCTAACCGTTAGACGATAGGGCCATTCACAAAAATATAGCATTTTTCTTGAAAAATTAAAAACAAATTGAAAACTAAGACAGCCAGTGCACTTTTACTCCTTTCGGTGTGTACTGGCTGTCACGAGAGTATGAGACTCTCAACCCATTTGTGCCTTTTCCTGTTTTTCTCCATAGGCGATGAGTTCCTTCAGGTTCACAAACACCGAACGACCCGGAAACAGTTCCTTCCTGTTCCTGAGTTGAACAGTCACCATGACTTCATCTTCTCCAAGTCTGGCGCTTGGACACCCCGCCCTTTTGTATATCTGAACGTTTATACAAGCAAATTCCAACATTTGATCGCCAATCCAAACCTCACCAGGTTTGCAACCGGGGTGCGAGAACATAAAGGGATAATCTTCTCGCATTCTTTGCTCTTGTTGTGATGGATTCATTTTTATGGGCTTCCTTTCATGCCCAAAAGAACATATTGTTTAGGACTATCATGACTCAATTTACAACTTCAAGAAGATTTGTCAACAATGCATTTTTTGTTACTACTAAGATTTCAATTTCCCAATTCTGGTGTATAATAATCCCATGTTAGACTTTTTAGGTTGGTTTGATGCTCACAATGGAATTATTCAGGCTGTGGCGACTATTGTGCTCGTTATTATTACCGCCCGCAGTATCAAGGAAGCCCAAGACACGCGAAAAGACACACGTCTTCCGATAATCAAATTAAAAATCAGAGGGCCGATAAATTTCAAGCTCCCAAAACAATGCATAATGTACAGCGTGGAAAATATCGGCTATGGTCTCGCGCTTGATGTCAAACTTAGTTCTATTTTCAATACCAATGAAACTATTGATTTTGGAAATGTTGAACCAAAATCCGAAAAGCACGCAACAAGAGAAATTTCCAAGGAACAAATAGAAGAAATGGAAAGGAAGACCAAATTTTCTGATGTCTTGAATGTTTCTTATCAAGATATTTTCGAACGAAAAATTATGACTTATGCAAGCATCGTGGATGAAAATGAAAATTCAAGTCTTGATTGCCCAGTTTTGGGAGTGCTAAAATGGCGAGTCAGTCTTCCGAGATAGTCTCAAAAGATTACGCGACACTCAAGCCGAAAACTTCTTCGACATATTTCATTTTTAACGCCCTGGTTATTTTGTAAGCCAAGAGCAGGGAAGGGTTATAGCGATTTTGTTCTAGCGAGATGATGGTTTGTCTTGTGACGCCGACAATCTTCGCGAGTTCTTCTTGCGTCATAGAAAGTTTATTTCGATAATATGCGATTTTTGTTTCCATATTTTTAATCTTTCTTATCGAGGTAAATATTGGAGATTATTTTCGCCAGAAGCCCGGCAAAAAGAGCAACAAGTAGAAACGGATCGACTTGCGGAATGAGAGCGTGAGAGACGGCTCCGGAAGCAGCCTGAAAAGCTATTCCTATGCCGAGAACGGCTACGATGATCCATAAAGCGTTTCGTTCCGCGATGGCTTCATGTATGCGGTCGCGTTCGTCTTTCGGCAAATGAATCACGATGTCCACGAAATCAACGCACACGATCAAAGCCCAAATGATAATGAGTATCATTCTGGTTTGATTAATCGGCGAGACGCCCATAAGCAAAACAAAGGGCAGTATGGCAACGATTATGTATAGCCAGCCCTCCCAAGTGGCAGGGGTAAATCCCCAGCCAGTATACTTCCTTCTTTTAAACCAATGTGGTTTTCCTATCATATAATTTTTTTAATTAACTATTAATGTAATATATTCTATACGTAAAAAATATATTACACAAGTCAAACCTGTGGATAACTCAAAAAGACGACGATTTTATTTCCCTTTTCTAGTTCTTAGATACTCGACTAAAAATCGAGCATAGGGAATTCTATCTTTTGGATAATGCATAGAACTATGTCCATCTTGACCCTCGCTAAAATCAAATAGTTGGTATCTGCCTCTGTCTATGTCTATTTTTACATCTGGAACAAAGACCCAATGATCAGAGCCTGCTTGCTCTCTTCTCATTTTTTCACGAGCGATTAAGGCAGTTTTTACTAAATAAAGTTCTGGCGCTTTGGAATGCGAACTTCCTGAGCCACTCACTAATTCACTTTGCACCGATCGCTCTGATTCATGGAAAGTTCTCAACATTGCTTCGTGATTCTCAAGTATGAATTCTGTCTTTTCTTTCTTTTCTGGATTTAATTTTTCTTTCAAAATTGCTCGAAGTCTTTCCGATAACAAATATGCATCAGCAAAGCCCCTCACTTCTTTTTGAAGTTCAACTAGCCTATGCGGATCAAAACCGACAATTTCGTCAGCAGATTTCGCAGAATCTTTTAGTTTGGTAAGAAGATTGATGATACCAGCTGGGACGGAAAGGTAGGCATAAGCGTTTGGATTTTCGTTTTGTTTGTGAGAAATCTTTGCCCATGCTCCATCATAAAACCAATTTTCAAAATATTTAATCGCAAAATTAACTAACTTTATATCTTCGGGAGTAAGTTCAACGTTGGCTTGTAAATCACTGAATTTATCAAAAACTTGTATTATTTGCGAAAGAGGCACGGGGTCTTCGTGACGATAGCTCAACATATCTAAAAGTTTTTTTCTTCGTCCAGCGTCTGCGAGAGAATCTTTAAGCAAAAGTAGTAACCCTTTGTCAGATTCTGAAAATAAAGAGCCATTCAAAAGTTCTCTGGTTCCTTTAAAATGGCTTTCATGTATTGCCGTTTTCATTATCGGATTCAGTCTTTCAGATCCAAATTTCATACCGTGAATTATATCACAATATATGGTTGTGCCAAAAACGGATAATTCTTTCGATTGTAAACAAAATCTCAATCATATATAATTAACACATCCTATGAAAAAAAGATTTTTGGACATACATCCTGATGTTTTGCGTTTAGGTCTTGTGAGCTTTTTGACGGACATCAGCTCTGAAGCTATTTTTTCTGTGTTCTCTATATTTTTTACTGTGATTGCTGGAGCTTCGGCATCACTTCTCGGCTTGATCGAGGGCTTTTCGGATTTTTCCGCTTCCTCTCTCGATTATTTTGCCGGCTGGATGTCGGACAGGATAGGGAAGAGAAAACCTCTCGCTTTGATCGGTTATGGTTTTTCCACATTGGCAAAAATAATGCTCTTGCTCGGGACGTCTGTCTTTGCGCTTGGTTCTTTTCGAATCATTGAGCGACTAGGGAAAAGTTTCCGTGGTCCGCCTCGCGATGCTTGGCTCGCATCGATAGCGCAAGAATCCAACATAGGATACGCCTTCGGCGTGCACAAAGCGATGGACAAGGCGGGAGCTGTCTTGGGACCAATAGTCGCGTATTTTTTGCTTCTTTATCTTGGTCAAGGACTTGGCACTTTTCGAGTTATTTTTATAATAGCATTAGTGACGGCTGCGTTGTCCGTTGTGGTTCTCGCTTTGATGAAAGATCGTCCAGGAATTCCGCACGAAAGGGAAAATATTTTCAAAGCTTGGGGCGTTTTGAATCCAAATTTCAAAAAATATTTGATTCCTGCGGGGATTTTTTCTTTAGCGTATTTCAGTTTCGGTTTTCTCTTACTCAAAGCATACGCCATCGGTTTTGCGATAAAAGATGTTGTGTTGCTCTACGCTCTTTTTAATGTCTCATTCGTTGCGATATCAATACCAGTAGGGAAGTTGGGCGACTTGATCGGGCGAAAATATATAATTATTTTGGGATATTTGATTTATATCATAATGTCTTTGGGTTTCATTTTTGCCACGGAAAAATGGGAAATAATTATTTTGTTCCTATTGTTCGGAATTTTTTACAGTATCGATGAAGCACAGAGTAAAGCGTTCATCGCCGACCTAGAAAAAGAAAGGCGAGCTACAGCGATTGGTATGTACAATTTTGTCACAGGCTTGGTTTACCTTCTAGCTTCTGTGATAGCCGGCGCACTCTGGGTTTTTAATCCGTCATACGCTTTTATTTTTTCTGCAATTGTGGCATTCATAGCAATGGCAGTTTTCATTTATCTCAAACCTTGGAATTCGAAGACAGTTGTTTTGCAGTAAAAAAATACAAAAAAACGGAAGCAAGGCTTCCGTTTTTTTGGGCGTTATTAAATTTTATTCTCCGATTATTTCCGAACCGGAATTTCCAGAGTCGCTGATGCCAGAGGGAGCCTTGCATGCCTTCGAAGCGGTTCTAAATTGAGACCACGCGCTATTTTTTGCAGTTTTCCAAGCTTTGTTCGCTGTTTTAACAGCGGTGTTGAAAGTCGTCCAAGCTGTTTTCACGGATGCTCTTACGTCTGTTCTCGTAGTGAGAGCGTAAGCTTGTTGCAACGCAGTTGCTCTCGCGGTATATGCCGCTGCCACAGCTTGAGCTTGGGTGCTGATAGCAGAACCCAAAGCAGTTTCTCTCGCGTTGACTGCTGTTCCAACGCAAATAATAGCAGCAGTTGTTGCGGCTGATGTTGTTGTCGTCTGGGCAAAAGCCACGGGACTTAACGCAAGACCAAGAGCTAAAACTGGAAAAATGAATCTAATTTTATTTATCATGTTTTTTAATTTATTAATTTTAAAAAATCGACCTTTTTATGTTGCTTTTAAACTATGTCCTTTTTTGATGAAGACTTAATGAAGAAGTTATGATAACAAATTTATTCTTCAGTTTTTGGTTTTTCAATTTCCAAAAGAGAAAGTTCCGGCGAAGAACCGGCAATTTTGAGCACATCTTTGTCAATCTTTTTTAATTCTTTATTAGAAGCGTTGTAATGGTTCACGACAGTGCTAAGCGCGTTTCCTAATTTGTTGTGATATTCGTCATAAGATTTTAAATGTCTACCGAGATCCTCAACTTTTTTTATTATTTCTTTAGCAGATTCTTCGATTTTCAAGGCCTTCAAACCTTGCAAGACGGTTTGCAAATATGCCAAAAATGAAGTGGGAGAGGTGATGATGACTTTATATTTTCCCGCCGCTCGCTGAATCAGATTTTCATTTTCATCTCCAGCTCCGACTTTATTTGTAAGCAGATCATAATAAATAGCTTCATGAGGGATGAACATGAAAGCGAAATCCGTAGTGCCTTGTGTCGGCTGAATATATTTTGCTGTCTCGGTAATTCTATTTTTTAAGTCGTTTATGAAAACTGTCTCCAATCTTTTTTTCTCTGTTCCGTCTCGTTCCTCAGCCATTTTATTGTAATTCTCCAGTGAGAATTTCGAGTCTATCGGAATAATTTTATCTTTTACAAAAACGACAGCGTCTACTATGGTTTTATCAGGGAATTCATATTGCATCTGGTAGCTCCCAGGAGGCAAGACATTTTTCAAGACAGTTTCTAAATAATATTCTCCCAAAATTCCGCGTTGTTTTGGATTTTTCAAAATGTTTTCCAAGCTTTGCAATTGATCTGCGAAAGAAATGACTTGCTTGTTTGTTTCATCGAGCCTTGTGAGTCGTTCAGTCACATCTCGAATAATTTTATTCGATTCGCTCGAATGAAATTTCAAACTTTCATTGACCTGTTTATGAGATTCGCCAATTTTATTATCGACTGTTCGCGAGAGTTCGTTTATCTGGGTCAAAATAAGATTAAGGCCTACATCTTTTTGGTCGTCCTTTTTTTCTTCCTTTTTTTTATTCAAAACGAGATATGTAATTATACCTCCTACAATTATTCCCAAAATTATCCAGATCATATTATTCATGCATTTATTTTAACATTTTAAGTTAAAAAATAACAATGATAAAAATGTACAGTAAAAATAAGAAGCCGCCTGTAGAAGCTCGGCTTCTTACAGACGGCGATGCGCGCTCCACACGTCTATGGCTTCCGCTTTCGCTTTGGCCATTTGCGTTCATCCCAAATCTTTTTTAGACGACGCCATAGCTCGTTCGAAGCTTCTTCGGAAAACTTGAACCCTTGGTTTGGAAAGAATTGATAATTTCCGCTCCTTGAGAATCTCCCAAGACTAATTTGTACAATCATATTTTTTTGTCCTTTCGCTTAAGAAGATTTTAACATATGTATGTTATTATTATCAAGCATTATGCTTAAATGAACAACCCCTCCTTGTGAAAGGAGGGGTGCCTGAAGGGCGGGGTGGTGATCCGAATTCGGAATTACCACCCCCAGCCCCCTCCTTAACTAAGGAGGGGGGTAAGACAATGAAAACAATCAACAATATCAAAAAATTGTTTCCAAGAAGAAAAGAATTAAGAAACAATAGCACGCCTCAAGAAATTTTATTGTGGTTGAAACTGAAAAATTCTCAGATAGGTCTAAAGTTTAGACGCCAGCATAGTATTGGAGGATATATTATAGACTTTTATTGTCCCACAAAAAAATTAGCAATAGAAATTGATGGCTCTCAACATTTTACAAAAGATAGCCAGAAATATGACGAGATACGTACTAAATTTTTTGAAGGTCTTAGCATAAAAGTTTTACGTTTTACTAATACAGAAATAAATACAAATATAGATGGAGTTTTGCAAAAAATAATCACCACCCCCAACCCCCTCCTCCACAAGGAGGGGAGTTTCTAGGAATCTCCTCCTTGATAAGGAGGAGTGCTCTGACTTTTTAGTCAGAGCGAGGTGGTAATTTATTTCCCCAAATAGTGCTTCAAAGTGTAAATCCAATCTTCGTCTATTTGGTCACTTGCGAGTTTCTGCGTTAGAAGCCAATCTAGGTAACCTTTGTCTATTTTTGCCACCTCTTCGATTTTTTTGCCATTGTATTTACCAAAACCGAATGTTCTCAAGAGCGATGGATGAGAAGATATTTCTACCATTTTTTTTAATATTTCTTCGTCGCTTAACTTATCTTCTTTTTTCATTTTGTCTTTCAATCTTTCAAAAAGTTTTTCCAACACCAAGACGTCTCCCAACGCGTCGTGGGCCGTAGCGTTTACCTCTATTTCAAGCAAATAACGCAGATATTGCAGATTGAACCTCTCGATTTTTTCTTCTTTATCTAAATATCTTGCCAATCGAAGCGTGCAGATAAAATTTGCGGGCGTAATGCCTTCCTTTTTTATTATTGCCAGGTCAAAAGGAGCGTTGTGGGCAACGACTATGGAGTTTTTGTCTTCGAAAAGTTTTTTTATTTTTTGTAAATCGCCACTTTGATAAAAAGTTGGTTTTTCAGCAACCATTTTGTTTGTGATGTGATGCACAGCGGAAGCTTCCGGCGGGATTCTTATCGGAGGCTTGTAGAGGCCGGTGAAACTTTCGCCACCCGTTTTGTAAGCAATCTGGCACAAGAAATCCTTTTCTGTGTTACCGGTAGTTTCCGTATCGAAAAATATAATTTTAGACATAGTGCTATTTTAGCACAGTTTTGGTATACTAGACATAGAAATGTTGTTTTAGAAAGCCTTTCGCAGGAGCTTAGAAAATAAATGAGGTAATCCGAATATTATTTTCTTGAGCGACGAGAAGTTCGCTGGCGAAGCTTCGCCAGATAGATTGCTTTATAAAATAATTTTTCTATGTCTTATGTCACTATACGAACAAGTCAAAAATGGAATAAAAGAAGCTATGCTGGCGCACGATGCCTTACGTTTGAAGGCGTTTCGAGCTATGTCCTCCGCTTTTACAAATGAACTTGTCGCAAAAAACAGGAAACCTCAAGAAATGCTTACTGACGCGGAGGCTATTGCTGTTATTACTCGACTCGCAAAACAACGCAAAGATTCAATAGAACAGTTCAAAAAAGGAAACAGGGAAGACTTGGTGAAAGAAGAACAAGCAGAGCTCACAATACTTGAAACTTATTTACCAAAAATGATGGACAAAAACGAGGTTATAAAAATCGCTCGTGCAAAAAAAGAAGAATTAAAAATCACCGACGCCACAAAAAAAGGCATGTTGATGTCTGCTTTGATGAAAGATTTAAAAGGCAAAGCCGACGGAGCTCTGGTCAAAGAAGTTGTCGAAAGCCTATTTTAATTTATGCACACCGTAAATCTTTTAATTGGGTTAGTAGAGCACCATCAGGTTTTGGTTTACGCGGTGATTTTTTTAGGACTGATTGTTGAAGGAGAATTTTTCTTAATTTCCACCGGAATTCTAACTCATCTAGGCGCTTTGAATTTTTGGATAGCTCTGATTTTCGTCTTACTGGGAGCGTTGTCAAAAACTTTTTTAGGTTACGCTTTAGGAGAATTTTTGTTTAAAAAGTACAATCATCATAGATTTTTCAGGTATATTCAAAGGAGAGTGTATAGCGTTTTGCCAAGATTCAAAGCGAAGCCTTTCTGGTCAATTTTTATTTCGAAGTTTTTGGTGGGAATAAATCATGTAGTTATAGTTTTTTGCGGTTTTGAAAAAATCGATTACAAAAAATATCTAAAAGCGGAAATCTCAGCGACGATAATTTGGGCGCCACTCCTCTTGTCTTTGGGTTATTTTTTCAGCTTCACTGCTTTGCATGTCAGCCAAAAAATAGGGAGATTTTCAATGGTGGTTCTTGGACTGTTTATACTGTATATTATCCTTGATAAGTTTATCGGTTGGGTTTATGAGATTTTTGAAGAATTTTATGATAATGAAAAAGACTAAAAAATTAAAATTAGTTACGCATGATGGTTCGTTTCACGCGGATGATATATTTGCTTGCGCGACATTGTCTCTATTACTTGAGAAAGACAACAAGCCTTTCACAATAATTCGCACAAGAGACGAGGAGATAATAGCCGGCGCCGATTATGTTTTTGATGTCGGTGGCGTGTATGACGAAAAGTTAAACAGATTTGATCATCATCAACCGGGCGGGGCAGGCAAGAGAGACAACAACATAGAATACTCATCCTTTGGTCTTATTTGGAAAAAGTTTGGCGAAGAACTTTCTGGATCAGGAAAAGCTAGTGAAATAATAGATAAAAAATTAGTAGCTCCTGTTGATGCGCATGATAACGGTTTTGATTTAGTTACAAATATTTATGAAGTTTCTACATATTCTATTCAACATTTTTTTTATTCAATGAGTCCAACCTGGCGGGAAGAAAATGTTACAGATGATGAAATGTTTTTAAAATGTGTGCAGATGGCAAAGGATATTTTGTCTAGAGAAATAGTCCAAGCCAGAGATCTAGTTTTAGCTGAAGAAGTAGTAATTTTGACTTACAAAGAAACAGAAGATAAAAGAGTAATAATTTTAGATAAGCATTATCCATATGAAAGTATATTGCAAGATTATCCAGAACCACTTTTTGTCGTTTGCCCGAGTAGAATGATAAAGAATAAATGGTCAGTGAAGGCACTTCGAGAAGATCTAAAAATTTTTAAAAACAGAAAAGATTTTCCCAAATCTTGGGGTGGATTAAAATCAGACGAGTTGCAAAAAATAACTGGAGTTTCAGATGCAGTTTTCTGTCATAAAAACTTATTTCTTGCGGTTGCGAAATCAAAAGAAGGGGCAATTAAATTAGCAAAATTAGCGATATTAGGGTAAGCTATAAAATATCAATTTTTCTTTGGTACGGATTTTTTTAAGCTTAAAAAATCCTGAAGTTCTCGGCTCGACAGCCTCGAAACCCCTACGAAAAATTATATTTTATAACTTACATTAAACACATATGGCATTCATTGATGAAATAAAAATACATGCGGAAGCCGGACAAGGAGGAAACGGCGTAGTGCGCTGGCATAGGCAAAAGTTCGAACCGAAGGGCGGACCCGCTGGTGGAGATGCCGGACGTGGTGGGAATTTTTATGTGAAAGCTGTCCGTGATGTTCACATACTTTTGAAATATAAAGCGAAAAAAGATTTTATTGCGGGCAGGGGGGAAGATGGCGGAAGCAAAAGCTTGCACGGGAAAAACGGAGAGGATCTTATTTTGGAGTTGCCTGTCGGTTCTATCATTACCAATCTTATCACTGACGAAAAATGGCAGTTGGCATCCGAAGGAGAAACAATTTTGCTTTTGAAAGGCGGGTATGGAGGTTATGGAAACGAACATTTTAAAAGTTCGGTAAATACGACTCCGCAAGAATCGAATATTGGGGGCGCTGGAGAAAAGGCAGACTTTAAAATCGAATTAGAACTTTTTGCCGATGTCGGATTTATCGGACTTCCGAATGCGGGGAAATCTTCCTTGCTGAATGCTCTCACAAATGCTGATGCGAAAGTTGGCGATTATCCTTTCACTACGCTTGATCCGAATCTCGGAGACTTTTTTGGTTTTATTGTTGCCGACATTCCCGGTGTTATTGAAGGCGCATCCGAAGGCAAGGGGCTCGGGGTGAAATTCTTGCGTCATATCAAACGCACAAAAATGCTCGCGCACTTGGTTTCATTTGAAAATCTGTCAAAAGGCTCGACTGGAATGATGAAAAGCTACAAAGAAATCCGCAAAGAATTGGCAAAATATGACAAGATGTTGGGTTTGAACGAAGACGGCCTTTCAAATAAAGAAGAAATAATTGTTTTGACAAAAGCCGACGTGGTAGATGATCCAAAAATTATTGCCAAGAAAACCGCTGATTTTAAAAAGATCAGCAAAAATGTTTTTGTATTATCTCTTTATGATGATAAAATGGTAAAGAAATTCAACGACGCTTTGGTGAAAATTTTGACGAAGAAATAGAATAATTTATATGGAAGAAAATTTTAGACAATTTAAAGAAAAAAACTAAATCCTGAACAAATTTTAGAGTACAAAAAGAAATATAAAAAAATTCTTAAAGAATTGAGGTTTGATTACATAGAAGAGTTTCCTTCAGAAAGATTACTACCTGGTATGCCAAACTATCATAAGTACAAATGTAGAACCAATTTTTTTAACACAGTGTCAGGAGTTATTTTGCGTTTGAATCAATTAAAATTAATAAATGGTTCTGAAACTAAAAAAGGATGTGAAGAATTTTTTAAGTTTTGCTCTTCCATAAGAGGGACTAAAAGATTCTATACGCAAGAAGACATAAATAAGGCTAATAGGGTGCTAGATTTTTTAATAAAAGAATTATCCTAAAATTTTATTGTAATAAACTAGATTTTGGTTTGTCTACTATCTTTAACATATGTTCGATATAGTAGACGAGATAAAATTGTTGTATAATAGATGGTATGAAAGGAGAAATACTTTATAAAATTTTAAACTCTTTGGAAAGTGGAGTGTTCAACTATATTGATTTTACGAATGCTTTTCTTAAGGCTGGATATGGCGCGACCGGAGGCAAAATAAAATATGAATTTTTTAAAATACAAAATAAAAGAATAAATTCACAATTAGACAAACAAAAAATGGATAAATTTAGAAAATATTTATATAAATTAAAAAGTCAAGGATTTATTCTGGAAAATAGTTCAAAACAAATATATTTGAGTGACAAAGGGAAGAAAAAATTAGATAATTTTAAAAAATCATTTTCCTTAAACAAAGATGCATATAAGAAAAGGATAGGGGAAAGTGTGATAGTCGTGAGTTACGATATACCAGTGGCTTTTAACAGAGAAAGAAATATCTTGAGAGATATGCTACGGATGATAGGTTTTAATTTGATTCACAAAAGTGTTTGGGTTGGCAAAGTGACGTTACCAGAAAGGTTTATCGTTGATATAAATAGGCTGGGGATTATAGATTATGTGGAAATCTTGGAGGTTGCAAAAAATGGAACTCTTGAATCAAAGAATTAGTTTTAATGTTTTCTACTATCTTTTACATATGTTCAACATGGTAGAAAAGCTGGAAAATTTATCGTATTTTCAATAATATGGTAATATATAAAAAGTATGAGTAAAAAATATTATCCGACAATTGGTTTGGAAATACATGCTGAATTGGCTACACAGACAAAGATGTTTTGCGCTTGCAAGAACGATCCTGACGAGGAAAAGCCGAACGTGAATGTCTGTCCGGTTTGTATGGCGCATCCAGGAGCTCTGCCGGTTATAAACAAAAAAGCGATAGAGAATGTGATCAAAGTTGGTTTGGCTATTAATGGCAAAATTGCCGACTTTTCTGAGTTTGATCGCAAGAATTATTTTTATCCGGACATCCCTAAAGGTTATCAGATTTCGCAATACAAATATCCGATAGTTTCCGGCGGAAATTTAGCCGGAATGGATATAACTCGTGTGCACTTAGAGGAAGATACGGCCAACAATAAGCATGTTTCGGGTGTTGGACACCCAGAATTTCAGGTGTCCAACACCCGAAACGACGGATATTCTCTGATTGATTTCAACCGTTCTGGTGTGCCTTTGATGGAGCTTGTGACCGAACCGCACACTTTGGAAAGTTCCGACGAAGCTGCAGAAAAAGCGTCAAGATTTGCAAAAGAGCTTCAGCTCATACTTTGGTATTTGGGCGTGTCCGAGGCGAATATGGAAAAGGGTGAAATGCGAGTTGAGGCGAATATTTCTGTTTCAACTGATCCGAAAAAACTTGGCACAAAAGTAGAAGTGAAAAATTTAAATTCGTTTAGAAGCGTCGAACGAGCCATAAAATACGAACTCGATCGCATGGCACAGCTCTTTGAAGAAGGTAAAGAATCGGAGATAATTCAAGAAACGCGTGGCTGGGATGAAAATAAGCAAAAAACTTTTTCTCAGAGGAAAAAAGAGGGGAGCGCTGATTACAGATATTTTCCAGAGCCAGATTTGCCAAAATTAAGACTGCACGAAGCTTTTGATTTGGAAAAGATGAAAAAAGAATTGCCAGAGTTGCCAGCGGGGAAGCGCGCTAGATACAAAAAAGATTTCGGCATCAAAGACGAAGATATAGAGGCCTATATAAATGATCCTCTCTTGGGCGCTTGGTTCGAGAATGTTGCAAAAATCTTGGGAGACAAAGAAAAAATAAAAATAGCTTCGAACTATACAACCTCAGATTTTATGGGACTAAAAAAAGCAAAAACGGAAGCAAGGCTTCCGTCTGCGAATAATTTTTCTGAGTTGGTAAATTTGGTTGCCGAAAATAAAATTTCTTCCCGCGCTGCCAAAGATATTTTAGCGATTATTGTGATTGATGACGGTTCTCCGCTCAAAATCGCGACAGAGAAAAAACTGCTTCAAAGTAACGACACAAACGAGCTCAAACAAATCGCGCAGAAAATTATCGAGGCGAATGCGAAAGTTGTTGCGGATTATAAAGGTGGCAAGGAGCAGGCGCTTATGTCTCTCGTTGGCCAAATAATGAAAGAAACAAAAGGTTCTGCGAATCCGGCAGTGACGAAGCAAATTTTAATAGATTTGTTAAAATAAAAAAATGAATGAAGAAATTTTAATTGAAACAATAAAACGTCTGATGGTGTCGCCAAAAGGTCTTTTGGCTATTGATGAAAGTTTAAGGACGTGCAACAGTCGTTTCGAGAAACTCGGCGTACAAACAACCGAAGAAAAAAGGAGAGAATATCGCGAGCTTCTCATCACGGCGCCGGATATCGAGAAATATATTTCGGGCTACATTCTTTTTGACGAGACGATTAGACAATCTACAGCAGATGGAAAAAGTTTCATTTCTGTTTTGCAATCAAAAGGCATAGAAGTGGGTATCAAAGTTGATGGTGGTCTTTCCGATTTTCCCGAGCATACAGGAGAAAAAATCACCGAAGGGCTGGAAGGTTTAGAAGATAGACTGAAAGAACATAAAAAACTCGGCGCGACTTTTGCCAAATGGCGCGCGGTCTACACCATAGGAGAAAAAACTCCAAGTCTTGATTGTATGAAAGAAAACGCGAAGCTTTTTGCAAAATACGCGGAGTTGTGCCAGAAAAACAATCTCGTGCCGATTGTCGAACCGGAAGTTTTGATTGAAGGTGATCATACGATGGAAGAATGTTACCAAGCGATTGCGCGCAATTTAGAAGTAGTCTTTAACGAACTCAAGTTGGCAGATATATTTTTCCCGGGAATGATTTTGAAAACGAGCATGGTGCTTCCCGGAAATGATGCAAAAGTTGCCGTCTATAATCAGGAAATAGCGCAGAGCACTATCAAATGTCTCAAAGAAAAAGTGCCGAATGAAATTGGCGGGATTGTCTTTCTCTCTGGCGGACAAAAGGACGAAGAGGCGACGAAAAATTTGAATGAAATGAAAAATCTAGGTCCATTGCCGTGGCCACTGACGTTCTCATACGGCCGAGCAATCCAGAACGAGGCGATGGAAGCGTGGGCAAAAAATCCGGAAGATATAGCCGAAGCGCAAAGACTTCTCCTGTTATCAGCCGAAAACAACAGTTTGGCAAGCGTAGGGAAATACAAATCAAGTTAGGCAAGACCTAATGTAAAAAAAGAAACCCACCGCGCGGACGGAGGGTTTCTCCGTTCGGGGTGGGTATGTTTCTATGCCGGTTTTGGGTAGATGATTCCGTGGACTTTGGTCAAGTACTTCCGGTCTACCGGATTCCTGGTAGGACCAACCTCGTAGGGAAACCAATCAAGAATATCAAGGGTCACACCATACGATGTTTCTCCAGATCTGTTATCCGGATTATCTGGATTTACAGCTTTGACACAAACCACCTTATGCTCTTCACCATTTTTAAGAACTAACCTGTTTTTCTTGCTGTGTACAAACAACAACAGGCCGACAAGACAAGCGCCAGTCACTTCATCGAACTTTGCTAGCATAATGACTCCTATTTGTTGAACAACTCACAGAGCTGTGTCATGAGAACATCTCACGATAAATGAAAGTTAACATAATAAATATATAATATCAACTTCTACTACGTTGACTCCTCTGCGCTAAATAAGACCTAACGCAATTTGCTTTTTTATTTTTTTTCTGTATACTATTTTTATGTTTATAATCAAAGCGGAAAAAAGAGATTTGGACACAAAATTGGGAATCTTGAGGAAATCTGGGAAAATCCCAGTTGTTTTTTATGGAGCTGGGAAAGATACCACTTCTATTTCAATTTCCAACGTGGAATTCAAGAAAGTCTGGAGGGAGGCCGGAGAATCTTCTGCTGTGAAAGTTTCAATTCCGGGCGGAGATATCGATGTTCTTATTCACGAAGTGCAAGTTGACCCTGTGACTGACGAGCCTATTCATGTTGATTTTCTAGCGCTGGATATGAAGAAGAAAATACGAGTCAAAGTGCCTCTTATTTTCGAGGGTATTTCAAATGCTGTCAAAAATGGTCTTGGAAACCTTGTTAAAGTGCTTCATGAGATCGAAATCGAAGCTTTGCCAGCTCATTTGCCGCAGAAGCTCTCAGTAGATATTTCTCCGCTTGAAACGCTCGAAAATCAGGTTTTCGTTTCTAATATAAAACTGCCAACCGGAGTTGTCGCAATCACAAATGGGGGAGATGTTGTGGCTTCTATCGTTGCTCAGGTTGAAGAAAAAGAGGAAGTCGTTGTTGCTCCTGATTTGTCTGCTATCGAAGTTGAAAAGAAAGGCAAGAAAGAAGAAGAGGGAGCGCCGGGAGCCGAAGCTGCTGCTCCAGCTAAGGAAGAAAAGACAGAAAAGAAAGCAGAGAAGAAATAGAAAACTGATTATTTTTTGTGCTATAATAAAAGCTATGACAAGAAAGACGGTCATAGCTTTTATCTTTATATTAAATTTTACTTTTATTGTTTTTTCGCCATTATTTGCCTCAAAAGCAAAGGCAGATTTTGATTGTCTGACGCTTACGGTATCTTCTGCCCAATCCGATAAAGATTATTGTAAAAATGAACTTGCTCAGATAGAAGCTCAACTAACGGATTTAATAAACCAGCAAAAGGAACAACAAAAACAGACAGGCACGCTCAAAGGGGATTTGGATTATTTGACTAGCCAGATCAACGCTCTCAAGACGAAAATCAAAGCTAGATCGCTCGTCATTGCCCAGTTGAAAGTGGACATCATAGACAAGACAAATACAATTACGTCACTTTCGGAAAAGATAGATCGAGAGCATGAATCCTTGGCTCAACTTCTTCGAAACACAAATCAATTCGACGAACAAAATCTTGTGAATCTGATTCTTTCCGATAATAGCATTTCAGATTTTTACAGCGATTTAGAATCATATACTTCGATCAACCAAGCAGTCAAAGCATCTGTTGATGTCATAGAAGGGACAAAAACTCAGACAGAAGCTGCAAAGACTGATCTTGAGAAAAAACGAAATGCGGAAACGGATGCCAAAGCAGAATTGGAAAACGCGCAAAAACAAGTGGCGATTTCTGAAGCGCAAAAAAAACAGCTTTTGACAATTTCAAAAAATAAGGAAGCTGAATATGCGACGCTTGCCGCCCAGAAAAAAATCCAAGCAGATAAAATCAGAAGCGCCCTCTTTAGCCTCGCTGGCATTTCCACAAAAATCGATTTCGGAACAGCGCTTCAATATGCGAATGATGTGCATAATAAAACAGGAGTTGATCCGGCGTTTTTGTTGGCGATACTTACCCAGGAGAGCAACTTGGGGGGAAATGTTGGTCAATGTTATTTAACCAATACCAATTCCGGCGCGGGAGTCGGCAAAAATACTGGAGCGATTTTCGCCAATGTGATGAACCCGACGCGTGACGTTCCTGTATTTTTGGATATTGCCAACACTTTGCAAATCAACGCTTTTCAAACTGCTGTTTCTTGTCCTATTCCTTCGGCGGGCGGATATGGCGGAGCTATGGGACCGGCTCAATTCATTCCTTCAACATGGAAATTGTTTGCGTCTCGCCTCCAAGATAGTTTAGGTTATATTGCCAATCCATGGTCTCCTAAAGACGCGTTTATGGCTTCTGGAATGTTTCTTACGGATTTGGGAGCCACAGGTTCAAGCGTTTCAGCTCAAAATAAAGCTGCTTGCAGATATTACGGTTCTGGTGGGTCAACGTGCTCTTATAGTCGTAGCGTTCAGAAATTAAAGACCAGTATTCAGGCAAACATAAATTTGCTTTAGAATCAAAATTATGCTAATCTAAGGACAGTCCTTATGAAAAAAGATATACACCCAAAATATGATTTAAAAACAAAAGCTACTTGCGCTTGCGGAGCTGTTTTTGAAGTTGGTTCAACGATGCCTTCTATAGCAATGGAAATTTGCAGTCAATGCCATCCTTTTTATACAGGCAATGAAAAAATAATGGACACCGCTGGACGAGTTGAAAGATTCAACAAGAGGAAAGCATTATCTTCAAAAGCGAAGAAATAAATGTTTGATCTAGAAGAACTTAAGAAAGATCACAGGACGAACTATCTAGCGGGTGTTTTGGAGCGTCTTAATCGTCAAGAAACTGAGGTTCGAGAAATGCTTGCCAGAGATGAGACTCTTCACGAGATGGCAGCGCAGGAGTTAAAAACTATTCAAGAGGAAAAAGAAAATGCAGAAAAACAGATTGAAGATATTTTAAAGAAAGACAAGGAGGAAGATGAATCCCCAAATGAGATAGTGCTCGAAGTGCGGGCTGGCGCCGGAGGCGACGAAGCCTCTCTTTTTGCTTGGGAGCTCGCGCATATGTATGAAAAATATGCGGAAACGCAAGGTTGGCTCTGGAGAACGAATTATGAATCAAAGAGTGACTTGAATGGCTACAAAGAAGCGAGTTTCGAAATAAAAGGCAAAGATGTTTTTAAAAAAATGCGTTACGAGACTGGCGTGCACCGAGTGCAAAGAATACCGGCGACCGAAAAAAATGGCAGAGTTCACACTTCGACGGCGTCTGTCGCTGTTTTGCCGATCAGGAAAAAAGTTTCTTTTAAAATCGATCCATCAGAATTTGAAATGGAATATTCTCGTTCCGGCGGAAAAGGCGGACAGAATGTCAACAAAGTTGAAACGGCGGTTCGGATTATTCACATACCGACGGGGCTTGATGTGCGTTCCACAAACGAACGAAGCCAGCTGGCAAACAGAGAAAAAGCAATGGCGATTTTGACTGCAAAACTTCAACAATTGGAAGAAGAAAAAGAAGCGAAAAAATACGCGGGCGAACGTAAAGAGCAGATTGGCACAGCTGACAGGTCAGAAAAAATCCGCACATACAATTTTCCTCAAGACAGGATAACAGATCATCGTATAAAAAAATCTTGGCACAATCTGCCGAAAATAATGGAAGGGGATATAGGAAATATAATTTCTGATATTGAATCTGGAGCGGTGGGAACTGAAGAAGAATAATTTATTTTTTTTGTTGCAAAGATAAAAGATATGGTATAAGGTTATTTTAGATAGTGTATAAGATAACAATTAAATAGAAGAAAGATCACGAAATGAATGACATAATTCGTACGGTTGACGTTGGGGGAAATGGCTCCCGTCGAGCAGATGTTCGCGGAAAAGAAGTCCTCAACTATGTTGCAACAAGAAAAGGCGAGATCAATGATGTGGCGGCGCTTTTCGAGTTTGCTGCAAGCGGAATGACCTCGGCTCACGTTGGTGTTGCTTATGTGGCTGCGGGAGACATCAGGGCAGATGGGGTTATGGTGAAAGCCTCGAATATCCCATGGCTCAATGGAGTTAATTTGGTCAATGGCACTAAGGCGATTTGCAAAACAAATGTAATCGCGATAAATGACATGGACGGGGCTGTGGCTGGGATGGCAAGGTTGGTGGGTAATCCCAGCTATTTCATGGGCATCACATGGTCCTCGGGAATCGGCAAACGCGTTTGGAAAGATGGCAAGATTTTGGCCTCGTGTGAAGGTGGCCATGTCTGCGTTGACCGTTCTCCATTCGCCATGCTCTGTGGTTGCGGGTTGCGCGGATGTGTTGAGTCAATTTGCGGGGGTGAAGCAATCAGACGCAGAGTGCTTGCTGAAACAGAAGTTCGAGGCATCAAAATTCCTGATGGTGTCAGTCCCTGTCGGTTTCTCGATGAACGTTACGTGGATGAGGAACAATGGGCAATTGATATCTACGGTATGATTGCTTTGGCAATGGGTGAGTACCTCGCTACTCTGCAAACTCTCTTCCGTGTGCCATTGGTCGTTTGGAAGGGCACGTTCGCCTTAAACGCACTACCGCTCATTCAGAGTCAGATTGGATGCCACATGCGCCAACGTCTCATGAATCCGGATTGGGAAGGAGATATGGAATTTACCATGTCTCCCGAGCCGGAAAATGATGCACTGATAGGCGCAGCAGCGCTCTTCGAGCAGGCTTAAAGTAAGACCCGCAGAACAATGATAGAATTCTCACCTGGCCAAGTTGAACACTTGGCCAGTTTTTTTGTCCATTAAAATAACCTAATCTCACCCATTTCTTCCTTGATCAATCCTTTGATTTCCATCACGGACAAGAGGGCGTTCGATGTTGGAATAGGCATTTTCATCGCTCTTATCAATTCGTCTCTCGGCATTGGTTCGCGAAGCAAGTCTGTGATTTTTTTCTCTTCGGGTGACAGATCCGCAAAAAGTCTTCGTTGTTTTTCTTCGTCTTTTGGAATTTCAAAACCAAGCGCTTCCAAAACGTCTTCTGAACAAGTGACTGGTGTGGCGCCTTGGCGTAATAATCTGTTCGTGCCTTTTGAGTTTGAAGAAAAAATTGGTCCGGGTACAGCTAGGAGATCTCTGTTGTATTCCGTTGTGAGACGCGCGGTGATAAGGGTGCCGGACTTTTCTTCGGCTTCTATAATGAGCACGGCTTTTGAAATACCCGCCATAAGTCTATTGCGCATGGGGAAACTCCATTGCGTCGCTTTGAAATCAGGCTCGAACTCAGAAATCAAACATCCTCCACTTTCAACAATTTCGTCCATTAGCCTGACATTTGTTTTTGGATACATTGCTTCGGCAGAAAGTCCCGAGCCGGGGAAAACTATCGTTCGGAGTCCGACTTGCATCGCTTTTTTATGGGCAATGGTGTCTATGCCCATCGCGAAACCGGAGACTATTACAATCGAATAGCCTTTCAAGCCGGCGATTACGTCCATATGATGTGAATTTGCGGGAACCGACGACGCAAAGATAAATCAGATTTTCATCTGTCGGCAAGTCGCCGATAATCCAGAGGTCTGCAGGTGGTTGGGGGATTTCCAAAAGCGCTTTAGGAAACTGTTGTTTTGGTAACTTTTTGATTTTCATAGATTATAGTATACAATATAAATATGCTAGATATAAAATTTATTCGTGAAAACAAAGAAATAGTACAAGAAGGCGCCAAGAAAAAGCGAGTGGAGATTGATATTGCGAAGCTCGTAGCTCTAGATGATGAGCGCTTGAAAGAATTAAAAGAAATTGAAGATCTCCGCGCGGAAGTCAATAAAGTTTCGAACGATATAGCTCGCGACCAAGATTCTGCGCTCAAGATTCAGCTCATCGAAGAAATGCGCGCTGTGAAGGAAGAAATAAAAAAGAAAGAAGAAAAATTAAAAACAACGATTGAAGAGTGGCAGAAGATAATGCTCAAGATACCAAACATTCCTTCGGTGGATACTCCGGAAGGTCCTGACGATAGTGGTAATCAAGTTTTGCGAAGTTGGGGAGAGAAACCGCAATTTTCTTTCAAACCAAAAGAGCATTATGAACTTGGAAAAGCTCTGAAAATAATCGATACAGAAACAGCAGCCGAAGTTTCGGGTGCTAGGTTTGCATATTTGAAAGGCGATTTGGTTTTGATGCAGTTTGCTCTGCTTCAGATGTGTTTTGAAATTTTAACCAACGAAGAGACTTTGAAAAAGATTGCAAAAGAGGCGAATGTCTCGATAGATGTTTCTAAATTTATGCCAGTCTTGCCTCCAGTTTTTGTCAGGCCGGTTGTGCAAGTGAAAATGGCGCGATTTATGACTCCAGAGGAGCATTATATGTTTCCCAATGATGATTTGATGCTTATTGGTAGCGCGGAGCATACTTTGGGCTCTATGCACATGGGTAAAATTTTTGAAGAACGAGAATTACCGATTCGTTATGTCGGATATTCGACCGCGTTTAGAAGGGAAGCGGGCGCAGCTGGCAAGGATACTAACGGAATCTTACGCCAGCACCAGTTCGATAAATTAGAGATGGAAGTTTTTTCTTTGCCGGAAAATTCAATGCAGGAGCAGAATTTTCTCGTTGCGATTCAAGAGTATGTTTTGAAAACGTTAGGGCTTCCTTATCAAGTTGTGGCTGTTTGCACTGGGGATATGGGTTTTCCAGACACAAGGCAAATCGATGTGGAAACTTGGATGCCCGGACAAAATAAGTACCGAGAGACTCATAGCGCGGATTACACTGGAGGATTCCAAGCTCGCCGTTTGAACACCAGAGTGCGAAGGGCTAATGGAAAAATTGAGCCTGTCCATATGAATGACGCTACGGTTATAGCTATCGGCAGAGCCTTGATTGCAATAATTGAAAACTATCAGCAAGCCGATGGTTCCATAAAAATCCCCGAAGTTCTACGAAAATATATGGGAGGAAAGGAATTCATAAAATAGTATGCAAAAAAAGAATATTTTAAATTCTCCGCGGTTGATGGAATTAAAAAAACACAGGCGAAGGATTGTTTTGATTAAGTTTTTAATTTCCTTGCTTTCTCTTTTGGCGATTTTCGCTAGTTTGGCTTATATTTCTCGCACTCCAAGTCTAAATATCAGTGACATTGAAATAATCGGCAATAAGGTGGCGGATGCAGAGATGATAAAGGCTGATGCGCTGAAAGAAATCGCCGGAAATTATTTTTTCCTTTTTCCGAAAACAAACATTTTCTTTTATCCAAAAAACAGCATAAAAAAGGAACTCGAAAGTCAATTCAAAAGATTAAAAGACGTAAACTTGTCCGTTAAGGCTGGAGTTTTGCAAATTTCTTTAACTGAACGAGAACCAAAATATACTTGGTGCGGAGTGACAGCGCTGGACCCGACTCTCTCGGAAAAATGCTATTTTATGGATGAAGATGGTTTTATTTTTGACGAGGCGCCATACTATTCTGGAGAAGTTTATTTCAAGTTTTATGGCTCCGCCGATACTGGAACATATTTTTCAAAAGAAAATTTTAAGCAGTTGATTTATTTTAAAGATACTTTGACGGCGATCGGACTCAAGCCTGTCTCTCTGTATGTCGGAGATGATGGAGACGTTAAGATCTTTCTCTCCGCCTTGAATAGAACAACGACAGGACCTTATATAACTTTCAAAATTGATGCAGATTTTCAAAAATTGGCAGAAAATCTTGAGACTGCGCTTTCCACAGAGCCTCTATTGTCGAGCTTCAAAAATAAATATGACTCTCTCTTATACATTGACCTACGTTTCGGAAACAAGGTATATTATAAGTTCCGCTAAAGATATCTTTTATAAAACACGACTAAAAGCAGTGGCATAAAGAATTTTTGAAAATACGCCCTCGAGGTCATAAGGACAGGGAACCCACTTTTCTTAAAATTCTTTACGCCACTGCTTTATACCAAATTATGAAAAATTTTTGGGAAAAATTAGATAAACCATTTTTTTGCCTAGCGCCGATGTCGGATGTCACCGATATCGCTTTTCGTCGTATGCTAGC
>JAPLXU010000011.1:0-9021 GCA_026395915.1 Candidatus Nomurabacteria bacterium | reverse complement strand
AGCGAAATATAGCAAGAATCGGGAAAACCGAAACAAGATTGTTTTTTGGACAGAATTCGTTTCTGCTGATGGCTTGTGTAATAAACTTGCCAGAAAAAAATTGTCTTATATATTAGAATTTTCAGAAGGCGAGAGGCCAATCGTTGCGCAAGTTTTTGGAGCTAATCCAGAAAATATGAAAAAGGCTTGCCAATATATTGCCAGTCTTGGTTTTGACGGGATTGATATAAACATGGGTTGCCCAGACAAGTCAGTTGTGAGTCAGGGAGCGGGGTCTGCTTTGATCAGAACTCCGCAACTCGCGCGAGAAATTATTCAAGCTGCTCACGCTGGCATAAAATCCGCTGGAGAGCATATTCCTGTGTCGGTGAAAACAAGAATCGGTTTTAACAAAGAAGAAATCGACGCGTGGATTCCTGAATTATTGAAAGAAGATATTTCCGCTTTGACGATTCACCTGCGTACTGCCAAGGAACTTTCGCTCGTTCCAGCAAAGTGGGACTACATTCAAAAAATCAAAAAACTTATAGAAAAAAGCGGAAGGGAAGTTTTACTCATAGGCAATGGTGATGTGAAAGATTTAAAAGACGCAGAAGACAAAGCTCAAAAATATGGTTGCGATGGGGTGATGATCGGTCGCGGAGTTTTTGGTAATCCTTGGTTTTTCAGCCCAGCATCTGCACTGTCATTGCGAGAGAAATTAGAAGTTCTAGTTGAGCATACAAAAATTTTTGATAAAGAACTCTTGAAACCAAAACACAAAAATTTTGATGTGATGAAAAAACATTTTAAGGCGTATGTGAATGGTTTTGATGGCGCAAAAGAACTTCGTGTAAAATTGATGGAAACAGAAAATGCAGAACAAGTGGAAAGTATTATCAGGAAATTCGTTCTCGACGCGAATTTTTAGTAAGTCGTTTTTTTACAGAGAAAATTCGAAAAAATTTTTGAGCCTTCGCCCTCGAGGTCATAAGGACAGGGAACCCACGACTCTTAAAATTTTTTGAATTTTCTCTGTCTAAGTAGTATAATCAAAATATGCACGATTTAGCTTTATATCGCAAATACAGGCCTAAAAACTTTAGCGAAGTTTTGGGGCAGGATCATATTGTGAAAATTTTGGAAAGTTCGGTGAAAACAAACAAGGTCTCGCATGCTTATCTTTTTGTTGGTTCTCGCGGTACTGGCAAGACTTCTGTCGCAAGGATTTTTGCCGGAGAGATTGGGGTTTCCGCAAACGATTTATACGAAATAGACGCAGCTAGCAATAGAGGTATCGAAGATATAAAAGAACTACGCGACGGCGCGCGAGTTTTGCCTTTTGATTCAAAATATAAAGTTTACATAATTGACGAGGTGCATATGCTTTCCAAAGACGCTTGGGGCGCCTTGTTGAAAACTTTGGAAGAACCGCCGAAGCATGTCATTTTTATTTTGGCAACGACTGAACTTCAAAAAGTGCCGGAGACTATCATTTCTCGCTGTCAGGTTTTCACTTTCAAAAAAGCGTCGGACGCAGTCTGTAAAAAAATGCTGATTGACGTGGCAAAAGGTGAAGGTTTCGAATTGGACGGAGGATCAGCGGAACTTTTGGCTGTCTTGGCTGATGGATCTTTCCGAGATGGCTTGGGTGAACTTCAAAAAGTTTTGAATTTTATTGGAAAAGATAAAAAAAATAAAAAAGTTGCGAGAGAAGATGTCGAAATGATAACCGGGGCGCCAAAAACGACTCTAGTGAACGATTTTGTTTCCGCGATAGCTGAAAAAAATATTGAAAAGGGAATGAAAGCGACGAGAACAGCTTCTGAAAATAATTTGGACATGAGACTATATTTGAAACTCATCATTGCGAAATTTCGTGTGGCGATAATCTTGCATTATGCGCCAAAATTCAAAGAAGAAATGGCAGGGGACTTGTCGGAAACAGATCTGTTATTCTTGGAGGCCTTGGTAAAAGAGGATAAAGAAAGGATGCTCCGCTCGCCCGCGCTAGCTATTCTGCTCGAAGCATACCAAAACATAGACAATGCGTTTATTCCCGAATTACCGCTCGAGCTTGCATTAGTGAAGATAATAAGTAAAGAATCAGGTATCTCGGAAAAGTAATTGATTAACACATAGGTTAGGTGTTATAATACCAATATCCTACCTATGACAAAAAAGACTGAAGAAAAAGAAAATGCTATAGCGCTTAGGAAGAAAGGTAAAACGTATTCTGAGATTTTGGCAACGATACCTGTCGCGAAATCGACACTTGGCATTTGGCTTAAAGAGGCTAAACTTTCTAAAGCCGAAAATCAGAAATTCACTGAGGCAAAAAGACTAGCGTCACTTCGAGGTGGACAGGCAAAGAAGAAACAAAGAATTGAAAATCAAAAATATTTAATTTCAAAATCAAAGTCAGAAATTTTTGATCTAGCCAAGAGAGAACTTTTCTTAATAGGAGTAGCATTATATTGGGCTGAGGGTTCGAAAGAAAAAGAATATACTCCGGGGTCTCCATTGCGATTTGCCAATTCTGACCCTTATATGATAAAGTTATTTTTAGAGTGGCTAAAGGAAGTTAACGTGGATAAAGAACGTATTTGTTTTGATATATATCTTCACGATAATAATAAATATCGTGTCGCAGAAGTAATCAGATATTGGTCGCATCATACTGGTTTTTCTGAAAAACTTTTTAAAATTTATTTTAAAAAAGATATCCCAAAAACAAAACGCAAGAATATTAATCCTGATACATATTTTGGACTAGCAAGGATATATGTAAAAAGAAGTTCGGATTTAGTTCGAAAAATAAGTGGATGGATAGAGGGAATAATAGAGCAATTTGAGTGAAATAAGTTATATTGGGGGATCGTCTAACGGTAGGACATTCGCCTTTGAAGCGAAAAATTTTGGTCCGATTCCAAGTCCCCCAGCAGAGTCGGCAAATCACAATTTTTGGGTGTATTTGCCATAGGAGAAAACAACTTTTTGAATTGATAATTAACAATATTTTTACTTTTGAACGTTGCGTTCGAGAGTAACTTTTCTAGCATCTTTCTCTTTTCATAATCAGTAAGAGTTAAATATTTTTCTGACGCTGTATTTCCATCTAAAAATACGTTTTTGATCTGTTCGAGAGCAGATTCAGATAGAGCCCCTTTCAATTCAGTTTCTTTTAATTGTTTATTTAATTCAGTTCGTCTGTTTTCAATATCTAGCATTTTTTGTTCATATAAGTCTTTCCTAAGCACTTGAGAAGTATAACTATCTACAAGGAGGGATTCCTTCTCTGAAAGCCCTTTTAGCTCGTTTAAGAGGTTGTCTTTACTGGTATCTACATAGTCTGCTTTCTGGGTATTTAACTCTTTATAGGCCAAGTAAGAAATTTCAATCATTTCCTTATCAAAGGCAAGAACTTTAAACATTTCAGATAAAACCTCGTCTACATATTCAGATCGCATATAAGCTTTGTGTTCTTCGCAATTACCTTTACCATTAGTGCAATAATAATATTGATATCCTTTTCTTGTATCAACAGTTAAGGCACAACCACAGTTATCGCATTTTAAAAATCCTTGAGCAGAGTAAAAATATTTCTTAGGGTGTGGGTGTTGTCTATTATGTAAAATTTCTTGGGCTTGATTAAATTGAGAAATAGAAACAATGGCTTTGTGGTTTCCATTGTAAACTTTTCCATCTCGTTCCATCATTCCACAATAAAAACGATTTATAAAAAATCTATGAATTTGATTTGAGCGACACATACCGCCTGTTTTAGTTCTTAGTCCTTCGTCATATAAAATTTGTGAGATTTGTGGAAGAGTATATCCACCAGTTAAATATAATTGATACGCACGAACAACATACGGAGCAAATTTTTTATCTATCTTAGCTGTCTTGGTAACTGTGTCATTGAGATAACCAAGTGGCACATGATTAGGCCATTCGCCCTTTTCTAATTTTGCACGATTACCACGCTTAACATTTGTGCTTAAATCTCGGCTGTATTGATTAGCCATACCGAATTGCATAGCCAAAAGGAAAACTGTTTCATTAGGAAAATGGACGGATTCGTAAGTTCTAATTTCTTTAATAATACCTTTTTGCAAAGAATCAATAATCAAACCGCCATCAATAAAATTTCTTGCGAGACGATCAAGCTTCCAACAAATAATTCCTTGAGCTTTGCCTTTTTGAATAGTGTCCATCATTTTACTAAAAACAGGACGACCTAAAGATTTTGCAGACTTACTTTCATGGAGAATTTCTAAAACATCAAGATTATTTTTCTTGGCAATTTGTAGCATTTCACTTTCTTGAGATTCCAAAGACATCACTTGTCTATCTTCTGAATCTGTTGATTTTCGGCAATAAATTATGTATTTCATTTTTTTACAATATACTCTTAATTTTCAATTTTTCAAAGTAAATAAACGATAACGCACCTTACCTAACCACTTTGAATCATATTCTTTAACCTTTTTTGGTTCAATATTTTTTAAATCAAAATCACCACTCCACCAATATGCTAACTCACCCTTAACAACAACTGGACGCAATATATTTCGTGAAGCAAAATATGCCTTATGACCATACAGACGTTCATCATGAATTGCTTTGACCATATACTTAGACAAATAACCTGCAAGCCTTTCATTACCATCAGTCTTTTTCATAAAAACCATACCTTGCTCATACATCTCTGTAATTATCGGGGAAACATTTCGCACAAAAACTTCTTTCTCACCCAATAACTCTGTTAAAACTGGATTGACGCCTGAAATAAATCCGGTTTTACATTCTTCAAGCAACTCTCCAGCTGGGAGTCCCCAAAATAAAGCGTGGTAATGAACTGCACCGCGTTTTTGAAATTCTGGTACTGCAATATATCGGAACTCTCGCCCATATCGCCTACGCATACGGATGATACAAATGTTGAAAAATCTTGCACACTCTGACAAAGCTGTAATGTTTTCCTTGACCGTGAAAGTAAGGAGTAAAGGGTTTTCACTTGCATCAAGGTTAGACAAGACCGTTCGTCTAAAAGCCAAACTAGCATGCCATGCGTTGTCTCTCCGCCTCTCCAATTTTTGTCGAAATGCACCGCTTCCACTATCAACCACACCCGTTCTAATTCCCTCAGTCTTAATTTCTCGTTTATATCCTTTTGGACGACCCTTTGCAAGAGATTCTCTTTGATATTCATAATATTCTAATTGATTACCTGACTTAATAAATTTTTGATATCCCATTGTTTTATCACTTAATTATATTTTGATTATTTGATTAAATGTTAGTGAGAGAGCGAGATATCAGAAGCGGTGTTGCCCCCGCCCGTTCCCATAATGGGATCGGGCGGGGGCTTACCACCATCGCTTTCCGCAAATACAGCAAACATACCGCCCAAAGTGTGCAGGTACTCGTTAGCTGTTCCATCAGAAATATCCAAGTTATATTTCTGCTTGAAATATTTTTGTATTCGCTCGACCAGTAATTGACTAAACGATTGCATACAACTACTATACGGATAGGGTTTGGCGGAGATTTAGAAAAATTTTCAAAAACCCTTTAAAATAAGGAGATTAGTTGCGGAATGAAAAAAGAGCTAAAAATAAACCCACTTGAAATAGTAAAACCGCCTTTCTTTAAAAAGGGTGTTTTGAGATTTGCTTCCTCTGGTCATTATTTGCGTCAGTCCGATAGACATTATCGCTGTGATTTAAATTGTCGGGGAAAATGCGACAAAAATGAACCACAAATAAATAAGGAAAATATGGAGAGAAATTTTTCTCGGTATGCTTTGAATTTTAAATTCAAAGTAGATAAAAATATTGAACTACTTTCAAAAAAACTTATAAAAGATTTACTACATGAAATTATTGACGAAGAAAATTTGGAAGAAATAGTTGAACGTGAGGAAGAAGTAGAAAATACTGTTGACACAATGAACGCTGAACTCAAACATTCGGGAAATATTTTAAGAGAAGATATAGAAAATTTTAAAAATCAATATGCCAATATCAATACAGTAAATCCAAAATTATTACTTACAAGTATGGCAGTCGGTGTTTTAAAAGTTTTCTGTGAACCAGAGAATCAGTCCCAGATAGGTAAAGAATTCAGTATTTTATGTAAAAGAGTTTATATTACAAATACTGGAAAAATAAAAGAAATTCTACTTGAAGAATGGGGTTGGTATATTCTTAACTTCATTGGCAAAAATGTTCCCAACTATGTTGAGGAATTAAAAAAGAAAGGGGTAAAAATTCTAAATAAATACGACAGCCCAATTTTATCTCTTGATTTAAAAGAGGCAGTTAAACATTTTGATGTAGAAAATTTTGAGGATGCTTTGCATAGCTATACAATTCAATATTTTTATCAGGGATTTTCAATGTTCAAAAGTATTATTGATCCAATGGTACAAGGAAAATCTAGTGTAGAACAAAAAGGTGGTTTGATAAAAACTCTCGAGCAAATGAATAATCCTGTATTTCAATCATTGCTTAAGGTTATGCAAATTGCTGATATAAAACTTAGAAAGAAAGTCGAAAAGAAGAAAGAAAAAGAGTTTATATAATTAAAATTAAAAATGTTGTATAATTAAAAAACAATTTAATAGGTAGCCTAAACCAGCAATGGCATGGCATAAAGTCGAGTTACGCATAAAGAACCCATCATGGGGTCGCGTAACTCGCCGTATAGGGAAACTTATACGAGAAGCTTCGGCTTCTACCCGTGATGGGCTTTTTGTTTTCTAGTCCATCATGATTATTACTAATAAATAATTATGATTAAACAAACAGAAATAGAATTTTCAAGAAAACTGATAAAAGGAAAAATCGCAGAGGTCATTTTTGAGCAAATGATGCGAGAAGAAAAAAGATATACAATTATTCCTTTCGGTTACGAACACACGATGCCAATGCTCGCTCAGTATCAGCATTTAGTAGAAGTTAAACATATAATTAAAAATATTTCAGAAGCACCGGACTTTGCTTTAATTTCTGAAGATAAATCAAAACTTTTTCTTGTAGAAATTAAATATCAAAGTGAGTTAAATATTGAGAAGTTAAAAGAACATGCAAACAAGTTATTAACTAAATGGGAATGTCCTTGGCTGTTTGTGCTAACTCCAAAAGGTTTCTACTGTGGCATGGCTGACTGGGTACTAAAAGAAAACATTATCAACGAATTATCCGAAAACTGGGTCTCGAAAGAGCGACAAACTGAATATCTCAAATTATTAAATGAATTTGGGGTATGTTGAGCTGACCTTGACACTTAGTAGTGTTCATAGTTGTATTAGCTTGATTTGGTTCGATGACGTGCCTGTTGCACGTTGTCTTTGACAACAACATAAAAACGAAAGAGACGGAAATATGAAAAGAAACAGAATCCTAATAACGGCGACCATGATTTTTGTCATGGCGATAACCTCATTCGGGCAAACAAGCAGTTCAACCGCAATAAAACCTGCACCCATTGTTACTCCTGCTCCGGTTGCCAAAGGCAAACCCGGATTGGGAAGAATACTGGTGCAGAAAGCACAAGAAGCACAGGCAGATGCCCTGACAGCAATTCCTACAGCTTCGCAAGTTTTGGCGAACATCATGGACGAAATCAATAGTGGTAAAGTTCCGGCTGCGATTTATCCTCCGGGACTTCTCGACAACCTAAAAAAGATGGGTAATCAGCCAATTCGCACAGCGGAGAGTTTTAATCCCGCTGATTACGCTCTTAAACCGGGCGATAAAGCGAACATGTCATGGCTTGATGCTACGTTTCTGATGGGCAGTCCAACAACGGAAATGGAGCGTAACTCTAACGAAGCTCAATACACACCAATTATCAGTTACGCATTCTATATTGGTAACTACGAAGTTACCCAGAACGAGTATCAGCAAGTTGTCGGTAGTAATCCAAGCTGGTTCACATCAGCTAACGGATTCACTGATGACCTAAACCGTCCTGTGGAAAATGTAACGTGGGCACAGGCAGTAAATTACTGCTCGCTTCTCACGACACAAGAACGAGCCAATGGACATATCTCGTCAACATGGGCATATCGTTTGCCCACAGAAACAGAATGGGAATATTCATGCCGTGGAGGACGTTTATCGTCATCTCATGTCATTACTTCGCAATCCGATGACAGCACAGCACTCCATTCATTGTATTATTACGGTCAATACATTCAAGGTCTTGGAACAGGTCTCTCTGGTAACTTCGGTTCATTCACTGTGCATGTAAATGCTGGTGGAGTATCGTCGACTATTTATGGGAGGTTATTAGATCTTGGCACATCTCCGTGCACAGACCCCGGTTACAACGGTAGCTGTGGTGGTGTATCAGGCTGGTATTCAGCTAATACCACAGTGTCCGGAACAACCATGTCCACGGTTACGTTTGACTTCACCCATAACAACAGTGGCGACCCACAGACAATCACCCTTGATCCGACACATTATTATTATGTGTCATTCGGTATTGGAGTTGGTAACAGCTTCTATATATACGGATGCAATTCGGATTGCTTCGGAGGTGATGGTTATGCAACGTCTCGTTACCTTGCAAATGGTCCTGCCATCGAAGGTCATCAAGTCGATGCCTTCTTTTCAGCAAACGATGTTGGTGGTGTAAACGGAATGCTTACAGCTTTCAACTTCGGTAGTGGAATACATGGAGGTTACGCTAACTTCGATGATCACTACGAATACGACGCTGGTGTAGGTTCAATCAACATCACTACTCCAACAATTCCGCAACTGAACATAACGGCAGTCGTTGGAAGCTATGATGCAAACGGTCTCGGTCTTTATGACATGCATGGAAACTCAGCCGAATGGTGTCAAGATTACTACGGGACTTATCCGAGTGGCACCAAAGTTGAGGCATAAGGTACATTTTCCGTGGCTTAAATTGACCATTCCAACATTGTGGTATATGGCTAAAAGTGCTAACTTTTAACTATGAATTTAAAAAAACAACAAAATATGCAGTAAATGCGGTTCAAGTGAAGTAATTAAAAGA
>JAPLXU010000019.1 GCA_026395915.1 Candidatus Nomurabacteria bacterium | reverse complement strand
TTAGTAATTAAGCCTCAGCAACTGGCTCCTGTATGTTGAGTTTTAGTTATTAACCAACTCCGACCTGGGTCGGAGAAAAAATATGGCAGAAGAATTTAAGAGAGACAGGCCGCACGTGAACGTCGGCACCATTGGTCACGTTGACCATGGCAAGACCACTTTAACAGCAGCAATTTTGCATGTCTTAAATATGGCAGGCAAGACTGTTCGTCTACGTGGTGTTGATCAAATCGATAATGCTCCTGAAGAAAGAGCTCGTGGAATCACTATTAACATTTCTCACAACGAGTACGCTACGGATGCTCGTCACTATGCTCACATCGATGCTCCAGGACACGCAGACTATATCAAAAACATGATCACAGGCGCAGCGCAGATGGATGGCGCGATTTTGGTGGTTGCGGCGACTGATGGCGCTATGCCTCAGACTCGTGAGCACGTTCTCCTCGCAAAGCAAGTCGGTGTTCCAAAGATAATTGTCTTTTTGAACAAGTGCGACATGGTTGATGATAAAGAAATGATTGATCTTGTTGAAGAAGAAATTCGAGAATTGCTTGCAAAGCAGGGTTTTGACAAGGATTGTCCGGTTATTCGTGGTTCCGCTCTTAAAGCTCTCGAATCAAAATCTATCGATGACGAATGGGCAAAGAAAATTCTTGAACTTGCAAACGCTCTTGATACTTATATTCCGATTCCAGTACGAGACACCAGCAAGCCTTTCCTTATGCCTGTCGAAGACATATTCTCAATCGAAGGCCGTGGCACAGTTGTGACCGGCAAGATCGAAAGAGGCGTAATAAAGCTCGACGAAGAAGTGGAAATCATCGGAATCAAGCCTACTCAAAAATCAACAGTTACAGGTATTGAAATGTTCAACAAGAACTTGAAAGAAGGTATGGCAGGGGATAACGCCGGTATTCTTCTTCGTGGTTTGAAGAAAGAAGATATTACCAGAGGACAAGTCCTCGCAAAGCCGGGAACTGTTACTCCGCATGATAATTTCACAGCAGAAATTTACGTTTTGAAAAAAGAAGAAGGTGGACGTCACACTCCATTCTTCAAGGGTTACAAGCCTCAATTCTACATTCGAACGACAGACGTCACCGGTGATGTGACTTTGGCCGATGGAACAGAGATGGTTATGCCAGGAGACACAGTGAAAATTACAGTTAAATTAGTTACTCCAGTCGCTCTCGAAGAATCGCAAAGATTCGCTATTCGTGAAGGAGGCAAGACTGTCGGAGCAGGAGTTGTAACAAAGATTCTGGGATAGTTATAAAGTTCATAAAGTAAAAGTTCTATGACAACAACAGAGACAAAAACAAAAAAGCCAAAGGTGGTAAAAGTTCCAACAGAAAAAACGGTTGAAACTTCGTCAGATTCTGCGGTTAAAATTCCGAAGCAGAAGGTCTCTAAAATTGTCATCAAAAAAGAAAGATCAACGCAAAAAGAAGGCGCAGACAGCAAGGTGATACTCCGAATCCGAGTTCGCGCTTATGAGAGCAAGATCTTGGACGCTTCAGTCAAGCAAATCATGGATACCGCTATTCGTCACGACGCGA
Organism: Candidatus Nomurabacteria bacterium; assembly: GCA_026395915.1. Classification (GTDB taxonomy): domain Bacteria; phylum Patescibacteriota; class Minisyncoccia; order Phycocordibacterales; family UBA9973; genus UBA9973. The sequence goes on along the minus strand of JAPLXU010000019.1, from coordinate 38,842 downwards.
CGATAGTCGGGCCTGTTCCTTTGCCTACCGAGATAAAAAAATACACAGTCAATCGTTCCGCTTTTATTTATAAAAACACGCGAGAGCAATTTGAAATTCGTGTACACAAGAGATTGATTGATATTGTAAATCCAAACGCAAAGACCATCGAGGCTCTTACCAATTTGTCGTTGCCTTCCGGAGTGGATATTGACGTAAAGATGATGTAAGTAGAGACAGCGCTTTAGGCGCAGAGAGCGCCTAAAGCGCTGTTACAAAAAACCATGAAATTTATTTTAGCAACAAAAGAAAATATGGCAGAGTATTTCGGAGAAGACGGTACAGTTATTCCGGTGACAGTTCTTTCTGTTCCCGCTATGACGGTGACCAGAATTTTTTCCAAAGAAAAAGACGGTTATAATTCTGTCCAAGTCGGTTTCGGGACACAGAAAAAAGAAAGAGTAAGTCGTAGTAGCGCTGGCGCAATGAAGGGCGCTTTCTATAAAACTTTGAAAGAATTCAGACTCAAGCCTGCAGATAAAACAAGTGTCAAAGAAGGCGATACTGTTAATGTCTCGATTTTTGCTCCGGGTGACAGTCTACAGGTTTCCAGCGTTTCAAAAGGTAAAGGCTTTCAAGGTGTTGTGAAGCGTCATGGTTTTCATGGCGGTCCACGAACTCATGGTCAGAAACATTCAGAAAGAGAACCTGGAAGTATCGGTGGAGGTCTCCGAACTCACGTTCCCAAAGGAATGAGAATGGCTGGTAGAATGGGCGGAGATCGCATCACTCAGAAAAATCTCAAAGTAGTTTCCGTTGACGCAGAAAATAACATTATGCTTGTTAAAGGGGCGATAGCTGGCAAGCGTGGAAGTTTGGTTGAAATAGTTTCAAGGTAGATTTGTAAACTTTCACATTTTTTCATACAAGTGTATACTTAAAAGCATATGGAAAATTCATCCACATCTTTACCTAGAAAATTTTGGTCAAAATCAGGAATAATTGTTGGAATTATTCTTGTTGTGGTTAATGTCTTAATTTCTACTTTTGTCTACAAGAATCCAGATATTAGACATCCTCATGATTTCAGTGATCTCGAAAGTATTGCTTATCCTAATGTTTTACTAGGAACACCCGCAATTTTTATTTCAGGTCCTATAAATATGATTGTTTCTTCTTTTTATAAGATTCAGCCTTACTCTTCAATTCCGAATGATGATAATAATCTAAATATCCAAAAAGCTAATAGTAAAATAATAGAAAATAGATATCAAGCTAATTTATTTATTCAGCTTTTTATTACTCTTTCAATTTATTGGTTTTTTGTCGGTGTTTTTATTGCTTGGATGTATAATAAATTCTCAAAAAGAAACAGAATATTTCTAATAGTAATTTTAACGATGATTGCTTTTGGTGTTACATATGCTTCTCTTCTGACATTTTTTCCAAAACCTAGAGATTTACAGGCAGAAGAAAATCAAATGATGCAAGGTAAACATCAAGTACCTTGCCCCAGCTCAATTTCTCCCGGAGCAAAATGTTGGGAACCCAATTAATATGTTATATTCAAAGGATATGAAAAATTCACAAAAAGGTTTCATTGTTCCACTTTTGATAGCTATTATCGCAGTATTAGTTATTGGAGGTGGTGTATATATTTATAATAATAAAAAAGTGGGGGAGCCTGTTTTACCTGAGGACACGACAACACAGACAACAACCCAAAACCAACAACAGACGAATACACGAACTTTACCAGTTACGCTTGATCTATCCTCTTCTTCGACCTCAAACTGGAAAACATATACAAATAATGAATATGGATTTGAATTTAAGTACCCAACAGACTGGACATATGTACAACCATCAAAGTTTGTTACATCTATAAGATTTTTTAAATCATCAAAAATTGAAGAGTATAAAAAATTTATTGATGGAGGAGGTGACGGGGCTTATGGTGACTCTAGTGCTGCGGATAATGTTGGAACCACAATACTTGGAGTGTACGCGAAAGGAAACGGTTCAACTTCCTTAGATTCTTATCTTGGTGGAGGTTATGAATATGAACAAGGAAATTTTAGTGAAACAAAAATCGGAGATAAATTCATTGTAAAAATTGGTCAAAAAGATCATATGTATATCGGTCATTACTTATTCCTAAATAGTAATCATGCTAATGGGGTAACTTTTAGTGTGGACTATAACCCTTTACCTTCAAATGGACTTCTTGGTGTAGAAGATCCGATTATAGAAAAAATTGTTTCCACTTTTAAATTCACAAGGTAGGTTTTTCTACACAAGTTCAAACTCAAAATTTGCTCCATATTTAGGTTGTGATATACTTGGAGCATGAAAATCCAAAATTTTTCAGTAATTATAGAGCAAGATAACAAGGGCTTTGTGGCCGAGTGTTTGGATTTGCAAGGATGTTATACACAAGGCAAAAGTTATGAAGAAGTGGTAAAAAATATCAAAGACGCTATTAAACTTCACTTGGCTGATAGAATAGCAAAAAAAGAGAAATTAAATGCTCCAGAAAGATTTTTTAGTCTTTCTAATTTTCAAATTGCTGTAGCTTAACATGTCTCCCAAATCTTTGCGCTTCACTGCTCGTCAAATTAGGAAAATCATAGAAGCAAAAGGATTTTCTTTGTCTCGTCAAAGCGGTAGCCATATGATCTTTTATAATGAAAAAGGAGTGCGTATTACTATTCCAAATCACGCTTCAAAGATTATTCATCCAAAAATTCTAAAGAACATTTTGAAAGACGCAGAAATCAAGGAAGAGAGTTTGTGATTTTTAAATTTGACTATTTTCGACAAAAAGAGTAGATTAGAAGAGCCCTTGGAAAGGGGCTTTTTTGAAAGAAATCAACATGGAAGCAAAAATACAAAGCAAAATATCAGCAAAAATATACAGCCAGAAAGGAGCTGAAGCGGGAACGATAGATCTTCCAGCAAAGGTTTTTGGAGCTACATGGAGAAGCGACTTGGTTCATCAAGTTGTGCAGAGCATGAGGAGCAATAAAAGAGCTGGCACTGCTGATACTAAAGACAGAGGAGAAGTGCGAGGAGGAGGCAGGAAACCTTGGAAACAAAAGGGAACTGGGCAAGCTAGACACGGATCTTCACGTAGCCCTATCTGGGTTGGTGGAGGCGTGACGCATGGTCCTCTTTCCGACAAAAATTACAAGAGGAAAATTTCAAAAACGATGCGCGCTCAGGCTCTCTTTTCTGTTCTTTCAAAAAAATTAAAAGATGGAGAGATACTTTTTGTTGAAACGCTTGCTATGACTTCAATGAAAACGAAAGACGCCACGAAAGTTACAGAAAGTTTAGCAAAAGTTTCCGGTTGGAAAATTGCCGACGCTTCAAAGAAGCCTCGTGTGCTTACGGCGCTTTTCGGACGAGACGAAAAGACAGAAAAAAGTTTTAGAAACATACCGCAATTAGAAATAGTTTTCCTTAAGAACTTGAATCCATTTGATGTTTTGAATTATAAATATCTTTTGATAGAAAATCCGGTCGAAAGTGTAAAATTCTTAGAACAAAGAGGGTAGTACCCCTACCCAGCCTCCCCCTATGTAGGGGGAGGAGTAAGGAGGGGGTAAATAAATCACATGACAAACATAATTAAAAACCCAAGAATCACCGAAAAAGCTTCTTTTGCGCAAGAACAAAATATTTACACTTTTGATATCTCTTCCGGAGCGAACAAAACGGAAATAAAAAAAGCAATTTTTTTGCTCTATAAAGTGAAGCCTTTGAAAGTGAACGTCTTGAGAGTGCCGAAAAAGAAAATTATTTCGAGAGGCAAGGAAGGTACACGAGGCGGGGGCAGAAAGGCTTTAGTTTATTTAAAAAAGGGAGATAAAATCGAATTCGTTTAATTTTTTATGAAAACATACAAACCCACAAGCAAATCACGAAGACAGATGACCCACGTTCCTTATCGGGAACTTTTGACGCACACGGAACCGACGAAGTCTCTCACTCACGGTTTTTATCGCAGAGTTGGGAGAAACAGCGCCGGACGTATTACCGTAAGACATAAAGGAGCAGGACACAAACGTCTTTATCGAGATGTGGACTTTTTATATGACAAAAAAGAAATTCCAGCTATCATAAAATCTGTTGAATACGATCCAAACCGTTCTGCTTTTATCGGTCTCGCTGTTTACAAAGACGGAGAAAAAAGATATGTCATTTTGCCGAAGTCCGCAAAGCCGGGAGATTCCTTCATTGTATCTCCGAAAGCTCCACTCACTCTCGCGAACAGACTTCCGCTCAAGGAAATCCCAGTTGGAACTTTTGTTTACAATATTGAAATACAACCGAATGGCGGGGCAAAGATTGGCCGTTCCGCTGGAATCTTTGCGCAAGTTGTTGCCAACGCCGACGGATACACGAACCTCAAAATGCCTTCGACAGAAGTCCGAAAAATAAATGAGAATTGTTGGGCTTGTGTTGGCACCGTTTCAAACGACGAGCATCATTTGGAAAACTGGGGCAAAGCAGGAAGAACTCGTTGGAAAGGAATCAGACCGACAGTCCGAGGTACAGCGATGAACCCAGTGGATCATCCATACGGAGGTGGAGAAGGCAGACAAGGCCGTGGAACCAAACGTCCGAAAACGATGTGGGGCAAGGTTACAGGTGGCAGAAAGACTCGTGGTCCAAAGAGATACTCAAACGTTTTCATTGTTTCTCGAAGAAGAACTGGAAAGAATAAATAATTAATAAAAAAAGCTCGGAAATTCCCTGGGCTTTTTTGTTGCATTATTTTTCTGTAAGATGTATAAATATAAATGGTAAATGAACAAATGTGGACTTTTAGTCCACGGAAGGAAAGATCGAAAGATTATGGCAACCATAGGCAATACTGATACTGTTGGGGTCTCAAGAAGAAGGATGAAAGTGATTAGGCGGCAAAGGCTGAGAAGGAAGGCCAAGAGAGACCTTCTTCTTGATGTGGTAGAGGACGACGACAAGGAGTAGCAGTGAATTTGCTTGGGGGTTGGTCATCGCACCAGCCCCCTCGCTTTAATTTTACAGAGTTTGACATTTTACTCATATTTGCTAATATGAAACCAAGCTCGTTAGGAGCTATTTTTAATACTTCGCTTTAAATCAAAATGACAAGATCAATCAAAAAAGGCGTATATGTGGACGAAAGGCTTCTCAAAAAGATTGCCGGCAAAAACCCGCTCGACACAAAAACCATAAAGACATGGAAAAGAGCTTGTGTTATTTCTCCCGAGATGCTCGGTTTCACTTTTGGCGTTTACAATGGCAAAGTTCATGTCGATGTCCTTGTCACGGAAGACATGGTTGGGCACAGATTGGGAGAATTTTCTCCAACAAAGAAATTCACGAAACATGGTGGAAAGATGCAGAAAGAACTTGAACAAAAGAAACAAGAGGCCGAAATTAATGCCGCCAAAGGGGCGACTGCGGCCGCTGCTGACGCGAAAGCGGTAAAAAAATAATATGAAAGCATCTTTAAAAAACTACAGACAGGCTCCGAGAAAAGTTCGTTTAGTTGCCGGATTGGTGAAAGGCAAAAGCGTCGCTGAAGCGATAGCTGAACTTGATTTCTTGCCGAAACGAGCAGGGTTGCCGATAAGAAAACTTTTGCTTTCTGCAGTTGCCAATGCAAAAACTGCAGGAATAGACGCGGAAAATTTGTTTATAAAAGAATTGCGAGTAGACAAAGGTATCACAATGAAAAGAATGATGCCTGCAGCGATGGGCACAGGACACAGGATAAACAAGCGCACCAGCCACCTCAATATTCTTTTAGGTGAAAAAGTTGTTGCAGTCAAAAAGTCGAAAGTTCAGAAACCAGCCAAAGCTGTCGCCAAGGCCAAGAAATAATATGTCAAAAATAGTCCATCCATACGCGCATAGGTTGATAATACTTCGAGACTGGAAAAGTCGCTGGTTTGCCGATCCTAAAAAATATGTCTCTTATTTGAGAGGGGATGTTTTGATTCGCCAATATTTGGAAAAGAAATTGCGCGGTATGTATATTTCTACAATCGAAATCGAGAGAAGCAGAAAAGCTACCAGATTTATGATTAAAACTTCCCGACCTGGGCTTATCATCGGGCGTAATGGCGAAGGCGCGACAAAGCTCAAGGAAGATATTTTGAAAAAGATGGACAAGCTGAAAATTCCAAGGCCGGAAGATTTCAAGCTTGAAATAATCGAAGTGACAAATCCGGAAGCTGATGCTGCTATCGTTGCTTATATGATTGCCGAAGGATTGGAGAAGAGATTGCCTTATCGCCGAGTTATAAAAACAATTATCGAAAAAGTCATGACAGCGCGTGGAGTGGAAGGCGCGAGAGTAGTGTTGTCAGGTAGGTTGGGCGGGGCGGACATTGCTCGTACGGAAGAGCTCAAGCGAGGAAGCATCCCGCTTCAGACTTTCCGCGCGGACATTGATTTCAAACGCGAACGCGCTACTTTGTCATACGGTACTGTCGGCGTGAAGGTATGGATCTATCGTGGCAAAATTTTTGCCGAGAAAAACGCAAAGAAAAATGAAACATTAGAAAATAAGACAAAGTCTGATTAATTTTATGTTGACTCCAAAGAAAGTAAAATTTAGAAAGTGGCACACAATGCGTAGCAATCCGAAAAAGATGTCGCCAGACACCAGAGGAATAAAATTGTCTTTTGGTTCTTACGGTCTCAAATCTGAAACTCAGGCGCGTGTGAAATCCATTCAAATCGAAGCTGCCAGAAAAGTGATAGCTCGAACACTGACTAAAACCGGCAAGTATTGGATTCGCATTTTCCCAGACCGACCTTATACTGCGAAAGCGGCAGAAGTGGGCATGGGAAAAGGAAAGGGAGATCCACAGGGATATTGTTTTGATGTTTTTCCCGGACGAATTATTTTTGAAGTAGATGGCGCGGAAGAAGCTGTAGCTCGCGAAGCCTTACGAAAAGCTGGTAGCAAGTTGCCGATCAAAGCGAGAATTATTTCTCGAGCGCATAAACAATAATTATATGAAGAACAAGAAAGAAAATTTCAAAGACATGAAAAAGGACGAGCTTTTGAAAAAGCTTGCAATTTTACGAGAAAATGCGAGAGTGATAAAGTTCAAGGCTGAAGGATCGAAGTCAAAGAACGTCAAAGAGCTTTCGGCTTTAAGAAAAGACGTCGCTCGAATTTTAACAGAAGTAAATAAGAGCAATAATAAATAGTTATGACAACAAAAGCAGAAAAAGAAATAGTAACGAACAGAGGCAACATCTTAAAAGGTGTAGTTGTTTCGAACAAAATGCAGAAAACGGTTGTTGTTTCTGTTACCAGATTCGTCAAACATCCTTTGTATGGCAAGTTTTACAAAGTGAGCAAGAAATACAAAGCGCATGATGAGGAAAATAAATATAAAGTCGGAGACAATGTGGAAATAGTCGAAACAAGACCGATTTCAAAAGATAAGAGGTTCAAGGTAGTAAAATAATTTTATGATTCAATCAGGAACATGGGTAAAAATAGCAGATAACGCTGGAGGCACCGTCGGAAAGGTGTTCAAGGTTTTGGGGTCTTCCAGAAAAAGATACGCTTCTTTGGGCGAGCAAGTCATCATTACTGTAAAGGTTGCGACTCCCAGAAAAGGGGTTAAAAAGAAAGATGTCCATCAGGCGGTTATTGTCCGTGTAAGGAACGCTTACAGAAGAAAAGATGGGTCATACATTCGTTTCGACGACAACGCCGTTGTGCTTCTCGAAAAAGGGAAGCTTGATCCAAAAGCCGGCCGTGTTTTCGGACCGATTCCACGCGAGCTCGCTGAAAAAGGATTTCAGAAAATAATTTCCTTGGCGCAAGAAGTAATTTAAATATAAAATTATGAAAATAAAAAAAGGAGATAATATAATAATCATCACAGGCAAAGACAAAGGCAAGAAAGGCAAGATTGTCCGAGTTTTGGTGAGCGAAAATAAAGTCATCGTCGAAGGAGCGAATATGATGAAAAAGCATCAACGTCCGAGAAAGTCCGGTGAAAAGGGAAGTATCAAAAGCATCGAAATGCCGATTCATGCTTCCAATGTTAAAAAAATAGATTAAAAATATATGGCTAAACATTCAACTGTAAAAGAAAAAGAGGCAGCAAGTTTTGAAAAGATGAAAAGCGATTTTCATTACAAAAATGTCATGGCTGCGCCGAGGATGCAAAAAGTTGTGCTCAATGTTGGCACAGGAACCGCAGTCAAAAAAGACAAAAATAAAAATGAAGCTATCGCTCTTCGTTTAACCAAAATCGTCGGTCAAAAACCAGCAACCAGAGGCGCCAAGCAGTCCGTCGCGTCTTTCAAAACCAGAAAAGGCGATCCTATCGGAATCGTGGCGACACTTCGTGGCAAAAGGATGTATGCTTTTTTTGAAAAACTTATCAATGTCGCTCTTCCTCGCACGAAAGACTTCCGTGGCATAAATCCTACTTCAGTAGATGACATTGGCAATCTCACAATTGGAATCAAAGAGCACACAATCTTTCCAGAGACTGCTGATGAAGATATCCGAGACGTTTTCGGCATGTCCATCACCCTCGTTTGCACAGCAAAAAATAAAAAAGAAGGCAAAGCGTTTTTTGAACTCTTAGGTATTCCTTTCAAAAAAGAAGAACCTGCCCGCAATGTTAAAGCATAGCTTTTGCAGGCGGGGCAAAAGAAGAAATAAAAATCTCTAAGCTTTTTCTCTCAAATAAATTTTTGAGAGTTTTTCGTATTGATGAATTTGGTGTATAATGTCTTTAATGATTAAATTCGTTCACAAAAAGCATATGCATTTAGACAATAAAGACAGCAAGGTTGTCATCTATTACAACGCCTCTGATATTCTTCTTGGCATTGCGCTTCTCGCTCTCGTGGTATTTTTTATTCATGACTACCTTTCTCACGCCTTGGGGGATTATGACGATGCTGGTCTGTATACAAGTCAAACTTACAAAAATTAAAAACCATAACTTTAATTTATAATTTTTTATGCCACCAGAAATAAAACCACCAAGTAACGCTGAAATTGAAAAAGCTCTAAAAGAGTTTGAGATGCAAAATGGCGTTCCGCAAGCGCCACAGGCACAGAGTGTTTCCAAAGTTTATGTTCCTCCTGACGCTCCAAAGATGGTCCAGCTCGTGATGAAATATTCCGGCGGGATGATTAAAGAACAAAAAACTGCAGAATATGTCCTCTTTGGGCTCGCTGTGCTGATGTTTCTCGCTTCTTTTTATTTCTTTTTTAAATAATTTATGTTTCACAAAAATAAAAATAATAAAGGTTTCACCTTGATTGAACTTTTGGTAGTCGTTGCCATCATCAGTCTTTTGTCTAGTATTGTTTTCGCGAGTTTAAATAACGCAAGAGGAAAGGGAAGAGATGCAAGAAGAATTCAAGATCTTCTTCAGATCAGAAATGCTCTGGCATTATATGCAGCGGATCATAATGGTGCATACCCGTATCCTGCTACTGGCAACTCCATTTCGGATATGGATGTGGTTTATCGAGATCCTGGGTGTCAATCGGCAGGAAGTAGTAAGTACTGACAAAAGTCTTGGAAATATGTGGATTCCTGGCTTAGAGCAATATTTTCCAAGCGGTACGATGCCAAAAGACCCAAATCCTTCGGCTGGAGCGAGTGGTGGAGTTTCAACTTCGTGTTATCTTTATGCAAGTGATGGTGTCAAATACATTTTAAGTGCTTATAACACCGTAGAAGGTGGAATAAACACAAGCAAACTGTATTCTGACTTTGGTTTTCGCGAATCGTATTACACAAATAGCACTTCTAATGATCAATTTTGTGTGTACACTACATGGACAGGTGTTTCAAGTATTATCAGTGCGCACCAAAAATCGTTTACAATTACGAATATGGCTGAACTGCCAGGACATCCGACGCCAGATACTAGGTGGGATTTATATTGCCAAGAAGCGGTAGCTCAATAATTGTTGACTATTCTGTTTCAATTTGCTAGTATCAAGAGGTCTAGTGATTAGGTCCGATCTGTGTTTCTCCTTCTTTGCCCGAGCACTTTAAAGTGCTTTAGGGAAGAGGCTAAGAAGAAAATACACACGATATCGCCTATAAATGGACGATATTTATTTATGGCAAAAACATCAGTAAAAGCTAGAGCTTTAAAGAAACCGAAGTTTTCCACTCGGCAGAAAAACCGATGTTTTCGTTGTGGTCGTGGCAACGCTTTTATGAGAGATTTCGGTCTTTGTCGTATCTGTTTCAGAGAATTAGCGAATGAAGGAATGTTGCCGGGCGTTCGTAAATCAAGCTGGTAGTTCGTAAATAAAAATATATGGATTCAATTTCAAACATGTTAATAATAATGAAAAATGGAAGTCTTGCGAACAAGGAGTTCGTATTTTTGCCTTATTCTAAAATGAAGAATTCAATTTTGGAATGTTTGAAAAAAGAAGGATATGTTGCGAACATTACAAAAAAAGTTAGGAAAGACCAACCAGTGCTCGAAGTTGGTCTGATTTATACAGATCAAAAACCAAAGATTACCGAAGTCGAAAGAATTTCAAAACAATCCAGACGAGTTTATTTTGGAATGAAAGATATTCATACAGTGAAAAGTGGAGCAGGATTGCTTGTGCTTTCGACACCAAAGGGGATTTTGTCAGGCAAAGAAGCGCGAAAGGAACAGGTCGGAGGCGAAGCGTTGTTTAGAATTTGGTAGTTCAACAAGTTCACTATAAATAAAAAATTTATGTCAAGAATAGGTAAACAAGAAATATTAATACCGGTAGGAGTAAAAGTCACACAAAATGGCAACACTATTACCGTTCTCGGGTCAAAAGGAACCGTCTCTAAAACTTTCCGAGATGACATCACGATAGCTATAACAGACAAAAACGTAACTTTGAATATAAAAAGAAACGACAAATTTTCCAAATCTCTTTGGGGCACTTACGCTTCTCACATAAAAAATATGATTGCCGGAGTGCAAACGCCGTACCAGAAGAAATTGATATTGGAAGGCGTGGGGTTCAAGTCCGAAGTTAAGGGAAAAGAATTTCATTTTGCTTTAGGATTTTCTCATCCAGTTGTTGTAAAAATTCCAGATACGATCACTGCTACGGCTGACAAAAACAACATTACAATTTCCGGAATCGACAAGGAATTGGTTGGAAGTTTCACTGCAGCCATTCGCGCGTTAAAGAAGCCGGAGCCATACAAAGGCAAGGGAATGCGTTATGATAACGAAGTTATCAGACGTAAGCAGGGCAAGAAGACAGTTTAATTACAAGGACGGTCCTTAAGAGAGTTTCCCCAAGGACCGTCCTTAAAAAACATTATGCAAAACAAAACTGACAAAAGAATAAGATTAAAGAGAAAGATCAGAGCAAAAATAAAAGGCACAGCTCTTTGCCCGAGGCTTTCTGTTTTCCGTTCCAACAAATTTATCTATGCTCAAGTTATTGACGATATGTCAGGCAAGACTTTGGCTCAAGCGAGCGATGTCAAGATAGCAAAAGGCACAAAAACAGAACGCGCAAAAGAAGTCGGAAAGATGATCGGCGCTGTTTGCCTGAAAGGGAAAATTTCAAAAGTCGTTTTCGATCGAAATGGTTTCAAATATACCGGACGAATAAAATTAGTAGCGGACGAGGCTCGAGCTGCCGGTCTTAAATTTTAATAAAAAATATGGATAAAGAAAAAGAAAAAAAGAATAGCAATCGCAGATCATCTTCTTTCGGAAGAGTGAAACCAGAATTTGATCAAAAGATTCTCAATATTCGCCGAGTGACTAGAGTCGTTGCTGGAGGACGCAGATTTTCTTTCAGCGTTGCGCTGGTGGCCGGAGACAGGAAAGGGTCTGTCGGTTTGGGTCTCGGAAAAGCGGGAGACACAGCTTTGGCAATCAACAAAGCGGTAAGAAATGCAAAGAAAAATATGGTCAGATTGAATTTGACCAAAACGATGTCTATTCCTCACGAGCTTTCAGCTAAATTTTCAAGTTCAAAAGTTGTGCTTTTGCCAAACAAGGGCCGTGGACTTGTGGCAGGTTCGGTTATACGTGACATAGTGAAACTTTCCGGCATCAAAGATGTTACTGGAAAAATAATTTCCAACAGCAAGAACAAGTTGAACAATGCTAAGGCTGTGATGGAAGCGCTTTCGGCTATTTCTTCAAAGTACGCAAAACTCATCCCTGAAAGTGTCGTTATCGCAAACAAAGAAGTTGTTATTCCTGAAGTTGAGAAATAAATAATAAATTTTATGCAAATACATAATTTAAAAAGACAACATAAAAATAAGAAGGACCGAATAATCGGCAGGGGAGGCAAACATGCCAAGACTTCGGGTCGCGGAGGTAAGGGACAAACAGCTCGTTCAGGCAACAAGCGTCGCCCAGAACTTCGAGACATCATCAAGAGATTGCCAAAGAACCGCGGATACCAGTTCAAATCTATTCAAAGAGTCTTTATTTTGGGCGAAGACAAAAAGGCTCTTCCGGGGGAAAAATTCTCTGAAATCAGAAAGCGTCTTTCGATAAAAGGTAAAAAGATTAAAATGAAGTAGCGACAGCGCTTTAGGCGCTCAGAGCGCCTAAAGCGCTGTTACAAAAAAGTATATGCAAAATTTTCTGAACAAAATGAAATTAATCTGGACAGATACCTCTTTAAGAAAACGAGTCTTGTTCGTGCTCTTTGCTCTCATAGTATTCAGATTACTTTCCGCTATTCCCATCCCAGGCATCGACACTATCGCGCTTAATCGTTTCCTTTCAAACAATCAATTTTTTGGCATCTTGAACATTTTCTCTGGTGGCGGACTTTCAAATCTTTCCATCATAATGCTCGGAGTCGGTCCATATATCACGGGCTCAATCATCATGCAACTCTTGACCATTATGGTTCCAGCCTTGAAGAAGATTTATCACGAAGAAGGTGAAGCTGGCAGGAAAAAGTTTACTCAATATGGAAGGTTACTCACGGTTCCTCTCGCGGCTATCCAAGGGTTCGCTCTTTTAGCCATTCTTGAAAGCCAGAATATTTTAGTTAATCTAACAGCCTTTGACAGAGTTACAAATTTGATTATTGTTGTCGCGGGATCATTGCTAATAATGTGGATAGGCGAGCTCATGTCAGAGTTCGGCATTGGAAACGGAGTCTCCCTCATTATTTTCGCGGGTATCGTTTCGAGACTTCCTGCAACTGTGGGCACTTTTATTTTTACTTACATTTATCCAAGTTTTGATTCCACCATTTTGCCGACACTGATCGGGTTTATTGTGTTCGGGTTGATTGTTATTGCGGGCATTGTCCTCGTGACAGAAGCGGAACGTCCTATTCCTGTCACTTATGCGAAGCGTGTCCGAGGCATGAAAATGTACGGTGGCGGTTCCACTTACTTGCCGCTTCGAGTCAATCAAGCTGGTGTGATTCCGATAATCTTTGCTCTTTCCATCCTTCTCTTTCCGCAAATGATCGGCACTTTCTTGGCTCGTTTCAGCAATGCGATAATTTCGCAAATTTCTCATGTGCTTATTTCATTCACTCAAACGTCAGTGCTTTACGCGGTTCTCTATTTCATTTTGGTATTTCTTTTCACCTATTTTTATACGGCGGTCACTTTCGATCCTGAAGCTCTTTCTACCAACTTGCAGAAAAATGGCGCGTTCATTCCAGGCATTCGACCAGGCGCGTCGACATCCGAATATATTTCAAAAGTTTTGAGTCGCATCACTCTCCTCGGTGCAGTTTTCCTTGGCTTCATCGCCATTCTTCCTCTTATCATGCAACATCTCACTGGCATCACTTCTCTTGCCTTGGGTGGCACTTCGATTCTCATCGTTGTTTCAGTCGTTCTAGACTTGATGAAAAAAATCGACGCGCAGATCTCAATGCGGGAGTACTAGTTCTCTATCCACTTTTTGTATTCTCTTATGACTTTCAAAATGTCTTTAGTGACTTTTGGTATCGGCTGATTGCCGTTAATTATTTTCAATTTGTTTAAAGCCTTAAAATATTTTACAGTTTTGCTGACTTGTTTTTTATGGTATCTGATTCTTGCCTTAATGATTTTTTTTGTGTCAAGAACTTTGTAAATCGTTTTCATGTTTCCAGTTTTGCGATTGAAAGAACGTCTATAGACCTCCCTATCTGGAAGTGTTATATAAAAAGCAAAAAAATCCTGTTTTTTCTCATTAAGCAATTTTTTTAATAATTGCGCTTCTGGTTTTAATCTTGGGTTTCCCAAGAAAAGCAAATCCTTGTTTTTTGGTTTCTTCGAAAGTTCTCTTATAAGGAATTTTTTCATTAGAATCATTGGAGCAGGTTCTCCTTTTCCGGTTGTTCGCCTTATCCAATCTCCTTCAGCACCTCTTTTCTTCAAAAGTTTACGCCAATACACCCCTGATTCCACAAATTTTAAGTCGTATTTCTTTTTCAAAATGTTGGCCTGAGTTTCTTTGCCTGAGGTTATCATTCCGAGAAGTATGATGTTAAATCCAAGTTTTTCCATGATTAAATCATTCTATTACAAAAATCTTGATTATTCAAGCTAAATTTTGTATTCTATATCTATATGAAACCGCAGACTTTTGTGTTTTTTGGGCAAGTGGGTTCCGGCAAGGGAACTCAGGTGAAGCTTTTGATGGATTTTCTTAAGGGTAAAGACGGACGAGAATCAGTTTATACGTCGACAGGCGATGAATATCGAAAATTGATAGGGAGCGGGAGCTATACTGGCAGTCTCGTAAAAGATTCTATTACACGTGGCGAGCTTCAGCCAAATTTTTTGACCAACACAATTTTTACAAACATTCTCATTTCATCTTTAACTCCGGAGAAAAATTTATTTGCCGATGGCTATCCTCGCACAGTGGGGCAGTCGCAATCATTTGAAGAAATGATGAAATTCTATAAGCGTGAAGATATAAAAATTGTCTTTATTGAAATTAGCAAAGAAGAAGCTATGAAACGCAATCTCTTGCGCGGTCGTGCTGATGATACCAGAGAGGGACTCGCAAAAAGATTTGATGAATACGAAAAAAATGTCGTTCCGTCTATGAATTATTTCAAAGGCAAAGCTGGCTATACGATTTACACCATCAACGGCGAGCAGACAGTGGAAAATGTGCACAAGGATATTATCAAGGCTTTGGGATATTAATTAAATGCAAGAAACAATAATAATTTCGCTCGGCGGGTCGCTCATAATTCCCGACCAGATAGACGTTGATTTTTTAAAAAGTTTTAAAACCTTGATCCTTTCGCATGTGAAGCAAGGAAAGAAATTTGTAATAACCACTGGCGGGGGAAAACTTTGTCGCAGATACCAAGATGTCGCGAAAGAATTTGGGAATCCTTCTCACGAAGATCTCGATTGGATCGGTATCGCATCTTTGAAATTAAATGCCGAATTAGTTCGGGTGATTTTTGGGGAATATGCGCACGAAAAAGTAATTTCCAATCTTTCTCTCGATTTTGATTTTAAAAAATCTATCGTTATCGGTTCTGCTTACGAGCCTGGTCACAGCACAGACTACGACGCGGTTTTAGCGGCGAAAAACGTTGGTGCGAAAAAAATAATCAATCTGTCAAATATTGATTATGTGTATGACTCCGATCCCAAAAATAATCCGAAAGCAAAAAAAATCGAAAATATTTCTTGGGCTGAGTACAGAAAACTTATTCCAGAAAAAATCACCCCTGGTCTTAATTCTCCATTTGATCCGACTGCTTCCGAAATGGCGCAAAGAGAAGGTATGCAGGTCGTTATTATGAACGGCAAACCGATCGACAATCTGGCAAAATGTCTAAACGGTGAAAAGTTTATGGGGACGGTTATTTCGTAGTGGAGAACTTTTTAAAATCAAACTTTTTCCGGTACAGATTTTTTGAAGCTTAAAAAATCCTGAAGTTCTCGGCTCGTCAGCCTCGAAACCCCTTCAAAAGTTTATTTTATAAAGTTCCACAAAATTTATGATTATTATCAAAACAAAAGAAGAAATAGAAATACTACGAGAGGGGGGCAAACATTTAGCAACTGTGCTTTTTAAGTTGAAAGGAAAAGTTGCTCCGGGTGTTTCCACAAAAGATTTAGATAGCTATGCTCTCAAATTGATCAGAGAAATGGGTGACGAGCCGGCTTTTTTAAATTATCGCCCAGCTGGCGCAAAAACTCCTTTTCCGGCGTCGCTGTGTGTTTCTGTAAATGATGAAGTTGTACACGGCATTCCGAGCTCTACGCGGATATTAAAGGAAGGTGATATCGTTTCTCTTGATTTGGGTCTTAAACATAGGGGTCTCTTTACGGACATGGCGCTGACTGTTCTTGTTGCTGTGCCGGAGGGTAAAATAAACGTAGCCAATCAAAAACTTTTGGAAGTTACAGAAAAAGCGTTACAAGTGGGTATTGATGCAGCGCAGGCTGGCAATACGGTTGGAGATATTGGTTATGCCATGGAAAATTTTGTTCATTCACAAGGAAAATATGGCATTGTGGAAATTCTCGCTGGGCACGGCGTCGGCCGAGCTATTCACGAAGATCCATTTATACCGAATTTTGGGAAAAAAGGGAAAGGAGAGAAATTAGTTCCCGGTATGGTTGTCGCTCTTGAGCCGATGATAAACGCTGGCACGAAAAATGTGACCATAGACGATGACGATTGGACTTTCCGTACGGCAGACAATAAACCAAGCGCGCATTTTGAACATACGATTTTAATTACCGAAGAGGAAGCAGAAGTCTTGACAAAGCTGTAAAAAAGGTATATACTAGCAAGTAGGGTATATCTAGCATACTTCTTGGATAAGAAGGAAAAGTTGCCATTACTGGGTACGGCGGCAATCGAGCTAGCATCCTCCCACACCCCACAAGGGTGCAAGAAAGGGTGAGTATTCTTGATTTATCGGCAATGTCTGTCGGTAAAGAAAGGAATACTATGATCAAAATTGTAAAATGGTTCGTTGAGAAAATAAAAAAGTCAGTAGAAAATTACCAAACCGAAAGATGGTGGCGTCACCATTGCAACCTCCCTAAAGAGGAACAGTTGAGGCTGGAGCGTCAGTGGACATCTGGTCTTTCGGCCGAGGAATTGCGTCAGGAGGATGAGCAGATAGCTAAAAAGAAAGCTGAGATGCGTGAGAGGGAACGTCTTGAACGTCTGCGTACAGATGCAGATTATCAGAAAAAGAAGGAGAAAAAATCACGTTGCCCTGATTGCGGGGAGCCGTTCTCAGACTGCTCTTGTGAAGATGATACAGACGACACGACTTTCATCAACAGACAAAACGCAATGTTTGACGAAGAACCGGAAATTACGGAAACGTCCGTGTTCTTGGAGCAGATGGACTATCCGTGTCCACACTGCAAAAAGAGCCCAGACTATTGTTTGTGTTACCTAGATCAAGAGTAGGGTTGATCCCTACGAAACCCGCTTAGCGACCAAAAGTTGCGGCGGGTTTTCTCATATCTAAATAAAGAATTGAGCAAGGGGAGTCCTTGCTCAATTTAGTTTTTTCTACTTTTGTTGTATAATTGAGAGGATGGAAAAATCCTTCTTTAAGGAAATGCCGAAATTCAAGACTCCAGAAGAGGAGCTTGATTATTTGCGCGCTCATGTTGCTAAACGCGAAGAAGAACTCATAAAAATAGGGCGTTTTGAAAATGCGAATGAAGATGCGGCAAAGGAAGTTTTAGGAACTTACAAAAATATACCAGCAGAAGATTTGTTGCACAAGAGCAATCTCATAAAAGAAAAAGAAACGGAAGGCATAGTCCTCGCTCTTCGTCCCGAACCGCATGATAGCGTAATGGAAGAACTTTTGGGAATCGTCATCACTAAAGGAATCAGAAACGCGCTTTCTGTGGTGGAAGCTATGGGCAATCCGCACGTTGACAATGATTTTCACAGACTTCTCATTCAATATTTGAAAACGGGGCAAGCTGTACTTGATTTGAAAGAAGGTACGCCTTTGTACAAGTCTCTTAATATGACGCTTTTTGAAATCACTCTTCCGCCACCTGTCGAAGAAACTGACAAGTCAAAAGGTTTCAAAGAATTTATCGGCGCAATGGAGCAGTTTTATGCCGGCATGCAATCTATTTCGGTAGATAAAAAAAACGAGAAAGAAATTTATTTTACGCTTGAAGTAGCTCTTAGCAACGAGAGCGACGAAGTAGTGGTCTATGCCGGAATTCCAAATAAATTTTTATCACTTTTTGAAAAACAGATCTTGGCGTTTTATCACGATGCGAAAATTCACGAAGTTTCAGACGACTATAATGTCTTCAATGTTGATGGCGCGTCCGTCGGAGCCTATGCGTCGCTCTCTGAGCGCGGAGTGATGCCAATCAAGACTTATGACAACATAGAGCATGATCCGATGAACATGATTCTGAACGTATTTTCCAAGCTGAAGACCAAAGGTGAAGGCGCGGCAATTCAGCTCGTGGTGGCGCCCGCCGGAGACAAATTTATAAATGAGTTCCATATGATTTTGGACGATGTGAAAGACGGCATTTCTGTCAAACATGCGGCGGATAATTTCTATAAGTTCAATAAGGCTTTTTTGAAAGCCGGCAAGGATCTTTTGTTTGGGCATAAAGCGAAAACTGAAGATGATGGCAAAGAAAAATACATGAAAGGCAGGCGCGCAGTGGACGAAGGTGCGGTGGAAAAAATAGGCAACAAGATAAAAGGTTCTATAATGAAAGCTAACATCCGTGTCATAGCCTCCGGCGAGAATAAAGAACGCGCGGAAGCCATCTTGCAAGAAATAGAATCTTCCTTCAACCAGTTTACCGAGGCGGCTAGCAATTCATTTGTCTTTGAAGAAGCGCATGGTAGCGATTTGAAACAACTTTTCCATGATTTTTCGTATCGCTCTTTTTCGAAAGAGAAAGTTATGCCACTTAATTTAAAAGAACTCGCTTCGGTGTTCCATTTCCCCGTTGGCATAGGAAGCCAGCCACAATTAAAAGAGGCGAGAGCAGGTATCGCGCCAGCGCCTTTGGAATTGAAAAACGAAGGTGTGATTTTGGGAGTGAACAGCTATCGAGGCAAAGACACAGAAATTCATTTGGCAAGAGAAGACAGAATGAGGCATTTTTATGTAATCGGTCAGACTGGTACAGGAAAGACAAACATTATGCTGAATATGATTACGCAAGATATCAGAAATGGCGACGGCTGTTGTTATATTGATCCACATGGAACAGATATCCAGACCATATTATCTCGCATTCCAAAGGAACGCATTGACGATGTTATCTATTTTGATCCGGCTTATACTCCACGTCCTATGGGACTCAACATGCTAGAGTACGATACCAAATATCCAGAGCAGAAAACTTTCGTTGTGAACGAACTGATGGGAATTTTCAACAAACTTTTCGATATGAAGGTCGGAGGCGGGGCTATGTTCGAGCAATATTTCAGAAATAGCGCTTTTCTGGTGATGGAAGATCCGGAATCAGGCTCGACCTTGCTCGAGATCACGAGAGTCTTGGCAGATAAAGAATTCCGCGATATGAAGCTCGCAAAATGTAAGAATCCAATCATCAAGCAGTTTTGGATTTCGGCGGAACAGACGACAGGGGACCAGTCTCTAGCTAACTTTGTGCCATATATTTCTTCCAAATTTGACAACTTCATCAGCAACGACATTATGCGCCCAGTTGTGCTTCAGCAAAATTCTGTTTTCAATTTCAGAAAAATCATGGACGAGAAAAAAATCCTTTTAGTCAACCTTTCAAAAGGCAGGCTCGGCGATATCAATGCGAACTTGATCGGACTTGTCTTGGTGGGCAAGATTCAAATGGCGGCACTGTCACGGGTAGATATGTTCGGCAAACCGATGAATGATTTTTATCTTTATATCGATGAGTTCCAAAACGTGACGACGGATTCCATCGCTTCCATTTTGTCCGAAGCGAGAAAATACCGCCTGTCGCTCAACATCGCGCATCAATACATCACTCAGCTCGAAGACAAAATTAAAAATGCAGTATTTGGCAACGTCGGCTCGATGGCGGTCTTTCGTGTCGGTACCGAGGACGCGACATTTTTGGAACCGAAATTCAAACCTCAATTTACAGCGCAAGACATTACCAAACTAGATAATTACAACGCTTACATGAATATGTTGGTAGCCGGCCAGCCGGTTAAACCTTTCAATTTAAGAACGCTCGCGCCAGAGAAGGGCAATTCGGACATTGTGGATAATTTGAAAGAGCTTTCATATGTGAAATACGGGAGAGATAGAGAAGAAGTGGAAGCGGAAATTATGGGGAGGTATAAGACGATGGAATAACCTCATCCTGATCTATACCAATACACCTCACCTCAAATCCTCTCCTGAAAGGAGAGGAGGGGGGATCAAAGAATTTTGAGTTTATTTCCCTTCTCCTTTCAGGAGAGGGCTAGGGTGAGGTTGTAATTCCAATTTTTCCGTAATTATTTTTACTACTCCGTCTATATTTGTATTTATTTCGTTATTCCAAAATCTTATGGTCTGAATGCCAAGGTTCAAAAAATATTTTCCCCTTTCCTTGTCGTATTTTTTGTTGTCCAAATGCTGAGAGCCATCTATTTCGATAACCAAAAGTTTTTTTGAACAATAAAAATCAGCAATATATGGACCAATACTGACCTGTCTCTTCCATTTTTGTTTTGTTTGATTATTGCGAATTTTTGACCACAAGATTATTTCTTGCGGAGTTTGATTTTTTCGTAATTCTTTTCTGACCTCTTTTCTTAAAAAGTTGTTTACTATTCTTCGCATAGTACAATTATACACCTCATCCCGACCCTCTCCTCTAAGGAGAGGGAGAAACCTCACCTCAAATCCTCTCCTGGAAGGAGAGGAGGAATTTAACCCCTTCCCCTTTCAGGGGAAGGCAGGGGATGAGGTTGTATTAAAATTTTGCAAAATTTTTTTTTTCTGCTAGAATAGGATTATTATTATTTTTGGCGAAAGCCATTTTTTTATTAAATATTATGAAAGGACCATTAACTCATTTTCCAGTTTTAAAAACTAAAATGCCCAAAGTTATCAAGAAATTTAACCTTAACGACAGAAATAGTCGTAAGGAATATTTTGAGGCGAAAGTTGGTCCGGAAATAGCTAAACTCAAAGAATATCTTAAAGAACACACCTTTATTGCTTATCTTTTAGGCAAAAAAAATTCGGGTAAGGGGACTTATACTAAACTAATGGCAGAAATTTTTGGTGCGGATAAAATCGGGCATATTTCCGTAGGGGATTTAGTTCGCGAGACGCATAAAATTATTGAAGATCCGAAAGAACGAAAAATAATCACTGAATATTTAGAACAACATTATCGCGGTTATATTTCTATTGATGAAGCGATAGATGCCTTGATTGGAAAGAACCAAAAAGTTCTTTTACCGACCGAATTTATTCTTGCGCTTGTTAAAAGAGAAATTGACAAATTGGACCGCAAGGTTGTTTTTCTAGATGGTTTCCCTCGCGATTTGGATCAAGTTCAATATTCGCTATATTTCAGAGATTTGGTGAATTATCGCCTTGATCCGGATATTTTTGTGGCTATCAATATTCCTCTTTCTGTTATTGATGAACGTATGCGCAATCGTGTAGTTTGTCCTATATGTCAAGCACCGAGAAATTTAACGACTTTCCCTACCAAAGAAGCTGGTTATGATGAGAAAACTGGAAAGTTTTTCCTAAAATGCGACAATCCAGAATGCAATGGTGCTAGGATGGTTGGCAAAGAAGGAGACAATGCTGGCATTGAGAGTATCAGCGATCGCTTAGAATTGGACGAAAAATTAATTAAGAAAGTAATGTCCCTTCATGGAATTCCTAAAATTCTTCTCAGAAATGCTGTGCCTGTAGATAGTATAAAAGACGGAATTGTTGATGAATATGAAATAACGCCGAAATATGTGTTCAAACATGATAAAAAAACAGGCAAGGTAACCATCAACGAAGAGCCTTGGGTTGTCAAAGATGATGAAGGTCTTGATTCTTATAGTTTGCTAGCTCCTCCAGTAGTAGTTGGACTCATAAAGCAACTTGTTAAAGCCTTGAACCTCTAGTAGTATTGTGGTATGTATGAAGTAGAAGTGAAAGCTCACTTACGTAACAGAAAAGAAGTTATAAAAAGACTGAAAAGTTTTGGGTGTAAATTTGGGAAAGAACTCCATCAAGTTGATACTATTTTTGCGCCAAGAGGAACGCCTTATCCTTTATTACCCATGGGCACGAGTGTTTTGCGAGTGCGAAAAACAAATGACAAATATTTTTTTACCTTAAAAATCCCGCAAACCGGCCATCAAGATTGTATTGAGAGAGAAATGGAAATAAAAGATGGAAAGATGATGATTGAGATATTTGAACTCATGAAATGGGACAATCTTCCCACGGTTGACAAAAAAAGAATTAAAACAAATTTAAAAGACATTGAAATTGTGCTTGACGAAGTGAAAGAATTGGGAGAATTTATTGAAGTGGAAAAAATTGTCAAACACAAAGATTGCGAAGTGAGAAAAAATATCCAAAAAGAATTGTGCGATTTCTTGGAAATGCTTGGTGTAGCAAAAGAAGACCTTTTGGTTAATGGGAAATATGATATTATGCTCTGGCACAAGTTAAATAAGAAATAAATTTTATGATTAAAGTAATTATTTTTGATGGGGTTGGTTTGATAACGCATCAAGAACCACTCAGCATTGCTTTAGAGAGAGACTATGGATTTTCTATGAAAAAAATGCTTCCGTTTTTTACGGGACCCTTGCAGGAATGTGTGGCAGGCAGAGCTGAATTGAGAGAAATTTTTCCTCAATATTTAAATGCCTGGGGTTGGAATAAGGGGATGGATGCAATGTTGGGATATTGGTTTACACGAGATCATAAGATAGATAAAAAAATGGTTTCATACATCGAAGGTCTTAAAAAGAAAGGAATCCAGTGTTTCCTTGCGACAAATCAAGAAAAAAACCGTTTTGCTTATATGTTAGACAAAATGGATTTTGCAAAAATATTTGACAGGACTTATTGTTCAGCGCATTTAGGTCACAAAAAACCTAGTAGAGAATTTTTCTCGAAAATATTTAAGGATTTAAAAGATGTCAAAAAAGAAGAAATATTATTTTGGGATGACAAAGCTGAAAATGTAAAAGGAGCAAAAGATTTTGGTTTTAATGCCGAACTCTACACGTCTTTCGAAAATTTTGAGAAAAAAACGAAACAGTATCTGGTTTAGAACCAGTTTTCTTTAGCCAAACATGAATTTTTGATAAAGATTTAATTTGAAATACTACAAAAGTTGTGTTGTTTTGTAAACATGGTTGCCAGAATTTTTTAAGAGCATATAATTTTAAGTAGGGTTATTTCCGGTTATTACCTAGACAATAATTTATGGGAGTTTCGATCACGTTTAACCTTGGTTTCTCGTGTCTAACACCCACCTAGCTAAAAGCTATGGTAATACATCAGAAATAGTCCTAAGAAGAACTCTCCCGAAAGGAGATTTTTTCTTATCAGGATGTTTTCTTGAATATTATTTTGCTGTATACTAATCAAATGGACAGAATAGACAGAAAAAAATTGATAAAACGTCTGATTTGCTTTATCCTTTTTATTTTTATAGTCAATTTTGTCGCGAATAAATTCTATTGGTACTACACTATCTGGTACTTTGATATGCCGATGCATTTTCTCGGGGGATTTTGGATCGGGCTAGCTTCTTTGTATTTTTTATTTACAGAGTCTAAGGCTCTGACTTTTCAATTTATTATAAAAATATTGCTTTGTGTACTTCTTGTTGGAATAGGATGGGAAGTGTTTGAAATTTTAGTAAATAATGTGACTATCCGTGATTCTTTTAATTATTTAGACACCTTTTCGGACATTCTTTTCGATCTCTCTGGTGGCGTTTTTGCAATTCTTTACTTTTTTAAGAGAATTATGCTAACTGAAGGAAATAAGGTAAAATAAACTGATGGAAAAAACTGCCAAAATAACATTTTGTGGGGGAACAGGTTCTGTAACTGGAGCGAACTTTCTTTTGGAAATAGATGGAAAGAGAGTTTTAGTTGACTGCGGACTCACTCAGGGAACAAAAGTGGCTGACGATATCAACTGGGACCCTTTTCTTTATGACCCGAAGGAAATAGACATTCTCTTTGTCACTCACGCTCATGTTGATCATTTGGGTCGTATTCCGAAACTTGTGAATGACGGCTTTCGCGGAAAAATTTATTCTACCGAGCCAACTCGCGCTCTCGCAGGGCCGATGTTGGAAGACACGGCGGGCATTCTATCTAAAAACACGGAACTCGATTTGGACAAAATTTACACTCCAGAAAATATAAAAATAACCTTGTCGCTTTGGGAAGGTTTGAAATATCACCAGTCTATAAAAATCACTGAAAATGTTGAAGTCACTTTTTTGAATGCAGGGCACATATTGGGTTCGGCGATGGTTTTGTTTGTCTATAACGGCAAAAAAATCCTTTTCACTGGCGACTTGGGTAATTCACCATCTATGCTCCTTCCCGATACTGAAAAAGTCACAGACATTGATTATTTAGTTATGGAGTCAGTTTATGGAGACAGAAATCACGAGTCAAAAGACGATCGCAGGAAATATTTAGAAGAAACGATTGAGGATAATTATAAAAGAAAGGGAACGCTTATCATTCCGACTTTTTCGCTCGAACGTTCGCAAGAACTTTTGTTTGAACTCGACGCTCTCGTGGAGGGAAAACGCATACCGGTCATGCCTATTTTTCTTGATTCACCACTTGCCATCCGTCTGACGGAAGTTTTCAAACAATTTAGAAATTATTTTAATGAAAGCGCGCAAAAAGCTATGACACACGATAAATATCTGTTTGATTTTCCGGGCCTGCACAGCACTTTGAAATCGGAAGAATCTCGAATGATCGGAAACGTACCCAATCCGAAGATTGTCATTGCCGGAAGCGGGATGTCTACCGGCGGGAGAATAGTACATCACGAGAGACATTATTTGCCGGATCCGAACAATACTTTGCTTCTCACTGGATATCAAGCAGTCGGCAGTCCGGGACGTTTGATCCAAGAAGGGGTCAAAACGGTGCGTATAACGGGCGAAGATGTAGTTGTCAGGGCGCACGTCGTGACAATTACTGGATATTCCGGGCATAAAGATTCCGACGGCTTGCTCGCTTTTGTCGAAGACACGCAAGAGACGCTCAAGAAAGTCTTTGTCGTCATGGGTGAACCAAAATCGTCCATGTTCTTGGTTCAAAAACTTACAGACAATTTAGGAATCGACGCATCAACGCCGGAACAGGGAAGCAGTGTGACGTTGTCTTGCTAATAAAAATTACAAAAAAGTTTTTTTATGCTATTATAGCAACATGGATTTAAATTCAACAGACAAGCATGGGCACAATCAAATAAAAATTTGCGTTTCAGGCGCGGCAGAGACAGGGCATTGCGGTATTGGAGCACTCGATAAAGCAAAAGAACTCGGACGGGAAATTGCCCGACATGGGGCAATTTTAGTGACGGGGGCTACGACAGGGTTTCCATTATGGACGGCGATGGGATTCAAAGAAGTGGGCGGAATTTGCGTGGGAATATCTCCTGCCGCATCCGAAAGGGAACACGTGGAGGTCTACAAACTCCCGCTTGATTATATGGATTTGGTTATGTATACAGGTTTTGGCTATGCCGGTCGCGATATACTTCTCACTCGCTCGGCGGACGCTGTCATTTGCGGTTGCGGACGCATTGGAACTATTCACGAATTCACAGTCGCTTTTGAAGATGGAAAGCCGATAGGCATTTTTGAAGGTCCGTGGGAAATGGGCGCCGAACTCAAAGAAATTATAGAAAAAGGACACAGAGTCAACACAAAAATCGTCAACAATCTTGATCCGAAAAAAATCGTGGAAGACATCATCGCTCTCGTCAAAAAAGATAAAGTAGCGGAGTATAAAATTTAGAGTAAAAAATAAAATATAGCTTTTTCTGGTACAGATTTTTTGAAGCTTAAAAAATCCTGAAGTTCTCGGCTCGTCAGCCTCGAAACCCCTCCAAAAGTTACATTTTATTTTTTACTTCACGCTTTCTAGAACCTTTGCGAAAGTTTTTGGCTGGTGCTCGGCTAGGTCTGCTAGGATTTTTCTATCTAACAACACGTTTTTCTTTTTTAGACTGTCAATCAATTTTGAATAAGTCGTGCCGAGTTCTCGCGCTCTGGCGTTTATCTTTATATTCCAAAGTTTTCTGTTGTGCGACTTTTTGTCCTTTCTGTGCGCGTAAGCGTAGTTTCCTGCATGCAAAAGCGCGTCTTTTGCTTGGCGTTCTTTCGTGCTTCGTCCGTGACGGAATCCTTTTGTTTGTTTCAAGACACTTCTTCGTCTCTTTAATGCGTGTACTCCCTTTTTTATTCTGGTCATAAATAGTTTTAAAGTTTATAAAGTTCTTAAAGTTATAAAGTATTAAGAAAAAGGCAACAGATACGACTTTGGTTTATTTTTAATGATGAAACTCCTGCCCTTTTTGCCGGCGAGCTGTTTGTTGCGGGATTGTTTTGCATTGAAATGGTTGAAACCGGGCTTGCGCGCGATCAACTTTCCACTTTTTGTGATTTTCAATCTCTTGCTATATGACTTGTTTGTTTTCATTCCTTTACCCATGTTATTTTGCTTTTTCTATTGTTGTTGTTAAACCCTTCGGACCTTTTTTGTAAGCGTCTGACACTTTGTAATCCTCGGTGATCAGATGCAATACTCTGTCTAAACGTTCTCTTAAAAATTTTTCATCCATGTATTTCGCGCGTCCGGCGAGGAAGAGTTCCACTTTCACCCGATGTCCTTCCTTTATCCATTTGGAAGCGGTTTTCGCTTTTAATTCCAAATCGTGGTCTCCGGTTCCTATCTTTATCTGAATTCCTTTTGTCTCGGTTTTATTCGCTCCAGCCTTGGCCTTCTTCATTTTCTTGCTCATCTCGTACTGGTATTTTCCGAAATCCATCAGCTTTGCGAGCGGGGGATTCGCATTCGGACCTATCTCAATTAAATCCAGACCCTTACTTTGGGCCATTTCTAAAGCGTCTTTTATGCTTAAAACACCGAGATTTTTATTTTCACTGTCCAAAACCCGAAGTTCCGTCGCCCGTATTTGGTTGTTTATTCTTTCACGCAATTTATATGAAGTGTCTACAAGGAGGCTTATGCACCTTTGACTTCTAGGATAATAGCGTATTCGGGCTTGAAAGTCAACAATTTTTTGTTCTTAAAAAATTTGACATACTAATGCTGGGGTATATACTTTATTTTATGAATATGGAAGATGGTTGGGCAAAGCATCTCGAAGCAGATAAAAAAATAGGGGAGGAAGTAGAGATAGAAAGAATGATAAAAGAGATCCAAGGACTTTTGCTCTGGCGTATCACCTTGGGTGTTGACGAGGATGATGTGCAGACAAGTGATCAACTTAAGAGAAATGCAGATTATTTTATAGGACATCCTGAACGAGTAGCGTGGCTGAAAAGTTACTTAGAAGAATCAAAAGCAAAAATGAAAGCAGTTGTTCCAGGAGGAGATATGGGCGTACTCAAGAATCTTGAAAAACTGCGTACAGGTTTCCCTGGGGATGATTTGGTTACAAGAACAGCAAGAGAGATACGGGACGGATTTCTTAGTAAAGATTTTGAGGAAGAAGCAAAGTTGACAAAGAGTGCCTAATGTCGATTGTTGAAATATTGAGTCACAGATAATTTACTCGCCGTCGCTCGTAAATTTCCGCGACCCCGACTCGCTGTTTTGTAAAGCTTTACAAAACAGGCTACGTCCGCTCATTACCCCATGCAAGCAAAGCAGTTTGCTTGTTCATCTCCACCAACAAAACAAAAAGCGCCAAAATGGCGCTAATGTTTTCACTGGTGGAGATGGGGGGAAGTGAGCCCCCGTGCAGAAGGTTTTTGTAAAGAAGTCTACATACATAGCGCGCTTTTTTTGTTTAGATTAAAAAATTCTTAAACGAGCCAAATATTTTTTAATCGAGCCTCTTTATTTCGGAGAAAAGTTGAGACATTCTTTTTCCTATCCCGATAATGTTATGCCCGCTCCTATATATCGGAAGTCTATAAGAGAGACATCAGTTAGGCGTAAGCCGAAACTGAAGCAAAAGCGAAGTCATTCATACCGAAGTATGGAGAGACTGCCGCTTTTACTTTGGAAGCTAATTTTGCAATTAAGCTATTGAACAAATTTTTACGAGATTATGTTCATGCTCGGTATGCATCGATAACAAAAGGCCTGCTGTCTATGCCTTTCATCCCCATATTTTGAAAAAAATATTAAAATAAACTTTTGAAGGGGTTTCGAGGCTGACGAGCCGAGAACTTCAGGATTTTTTAAGCTTCAAAAAATCTGTACCGGAAAAAGTTTGATTTTATATTTTTTTACGATTTTGTTTTCAACGTTCTTTGTATTCGCGTCTAATTTCGCGATCAGTGTCGCGTTTTTTTAGAGTCTCGCGTTTATCAAATTTCTTCTTGCCTTTAACTAAAGCAATTTCAACTTTGATTTTTCTGCCTTTATTATACACCGAGATTGGCACAATTGTCAAACTTTTATTTTTCTCGCTTCCAGCCAGCTCAGCGATTTCTTTTTTAGTGAGCAGGAGCCTTCTATTGCGAAGCGGGTCATAATCTGCCGGCGCATTTTTTGCTTGGTACGGCGGAATGTTCGCATTGATTAAATACGCTTCGCCTCCGCGAATAATGACAAAAGCTCCCTCGAGCGACATCTGCCCACCTCGCACGGATTTGACTTCCGTACCCAAAAGCTCAATACCGGTTTCGTATTTTTCCAAGATTTCGTAATTGAAACGCGCTTTTCGGTTTTCCGTATAACTAGCCATAATTTAATCTTACCATAAAGTAAATAGTGTTATAATGTTAGTTATGAGCTATCAATATGCGTATCTCTTTGGCAATCTAGTAATCCTTTTTCCGATTTGGTTAATTTTTTTCTTGCGCAGAAAAGATTTAAGGATCGATATCTTAACTATGAGCTTTGTTTTTGGTATTTTAGGTCCGATTTCTGAATTATTATACCAACAAGATTATTGGTTGCCTCAAACTTTTACCGGTTCACGTATTGGTATCGAAGATTTTTTATTTGGCTTTTTTATTGGTGGCATAGTGAGCGTTCTTTATAAAGAATTGTTTAGTAAATTTATTTCACGACCAAGAAAGGGGAATCACCATTTAAGATTTTTGTTTTTGTTTATTACGGCTTTTATTTTTCTTTCAAATATATTTTTTTATGTCTTTAATATCAATTCGATATATGCGAGTATTGTTACTTTTTTACTAATGGCACTGTTCATGTATTATTTTCGACGCGACTTATTTATCGACGGATTAGCTAGCGGGATTTTTCTTGCCATGACAATGTTTCTGGCGTATCTTATATTTCTCTATATTTTTCCTGAAGCTATACACAAATGGTGGTTTATTAAAAATATTTCAGGAATATTGATTTTGGGAATTCCTTTAGAAGAATTGATATGGGCATTCTCTCTAGGGTTAATTGCTGGACCTGCTTATGAATTTTTTTCAGGAATCAGAATACTAAAAAAATAGTTTCTCTTTTTATGCTTTTTGTGCTATTCTCTATCAATGCAATTCAATTTTCTAAACAAAAAAAATGCGCAAAACAAAGGCAAAAAAGGACCCAAGAGAACTGGGTTTGGAAGCAGTATTGCTGGCGCCTTGCTTGTCTTTATGTTCATCACGGCTTTATATTTGGCTTTGTCTCCCGGTGAAAAAGCTGTTCCAGAAATTCCAGTTTCTGATTTAGCGAAAAGTGTTTCTGCAGGTGATGTGAAAAATATCGTAGTGGAAGGGGACAAACTTACCATCACTTACGGGAACAATGACGTGAAGACAGCCAAGAAAGAAGTCGGCTCAGCGCTTTCTCAAACGCTTTTCAACTATGGCGTGACGCCTTCAGCGCTAGCAAAAACTGAGATACAAATAAAAGATGAAAGTGGGTTTATGTTTTGGCTTGTGAACATTCTCCCGTTCTTAATACCAGTACTTTTTATTTTATTTTTCTTTTGGTATCTGTCTCGACAAGTGAGAGGCGCTGGCATGCAGGCGCTTTCCTTCGGACAATCCAAAGCGCGCATCACTGACCCGAATGACAAGAATAATAGAGTTACCTTCAAAGATGTTGCTGGGTGCAAGGAAGCTAAAGAAGAGTTGAAAGAAATCGTGGACTTTTTGAAAAGTCCGAAAAAGTTTTTGGACATCGGAGCGAGAATTCCGAAAGGAGTCATTTTGACCGGTGCTCCGGGGACGGGAAAGACTTTGCTCGCGAGAGCTGTCGCGGGAGAAGCCGGTGTGCCGTTCTTTCATTTATCTGGAAGCGAGTTTGTGGAAATGTTTGTGGGTGTCGGCGCTTCTCGAGTGCGAGACCTTTTCAAGATGGCGAAAAAAGCGGCTCCAGCAATTATTTTCGTGGATGAGATAGACGCAATCGGACGAACACGTGGAGGAGGCTTTGGCGGGGGAAACGACGAACGCGAACAAACCTTGAACCAGATATTGGTTGAAATGGATGGTTTCGAACCGAACGATAAAGTGATAGTGATGGCGGCGACTAACAGACCTGATGTGCTCGACCCAGCGCTCATTCGTCCAGGACGTTTTGACAGAAAAGTTCTTCTCGATTTGCCTGATCGCGCTGATCGCGAAGAAATATTAAAAATTCACGCGATAAAAAAACCTCTCGCCGAAGATATCAATCTGAAACTGATCGCCGAACGCACTCCGGGATTTTCCGGTGCCGATCTATATTCGCTTATGAACGAAGGCGCCATTTTGGCCGCCAGAGAGAATCGTAAAAAAGTTTTCCAGTTCGACCTCATTCGCGCGATAGAAAAAGTTATGCTCGGACCGGAAAGGAAGAGTCACTTGCTTTCCAAAAAAGAAAAAGAAATCACCGCTTATCACGAAGCTGGTCATGCGCTTGTGGCTTCTGTTTTGCCATATGCTGATCCTGTGCACAAAGTTTCCATCATCGCGCGCGGAAATGCCGGAGGGTACACTTTGAAATTGCCTTTGGAAGAACGCCGTTTGCAATCCAAAAAAGAATTCATAGACGATATTGCTATGTCTCTCGGAGGATACGTGGCGGAGCAGATGATTTTCGGAGATATTACGACTGGTCCTTCGAGCGACTTGCAAGTGGCGACGAATTTGGCGCGAGCGATGGTGACTCGTTGGGGCATGTCCGACGCGATCGGACCGATAGCGCTCGTGGGCGGGGGAGGTAGGTCACAGTATGGCGAGATTCTAGAAAAAGAATATTCTGAAACAGTTTCCACAAAAGTTGACTCAGAAGTTTCGAGAATAATAAATGATGGAATAAAATCCGCCGAAAAAGTTTTGAATGAGAACAGAAAAGCGTTTGACGCCATAGCAAAGAGACTCATCGAAGTGGAAACTTTGGAACAGGAAGAATATGAGAAGATTTTGACAGCGCATGGGATAATGCTCAAAAAGAAAGAGCTTATTGTGGCTCCTGTAGCTGTTTAGCTTTTTTCTTTGCGAAAAATCTCTTAATTTTGTAGTATTAAAAGTAGCCACCCTTAGCTCAGTTGGTTAGAGCATCGAGCTTATACCTCGAGGGTCCTTGGTTCGAATCCAAGAGGGTGGACAATTGTATGAATAAAAATATTAGTTTTAATAATTGTCCTCTAGGTTTGTATACAAAAGATCAGATAAATCTAGACTGGAACAATCCACCTCGAATTATGGGTGCTGGCAGTGGTCGGTGTAACATTGTCGAAGATCCAATCAATAAGTCACGTCATGCACTAGAGATTAAATATCCTAAAGGAAAAACTGGTCAAGAGGAAGATGGTGGAGGTGCACAGTGGAGACTAAAGTTCGGTGAATCATTTTTAAGGTGTACTGTTGAATATCAAGTAATGTTTCCCATTGGTTTTGATTTCGTAAAAGGTGGAAAGTTGCCAGGTCTTTCTGGAGGCACATCTCCAGGAGGAGGTAAAAAATCTGATGGCTCGGATGGTTTTTCAGCAAGAATTATGTGGCGACAGCAGGGTCAAATATTTCAATATATGTATTGGATGGAGCGAGCGCCAGATAAAAAATGGGGTGATGATTTGCCATGGACGGACGTAAATGGAAATCATTCTATTCTTCGATTTATTCCTGGTCAGTGGCATACAGTCAAAACTGAAATAACAATGAATGCGCCAGGTGAAAGAGATGGTCAAATTTTGTCTTGGTTAGATGGAAAGCTAGCACTCAATCAAAAAGGGGCTTTTCGAGCGAAAGGCGCAATTTTTGGAATTGATAATTTTAATTTCACAACTTTCTTTGGTGGTATTTGGCCAGATTGGGCGCCAACAAAAAATGAAACTGTCTATTTTGCCGATTTTAAATTTGAATTTTATTCAAAATGAAATTCTCTCGCCTGTAAGAGATGGATTGACAGATGTTGATTTGTAGTGTAATTTGAAATTAAACAAATGTGGTTTAACATAACAGAATACACTTGGAGAATTAACTATGTGCAATATGACAACTGCTGGTCCGATAAGGAATTATTCATTGAAAGACATGCAAGCTCTCAATGAACGTATCTACGGATCAAACAACCGACTCTTCTTCGATCCCTTGCGCATCGTGGCACGCATCGGAAGATTCGGTGGACGCTTGCACAAGGCTGCCAGATGCAATGACATCAATGCGATTGCGTTTCATCTTGTCATGACCTTTAGTTGGTCACTTGCCTTGGCCAACAAACTCGGCGCCGACATTGAAAATGAGCTGTGGAAACGTTATCCGGGGGCTTGTTCTCATTGTGGATTTGGTCCGTGTATGTGCAAACTGACTAAAGAAGGAAGGGAGACTGTGATTCCCTTGAAAATCGTTGCCGAGTGTCCACGAACCCTCGACGAGTTTCAGGCTATGTTCGGTAAGATTTATCCAAACAATAATGCTTTAGCTGAGAGTGGGCATCTCATTGAGGAGCTTTGTGAAGTGCTCGAGGCAATAGATAATCTCACTGGAACAAGTCGGCAGGAGTTTCTTGCTGATTCAGTAGAGGAACTCTGTGATGTCCTAGCACACCTTTTCGGTGTAGCGACTTGTTCCAAGATCAGTTTGGCAGAACACATGGAGAAACACTTTGCTGATGGCTGTTGTAAATGTCACTTGGTCCCTTGCCAATGTATGTTTCCAGCGACAACGACTGTGTCTCCCCGTGAAAAATCGGGATGAAGAAATGAAAACGAAATCGCGCGCGGCTGGGAGGTGAAATCCTCCCCGCCGTTTTTTTTGTTTATTTATTCAAAATGAAACTCGCCAGCTTTTTGATGGACCTTCTGTTTCAAGAGGGGATACTTGGCAAGTTCGGGATCTTCTTCGATCAAACGGATGGCCTCGGTTCTCGCAGCTTCAACCATTTTTATATTTTTTATCGCTTCCATGCCGAGGTCGGTGATGCCCCACTGTTTTGTGCCTCCGAGTTCGCCTGCGCCACGCAAAGTGAGATCGAGTTCTGCCAATTCAAAACCATTCTTGGCGGTTTTTAACGCTTTCAGACGAGCTATGGTTTTTTCGCTTTTTGCTTCGGCAAAAATAAAACAGTAAGCTTGATGCGAACTTCTGATAACGCGTCCGCGAAGCTGGTGGAGTTGCGCCAAGCCGAAACGTTCCGCGCCCTCGATGATTATCATCGTTGCATTTTGGACATTCACTCCGACTTCCACCACGGAAGTCGCGCAGAGAATGTTTATTTCTCCCGATGAAAATTTTTGCATCACTTCTTCTTTTTTTTCTTTGGACATTTTGCTATGAAGCACGCCAATTTCGTATTCTTGGAAGATTTCTTTTTTTAGACGCTTAGCTTCTGTCGTGACTGCTTTCATTTCAAGTTTCGCCCCAGCAGAATATTCCTTCGCGGGGTCGCTGTCTCGGCTTGCTAGCCGAGCGCTCACTCTCGGGCCGTCGCCCTGCGAGAGACCCCGCGAAGGAAATTCTGCTGGGGCTTCCTCTGCTTCAAAAATTCTCGGGCAGATCACATAGAGCTGTCTACCATTTTTCAATTCTTGTCGTATCTGCTCGTAAGTTTGCTCTCTTTTGTTTGGCGTTACGATTTCTGTGATTATTTGTTTTCTGCCGGCGGGCATTTCGTCGAGAAGCGAAAGATCGAGGTCTCCATAAATGGTAAGGGCGAGAGTGCGGGGGATGGGGGTGGCTGTCATCGAAAGCAAGTGCGGGGCGATGTTGTCTTTGCGGACAAGTTTTCTTCTTTGTGCCGTGCCGAATCGATGTTGTTCATCAATCACGACGAGCGCCAAGTTTTTGAATTTCACAGATTTTTGAATGAGAGCGTGAGTACCTATCAAAATCGGTATTTCTCCATTTGCCACCCATTTTAAAAGTTGCGCTCGGGAAATTGTTGTCCATCCGGTTGGATTTAATTTTGAAGGAAACTTTCTACAGCCGGATCCGGTAATTAGCCCGATATTTATAGGCAGACCTGCCCCGACGTCACGTCGGGGTGCAAAATACTCTATAAAAGATTCAAAATGTTGAGTCGCCAAAATTTCTGTCGGCGCCATGTAGGCGACTTGTAAATTGCCAAATGTTTGTGAAGGACCGTCCTCCACAGAATTTTTCGGAGGTCTAGTATTTACTACGGCATACGCTGCTGTTGCGGCTACAGCAGTCTTGCCGGAGCCGACGTCGCCTTCGAGCAGTCGGGACATTGGAAAAGTTTTTGCCATATTGCTCAAAATCGTTTCGATAGATTTTTTTTGCGAATTGGTGGCATTGAAAGGAAACCTTTGCAGAAATTCTTCCACTTCTTTTTCCGTTGTTTTTATTTGGAAAGATTTATTTTTTCTGTATTCGAATTTGTCATGCTGGCGTTCGAGTTGAATGCAAAAAACTTCTTCAAAAGCGAATCTTTTGCGCGCCGATTCGGCGTCGTCTTTATTTTTCGGTTTATGAATCCAAATGAGCGCGGTTTTCAAAGTCGGTAAGTTGTATTTTTTCAAAATATCAGCCGGGACATAATCTACTATATTGTCCAAAGTTTTATCTCTAAGTATTTTTTCTATTGCGTGATAAAACCATTTTGAAGTTATTCCGCGAGTTTCAGCGTAAACGGGATATGAAAATCCAACCCTCTCCAGACCTCCCCCGAAGGGGGAGGAGGATTCGCTCCCTCTCCTTTCAGGAGAGGGCTGGGGTGAGGTTTTAAAAAGACTATCATGAGAATCTATCGGCATATTCGGCATCTTCTCAAATTCTGGATTTGCTAAATAAATTCCACTTTTGTTCTTTGTCACTTTGCCTGTCAATTTCACGCTGTCGCCTTCGTGGATCATTTTTGCCAGATAGGCTTGATTGAACCAAATTATTTTTATTTTGCCGGACAGATCTTCGATCTTGCCCTCTGCCATGGGAACTTTTGAACGGAAGCCCTTTTTGGTTTTCAAATCTGAAACTTTTCCATACACGGTTGCTGTATCTCCGGGAACTAGGTCTATAATTTTTTTTACCTCGCTTATGTCGCTATATCTGACAGGGAAGTGAAAGAGCAGATCTGAAACAGAAAAAAGCTTGAGTCTATTTAAGGCCCTTTTTTGGTTAATATCCAAACGGAATTTTTCCTCCAGTTTGTCTTGCAATTGCATATCTGAATTATATAACTAAAAATGAAATATATGCTATAATTAACTTATGAACCCATTAATGCAATCACAAGTTTTCTTTTTTATTTCTTCAATTGGATTTGTTACTCTTTGGATTTTGGCAGCGATATTTTTATTTTACCTCATCCGCGCGACGAATACTTTTTCAAAAATTTTAAATAAAGTAGAGAAAGACATAGACGAAATAGGGGACACGACAAAAGAAATGGTCGAAGATATGAAAGACAGCGCAATTTTTAATTTTCTTTTTAGAAAAAAGAGAAGGAGTCGCAAAGATTTTAAGTGAGTTATAAAGTTTATAAAGTGGAAAGTTAATAAAGTAAAATATATGAAAAATACAAAAAAAGGGATGTCAGTTGGAAAAAAAGTTGCAGTAGGCGCGGGGTTAGCGGCGATAGGTGTTGGAGCATATTACTTGCTCGGACCGAATGCTAAAGTTCATCAAAAAAAAGCGGAGGCGCTTTTCCTCAAGATGAAAAAAGAAGTAGAAAGCGAGATAAAAAAAGTGAAAGAAGTCAGTCTTCCTGTCTATCACAAAGCGGTGGATGTTATTTCTGAAAATTATGCTAAACAATACAAGGCTCACGAAAAAGAAATAAAAGCGTTTGCCAAGAAACTAAAAAAGGAGTGGAAGGGGGTAAGTAAAAAAGTCTAAAAATATTATTTACCTTTTTTCCACGAAGCCATAAGTAATTGTGGGTATCCTGTTTTTATTTGGTTATTTTCAACGTCTTTTATACCTAGGTCTTCCAAGAGTCTAATGCAAGTCCTTTTTGCTTCTTTTGTGTTTTTGAAATTTCCTTTCGCTTCGGCTTCTATAAAATAGCCTAGTCCTTTTATATAATCCAAGGCAATTTCCATATTTCCGCACATCCAGTATTCTCTCTGTTTTTCGACTGTGATGACTTTTTTAAAATCTAGAAATTCTAAAATTTTCTTGAATTCTCCAGCATTGGAAATTTCCGTTTCGTATTCCTCCGCGTATCCTTGTCCGCCAGCTTCTGTTCTTTTCATGGATCTGTCGTATTCAAAAAAAGTTTTATCAGGATTTGTTTTTATTCTCATCCATTCTGTCGGGTGCGGTTTTTGAGCAAAGAAATCTCTATGGCAAGGGATATAATAATCGTCAATTTGTTTTATTGTTTTTAT
This sequence comes from Candidatus Nomurabacteria bacterium, assembly GCA_026395915.1. GTDB lineage: Bacteria > Patescibacteriota > Minisyncoccia > Phycocordibacterales > UBA9973 > UBA9973. The sequence goes on along the minus strand of JAPLXU010000019.1, from coordinate 1,974 downwards.
CAATTTTCCAATAGTCGAGACTTTTTTCTTTATTTCCCGGAAGTTATCTATCTTTACCTTTACTTCGACTTCGATGTTCATATTTTGATTATACCAAAATTTTTAGATGCAAAATAGCTTTTTAAAAATGTAAAAACTATGTAGCCGAACGGCTCAAATGGTGAAAATGAGCCGTTCGGTTTTTTGCGGATGAGGTGAGATTCGAACTCACGGTCCTTTTTAGGGGACGGCGGTTTAGTAAACCGCTACCTTAAGCCACTCGGTCACTCATCCAAAATACAAAAAGAGTATATCTTAAAAATGGAAAAATTGCAGTAATATGCTAAAGTAATTAAGTTAATAAATATGTGTGAAGGAGCCGTGTCTGAGCGGTCTAAGGTACATCTTTGCTAAAGATGCAGGGGATTTAAACCCCCTCGCGAGTTCGAATCTCGCCGGCTCCGCAAATTCTGGGTTAGAGCATCCCCGCCAAAAAATGCGTCGGCGCAAAGCGCCGATGATTGGGCTGAATTCCCGCCAAACCCAAACCCCGCCAAGATTTTCCACGCTCCGCGTGGCTCAAAAAGTACAGTTCGATTGTGAATTTTAAAGTTCGAACTGACTTTTTGGAACAAATGAAGATTTTCTTCATTTGTTTTTTCGTTTGCCAATTCCACGTTGGTAATATTGTCCTTTAAGAATTTTTCTGTGAGTTCGAACCGATTATGAGATTTTTTCTCAAAAGACGATAATTTCTCTTTGAGAAGCTGTTTTGCGTTAACCAACGCACTTTTAGCATCCCGATATTCTTCAAGCGAAAGTGCGTTCTCTAAATACGCATTCATCAGCTTCTCGATTTTAGAATCCAAAAGAGAAATTTCGTCTTTGGTCGATTGAGAAAAAATCTCGCTCGATTGGATTTCGGATGATTGATCCTTTTTGTTTTCTTCAATCATCCATTTTGCCCAATCGAGCGGCAAAGAAATTTTTTGTATATTTTCCTTAATTTGTGAAGTGATGATTTCCTCGCGAACATATTTTTGCTCACAAGGATTTTTCCGTTTGGTACAGCGGAGATAATTGTGTCCTTTTTGTGTTTCAGTCGTGATAAAACAGCCACATTCTCCGCAACGGAAAAATCCTCTATATAAATATGTTTTGAAGCCAGTTTCTTTCGGTTTGGATTTTCTCATCATCACTTCCTGACATTGGTCAAAAAGTTTCTTTGTGATAATCGGTTCGTGCTTTCCTTCGTGGATTTCACCCCCATACCGCATAAGTCCGCAAAATATTGGGTTTCGTAAAATCTCGTGCATTACTGACACGGAAAGTTCTTCACTTTTCATTGAGCGCAATCCAAGTCCAGTTATTATATCTCTAATTTGTCGGAGAGTATATTTTCCACTTGCATATGCCTCGAACGCTTTTTTGATATATGGCGCACGCTCGGGGTCGGGAATGATAATTTTCTTCTCACTATCATTTAAATATCCCATCGGAGCGTTTCGAGGCCAGATTCCATCTTTAAGTTTGTTTCTATGTCCTCTTTTAATATTCTCCGACAAATTATCTACATAATACTTGGATTGCGAGAATGCTATTGAGAGCATGAACTTTCCTTGCGGTGTGGGATCAAACCAAAAAGTTGAGAATTTTAAATCTAAAATAACTTTGGTATCTACGAGGTAGATTATTTTTCCTCCATCTACCGAGTTGCGAGCAAGTCTATCCGGATGCCACGCCAAAATACCTTGTGCTTCGCCTTTTTCCATTCGTTCTATCATTTCATTAAACACCGGACGGCCTGGTATTTTGGCGGTCTGCTTTTCGACAAAGACATCAATTATTTCCAAACTTTCTTTTATCGCCAACTCTTTTAATTCCGAAAGTTGATCAGAAATACTGCGGACTTGTCTGTCTTTGTCGTCTGTGGACTTGCGAGTATATATGAAAAACTTTTTGGTTTGATTATTCATTTTGTTCAATATTACCGAC